>CAZXGL010000010.1:0-81408 GCA_964640595.1 uncultured Phycisphaeraceae bacterium | reverse complement strand
CCGAACGGCCCCCCGCCCCCGCCCGCCTGCACCGCGGGGTCCACCGCCGCCAGATCCCCCGCGTAGACAACCCCCGACCGCACCGCCCCGGCCGCGACGGCCCGCGCCATGTGGCCCGCCCCGATGAACAGCCAGGAGCCTCCGGTCTCGCGTGCGTCGTGCTTGTCCATGCCCCAAGCCTACCCCCCCGACCTTCCCCACCACGCCGCGTACGATTCCAGCCCGAGGAGACCTCATGGCGACCTTCTACCAGCTCGATTTCGAGAAGCCCCTGGCCGAACTCGACGAACGCATCGCCCAGGCCGAGAAGGCTGCCCCGCCGACCGAGGTTCCCGCCTTCGGCGGCCTCGAGTCCCCCCCGGCCGACACGGGCACGCCCTCCCAGGCCCAGGCCCTCCGCGCCGAGCGCGACGCCCTGCTCACCCGGCTCTACGCCAACCTCTCCCCGTGGAACACCGTCCGCGTCGCCCGGCATCCCGACCGGCCGCAGTCACGGGACTACATCGGCCGCATGTGCCGCGATTTCTGCGAACTCCACGGCGACCGGCGCTACGGCGACGATCCAGCGATCGTCACCGGCTTCGGGCGCGTCGGCGGGCGCAAGGTTCTGATCGTGGGCCACCAGAAGGGACGCAACACGCAGGAAAAACTCTCCTGCCACTTCGGCTGCGCCCACCCGGAGGGATACCGCAAGGCCCTGGCCAAGATGGAGCTGGCCGCCAAGTTCGGCGTGCCCATCGTCACGCTCGTCGATACGCCCGGCGCATACCCCGGCCTGGGCGCGGAAGAGCGTGGCCAGGCCGAGGCCATCGCCGTCAACATGCGCGAGATGTCCCGCCTGCCCGTCCCCATCGTCTCCATCGTCATCGGCGAGGGCGGGTCGGGCGGCGCGCTGGGCATCGCCGTGGGCGACCGCGTCGCCATGCTGCGCAACTCCTGGTACTCGGTCATCTCGCCCGAGGGCTGCGCCGCCATCCTCTGGAAGCAGGCCAACGAGCAGACCAACACCGCCGCCGCCGAGGCCCTCAAGCTCACCGCCAGGGACAACCTCGCCCTGGGCATCGTCGATGCCGTGGTGGACGAACCGCTCGGCGGCGCGCACCGCGACCCCGACGGCGCGGCCCGCCTCCTCGAACAGTGGATCACCGCCCAACTCGACGAACTGACCACGCTCGACCCGGCCTCGCTGATGGACGCCCGCTACGCGCGGTTCCGGCGTCTGGGCGCGTTCGACGAGGTGGCGGAGCCGCAGACGGCGTGACGGGCAGGAAGGGATTGAGCCCGGCTTGTTGTTTCTCGCAGGTTCGGAACTCGTACGGGGCTCGTATTGACCCGAACTCCCCAACTGCCTACCCTTCGCCCCAACTTGCAGACTCGGCACTTCCCACGCTGGGGAGCACCGTCGATCCGCGGATGGGTGACGACTTGGCCAAGAAAACAGCCGCGAAAAAGATCGCTAAGAAGGTAGTCAAGAAGCCCGCGGCCGCCAAGGCCGGGATTTCGAAGCCCGCTGAAAAGCCGGTCAAGAAGCCCGCCGCCACATCGGCTGCCAAGGCCACCGAGGCACCGGCTTCAACCTCCACCGGTGCTTCCAAAAAGAAGCCCGCGGTGAAGGCGGAGAAACCGGCCGCCAAGCCTTCCGCGAAGCCCGCGGCGAGCAAGCCCGGCGCCAAGACACCACCCAAGAAGTCCGACGCGAAGCCTGAGGTCAAGACGAAGCCCAAGTCCACCAAGGCCGATGCCAAGCCGGACGCGAAGGCGGCGACGCCCGCGCCGGAGAAGTCCGCCGCCAAGGGCACCGACAAGCCCGGGAAGGGAAAGCCGGTCGCCGCGCCGTCCAAGGAGAAGCAGACCGCCAAGGCACCCGCTTCCCCAACCTCCGCCAAGACCCCCCCCGCCCCCTCCCCCCCCCCTTCTCCCGCGTCTGCCTCTTCCAAGGATTCCAAGGTGAAGTCCAAGACGGATGCCGCGCAGGCCGACACGGCCGATGCTCCGGAAGACAAGAAGGGCACCCGCAAGGGAATCACCGTGGTCGAACCCACCGCCAAAAAACCCACTCCCAAGGCCAAGCCCGCCAGCAAGTACAACCCGCCCGTGCGGCCGATGCTGTTGGGGCCTGGCTCCAAGCTGGGCAAGCCGCTGATCCCGTCGGGTCCGTCCGCGCCGAAGCAGACCTCGGTGCTGGATGCCCCAAAGTCCAAGCGGACCAAGTCGCCCCTGACCAAGATCAAGCTCGACAAGTACCGGGCCCTGCTGCTCGCCAAGCGTGCCGAACTGTTCGGCGATGTTCAGAGCATGGAGAACGAGGCGCTGCGCTCCGAGTCCGGCGGCCTCTCCAACACGCCGCAGCATCTGGCCGAGCAGGGATCAGAGAGCTACGACCAGTCGCTGAGCCTGAACCTGGCCGCCCAGGACCGCCGCGTCATCAAGGAGATTGACGAGGCGCTCAAGCGGATCGAGGACGGTACCTACGGCCTGTGCGAGCTGACCAACCTGCCGATCCCCGAGGAACGGTTGGACGAGATCCCCTGGGCCCGCTACACCATCGAGGCGGCCCGCCAGCTTGAGCAGCGCAGCCCGATCATCGGCATGGGCGGCAACCCCGGAGGGTATGGCCCGTGACCATTCCCGCCGGGCGGAGCCCGAGCGCCTGGCTCGTGTTCCTCGGAGCGACCGCGCTGGGGGTTGTGGCTGATTTGTGGTCGAAGTCCGCCGCGTTCCGCCATATCGCCGAGTACCCCGTCACGATCCGACGCGAGGATGTGCTCGCGTCGAGCGCGTTGGGCAACCTCATCCCGCCGCATGACCCGGTGGTGGTCGTGCCCAGCCTCCTGGAGTTCACGCTGGTGCTCAACCCGGGCGCGGTGTTCGGCATCGGCGCGGGCAAGCGGTGGTTCTTCGTGGTGTTCACGGTGTTCGCGGTCAGCATGGCCGTGTGGCTGTTCGCGCGAAAAACGCTGGCGAAGGACAGGTGGGTCCACATCGCCTTCGCGCTGGTCGTCTCCGGCGGGCTGGGCAACCTCTACGACCGCGTCCGCTTCGCGTGCGTGCGTGACTTCATCCACCCGCTGCCCGGCGTGCGTCTGCCCTTCGGGCTGCGCTGGCCCGGCGGGTCGCCGGAGGTGTGGCCGTATGTCAGCAATGTGGCCGACGCGTTTCTGCTGATCGGCATCGGGCTGCTGGTCATCTATTCCTGGCGCACGCCGACGAAGCCTCAGAAGGCGTCGGGCGAGGAAACCAAGCCGGCCTGAGTGTTCAACGACGCATCGCGCCCGCTCGCTCGCGGATGGTGTCGATCATGCCGCGCACCTCGCTGGCCATGCGGGTGTTGGGGAACTGCTCGATGATGCGGTCGCCGATCTCGCCCGCCCGCTCCCACTGCCGGTCCTGCACCGCCAGGCGGAACTGGGCGCCCAGGTTCTCGCGTGCCTTGCCGATCACGCCGCGGGCCACCTCGCGGAGCTGCTCGCCCTCGTTCTCGGTCAGGTACTGATCGAGCTGCTTGAGGAGGTTCAGCGCCTCGTCCACCTGATCGGCCTGGGCCGCCTGGAGGAAGCGCCGCTCCAGGTCGATCTTGTAGCGGTCACGGGACGCGATCACGCGGTGACGCAGGCCCTCGGTCTTGGGTGAGTCGGGGAACAGGCGGGCGATCCGGGCGGCCTCCTGCAACGCGGCGTCCCACTCGTGGCGAACGATCAGCTCTTCCAGCCCGCGGACCGCCTCGTTGACCCGCCGATCCATCTTCGTGAAGCGTGCCGTTTCAACCTTCTGGCGGAACTCCTCCGCATCGGAGCGGTAGCCGAACCGCTCGGCGAGTTCACGGATGAGGACCATGGCCGCGTCCCAGTCCTCGGTGTTGATGTCCTCCTGGATGGCCTTGCGGAGCAGCTCACGCTCGCGTTTGCGGTTGAGCACGCGGCGGGCATCGTCCGAGAGGACCATGGATTCCTGCAGGTCCTGGATCGCCTTGGCCAGGGTGCGCAACTGGCCACGCACCTCGTGCAGTTCGGCCTCCGCGGCTTTGCCTGATCCGTTGGTCACTCCGACCGAATCGCCAGACCCGCCCGATCGCTTCAACGCCAGCGGCAGGGTGCAGCCCACCACCACCAGACCCAGCAGTCCCGTGGTCAGCAACCCCGGCTGGTCCCCCATCACGCCACGCGTCGCGACCGCGCCGCACAGCAACGCGAGCGACCCATAGACCGCCGCGATCCACGCCGGAGAGATGCCGTTTTGGTCGTCCATCGTCCACGCTCCTTCGGCGTTGGGGGCCTCGGCTTTCAAACGGTTGGTCAGCTTCCCGGCACGGGTCCGCCGCAGTTCTGCTCCACCGGCACCATGCAGAGGAAACGCAGCGGGCCGGCCTGATCTTGCCTGGAGCGGAACTGGTGCTCCTCGTTCGCGGGGACATAGATGACATCACCGCCGCGGACCGGGTTCTCCCGTCCGCCCAGGAACACCGTGCCCTCGCCGGACACCACGAAGACCTCGTGCTCGTAATCGTGCTTGTGGCGTGGGGTGTGGCCGCCCGGCTCGACCGCGAACTGGCGCAACGCGAAGTGCGGCGCGCCGTCCGCCATCACCGCCATGCTGGCCCCCTTCACCCCGTCCATCTGGACCGGGTTCCGGGGGGTCTCGTCGATGTTCCGGATCAGCACCTGTCCCGTTGCCGTCATCACCTGCTCCGTTTCCGTCCGCGATCTCCGCGGCCCAAACCGCGCGGGCCGACCCACCAGATTACCATGGATCATGACCCAAGTTCCAACTTCCACGCCCCAACCCAATCATTCTCCGGAAATCCGCGTCTTTCCGCTCGGGCCGTTTGAGACGAACGCCTATGTGGTTTCGGCGACGGACCCCAAACAGGGGGATCCCTGCTGGGTGGCGGACTGTGGCCTGGAACCCCGGCGCCTCATCAATGCCATCGAATCCCTGGGGCTCGAACCCGAGGCCGTGGTCCTGACCCACGCCCACCTGGACCACATCGGGGGCCTGTTCGAGTTCCGGCGGCGATTCCCCCGCACCCCGATCTGGATCCACCGGGCCGAGGAGCAGTGGCTGACCGATCCGATGCTCAACCTCTCCGCGGGCTACGGCATCGAGATCACCGCCCCCGCGCCCGACCGACTCCTGGAGCATGGTGAAACCCTGACCCTGCTCGGCCAACCCTGGCAGGTCCGCCACACGCCCGGCCACTCCCCCGGCGGCATCACCCTCTACCACGCACCGTCGGGCACCGCCATCGTCGGCGACACCCTGTTTGCCGGCTCGATCGGACGCACCGACTTCCCCGGCTCCGACCATGCGACGCTCACCAGGTCGATCCGCGAGCAGATCTACACCCTGCCCGATGACACGCTCGTCCTGCCGGGGCACGGCCCGACCACGACCGTGGGGCGCGAGAAACTCAGCAATCCGTATGTTCGGGCGGACAGCGTGGCGGTGTGAACCGAGGTCGCACGCCCCGCGCAACCCAGAAACGGGCAGGACCGCTCGGATGCTGCTTGCGGGTGGCGAAGGCGCGGTGCGTGAATAAAGCCAGGGGGCACTGGTTTTCCTTGGGAGGAGCAGAACACGAGGAACCCATGGCTACTCCATCCTCCCAACCACCCGTCCACCCCCCCATGCACCCCGCCATCCACCCCGATGTCCGCATCGGCCATATCCATCTCAAGGTTGCGGATCTTGATCGCGCGCTGCGGTTCTACTGCGGCGTGCTCGGCTTTGAAATCTCCCAACGCTACGGGAACGAGGCCGCCTTCATCTCCGCGGGCGGCTACCACCACCACCTCGGCCTGAACACCTGGGAGAGCAAGGGCGGACGGCCCCCGGCGCGGGGCATGACTGGCCTCTTCCACACGGCCATCCTGTACCCGACCCGAGCGGCTCTGTCGGACGCGTACCGGCGTCTGATCAGCGCCGGGATCACGCTCGACGGCGCGTCCGATCATGGCGTCAGCGAGGCCCTGTACCTCCACGATCCGGATTCCAACGGGGTGGAGCTGTACTGGGATCGTCCGCCCGAAGCCTGGCCGCGCACGCCCGATGGGCGTCTGGCCATGTTCACACGCCCGCTGGATCTCGATTCACTCCTGCGGGCATCTCTGCCGCTTGACGGCCCCGGTTGAACCCGCACGGCGGCGGGATGCCGGCCCGTACGCGTGGCATTGGTCCCGATGTTTTGTGGCTTCGCCCCTCGCCACGCACGAGGTTCACATCGCCGAGCCAAGGCCCATCATGCGGCGCCATGCGCTGACCTGGCCCAAATGGAACATCACATGATTGTGCAGCATGAAGCCGGCCGCGCCGCCGACGGTGCCGAAGACCTCGCGGTAGCGATCATTGCCCTGGATCGGACCGCTCAGGGTCGCGTCGTTGGCATTCTTGATGGACTCGATCAGCACGGCGTGGCCCTGCTCGAAGCGTGCGAGGATGTCGTCCATGGACGGGTGCCTGGAGCCGTCGGGGTCGTGCAGGCACTTGACCCCGGCCGCGAACAACGCGTCATACTCGGGCGGGCAGGCGATCGCGGAACCGTCCTGGCCGAGCATGGCCAGGACCCGCGGCGGGTAGAGCGCCAGGTGGCCGTAGACGAACGCGGGGTGGTTGGTGTCGATCACCTTGCCATCCGCGGTGGGCTGCCTGGAAAAATCCTCGGGTTTGATGCCGGCCAGGAGGCCCTTGGCCAGGCCCATCGTCCGCCCGCTTGTCACGGTCAGCAGTTCGCCCATCTGTCCCATCGTGCCCTCTCCTTTCTGTTCCTGGTGGCTCGGCCATCCAGTTTTTTGGTGGCACAGGTGTCCGGCCTGTGCGGATATGCGTCTTCTTACGCCCCCACATACCTCGCATAGATCGCCCGCGCGCGTGCGGGATCCTCGACCCCCTCGATCACCGCCCGCCCGTCGCGGAAGACCGACAGGGTGACGCCGCTGTGTTCATACAGCACCGCTCGCACCATGAACGCTGAGCGCGTCACCTCGCCCGCGTGGCGCAACGCTCCGGCCATCGACTCCAGGTCCAGGCGTCCCGTCGTGCCCGCTTTCAGCGGCATGACCTGCACCGCGTTGCGTCCGCAGAGGGCCGCTGCCTCGGGGTCCGGGCTGTCCAGAAACTCGAAACGCCGCTGAACGCAGCAGGGGCAGTTCGGGTCTTTCGATCTTGACAAGTCCACTTTCCGCACCAGCCCTGCCCACGCATCGATCTCAACCAGATCATGCGTCAAAGCATCATCAGCACCCACCAGGATCTTGATCGCCTCGGCGGCCTGCATCGCGCCGATGATGGCCGCGGCGGGCGCCAGCACCCCGGCCGTCTCGCAGGTGGGCTGTGATCCGGGCGCGGGCGGGCGATCGAACACGCAACGCAGGCACGGCCCCCCCCCCCCGCCCGCCCCACCCGCCCTGAACACCGCCCGCATCGCCCGCGTCCCCACCACCCCCGCGTACACATACGGCACCGCGTGCCTGACGCACAGGTCGTTGAGCAGGAAGCGGGTCTCGAAGTTGTCCGTGCCATCGAGCACCACGGCGGGCGGGCCGAACCTGGCGTCAAACAGCAGGGCCTCGGCGTTGGAGGGGCGCAGATCCGCCACCAGCGCACGGACCCGCACATCGGCGTTGATCTCGGCCAGCCGCGTCTGGGCGGCCTCGGCCTTGGGCAGGCGGGCCTGGGCATCGGCCGCGTCGAACAGCACCTGTCGTTGCAGGTTGCCCGGCTCGACCAGATCCCGGTCCAGAATCGTCAAACGCCCCACGCCCGCCCGGCACAACTGATCGGCGATGACGCAGCCCAGGGTGCCACAGCCGATGATCGCCGCGTGCCCGGCCAGCAGGCGGCGCTGGCCGTCCGGCCCGATGCCGGGCAGCACGGTCTGGCGGGCATACTTTGCTATATCCACTGTCATACTGTTACATCCACCCAGACACTTACTGAAATTTTCGCCGCTTAAATGCAGCGATATCACCCGGAAGCAATCGAAACCACTCCCCATTAGCCCTGCGATCACCAAATCTACGATGCCAGTACTGCTCAATCCCGACGGAATCATCCGTTCGGATGACATGCACCAGATTCACCGCTTCTGGAAGTGCAACAGATATAGATTTTATTCTATTCTCTAAATTATCACTTCTTCCAATTTTATAGAAATTGCCAGATTTAATTAAATACACATACCCATGCTGAACCCGATCAAATCCAGCTAAATCTTGAGGACTCTCCGCAACATCATCCGGCAGATACTGCATAATGCCATCGCGGCCCTCACATTGCCTAGACCACTCTCGCAGAGCCGACATCATAGTTTTTTTAGAGGCAAAGCGATTGCTGATTGTACTGTGTGATGGAAAATCAGGATCTACCCTACGATACAACCGCATCTCACCGTGAGTAGGAAATTTTTTATAATACAACACTGCACAAGATAGTTTTTGAAGAATAAAATCTTGATCGATAGAATTTTGCTTCGTATTTGCAGAAAAACCCGCTTCCTTCAGCGCGTCTCCCCATCGGGCCCAATACACTCCATACCAATCACTTCGTCGAATACCTGTCTGTCGCTCAAATACAGTTCGGCCAGGAATTTTTCCGCCGCTTTCTTGTACAATTCGTTGAATCTCTTGAAGTATGGATTCTCGGGTCATAGATCACCTGTATGTCGATTCTAGGCTACCCTGTACTCATGACCTCTCGCCAAAGCGAGCAAAATTTCTCCCTCGTTAGCCTCATCTGGATCCCCCCCATCCTTATCGGCTGCCACCTCGAAACCCCACGCCTGCTGGTCCGCGCCTACCGCTTGGACGATGCCGCGGCGGTCTTTGACACGATCAATGCCAGCCGCGACCACCTGCGCCCTTGGATGCCCTGGGCCAACGCCCACCGCCAGGAGGCCGACACGGTCAAGTACATCGCCGAGCAGGTGATCGCCCTGAACGCCGGGCCGCTGTTCACCGGGGTCGGCGTGGGCATCTTCGATCGATCCACGGGCGAGTTTCTGGGCGGCACCGGTGTGCATGATGTCCGCGCGGAGACCGCCTCGTGCGAAACCGGCTACTGGATCCGCGCGGACCGGTGTGGGCTGGGTTACGCCACGGAGGCGTGCCGTCACATCCTGTCGTGGGTCTTCACCGATCAGTCCGCGGGGGGCCTGGGCCTGCGCCGTGTTCGGATCTTCTGCTCATCGGCCAACACCGCGTCCCGACGCATCCCGGAAAAGCTCGGCCTGCATCAGGAGGTCCACCAACGCGAGGATGTCTATGTCGAGCACCTCGGCCCCACCGATCGACTCGGCTGGGGTGTGATGTCCCGCGAGTGGGATACCCGCACCCACCGCGTCATCCACGCCGACGCAGTGTGACCAGCCCGATCTCCGGTGGCACGCCGATCCGGATCGGCAGCAGCGACATCCCCACGCCGCGCGAGACCAGCACCGGGCATCGCGGCCCCTGCACCAAGCCGCCGGCGTACTTCTGCCCGAAGTGACTGGGCACGATCGGCGTGCCCAGGAATGGGATGCGCACCTGACCGCCGTGGGTGTGGCCGCTGAGCATCAGGTCCATGCGCGGCGCATCGGCGCTGCGCAATGCAGGAAGTTCGGCGGTGTCCGGCTGGTGGGCCAGCACCAGCCGCGGGGTTTGCGGGTCCAGCCCGCCGAACGCGGCGGCGTGGTCCACCATGTCCTCCGACAGATCACCAAGCCCAACCAGTGCGAGGGATGCTCCGGCCGGTGATTCTCGATGCAGGCGGCGGTCCTCACCCAGCCAGACGCGGGTGTTGTCGATCATCTCGACCCCGACCTCGCGCATCGCGATGCGGACGGCCGGGCCGTTGCCCCACCAGTCGTGGTTGCCCAGCACGCCGACCGCACCGATGCGTGCGGCCTGCACCAGCGGAGCGACCAGTGATGCCGCCCGCCCGATGTCCCGCATCCCGTCGTGGATGTAGTCGCCGGTCAGCACCACCAAGTCCGGCTCCAGACGCACGGCGGCCTCCACGGCACGATGCACGGTGCTGGCGGGCATGCGCGGCCCGACATGGGGATCCGAGAAGTGGACGAGCCGGAGCCCGTCGAGGGCTTCGGGCAGGCCGTCGATCGGGATCTCGTAGCGTCGGACGCGGATGCTTTGAGGCTCCACGACCGTCGCGTAAGCTGGCATCGTCACCACACCCACGGCGGCGATGCCCGAGGCAGAATCAAACAGAAAGCGACGCCGGGAGCGATTCGACCCTGACAACGCGACTTCTTCACCGGCGGAAGTCTTTGCAAGGCCGCTCCGCACGGCGAGGACCAGGCGAATCATTCCGAGCCATCCCGCCACTGCCAGGGCGTTGGCGATCACGATCCAGCCGGGGTCCGTGGCGGTGGCGCCCAGCAGCAGACGCAGGGGGATCCAGACCGGCAGGGCGAAGATCATCACCAGATTGCTGGCGTGGGTGACGAACCCATCGGCGCCGACCAGCCACGCCCAGACATTGGCCGTGGTCGCCAGCGCGAACAGCCCGAACCCGACCCAGAGCCAGCCCGCTCGCCGCATGGGATCTCCTACGGGCGGTGTCGCCCGGGGTTCATCGGCACGAAAAAACCCGGGGCTGAATGCCCCGGGTCTGATTCGGATCTGGGATGGGCGGATTGCTCCGCCGGATGCTTTGGCGGGTTTACTTCGCGAAGTGGGCGAAGGCCTTGTTGGCCTCGGCCATGCGGTGGACCTGGTCGCGGGTCATCATGGCCTTGCCTTCGCCGCGGGCGGCCATCCACAGCTCGTCAGAGAGCTTGAGGTGCATCGGGCGGCCCTTCTCGGAGCGGGCGGCCTCGATGATCCAGCGGAAGGCCAGCGACTGCTGACGGTTGCTCTTGACGGGCAGGGGGACCTGGTAGTTGGCACCGCCGATGCGCTTGGAGCGGACCTCGACATAGGGCTTGACATTGGAGATGGCGCGATGGAAGACATCGAGGGAGGTCTTGGGGCCGCCGTCCTCGCTGCCCTTCTTCATCCGCTGCTCGATCTCGTCCATGGCGTTGTAGACGACGCGCTGGGCGACGGACTTTTTGCCGTCTTGCATGATGCAGTTGACGAACTTCGCCAGCACCTTGTCATTGAAGCGGGGGTCGGGACGGAGCTGGGTCTCGGAAGCGGTGATGCGGCCTGCCATGTGTCGTCTTCTCCTGGCTCATCTGCCGGAAAGGGTTGTTCCCGGCTCTGTTCACCGGCATTGACCGGTTACTTGCCTCGATGCAACCGGGGCCCACGCGGGCCCCGGCGGTTTCTGAACCGGCGGGAAGGCCGGATTACTTCTTGCTGCGCTTCGCGCCGTACTTCGAGCGGCCCTGCTTGCGGCCGTCAACACCCAGGCAGTCCAGGCTGCCGCGGACGATGTGGTAGCGCACACCGGGCAGGTCGCGGACGCGGCCGCCGCGGACGAGCA
This sequence comes from uncultured Phycisphaeraceae bacterium, assembly GCA_964640595.1. Classification (GTDB taxonomy): domain Bacteria; phylum Planctomycetota; class Phycisphaerae; order Phycisphaerales; family UBA1924; genus UBA6054. The sequence continues at coordinate 69,987 of CAZXGL010000010.1, read as the reverse complement.
CGATCGAGTGCTCCTGGAGGTTGTGGCCTTCGCCGCCGATGTAGGCGGTGACTTCCTTGCCGTTGGAAAGACGCACACGGGCGATCTTCCGCAGCGCGGAGTTGGGCTTCTTGGGGGTGGTGGTCTTCACCGAGAGGCAGACGCCGCGGCGCTGCGGGCAAGCCTCAAGGTCGCGGACCTTGGACTTCATCACGGGCGAGCGACGCGGGTTGCGGATGAGCTGGTTGATCGTGGGCATGTCGGTCCTGTCCTCGGTCTTCGCCACCACGGCGATCCATCCGGCTATTCTGGGCCGGGCGGGAATCCTAGCCCTCCCCCGCCCGAGGGCAAGCACACCCGCCGAATCCCCCGCCCAAAGCCCGCTCGGGGGCGGTGTTTCCGACCCCCAAGCCTACACTGGCCCCATGCCCACCTCTCACACCCCGCCCATGACCATTCGGGCACTCCAGGATCTGATCCGGGACCGCTACTTCGCGACCGACTCGGCTCGGGGCACGGCCGGAACCTTCCTGTATCTGGCGGAGGAGTTCGGCGAACTGGCCACCGCCCTGGCGGCCAACAACAGCCCCAAACGCCCCCCCACCCCCGCCGAACGGGCAAATTTGGAGGAAGAGTTCGCCGATGTGCTCGCCTGGTTGGCCACGCTGGCGAACATCAACGGGGTTGATCTGGAGGCCTGCCTGGCCAAGTACACCACGCCGGGGCTGGTCGAGGGTTTCAAGGAGTGACCACGCCCACGCTGGACGCACGGGATTCCACCCTGTTCGTCGCCCGCGCGGTGGGGCTCTGGCCCGCGACACCGATCGCCCGGTAGATCTCGATGGCCAGGGTGTCGTCCTCGGGCGGCATGCCGCCGCGGTGGTGGGAAACCTCCCCCAGCACCCGCTCGGCCCAGATCCCCAGCCCACCCCCGGGGATGCCCGGCGGCAGCGGCGCGGCCAGAATCTTGCGCAACCCCTCGATGCGCAGCATCGCCCCGTGGATCGACCGGGCCTCGATCGCGCCGTCGGTGTAGGCGATCAGGCTGTCGCCCTCATAAAAATCCACCACCCGCTCGCCGGGGTCGAAGTCGCGGTCCGAGCAGGCCCCGAGCACGAAACTGGTCGGGTCCAGGTCGCGCAGCGTGCCGTCGATCCCCCGGATGAAGGCGGGCGGGTGTCCGCCCGAGGCGTAGGTGAGCTTGCCGGACGCGGAGTCGATCTGGAAGCACACCGCCGTGGCGAAGATTGAGTGCCGGGAGAGCGTGAGGTCCACATACCGGTTGAGCAGACGCAGCAGTTCGCCCGGGCCGATGTCCGGCTGCTCGGCGAAGCGCAGGTCGATCTCGCCGTGCAGGCGGTTGACGGTCAGCGCGGCCGGGATGCCGTGCCCGGTGACATCCAGCAGCACGACCGACACGACCTCGCCCTCTGCCCCGCCGTGCGGACGGTGGGTGTGGGCATACAGGTAATCCCCGCCGATCTGGCGCATCGGCTCGTAGCGGTATGAGAAGCGGATCGGCCCTTCCACCTTGGGGTCCGGGAAGAGGGCTTCGTGCAACTGGCGGGCATACGCCAGCTCCTGACGCAACATGCCGTAGCGCTGGCTGAGGAACTTGTTGGTGGACCGCTGCAATCGCTGTGAGTGGCGCACGCCGCAGATGATCACCGCGGGGGACATGACCATCAGCACGAGCAGGGTCATGAGGATGGAGGGGATGAATCGCTCCCCCTCGATGCTCAGGCGGCTGAAGAGACTCAGGGACAGAACAACACCGATGGGGATCAACGCCTGTCGGACGGTCCAGGGAAAGACCATGCAGGCAATCAGGTGGGCCAGCCACAGGTACGAGAGGTTGTAGCCCGGAACCCCGCCGATCCGGCCCATCAACGCGAACAGGCCGTCGAAGCAGATCAGCATGAGCGAGAGCCTGACCACCGTCGAGCTTGGCAGGTTTTTGCGAACCAGCACCAGAAACATCGAGGTGCCGTATGCCCCAAGCCAGAGCAGGATGCCCAGCACCGGGAAGATCGTCTTCCAGTCGCCCGTGGTGCCGAACAGCAGCCGCAGCAGCAGGTCCTCCTGGGATACCACCGCGAAGACCGCGATCACGGTGAACCCCATGATCCCCAGGCCACCCCAGATCGCGACAAACCACCCGAGCCGACGACGCAGCAGCGAATCGGTCTCCATGGAGAACGACCGCCTGAACTCCGTGGTCTCGTATGCGCCGGATCGGCTCACCTGCTGTCTCCCGTGCGGAACAACTCCACGATCAGCGTATCATCTGTTGGGTTTCCGGGCCGGTGCTTTTCCACGGCCCGGGCCACCAGTTCAGGCCAGCGGCGTGTGGGATCCCCGCGGCCCGCATCGACCACCGCCCGCACCCCCTCGACCCCGAACATGCGTCCGTCCGGGCCGCGTGCTTCGGTCACGCCGTCGGTGAAAGCGATCACGGAGTCACCCGACCCGAACGGCATGGTGATGGCGTGCGCCTTGTACTCGTCCGGCTCCTGGGCCCCCAGGACCGTCGCGGTTGCGCCGATCGACTCGATCGCGCCGTTGGTCCGACGGACCAGCACCGGAGGATGCCCCGCGTTGGCCAGCTCGACCGTGCCGGCTCCTCCCCCTTCTCCCCCTTCTCCCCCCACCACCCCGCCATTCGGGTCCGCCCGGAGCGCCACCGCCGTCACGAACACGGATTGCTCGCCCATGGTCAGGTAGACATAGCGGTTGAGCAGTTCGAGCAACGCCCCCGCCCCCAGCCCCGGATGCTCGGCCACCAGGCGGGCCAGTTCACCCTGCAAACGGTTCACGGTCAGGGCGGCGGGGATGCCGTGCCCGGTCACATCGAGCAGGACCAGCGTGACCGGCGAGCGCGGATCCGTGGGACGATCCACGCACGCGAACAGGTAATCCCCGCCGATCTGGCTCATGGGTCGGTATTCGTAGCCGAACCGGACCAGACCCGAGTATCGCGGCCTGGGGAACGCCCCTTCGTGGATGTGCCGTGCCGCGGACAGCTCCTCGCGGACCCGTGCGAACCGATCCTGCAGAATCCGGACGGTGAACCGGTCCCGCAGACGCGTTGAACGGAAAAAGGCGATCATGGTGCCGGGGACCGTCACCGACACCGTGGCGAACATCATGGCCCATACCGAGGTGGGCCCCGCCGGTTCGAGCCACATCAGGCTCACCCCCGACACGACCACCCACCCCACCGCCAACGCCAGGGCCTGACGCGGGCTCCACGGGAGCATCAACGCCCCGGCGGTGTGCGCGATCAGCATGGTCGCCAGCGCGTGCCCGCCCGGGCCGGGGTCGATCCCCACGCCGCGACGCACCACTGCGATGGCGGCCGAACAGGCCACCAGCATCAGCGTCAGACGGATCGTCCACAACGCCGTCGGGCGTGCAAGCAACAGAAATCCCGCCACCGCGGCGTACACACCCACCCATGCCAGTTCCAACGCCACCGACCCGCTCAAGGCGATCGACGGCCCACGGTCCGACATCTGAGTGAGCCCGGGCAGCAAGACCCACCGCGTCAGGATCAGCACGCCCTCGATCAACGCCGTCAGACCCACAAACCGCAGGGCTCGCACGCGGATCTCCTCCGGAGTTTCCACATAGCCCCACCGTCCCGGCATCTGGTCCGTGATCCTCCGACGCGGGATGGTGTCCGACGCATCCATGCCTGATCGCCGACGCTCCTGGTGTTTCAGCCCGAGGCCCCGTTCTCGGAACCCGACCGGGTCTTGCCCGGCTTCCACAGCACATCCGACTTTCCACCATCGTTCGCCACCCGGGCCAGGACGAACAGCAGGTCGCTCAACCGGTTCAGATACCGCATCACCTCCGAGTTGGTGGCATCCGGCTCGGCTTCGAGCAGAGCCGCGACGAGACGCTCGGCGCGTCGGCTGATCGTGCGTGCCAGATGCAACGCGCAGGCGGCTGGCGTTCCCCCCGGCAGCACGAAGCTGGTCAGAACGCCCAGCCCGTCGTTGTGATCGTCGATCAGCCCTTCCAGGCGGCCCGTCTGGTTGGCCAGCATCCGCAGCTTCTTGCCCGGTTCTTCGTCCGCTTTGATCGGCGTACACAAATCCGCGCCGGCATCGAACAGATCGTGCTGGATTTCGCGGAGCAGGGATGCGATCTGCGGCAAAGGCCCCTCGCAGGCCGACACTGCCAGGCCCACCGCGGCGTTGGCCTCATCCACGGTGCCATAGGCTTCCACCCGGAGATCGGCCTTTGACACCCGGGTCCCGGAGCCGAGCATCGTGCGGCCGTCGTCCCCGGACCGCGTGTAGATCTTGGTAAGCTTGACCATGGTTGCGGGCAGTCTATGACTGTCCTGCGAGGCACACGGAGGTGCAGATGGGTGATCCGACGCTGATCCGGGGTTTGACACGCCGCTGGGAGCCCAGATCTCCCGCCCCCGCCGCCGCCTCAGTGCCCCCCACCCCTCCTCCCCCCTACCCCCCCCGCGCCGCCTCCTCTCCCCTTCTTGATCGTGTTCTTGCTGCGCGAGGCCTGGCGGCCGCCGATGCGGATGCGTACCTGGCCCCCTCCCTGAAGGCCATGCACGATCCCTGTCTGATCCCCGATCTGGACAAAGCCGCCCAACGCATCCTGAATGCGGTCCGCCAGCACGAACCGATCGTTGTTTATGGCGATTACGATGTGGACGGCGTGACCGCGTCGGCCATTCTGGTCCACACGCTGCGGGCCATTGACCCCGCCACCACCGTCCGCACCTACATCCCCCACCGCCTCGATGAGGGCTATGGGATCAACGCCGAGGCCATCACGCAGCTTGCCTCCGAGGGTGCCCGCGTCGTCGTCTCCGTTGACTGCGGCATCACCGCGGTGGAACCAGCTCGCGTTGCCCGGACGCTGGGTGTCGATCTCATCATCACCGACCACCACAACCCGCCCGCCTCGCTGGACGAACTGCCCCAGGCGTATGCCGTCGTCCATCCGCGTCGGCCGGATTCGACTTACCCCTTTGGCGAACTCTGCGGCGCGGGGGTGGCGTACAAGCTCGCGTGGCGGCTGTGCACGCTGCACGCGGGCTGCGAGAAGGTCACGCCCGCGTGCCGGGAAACACTGATCGAGATGCTCGGCCTGGCGGCGCTGGGATCGATCGCGGATGTCGTGCCGCTGATGGATGAGAACCGCGTGATTGTTCGCCACGGGCTCAACCAGTTGACGCGGACGCGTCTGCCAGGGTTGAACGCCCTGATCCACGCGGCACGCCTGGACTCGGACAAGGTGGACTGCGACGCGGTTGGCTTCCGGCTTGCCCCACGGCTTAACGCGGTCGGACGGCTGGGCCACGCCCGGGAAGCACTGGAACTGCTGACGGATGCCACCGGCCCGCGCGCCCTTGAGCTGGCCGCCTCGCTCTCCCAGATCAACGATGAACGCCGGTCGGTCGAACGGGCTATCTTCGAGCAGGCCGATGCCATGGCCGAGAGCGCGGGCATGATGGGGCCGGACCGCCGGGCCATCGTGCTGGCGCATCCGGACTGGCACCCGGGCGTGGTGGGCATTGTGTGTTCTCGACTGGTGGAGAAATACGCCAGGCCCGCCGTGCTCATGCAGCACGATCCGGCCACCGGAGTCTGCAAGGGCTCCGGACGCAGCGTGGACGGGTACAACCTCCACGCGGCCCTTGATGCGTGCGCTCCTCTGCTTGATCGCTATGGCGGGCACGACATGGCCGCCGGCATGGCGCTCCAGGCCGCCAACCTGCCCGCCTTTATCGAAGCCCTGACCGCGCACGCCAACGCGCATCTCGAGCCGGACGATCTGGTCCACCGGCTGCACTACGACACGATCGCTTCCATCGCGGAGTTGACCACGCACGCCGTGGACCAGATCGAGAAACTCGCACCCTTCGGGCAGGGCAACCCCCGCGTCCGTCTGCGCGTGCGCGGCCGCGTGAACGGTGTTCCGGATGTCCTGGGTGCTTCGGGCAACCACATCGCGTTGCGTCTGGCGATGCCCGGCGGCCCGACCATCCGCGTGGTGGCCTGGAACTGGGGTGTCCATGCCGCGCGGATCCCGCCCGGCGCGCCCGTTGAGGCCGTCATCGAGCCCAGACTCTCGCGGTGGAACGGCAACACCCGCGTCGAGCCGGTGCTGGCCGATCTGCGGGTGCTGTCTCTCAACGAGATGGATGATGCTTCAGACGGGTGTGGGCCGCCGGCTTACTCGCCCGACCCGGTCGGCACCGTGGCGTAGGCTCCGCTGCGGAGCTGGGACTGGAGGGTCTCATACTTGGGTTCATCCGGGGCCAGCTGGGCCGCCTTCCGAGCGGCCAGCACCGCCTCACCCGTGCGTCCCTGGTCCGCCAAGATCATCGCCCGCAAACCGTGGAACGACGGATCGTTCGGAGCCCGCAGGATTGCCTGGTCCACGCTGGACAGCGCCTTGGCGAACTGACCGTCCCGGCGGTGGCACAATGCCCACAGGGCGTAGCCCTCGTAGGAACTCGGCGCCAGCGCCACCACGCGGGACGCGGCCCGACGCAGTGTGCGCTGATCGTTCACCAGGTAGGCCGCATTGCCCAGGCCGATCCAGGCCTGCACATCGGAGACCATGTTCGGATCGCTGAGCAGCTCCTGATAGAGCGTGCGTGCCTCGACGGGCCGGTTCACGCCCATGAGGGCTTCCGCGTGCAGTTGCATCAGGTCGCGTCGTGTGGCGTTCGCTTTGTTCTTGCGGATCGCGGCGATGTTCATCTCGGCGGCGGCGTACTCGCCCACCTGCATCTGGGCGCGGATCAGGTCTTCCTGAATGGCCTGATCGTCCGGCGCCAGCAGACGCGCCTGGGCGAAGAACGCCACCGCGGCCTGGATGTTGCCCTGGATCAGCGCGATGTGGCCGAGCATCTGCCTCATGCCCGCGTTGTCCTCGCTCGAAGGCAGACCGATCAGGTACAGCCGGGCCTCCTCCGTGCGGTTGAGGTCCACGAGCATCTCGGCGGCGGCCACGGCGTAGCCGGGGTTGTAGCCGTCCGCCTCGCACGCCGCCATGAAATGCTCGGCGGCGTCCTCGGGCCGGTTGAGGCGCTCAAAGGTCACGCCCATGTAGTAGTGCGCGTCCGGGTCGTTGGGATCCAGCGTGATCGCCGTGTGCAGGCTGCGCAGCGACTGGCCCAGTTCGCCCTTCTCGATCATGATCCGTGCCCGCAGCACATGGCTCTTGACCACATGCTGATTCAGGGCCAGCGATGCATCGACCTTGCGGAGCGCCTTGTCCAGATCGCCCGCCATGAAGGCCTGACGGCCCATCTCCCACTCCGTCGCGCTCTTCATCGCGTTCATGCGTTCCTTGGCGACCGACGCACCCTCCCGGGTGTAGTTGCCCTGCCCGGAGCAGCCCGTCATCCCAAGGCTCAGCGCCACACCCAGACCACACACCGCGACGATCGAAGCTCCACGCATGTCCGCGCCCTTTCTTCAAGAAAAAGGGGCCGGATCGGCTCCGGCCCCTGGTGTTCCATCATGTCATCGGACCGATCGTCGCATCACTCCACGCCGGGTCCGACATTCAGCGGAACCTCGGTGTAGGTGTTCTGCCAGTCCCAGTTCGACAGCGGCCACTCAATATGCAGCGCGCCCCCGCCCGGCAGCGGGATCACCAGGAAACCGCCCAGGTCCGACCCCCCCACACCCCCCACCCCACCCGACACCTGATGCACCGTCGGCGAGGTATCGGAAGGATCCTCCGCCCAACGCTGCCAGTCGATCGGCAGGGTGTCCTGCGGCTGGGCCGTCGCCACCGTCTTCATGGTCCCGAAACGGTCTTCGGTCGGGTTGGAAGCGGTGGTCGATCCATCCCGCAGCATCTGGGCGGGGCTGATCTCGGTGTACACCGGCTCGGTCGCGGCCGTGGTCCAGGCGTTGACCGTGCCCGGCGTCTCGTTGAAGCCGTCATCCGTCCCGAAATCGTCATTGAAGGACAGCGATTCGGTGGGAACCTCGGCGAAGGTCGGCTCGGTCTCGGCGGGGACCGGGATGGGCTCGAACACCTCGAACTGAGGCTCGGTCGGGACGGACATGCCATCGACCAGCGGGCGCTCGTTGGCCAGCAGCTCGCGGCGGAGGATGGAGTTCATCATCCCGCGGCTGGGGAATCGCTCGGCCACATTGGTCAGCTCGGTCTTCATCATGCGGGCGTCGGGTGACATCGGGCTGAGTCGAAGCGCCCGGTCGATCAGGAACAGGGCCTTGGTGGTGTCACCCTCGTCCGCCAGGCGGCGGGCCTCGATCAGCAGCTGACCGACGCGACGCTCACGCGAGAATGGGAGGAGCGACTTGCGGGACCCGACCCGGGCGTTGTCCAGGAACTGGGTGCCCATCTCGCCCATGTCCGCCAGGATGTCGTCGTTGACGATCGAGGGCGTGATCATGAAGATGATCTCGCTGCGCACCGTGGAATCATCGCTGCCGCGGAAGGCCGATCCGATGAGCGGGATATCGCCCAGGAGCGGCACCTGGCGGCGGCTGGAAGTGGTCTTTTCGGTGAACAGGCCGCCGAGCACGGCCGTCTGCCCGTCGCGGAGCATGACATTGGTTGTCATCTCCGTGGTGTCCTCATCGGGGATGGTGATGGTGGATCCCTCGTTGTCCGTCACCTGACGCAGCGCGAAGCTGGACACCTGGGGGCGCAGCTCAAGGCGGATGAGGCCGTTGGACGAAACGAACGGGCGCACCGCGAGCTGGGTGCCGACATCCAGGAACTCCACGGTCTGGCTGGTCGAGGTGTCGGTCGTCACCGTGTTCAGGTAGCCGACCTTGGTGCCAACCAGCACGCGGGCGGGCTGGCGGTTGAGGGTCAGCAGCTTGGGGTTGCTCACCACGGTCACATCCGTGACCTCGTCGAGCACCCGCAGGAACACCGAGACATCCTCGTTCACGATGCCCATCTTCAGGGTGGCCGGGCCGTTCACATTGCCGATGTTCGATCCGAGACCGAACCCGCGGCCGTTGGAGCCCGCGGCGGGCACATCCGCGCCGTTGATGTCCTGACCCACGCCGGAGATCAGCCCGTTGACCACGGAGAGCGGGCCGCCGGAGCCGAGGAAGTCACCGAAGTCCAGGTCGGAGATGATCGCAAAGTCGACGCCGAAGGCGTTGGCCTCGTTCAATGAGGTCTGGAGGATCGTCGCCTCGACCAGCACCTGCACCGGCTTGGTGTCCAGCGAGGCAATCAGGTTCACGATCTCGTCGACATTCTCCTCGTAGTCCCGGATGACGATGGTCGCCGTGTTGGCGTAGTTGTCACCACCACTGGGCGTGCCGTCCGACAGGCTGAAGGCCTGGGTCGCGCCGTTGGTGGTGAGCTTGCCCTGATCGGACAGCAGGTGCTTGACGAACTCGGCCGCGTCGGTCGCGTTCAGGTAGTCCAGGTTGATGATCCGAGAAATCTGGCGGCGGCTCAGACGCTCGAACTCCTGCAGTTCCTCGCGGGTGTAGACATAGATGAAGTTGCCCTTCTCGATGTACCCGAACCCGTTGACATGCAGGATGGCGTCCAGCGCCTCGTAGAAGGTCACGCCGTACAGGTCGGCCGTGACCGATGCCCGCACGGAGTTGCTCGAGATGATGTTCCGCTGGCTCTGGATCGAGAGGAGCTGGAGCACCGCACCCAGGTCCTCGCTGTTCACATGCAGGTCCACCAGGTCGTACTCGTTGACCGCCACCGAGCCTTCGAGCTGGCTCAGGTCCACCGCGGCACGCGGCTCCTGCCCCGCCGCGGGCGTCGATGCCTGGCCCCCGTCCACCGCGGGGACGGCCGGATCACGCAGCGCGTCGAGCAGACCGAACCCGCCGGCGCCCCCCCCGCTCTGCGCATATCCCGTGCTCGACCCGGCCAGCAGCGTCAGGGCCAGCGCGGGCACGCCCCAGCGACGGCGGGCCGCGTTCAGAAGGTCAATGCCGACACCCGAGATGCCCTGGTTCGTTGTCATCGCGTTCACTCCGTCCCTGCTGCTGGCAGGCCGCGTGTTGAGGTTCTTCCGCCGGGTCTCGCCCGTCCCGTGTCAAACCCGGCAAACCGGGCTGAATATGTGGGATTCATCGACGACGGCGGCTTGGCACTTTGGGCCGACCTGCATGAACAAGAAGGCCATCACCCTCCCAACCGGAACGCTGGGTCCGAGAAGTGGGGAAGGGACGGAGAGAGATGCAAGCCGCGATTGGTATCGACAAGCCGCGACTGCAAGGGAGCGGCCCCGGTCGCGTCAGAATCGAAGAGTGCCGCTTGATTGGATCATCCCGAATCGACCGACATCCAGGCGTCACTTGGCGGCCCCGGCCGCTCCCTTGCAGTCGCGGCTTGTAGATGCAACGACCGCGGTCGCGTCAGAAGCAAAGGCAAAGTATGTCGATTGACTGGTGATCTCGGATCGACCGGCATCCGACCGTCACTCGGCGCCCCCAGCCGCTCCCTTCGTCGCGGCTTGTCACTCGCCTCAATCCCCCGCTCGCTCATCCACCCCGGACGCACCCTCTCCCTCATCCGCCCCCTCACCCGCACCCGGCTCCACCGCCCGCGGCTCGGGAACCGCGTACGCGCTGCGTGGGATGTTCGTCGCCAGACGCAGCTTCGACCAGATCAGCACCCCGGCCACCGCCATCGTGCCCATGACGAAGACCGCCCGCCGCGTGTGTTCCGATCGCGCCCGCTTCATGTGGGGGATATCGGGTGGATTGGGGGGGGGCTTGAGGGGGATCGAAGGGACTAGCCACTCGCCATTTGCCACTAGGCAGGAGGAATCAATAATAAAGCCCGCCCGAAGGGCGATCCTCCCCTAGTCCTTGGTGGCAAATGGCTAGTCCCTCATCCCCCTCCCCCCTCAATCCAGCCTCGTCACCGTCACCCGCCCCGAAAAGGCCGCGATGTTGATGCGGAAGTGGCCCTGCGGCCCTTGCAGCTCCACCGACCCCCCCGAACTCAGTTCATCGCTGCCGACATTGGCCACGGGGCCGCCGATCTCGTCGAAGATCAGGACATTGCCGCCGTTGAGGTTGATGTTGGTCAGGACCGCGCCGCCGAAGTCGTAGTCACTGAGGTTGACGCGGTAGCGCTGGCCGGGGCCGCGGGGGTCGTAGAGGGCATCGGTGTCGGGATTGATGTTCGCGCCCATCACCTGGACGATGGTGTACGAGTTGGTGTCCGTGTCGAAGACGATGCCGCGCGGCTCCTGGTAGGCCAGCGCGTCCATCTGGGCGAAGTTGATATCGGCGACGACGGTCCGCACGCCGGCCTGGATCCGCAGCACGCCGGCCCCGCTCATCGAGGGGATCACGACGGACCCGGCGATCCCCATGATCGTCACCGTCACCAAGACTTCGACCAGCGTGTATCCCCGACGCATGACCATTCTCCCGGTGGCACGGCTCGCCGAGCCGTGTCTTCTTCCACTCCCAAGACCCGGCTCGGCGAGCCGGGCCACCAAAGCCATCAGTTCCTCGGCAACGGGCGGTCGTCCGCATCGAAGCCACCGGCCCAGACACGCCCGGTCGCCGGGTCGAAAATCCAGCCGTACTCGCTCTGGAACGCCGAATCCGCCTCCGATGCCAGCGTGATCACTCGCCCGTTCGCCCCACCCACATACGGGTTGCGCGGGGCCTCTTTCAGATACTCGCCTCCAGCACCCACCAGCGGCCCCCAGGTTCCGTTCCCGGCCTCGATCGGGGGCAGCGCACTGCTCCATCGCGCCTGGTACACATCCACCGCCCGGCGGAGTTTCTCCAACTCATGGTTGGTGGTCCCCGCCGCCGCCTCCTGGCTTGCTCCTGCAAACTGCGGCACGATGATCGCGGCCAAGATCCCAAGGATCACCACCACAATCAGGATCTCGACCAATGTGAACGCCCGACGCACCCGGTTCAACATGCTTGCTCCCTCCATACATCCCCGCCCCGAACGACGACGGGGTCCATCTCTGGACCCCGTGTCTGAAAGTTCATTCTCAAAGGATCTCAGATCAGGGAGCGGCGTTGGGATCGGGGATCGGAGCAGAGGCAGCGATGTTGCCGGTGGTGACATCGTACAGCCAACCGCCCGTCGTATCGCTGTAGATGACGAAGTCATCAGGTTCGGCGGTCGCCGGCCACGCGCCGATGGTGCTCGTATTATCGAATGGATTACGGGGAATGGACTTGAAATAGCCCGCATCCACAAGGTCCTGCCAGTTGTCGTCGTTCGATCCGCCGACCAACGCGGGATAGGTGCCGTTGTTCCGGGCAGCCCACAGCTCGAGCTGGGTCTCGATGGTGGAGACCTGGGTTGCGATGTTCCCGACGCGGGACTCGTTGGCCGCGTTGGTGAACTGCGGCACGACGATCGCGGCGAGGATGCCGAGGATCACGACCACGATGAGGATTTCGACGAGGGTGAAGCCCTTCGCCACGGTGTTCCGAACTGAACGCATGCTTGACACTCCTTCGGTTGCAACTCGCGAGCCGTCACGCTCGGGCAGGTACGATGCCCGGCTCTCCCGCCGGGCCCCTCCTCCGTGGGTCCGACCGGCACCGGGCAGTCCCGCCCGTCCGTCCCTCGCTGGCAACACACCGCGCAAGGGCAGCCACAAGCGTGACAAACGAGTCATCGACCCGACCACACAACCGATTGACACACCACCCCTTCCCCGACCGGTCATGCGGCCTGGACCTTCCGGATAGCCGCAAAGTGCCGGTTGTGCGGGGGATTCTCGGGCTTGGGAGTGGGGAAGGGATCAGGGATCAGGGATCAGGAAATTATAAAAAGAACGCCCGAAGGGCGCTCCTTCCCTGATCCCTGATGGCTGATCCCTGATCCCTAATCCCTCCCCGAATCCCTCTCCTCCCCCTCCACCGTCACTTTCACAGGAACCGCAGCCCCCCCACCCCCCCGCCCACCCCTCCCCGGATGCCCGAACCAGGAGTACCGCTCCTCCCCCTCATACTGATCCTTCAACACCTTCACCACATCGCCCATGTCGCCGTCGGCCGGGACCCAGCCGCCGAAGACATCCGGGAAGTCGATCGAACAGTTGGCGCACTTGTTGGTGTCCGAGAACCGGATGGGGCACCAGAACGACTCGACATTCCGCAGCATCTCCGTGCCCAGCGACCACACGCCCGTCATCCAGTCGCAGTACAGGCACCACACCAGATCATGCCCGACCAATCCATTGAACTTCTGCCGCGACACATTGATCCACTCGCCCTGCTTGTACCGGGGGAACCGCACCAGCCAGATCAGCGGCGGATACGCCACCAGCTCCGCCACCCGCACCATCCAGAACACCGGCACCGCCAGCGTGGTGACCCACAAGGCCGCGTGATTCCGAGGCCGCCCCACCAGCCCGTTGAGCACCTTGACGATCCGAGGTCCCTTCCTCCCCCCCCGTCCCCTCCGGCTCAACTCATGCCCCCACCCCCACACCGTCAACCCCACCACCTGCCCCAACACCCCCCCAAGCACCCCCCACCACCCGAAGAACACCGCCCCCAACAGCCAAGGCAGCACCGTGAACCAGGTCACGATCAAATCCAACCCCGGCGCACGACAGCAGAACCTCGCAAGCCCCCCGCCGATTTTCCCCACCCCGTGCAGCACCAACGCCCCGCCCAGCACACCCGCAACCGTAATCCCGAACACCCAAAGCATGTCTTCCATGCCCCCAGCCTATACGATCCGCCACCGTGGGGCCGAGTTCCACTCGGCCCCACACAAGACCCCCTAGAATCCCCCCCACAATCCCTCTCTGCGCCCTCTGCGTGAACTTTGCGACCTCCGCGTACCTCCCCTCTCGCTCCCAAATGGCCAAGAACAAGAAAAAACCCGACGCCCCAACCTTCGAGAACCGGCGCGCCCGCCACGAGTACTTCATTGAAGACACACTCGAGACGGGCGTGGTGCTGTGGGGGTCGGAGGTCAAGGCGATCCGTGACGGGCGTTGCTCCATCGCCGAGGGCTACATCTCCATCGAGACCGCACCGGTGCTGCGCATGGTGATGCACCAGACCGATATCGGCCTGTATCAGCCGTCCGGCGCGCTCAACCACATGCCCAAGCGAGACCGCGCCCTGCTGGCCCACAAGCGCGAGCTGCTCAAACTCGCCCGCCAAGTCGAGCAGAAGGGCGTAACGCTGATCCCCCTGAAACTCTACTTCAAGGAAGGCCGCGTCAAGGTCATCGTCGGCCTCGCCCGCGGCAAGCAATCCCACGACAAACGCCACAGCATCGCCGAACGCGACGCCCAACGCGACCTCCAACGGGCGATGTCCCGCAAGGTCATGCGGTAGGTCGGCATTCCAGCGAGCCCCGAACGCAAGCGAAGGGATGGTCTTTCGGTGGCACAGGCGCTCCGTCTGTGCCACCAAGAAAAGATCAAGAAAATCAGGCTCGGCGAGCCGTGCCACCGAGAATGACAAACTCCCCGGCAAGCCGGGGAGTCTGAGAAGAGAGACCTGAATCCGAGGGGAGGGGGACGGCGGGGGACGGGGGGGGAGGGGGGTCAGCGCCGACGCCTGGCGCCCAGCATCCCGGCCAGGCCGAGCATCGGCAGGACGCCGGGGGTCGGGATGTTCAGGAAGTCCAGGTAGCGTCCGCCGCCGGCGTAGACCAGGGAGCTGCCGCCGGTGTTCACATCGTGGATGAAGACACCGGAGAGGCTGGTCCACATGATGTTGCCGTTGCCGAGCTGATAGACACCGCGTGCGCCGTTCGCGGCGAATGTCGAGAGGATCGCGCCGGATTCGGCATCCAGGCGGACGATGTTGTTCGACGAGAACCCGGCGACCAGAATATCGCCATTGCTGGCGTAAACCATCTGCTCGGCGAAGTTGAGCGAGGCTGAGTTGTGGAAGGTGCCGACGGAGGCCCCCTCCAGGTCGAAGTGGTGGATATCGTCGTTGGCGTTGGACGAGGCGACCAACATGCCGCCCTGGTAGGCGAGGATGCCGAAGGGGCTGGACGCGTTGGCCGCAGTGCTGAACGAACCGAGGTTGTTCCCCGCCGTGTCGAACATCACCACGGCCGGGCCGGGCGCGCCGTTGGCCGTGCCGGCGTTGGTGACATACACGGTGTTGCCGATCTGGCCCATGCCGCGGATGTTGTCCAGGCCGCCGGAGATCGCGCCCAGGTATCCACCCTCGAAGTCCCAGCGGGAGACGCGGTCGCCGATCTGCTCGGACACCCAGATCTCGCTGCCGACCTGCATGGCGTGGACCGTGGTCCCGCCTTGAAGCGCGAAGAAGTTGTTGTTGATGAGCGAACCATTGGTCGGATCGAACAGCACCATGCGGTTGTTGGTCGAGTCGGCCATCATGACGAACTGGGCGTCCGCATGGGTGGCCAGCCCGGCAACCATCGCCAGGGCAAGCATCGGGATCTTCATATGACTCTCCTTCTCTCTGAGTTTCTCTGACTTCTCTCACGAATGCCGCTTGTGCGAAGCGGCGGACACTCCTTCTTTGAACGCAACCACCCCGATGCCCCGCCGATGCGGGCCATCAAGATGGCATCATGGGATGAAAACGCAAACCCCAGGACGAACACGAGCAAAACGAATCTACAGAGGTGATGTCCTCATCGCAAGAGCCAATGCATGGGATCACGAAAAAATCCCCCAAAATGGGGGTAAAAAATGCGTGACGGTCTGTTCTGAGAAGATCAATCCGGATCAGGCTCGATCCGAAGCAGCTTGCCGTTCCGCTCGTCGGTCAGGACATACAGGTAGCCGTCAGGGCCCTGCCGGACATCGCGGATGCGTTCCTCAAACTGGAGTGTTTCATCTCCAATGATCTTATCGCCATCGAACTTCACCCGACGGACCTGCTTGAGCACCAGACCGCCGGCGAACAGGTCACCCTTCCATTCCGGGAAGGCATCACCCGTGTAGAACGCCAGGCCCGATGGCGCGATGCACGGCGTCCACACCACCAGCGGCTGGACGGTGCCCTCCACCTCGGTATGCTCGCTGACGCGCGGGCCGTGGTACTCGTAGCCGTAGGTGGCCACGGGCCAGCCGTAGTTCTTGCCCGGCTCGATCAGGTTGAGTTCATCGCCTCCGCGCGGGCCGTGCTCGGTCGCGTAGATCTTGCCCGTGGTCGGGTGCATGGCGATGCCCTGCGGGTTGCGATGGCCGTAGGAGTAAATCTCCTGCGCGGCATCCACCCGAGCCTGGAAAGGATTGTCGGTGGCGGGCGATCCGTCGGGCATGATGCGCACGATCTTGCCAAGGTGGCTGGACATGTTCTGCGCGTTCTCCGGATTGGCACCTTCACCCACCGTAATGAGCAGCGAACCGTCCGGAAGAAAGAGCAGCCTGGACCCGAAGTGGAACCCGCCGGACTTGGGGGGCCGGGCCGAGAAGATCACCTCCAGATCGTGGAGTGCGTGGTCCTCCAAACGCGCCCGGGCCACCTGAGTGAGGTTCTCGACGCTGCTGCCCAACGAGTAGGTCAGATAGACCAGACGGTTCTCGCTGAAGTTCGGATCAAGCGCCACATCCATCAGGCCACCCTGGCGCATCGAGAAAACCTGAGGCACACCCGCGATGGGTGTTGCGTCCAGTGTGTTATCGGTCTTGAGAAGACGCAGGCGACCCGGCCGCTCCGTGATGATCGCGGAACCATCCGGCAACCAGGTGATTGCCCAAGGGTGCTGAAGGCCGGACACAACCTCGACCGGCTTCCACCCCGTCGCGGGCTCGGTGACGGGCGTCGGGACCATGGGGCCGGACAGCGGCTCTGTCGGAGCCCGCCTGGCTTGGCCGAGTGCGGGGGAAATCCAGAGGACCGAGAATGCAGAAACGGCGAGTGTGCAGCATCGGATGTTCATCCTGCATTGTAATCCCCCAGCCGCGGCCGGTTTCGGGCTTGGGGCCGGGCGGGCGGTGTGGTACCATCTGCGAAACTCGAAAAGGAGATGGGATGAACCTGTTCTGTGCGACAACCGCGATCCTTCTGGCGGCCGGCATGGCGACCGCTGCCCCCTTTGATGCCGTGGTGGACACCAAGGTGAGCCACGCCACACTGGGCACCACCGCGGTCCTGTCCACGGCGGGCACGCTCATCGGTGACCACGACCCCGTGGAAAATCCCACTGGAACACAGACCCGTCCCGGGCTGTTCGGCGGCTCGGGCAACAACCCGATCCCCACCAGCGCCGTCATCGGAGCCTCCGGAGATTCGGCCAGCAATCCCACCGGAACTTCCGCCCTGGATGTGGACTTCGGCTCGCTGACCATCGGGTTTGACGGCCTGGTGCTCGACCTTCTGAACGGCGCGAGCGCGGACATTGAACTCTCCGTCACGCTGAGCTTCAGCACCTTCAACACGGTCAACCCCTCGTTCATCTATCCCGGCGGCGTCCCGATCACCGTTCCCGTCGGCAATGCCGCCAGCCTGAGCAGGGCCGAGTTCTTCCAGACCAGTGCAAGCACCGGCACGATGACCGCGACGGCGGACCCGGATGTGTTCGACTTCACCGTGATGGTGCCGGGCGAGGCCGGGCTCACCCTGATGGTCGGGCTGCCGGGCTCGGACCCCCTGCCGAACGAGGTTGATGCGTCGCCGCTGGTGCTCCCGATCTCCGGACAGGTGATCCGCCAGGGGGACGGCAGCCTGCGCGTGACCGTTATCGCCGACGGCACGGCGGACGCCTTGGACATGCCGCTGGACCCGACCCCGCTGCCCGCCATCCCGTTCGAGTTGCCGACGCTGGGGGCCGACACCGCGGGCGTGCTCATCACGCTGACACCCGAGTCGCTGACCTTCGGCGGGTCGCTCGCCGTGGACCTGGTGCTCTTCGCGTCGCCCGCATCGTGCGCTGCCGATGTCAACGGGGACGGCATGGTCAACTTCTTCGACCTGGCGGGCTTCCTCGACCTGTACAACTCGGGCGATTCCGCCGCGGATCTGGCTCCGCCGCTGGGGGTCATCAACTTCTTCGATCTGGCGGCGTACTTGGATCTTTACAACGCGGGTTGCCCCTGACCGGGCCGGCAGGCATGGCCCCTGATCCTGATCGGTCAAGGGTGCATCGGCCGGACGCATACCATTCATCGTGCTGATTTCCGCCCGTGGTCTGACCAAGTCGTACGCGTTGCGCACCCTTTTCTCGGGGGTGTCGTTGTCGGTTCTGCCGGGTGATCGGCTCGGGTTGATCGGGCCGAACGGCGCGGGCAAGAGCACGCTGCTCAAGATCCTGGCCGGACAGGTGCAACCGGACGCGGGGGATCTCGTGCTCACCCGCGGCGTGCGGGTCGTGTATGTTCCGCAGGCGGACGACTTCCCCGATGACGCCCTGCCGCTGGATGTCGTCACCGCCGCCGCCAGGGATCACCTCGATCACCTCGAGGGCATCCATGACGAGCACGAGGCCGAGGTCGCGGCGGCCCTGATTCTCGACAAACTCAACTTCGTCGGCGACCGCCTCACCACGCCCTGCGGCAAGCTCTCCGGCGGATGGCGCAAACGCCTGTCCCTGGCACGCGCCCTGGCGAGCTGCGGCGGAGAGCCGGACCTGATCCTCCTCGACGAACCAACCAACCACCTGGATCTGGACGCGATCAACTGGCTGGAATCGTTCCTGCGGCGTGGAACATTCGGAACCTCCTCCTTCGCCTCCGCGTTCGTGACCCACGATCGCGCGTTCCTGGAAGGCGTCGCGACACGGGTCGCGGAGCTGAGCCCGGCCTATCCGGACGGGCTCTACTGCGTGGAGGGTGATTACACCGAGTTCCTGCGGCGCAAGCAGGAGTTTCTCGACGGGCAGGCCCAGGCGCAGAAGGTGATGGCCAACCAGGTCCGCAAGGATCTTGCATGGCTGGCGCGCGGGCCGCAGGGGCGAGGGACCAAGGCCAAGGGCCGCATCCAGGCCAGCCATGAGCGGATCGGAGAACTGGCGGACCTGAAGACCCGCAACGCGGCCGCGAGCGGTCCCGCCGCGCGAGTGGACTTCACCGCTACCGACCGGCGGACCAGGAAGCTCGTCGCCGCGAAGCAGATCACGAAATCACTCGGTGGGCGTGCCCTGTTCTCCGGCCTGGATATCGTGCTGGGCGTGGGCGACTGCCTGGGTCTGCTGGGCCCAAACGGGAGCGGCAAGACCACCCTGATCCGCGTGCTCACGGGCGATCTGAAACCAGACGCGGGCGAGGTGGTCCTGTCCGAGCCACGCCCCCGCGTGGCAGTGTTCAGCCAGCACCGCAAGGAGTTTGATCCCACCATCACCCTCAAGGAAGCGCTGTGCCCGGTCAGTGACCAGGTGCGTTTCCGGGATCGCCCCATGCATGTCACCGCGTGGGCTCGCCGGTTCCTGTTCCGTGACGAGCAACTGGCCCAGCCGGTCGGATCACTCAGCGGCGGCGAGCTGGCCCGCATCCACATCGCCCGGATCATGCTCGAACCCGCCGATGTTCTGGTGCTCGACGAGCCGACCAACGACCTTGACATCCCGACACTCGAAACCATGGAGGAAGCCCTCGAGGATTTCCCGGGCGCGATCATCCTCGTGACCCACGACCGGGCGATGCTCGGGCGGCTTTCCACCGCCATCGTCCGGCTGGATGGTCACGGTGAAGCACGCTCATTCGCGAGCCTGGATCAGGCGCTGGCCTCCAAGCCCCGATCCGAGAAACCAAATCAGACGCCCATCCCCAGCATCCCCGCCACGAACTCCTCCGCGGGCAATGCCCCATCGGCACCCACACCACCGCCCCCGCCGACGAACCGCAAAAAACTCAGCTACAACGAGCAACGCGAGTACGACGGGATGGAAGCGAAGATCACGGATGCCGAAGCCAGGGTCGCCAAGGCGCAGGCCGCGATGAACGATCCGAGCGTCACCACGGATCACGCACGCATGGCCAGAGCGTGCGGTGAACTGGCGGACGCGGAAGCCGCCGTCTCGACTCTTTATGCACGCTGGACGGAGCTTGAATCCAAGGCCGGGGGCTGATCCGGCGTGCCGGCCAGGTACAGGATCGTCCGGCTCGTGTGATAGCCCACCGCGTCGAGCCCGCGGATCACCTCGATCAGATCCCCACTCTCCGTCGCGGAAACCCGTCCGCGGGCCGTGCCCTCCAGGATGGAAGCCCGCAGCGTGCGTCGTGATCGGGCGATCGCTTCCGACAACGCGGTGATCTCCCCACTCCGCTCGGCGTCCAAGGGCCGATCCTCGGCCGCGTGGAGCAGCAACCGCTCGAGACCGGTCGAAACGGGATGGATCTCGGATTTGCCCAACAGGGCCGGGCGATCATCCAGACGATCGATGGTCTCGCCTAGGCTTTCGAGGTGGTCCACCGCGTGCATCAGGTCCACCCGGCGACGCACATCGGGTTCATCCGCCCCGTTCTCTCCGATGCGTGCGACAAACTCAGCGACGGTGGGCAGGGCGGACCGCGCTTCCTCAAAGCGGGCCACTCCTTCACGCGTGGGCCTTGCTCCGCGCACCAGTCCCAGCGTGTAGGCCACCTGAACACGCAGGATTTCGGCCAGCGACCGGATGGCGGCATCAAGACCGACGGAACCCAGCTGGATGACGGACGGGTCGAGCGAGCGGGTGAAGCCGGACCCATGATCGGGGATCATCCATTCGATGAAACGGGCAAACTGCCTCACCAACGGCAGGAAGATCAAGACTCCCAGCACGCTGAACCCGGTATGGAACGCCGCCAGCGCACCGGCACCGGCGGACTCGCCGCTCCAGCCTTCCCAATGTTCCACACCCCAGAAAAACGCGGGCAGCAGGACAAACACGATCGCCCCGGTCAGGACATTGAAGACGACATGGGCGGCGGCGGTGCGCTTGGCCGCCACCGAGGCGCCGATCGACGCGATCACCGCGGTCAGCGTGGTGCCGATGTTCTGCCCGATGATGAGCGCCGCACCCTGATGGATGTCGATCGCCCCGGCGTGCAACGCGGCGAGCGTGACCGCCACCGCCGCCCCCGACGCCTGCATCACCACCACCATCACGAACCCGATGCCCACCAGGGCCAGGCTGCCCCAGAAGGTTGCCCCCGGCAGGTCGGCCGGGTTGAAGTGCTCGGTCAGTCCCGCCATGCCGTCCTGAAGCAGTCCGATGCCGAAGAACAGCAGCCCGAACCCCGCCAGGGCACCACCCAGGGGTGCGAGCTTTCCCCGCCCCAGCAGCCGGAGCATCGCCCCACCGAAGATGACCGGCAGCGCGATCGCCGAGAGCGAAAGCTTGAGCCCGAAGATCGACACGATCCAGCCGATGCTGGTGGTCCCGATGTTGGCACCGAAGATCACGCCGATGGCCTGGGGGAACGAGATCAGGCCCGCGTTGACGAAGCCGATGGTGGTCAGGGTGGTCGCGCTGGACGACTGAACCGCGACGGTGAGCGCCGCGCCGGAGAACATCGCCGTCACGGGACCTCGGACGAACCGGGCAAGTACATCCCGCAGCGCGGCACCCGCGAACGAACGGATCCCGTCGGTCATCAGAGACATGCCGAGCAGGAAAAGACCGATACCGCCGAGAAGGGTGATGGTCATGGGTTCCGCGATCTTACCGCCCGTCAGGCGGGGCGACTCAGGCTCTGGATCCGTGCGGCGATCCGATCGAGGCCAAGGTCCGCGCACCCGCCGAGCGAGACCCGGTCCCGCAGGCTCCGCTCCGGATCAACCCTCGACAGCTCGCCCAGCGAATCCCCTACCTGCCGGTACGCCTCGCGGAAGGACATGCCCCCGGCGGCCAGCTCCACTGCCTTGTCGGTGGCCATCATCGCGCCGTCAATGGCCGACCGCATCCGGTCAAGCTTGAACTCGGTGCGTCGGAGAACATCCGGAACCAGCGCCACCGCATCGAGCGTCACGCGGGTTGCCCGGATCAACGCCGGCTTGGTGAGCTGGAGGTCACGGTGGTAGCCGCTCGGGAGGCTGAGCACCTGCTGAAGCTCCGCCATCGCCCCGGCGACCACCGCGCACGAGGCCCGCAGAAGCTCCGCCAGGTCCGGGTTCTTCTTGTTCGGCATGATCGAAGAGCCGGTGACGGTCTCCGGGGGCATCCGGACGAAGTCGAACTCGGCGGTGCTGAACAGGCTCAGATCCCACGCCAGGCGGCGGATGTCCTGCATGGCCTGCCACATGGCGCTGAGCACCTGGTGCTCGTGCTTGCCGCGGCTGGCCTGGGCCGCCATCGGGTTGATGACCACGCGCGCAAAGCCCAACTTCGCGGCCACTTCCTCGCGGGCCAGCGGGAGGTTCACGCCATACCCCGCGGCCGTCCCCAGCGGGCTTGCGTTGATCCAGGCGCGCGTCATGCCGACCAGCTCAGCGGTTTCAATGAACGACTCGGCGAATGAACCCATCCACAGGCCCACGCTCGACGGCACGGCCCGCTGGAGGTGGGTATAGCCGGGCATCGGGGCCATCTCATCCTGACGGGCACGATCCAGCGCGGCGTTGGCACAGTCGATCAGCCCGGTGCGGAGCGTGTCCAACGCATCGACCATATAGAGACGCGTGGCGACAAGCACCTGATCGTTGCGGCTGCGTCCAAGATGCACGCGCCCGCCCGCCTCACCGAGACGCTCCGTCAGGTAGGCCTCGATGGCGGAATGCCCGTCCTCATACCGATCGTCCAGATCGAAACCACCCGTGGACCACCGCTCGGCCAGGTCCGCGAGGGCCGCGATGATCGCGTCCGCGTCGTCCCGCGGGAGCAGCCCTCGCAAGGCCAGGCCCTCCGCGTGGGCCGCGGTGGCGCGGATGTCGAACGGGAAGAGTTCCCGGTCCAGCACCACATCATCGCCCGCGAGGAACCGCATCACGGCCGCGTCCGTCTTCACGCCCTTCTTCTGCCAAAGCAGCGTGCTCATGAGACGACCCCGCTTCCGAGCAGTCCCGCCTCGGACGGCAGCCCGAACGCGAGGTTGAGATTCTGGACCGCCTGGGACGCGGCCCCTTTCAGCAGGTTGTCCACCGTGCAGACCACGGCAAGATCGCGTCCGTCGGGCCCGAGCGTGATGCCGCCGATCTCCGCCCCCGGATCGCCCGCGATATCCTGCACGCGGGGCGTGCGCTCGCCGAGCACGCGGATCAGACGCGACTGGCCGTAGGCATCGACATACCGGCGGGTCAGGGTATCGATGCTGCCCGGTTCAGACAGCCGAGCCTGCACCGTCACCGTGATCCCCCGGAAGTACGGGGCCACATGCGGCGAGAAACGCACCGGCGTGCCCAGGTGGCGGGAGACCTCACGCTCGTGCGTGTGGTTCACCAGCTTGTACGGCGTGATCCCATCGGCCAGCAGCTTCGGATCGTTCCGTGGTGACGGCGTGGTCCCCGCCCCCGAATACCCGGAAACCCCGAACCCGTGCGGCGTGCCATCCAGCAGCCCCAGCAAGGGTCGAACGGCCAACTGAACCGCCGTGGCGTAGCACCCGGGGTTGCTGATCCGCTTGGCGCCGCGCAGGACCGCTTCGTTGTGCTCGGTCAGGCCGTACGCCCACGCGTCATCGAACCGATGGTCCGCCGAGAGATCCAGCACGACGGTCTCACCGAGTGCCCGTACATACGCCTCGGTCGCGCCGTCCGGCACGGCCAGCACCACGGCATCGGCCCCCAGCCCGGCGATCTCGTCCGGCCCGGCATCGACAAATCGCAGCTCCCCCACCTCCCCACTCCCAAGGCCCGCGCCCACGGGCACCGGCTGGCCCGCCTGCGAGCGCGACGCGGCGAATGCCAGCCGCAGGTTCGGGTGGTGGGCGATCAGGCCGATGAGTTCCGCGCCGACATAACCGCGCGCACCGACGATGCCGATGGAATAGGTCCGGTCAGACGCCAACGGGAACCTCCTCGGGCTTGATGACGGATCCAAAGCTCGGCTCGTAGGACAAGGCGCGCTCGATGGCCTTCTCCACCTGGGCGCTGGTATCCAGCCCGCGCCAGAAGATCAGCCACTTGTCGGTGCGTTCCATGCCGTCGGCACGCTGCATGTACCACCCGTTGATGGGATTGTCCGCGCGGGACCGCCAGAACAGCCGGGGATGGCGTTCGATGAGCTTATTCCACAGGGATGCTCCGATGCCCGCGCCCTGGGCCTCGGCGGTCACGGCGAACTTGTCCAGATATGCAACCGGCTCCTCGTCATCGACGACGATCGCGACCGCGGTGTACGGGGCGATCAACGCCTCGGCCCCCATGGTTTTGGCGAAGTAGTCATCCCGGAGTTCACGCCCGAAGCTGCTCTCCAGCAGGCCCTTGAGCCGGTCCAGGTCAAGACAGTGCAGACCGTCGTAGACCTCGATGGCCGCGCCGCGTCGGACGAGCGTGCCGCTGCCCTTGTGGGTGAACAGCTCGCGGGCCAGGTGGGCCGGCTTGGTGATGGAGATGGACGCGTGGGTGGGCAGATTCTCAAGCAGCTCGCCGATCTCGATGAGCTTGCGGGCCATGCCACCGGTGACCTGCCCGGAATCCATGAGCTGCTTCTGGTCCTCCTCCAGGTTGATGGCCGAGATGACCTGCCCGTCACCACCCAGGATCCCGCCCGTCTCGGTCAGGAAGATGACCTTTCCGGGCCGGAGCGCCTCGGCCAGGGCACGCGCCGCGGTATCGGCGTTCACATTCAGCAGTTGCCCATCCGCCGTGACGCCCAGCGGCGAGAGCACAGGCAGGTATCCCGCTTCCAGCGCGGCACGCACCGGGGCGAGGTCCACGCGGGTGATACGACCAACAAGCCCGAGACGGTCCGGATCATCCGGCACGGCCTCGAAGACGCCCGAGGGGATCATGCGGGCACGGACACCGTGGGCGTCGATCGCCTCGGCGAGCCTGGCGCCCTCACGCAAAAACATGCGGTGGGCCGTCTGGAGCACCTCGGGCGTGGTGACGCGCAGGCCGTCCACCCACTTGCTCTGGACGCCGCTGGCCTCCAGATCACGCGACAACTGCGGCCCCGCCCCGTGGACAACCACCGGGGCCATGCCCACATGGCGCAAAAACGCCAGCGACGAGGCGAGATCCTCCAGATCGTTCTCGATCAGCGCCCCGCCGACCTTGACGACGGTGGTGCGTGCCGAGCCTGGCTGGGTGTACTCGCGCAGGTATCGCTCGACTTCACGCCTGCCGCCGAGGTTGTGGAGCAGATTGAGGATGATGTCACGCATCATGGGATCAGCGGACCCCCTTCGCGCCGGCCAGCGTTCCCGCATGGTCGGCCGCGTCCAAAGGATCGGAGAAAACACGCTTGTACACCTCCGCGGCACGCCGGAGGTCATCGAGCGGCACGAACTCATCGGCCGCGTGGGCCTGCTTGATGTTGCCCGGTCCGAGCACCACCGTGGTCAGCCCGGCCTCCCCGAACAAGGCGGCCTCGGTCCAGAAGTCCACGGGATCTCCCTTCGCCAGGCGGTACTCGCTCAGCAGGGCATCGATCCCCTGATTCTCGTCCAAGCCCGGCGCGGCAAAGCGGGCCTTCCACGAGCATGAATCCGGATCCTTCACCAGATCCGCCATGTCCTTGGCGGGCACATCCGGGTGCATGCCGGGCGGCGGGCGCATCCCGAAGACCACCTTGGCTGATGACGCGGCCACATTGGCCTTCGTCCCGCCCTGGATCATGCCGATGTTCAGCCGGATGTCGTCGTACGGAGCGTTCCGGGTGAGCCCGATGGCGTCCGCGCACCAGAGCGTCGCCAGGTGGACTGCGTTCCGCTGGTCCGCGCCGATCACTGACGAGTGCGCGGCAACGCCCTTAAACGAGAGTTCGTAGGTCGCCAGCCCCCGGTGCTTGGTGACGGCCCGCACGCCGGTCGGCTCCGCGACAACCGCGCGGTCGTACGGCAGATCGGCCTGTGCGAGAAACTCTCGCACGCACCGGCTCTGGCCCGCTTCCTCGTCCGTGGTCAGCAGCAGCGCCACCGCCCCGGCGGAGTCCTCGATGGCCGCCAGCATGCAGGCCGCCGCGCCCTTCACATCGCACGCGCCGAGGCCGACCGCATCATCCCCGTCCACCACCAGCTTGAACGGATCCCTGGTCCACGACGGGTCGGCCGGGACGGTGTCCAGGTGGCAGTTGACGATGGTGCGAGCCTGGCCGCGGGTGGCCAGCAGGGTGACGCAACCGTCGCCGAGATCCGTCACGGTGACGGCACATCCGGCGGCCTTGAGCACGCCCACGCAGTACGAGATGACCCGATGGTCCGCGGTGATGGCGCGGGGCGGGTTCTGCGTATCGCAGGCGACGAGACGATCGAGATGGGTCAGGACACGGCCGAGCATGATTCGACCTCCTGGGTGATCCCCAGCTTGGAGCGGACGGCCGCGCCGAGCGCGGCGGACTGCCCGTGAATCTTGATGAAACCTTCCGCGTCGTTCGCGGTCCAGTCGGCGTGCTGGGCATAGGTCGCGCCGGCGCGGACCAGGGCGTTGTCGGTGCGGATCTCCACCGGGTCGCACACGCCGCCGGAAGTCTCGACCACCACCTCGCCGGTCACGGTGGCTTGGCTCGCACGGATGAAGGCTTCCAGGTCGTACCGCAGCGGCTCGTAGAACATGCCGCCGAAGACCAGCTCGGTCCACTTGCGGGCCACGGCCGGCTTGAACTCGTTCTGGGCCTTGGTCAGTGTCAGTTCCTCAAGGGCCTTGTGGGCCACCAGCAGGGCCTCGATGCCGGGACACTCGAACACGATGCGTCCCTTCAGGCCGACGATGGTGTCGCCCGTGTAGATCCCGCGTCCGACGCCGTAGGCCCCGAACTTCTCGTTGAGCACGCGCAGGATGGTCTGGCCATCGGTCGGCACGCCGTCGAGCGAGACGATCCGCCCCCGCTCGAAGCCGATGGCGACCTTCAGCGGCGTCTTGGGCCACTGCGCCGGGGCCTTGGTCAGCTTGCGGGTGCCCTCGCCGGGCGCGCCGAACGAATCGATCTCCGCCCCGGAGACGGTGGCGCCGAGCAGGTTCTCATTCACCGTGTACCGCTTGGCCTCGGCCGAAACCTCAAAGCCCCGCTTGCGGAGTTCCTCGATCTCGTAGGCCCGGGGGGTCTTCGTGATGCCCTGGATATCGCGGATGGGAGCCAGGATCGGCAGATCGGTCAGCGAACGGATGGACTGATCGAAGCGGACCTGGTCGTTGCCCATGGCGGTGCATCCGTGGGCGATGGCGTCCGCCCCGCGCTCGTGCGCGAGCTTCACCGATTCGGCCACGATCACATACCGGTCCGAGCAGAGCAGCGGGTAACGGTCCTCGTACTTCACGCCGCCCATGACGAACGGCGTGACGAAGGTGTCCCACAACGCCGGGGAGGCGTCCACGGTCACATGCTCGGCCGCGCCGAGTTCCTTGGCGCGGGCCGCGATCCGCTCCACGCCGCCCGGTCCAACCCCGCCGGTATCGACGAACAGCGTGATGACCTCGTAGCCCTTCTCGATGAGGTACGGCACGCAGAAGCTCGTGTCGAGACCGCCGGAGAAGGCCAGAACCACCGTCTTCTTGCTGGACATGCTGGACATGGGAGAGCAGTTCCTTTCGGGTCAGGCCCGGACCGGCGCGCCGACAAGGGCCGCCATGAGTGCTTTCTGGACATGAAGCCGGTTCTCGGCCTCTTCGATGATGATCGAGTTCGGAGAATCCATCACGCCGTCGGTCGCCTTGATGTTCCGCCGCGCGGGCAGGCAGTGGCCGAACAGCCCCTTGCCCCCGTTCGCGGTCAGGGCCATCTTGGCCTCGTCCACGATGAAGTGCTTGTTGGCATCCCGGATCGGCTTCTCCGCATCCCAGTTACCGAAGAACGGGAGCGCGCCCCAGCTCTTGGCGTACACCACATCCGCGTCGGCATAGGCCTCGCTGATATCGTGGGACACAGCGAACGAACCCCCGGACTCCTCGGCGTTGGCCGCCGCCCAGCCCATGTAGCGTTCGTCCAGGCGGTACCGCTCGTCCGGGCACAGCAGGGTCACATCCATGCCGAACCGCGTGGCGATGATCGCGGCCGAGTTCGCCACCGCCGTGTTCAGCGGCTTAGGGTGGTAGGTCCAGGTCAGGACATACTTCTTCCCCCGAAGATCGTCCGTGCCGAACCGCTCACGCAACGCGAGGATGTGGGCCAGCTCCTGGCACGGGTGGGTGATCGTCTCCATGTTGATCACCGGGACGGTCGCGTACTTCGCGAACGAGCGGATCACAAAATCCTGCCGATCCACCGACCAGTCCTGAAACTTGGGGAACGCCCGCACCGCGATCAGATCGCAGTAGCGGCTGAGCACCCGGGCGGCCTCGGAGACATGCTCCTCGGCATTCCCGTCCATGACCTCACCCTCGCCGAACGCCATCGCCCACGCGCCCTGGCCCGGCTCGAGCACCACCGCGTGCCCGCCCATCTGCCAGGTGCCGATCTCGAATGAAGACCGCGTCCGCAGGGACGGATTGAAGAACACCAGCGCGACGGCCTTGCCATCCAGCAACGGCTGCACCGGCTCGCGCTTGAGTTCGGCCGCGTGGGCGAGCAGATCGTCCAGCTCCGTCCGCGACCATTCCTGCGTGGTGATGAAATGCTTCAAGCCGTCTCTCCGTGCATGGCGTGCGTGAGTTCTTTGGCAACCTGCTCCGCGACTTTCGGCCCGGTGGCCGCCAGGAAGATCGTGTCGTCCCCGGCCACCGTCCCCTCGATCCCCTCCGGCGGCCAGCGGTCGAACGCGCTGGCCACCATCTGGGCGTGCCCAGGCGCGGTCCGCACCACCACCATCGCGTGCGCCGCCACCGCCGAGACCACATGCCGGCGCACCACCCCGTGCAGCTCTTCCTGCCGCCCCGTCACCCCCAGCGGCTCGTTGAGCGACTCTGGAAGGCGATACCCCTCCGGCCCCCGCACCGCGCCGATCGCGGCCAGATCCCGCGACACCGTCGCCTGTGTCACCCGCTCGCCAGCGCGAGCCAGCGATTCGGCCAACTCCTCCTGTGACCACACCGGCCCCTTGCGGAGCAGGTCAACCATCATCATGCGGCGGCGATCCCGTGACATGGCATAACTATACACCTGTCTGCATAAAAATGTTCCGCACGGGCGCGGGAGATCCACAAATGGGATGTTGCCCCCCGTAGGCCTCTTCTCCTCCCCCAGCCCCCCCCGCCTCTCACCCCCGCACGGCCCGCACCATTTCCCCCGCCCGCCCCGCATCCACCGGGTTCTTCCATGAACCGCCCCGCTTCACCCACGACCCCACGATCAACGCATCGGCATAGGCCAGCAGCCCCGCGGCACTGTCCGGGTTCACGCCCGACCCGACCAGCACCGGCAGGTCGCAGGCCTCACGGACCTGCCGGACATCCGCCACGCTGGTCGGCCGCCCCGTGGCCGCGCCGGTGACGATCAGCCCATCGGCCCCGAAGAACACCGCCGCCTCAGCCACTTCCGCCAGATCCAGATCCGCGGTGATCGCGTGGGAAGCGTGCTTTTTCTTGATGTCGCAATAGACCGGGATGCCCCCCGCCCCGATCGCCCGGCGGTATCGCAGCAGCCCGCCCGCCTCGGCCTTGGCCAGCAGGCCCTCGTCGGCCACATGGCTGAACACGAAGTTCTCGCAGCGGATGAACGACCCGCCGCAGGCGTGCGCACAGGCCAGCGCGGCCCGGTTGCCGCCGGAGAGGATCTGCACACCAACAGGCACCTCGATCGCGGCCCGAACCGCCGCGAGCGTGCGGGCCACCACCGCGACCACCTCCGGCCCGAGGTCCTCACCGTGGACATACGGCGCATCGTGCATGTTCTCCAGGATGATCCCGTCGAAGCCGGCGTCCGCCAGCACACGGGCCTCCTGAACCGCCGCACCGACGATTTCGTCGGGTGTGTGCGCGGCGAACGGCGTACCCGGAGAAGCACCCAGATGGACCATGCCGATGAGTTTCTTCGGGCCGTGCGCGGTCAGATTCCAGGCGGTGGTCATGGCTCAGGGTACGCAAGAGCGCGTCAGGGAGCGGCCTGCGCCTCCAGGAACTGCGAGCTGAACGCCTGCCTCAGGTCGCCCGGCCCCAGAGGGATGCCGATCCACTCCCACAGCAGGATCAACGCCACCCACACGATCGTGAACACCACCGTGTACGGCAGCATCATGGCGATCAGCGTGCCGATGCCCGCCTTCGGAGCGTACTTCTGCACATACATCAGGATAATGATGAGGTACGAGTTCAGCGGCGTGATGATGTTGGCCGTCGAATCCCCGATGCGGTACGCCGTCTGGGTCAGCTCAGGCCGGATCCCGATCAGCATGAACATCGGGACGAAGATCGGCGCGAACAGCGCGTACTTGGCGCTCATCGAGCCCATGAACAGGTCGAACACGATCGTCACGAAGATGAACGCCACAATCAGTCCGCCCGCGGAGAACTGCCGGCTGAACAGCCACTCGCCACCCGTGAACGCGAGCATTCGCCCCAGGCCGGACTCGTCGAACGCCGCCACGAACTGCCCCGCGAAGAACGCCAGCACGATGATCGGTGCCATGGCCGCCATCGAATCGATCATCGTCTGCGTGGCATCCTTCGACGACCGGATCACCCCCACGATCGCCCCGTACACCATCGCGGGCACGATCGTCAGGACGAACATCAGCGGGACGATCACCGTGACCCACCGTGCCGCGGGGCCTTGTTTCCCGTGCAGGGGCGACCCCTCCCAGTACACCATCAGCAGCGTCAGGCCCATCCCCAGCCCGAAGGCCACCGAGGACCACAGCAGGGCCTTGTGCTCCTCCGGTTTGACCATCCCGCGCCCGGCCTGGATGATCACATGCAACGCCCCGATCGAGCCGAGCCCCCCCGCGGGCGACCAGAACACCCAGGCAGGAACCCGCATGATCGCGTCGATGTGCTGGAACATGCCCAGGAACCGAACCCCGCCCAGGAGCAATGCCACCCCGAGCATCACGGCACCCAACCGCAGATCCCCGCCGTCCGCCCCGCCGGACGACACTATCGCCATCGCGGGATCCGCCCCGCCTTCATCCACCGGCTTGCGGGCCAGACGCTTCTCGACGAACACCGCCGTCGTCGCCCACCCCGCGAAGGTCAGCAGGATGGTGGACACCGCCATGAAGTACCACGACGAGGTCGGCACCACGATCCGATTCGGGTCGATCGTCTGCGCCGCCTGCTGCGACATGTTGCTGATCATCGGCTCCAGGCTCGTAATCAGCAGGTTCGCGTTGAACCCCGCCGAGACCCCCGCGAACACCGCCGCGATGCCCGCCAGCGGCGAGCGCCCGCAGGCCGCGTACGCAAGCGCCGCCAGCGGCGGCAGCACCACATACCCCGCGTCCGAGCCGATCGAACTCATGATCCCCAGGAACACCATCGCCGGAGTCAGCATCGCCCCCGAAACCCGCGCCAGCCCCGCCCGCAGCAGCGCGGAGATCAGCCCCACCTTCTCCATCGGGCCGATGCCCAGCATCCCCAGCAGCACCACGCCCAGCGGCGCGAAGCCCAGGAAGTTGTTGGTCATGCTCGACAGCAGCCAGTACCACCCATCGCTCGTGATGAGCGACCGCGCGAACAGCACCGAACCGGTGCTGACCAACTCCAACCGTTCCTCCCCGGTCTCCGGGTCCGTCACCGGCCTGGGTCGCTTCTCGAACACCGCCCAACCGCGCCCCGCCATGTCGATCGGAACCCCCGCCGCATCCCTGGCAACCTCCCCAGAATCCACCAGCACCAGGTGAGCCGCCAGCGCCCCCCCCTCCCCCCGGACCACCTCGTACCGGGCAGGCTCGAACCCCACCTCCTGCCCGAAATCATCCCGCACCACCCGCCCCACCACGCTCACATGCTGGTCCACCCCGCCCGCGGCCTTGTCCGGCACCCACCGCACGGCGAACCCCTCCGGCATCCGCGGCGCGGCCACATGGCTCAACCCCAGCACGATGAACAAGCCGATCAGGAACAGGATGGCAGGGTCCGGCAGCTTGTTGCCGATCCACTCGATCCCGTTGAGGACCATCGCGAGCTTGCCGACCTTCCGATTCGATACTTCGGTCATGCCGGTAGTTTGACGCGGTCCGCCCCGGATTGCAAATCCATCGCGACCCTGCCCCGCTGAATCTCAGGCAACTGCTTCAAAAAAGCTCCGAAGGAGCGTTCATAAGTTGCCACGGGGGAAACGCAGTGAAACCCAAACGGCAATCCGTACATGACACTTTCTACCACCGCGGCACGCCCATCAGATCCCACGCCAACCCCGCACCGCCCTCGACGATGTCCTCGGCCAGCGGGAAGATGAACCCGCCCGCGAACCAGAAGAACAGGATCATCACGCCGAAGCCGACCCACATGCCGTGCTCAGTCCGCACGAAATCGCCGTAGGGTCGGATGTAGTACGCCGCGATCCGCCCGCCATCCAGCGGCACGGCCGGCAGCAGGTTGAAGATCAACAGCACCACATTCAGCAACCCGCCCACGAAGAAGAAGACCGTCAGATTCAACGCAAGCGGATCACCCACCTGCACCGAGGGAATCAGGTGCCCGTCAGCGAAGGGGTGCCACAGGATCAGCCCGACCACGGCGACGATCGCCAGAAGCAGGTTCATCGCCGGGCCGGCCGCCAGCACCAGCGGCTCGGCGTGGCGTCCGCGCATCCGGGACGGATCCACCGGCATGGCTCCCCACGCGATGCCCACCAACGCCAACGCGACCAGCGAGTACGGCCCCATGTGGACCAGCGGGTTCCAGGTCATGTGCCCCGTCGCCCGGGGGGTGGGGTCTCCGAACCGCAACGCCGCCCAGCCGTGGGCCAGCTCGTGCAGCACGATCGAGAGCACAACCCAAACCAACCAAGAAACAACCCACACGGGTCCCCGTGTGGGTTGGTTCCATACTTCAGCGACCCACCAGCCCCCCATAGCGGTTCTCCGTGTAAGAGGCTGGGATCAATATGAATCAGGCGTTGGCGGGAACGGCCTTCGAAGCCTTGACCGCCTGTTCGCAGATCTGATCGAAGAGCTTGGGATCGTCGATGGCGATCTGGCTGAGCATCTTGCGGTTCAGGTTGATGCCGGCGAGCTTCAGGCCGTTGATGAACAGGCTGTAGCGGGTTCCGCGCATCCGGCAGGCGGCCGTGATACGGGTGATCCACAGGCGGCGCATGTCCCGCTTGCGGGCGCGACGGTCGCGGTAGGAAAACAGACCGGCGCGACGGACCGCGTCCTTGGCCTTGTACTTGTGGCGGGAACGAGAGCCGTAGTAGCCGCGGGCCTTGCGGAGCAGCTTACGGCGGGCTTGGGTGCGGGCCGCACCCTTCCGAACGCGTGGCATGGATACTTCTCCAAGTTTGCCTGACGGAGCCGGTCGGACCGGGCTTGCGTCCCGGCAGGCGGGGCTGGATTCCCGCGGCCCACACTGGGCCGCTGGCGAGGGGGGGAAGGCGGAGAACCGGCATGGCCGGCCCCGGGTTGGTCATGGGTTCAGGACGCGGCCTTGGCGGCGCGGCGCTGCTCGGGCGAGGGGCTGCGACGCAGCGCGGTGCGGGGCTGGTTGCGCCCACGCAGACGCCGGAACAGCAGCTTCTCGAAGCGCTTCGCCTCGCCGGAGGTCAGGTACGGATCCTGACGGAGCTGGCGCAGGCGCTTGCCGGACTTGTGACTGGACAAGTGCTTGTGGAAAGCGGAGCGGTGACGCACCTTGCCGGTCTTGGAGACGCGGACGCGCTTCATGATGCCCTTGTGAGGCTTGTTCTTCGACATGGCCGGCGACTCCGGTTCTTTCTCTGAAAATGCCCGCGACGCGGCGGGTCGGAAGGGTAGCCCGCTCACTCGACCCTGACAAGCCCGAAACCATCCCTGAAACCCGTCCGGGCAAGTTCCGCCCGGTCAAGGCCCCACGAACGCATCGGTCTCGGATGCCGGCATCTCGTTCCCCTGGATCACCCCCATCTGGGAACGCACCTCGCGGATGATGTCCTCGATCTGGCGGGGGAGCCAGATATTGTCGCCGTCGATCACCGGGGACTTGGCCCAGAGGCTTGATCCGTCCAGGCGGAGCACATGCTGACCCCGCCCATGATTGTTTGGGGTGTTTTCTTCAGGAAATACCACCTCACCACGGGCAACACGGAGCGTCACCGGCGAACGATCGGCCATGACCACCACGCGGGTCGTGGTCGGCGTGGCCACATGGAGCCGGAGCCCGCCGTTGGACATGATGCGGTAGGAATATGAGATCTCATCCATGGACTTCCAGTCCATCGCGCCAGGCTCGGGATTGCCTCGCGGCGCATGTGGGTTGGAGGGTGACGCCAGGTCGTCCAGGCGGAGATAGCCCTCCCGGGGAAGGGTGTAAAGGTTGGCCGAGTTGGAACGGGTCGGGTTGCCGACCTCCATCCACGAGCCGCCAAAGCCCGCGCTGGCCATCGGGAGCATGTCTGCGTTGGCACCGGCATAGGAACCGAAGGCCCGGGCCGCGGTCTGCATGTTGGCCATTGAGAGTGACCGCTCGCGGTACTGGGTCGCCCCGTTGAAGGCCGGGATGCCCACCGATGCCAGGATCAGCAGCGTTGCAGCCACCGAGATCAGGTCCGCCAGGCGGAACCGGCTCCCCCCACCCGTCTCGGCATGGTCCTCGAACCGCATCCGGCCGGTCTGCGCCCGCTCGGCCGCCTCCACGGCGGCCAGGGTGCGATCAATCAGAACACGCTTGGACTCGACCGCATCGGGCACCCCGCCCGATGCCAGTGTGGCGAAGGCCTCATGCCGGTCCACCCGCGCACGCAGCGCATCGGGAACAGCACCCGACCCGCTTCCCTCCCTCCCCCCCCCACCCATCCAATGGTCCAGAGCCGCGGCATCGGATTCCAGAAGACGGCTTGTTTCATCACCCTCATTGGCCGCGTCAAACGCGGCCCGGCGCGCCTTCAAGTCGATCACGGTCACCCGGGTCGTCCGCTCTGATTCGCCAGACACGGGGGTTCCCAGCAGGAACATGAGGGCGGCAATCCGCTGCGAGCGATCGTCCGCGGCGTTGGCCCGCCAGCCCGCTTCCTGCAACGCATCCAAAGCCTGGGCATCGAGCGCACTCAGTGCGGGCGTTTCGGGCGTCGGGAAGTGGGATTGGTCCAGGTCACTCATGGTCCAGGCTCCGACCCGCGATGGCGGGCGATTCTTTCAACTTGCCGGATCAGCCGAGATCGGTCAGTCGGCCCGACCGGGCTTCTCCCTGGTCACTGCCTGCCAGGAACGGGCAAAGGCCGCGACGGCGGCGTGCATCCGGGATTTCACCGTCCCCAGCGGAATCCCGAGATCCTCGGCAATCTGCTGGTAGCTCAGGCGCTGGAAGTAGGCCAGCAACAGAACTTCGCGCAGAGCCGGCTGGAGCTTCGAGAGAGCCGTCTGTACCAGACGGTCCTGCTCGGAGGCGTCCATCGCGGCGTCCGGGCTGGGCACATCAACCTCCAACAGGTCCACGAACGAGGTGGATCCGTCGGAGCCGCCGATCGGGGCAGAGAGTTCGACGGTCCTCTGTCTCATCCGCTTACGCAGGTGATCCCGCCCTTTGTTCGCGGCAATTGTGAACAACCACGGGCGAAATCGCCGGGTGGTGTCAAAGGTGTGAGCGGATTGATGGATCTGAAGGAAAGTTTCCTGGAACAGATCCTCGGCGGCGGCACGATCACCCACCAGCCGGGTCAGGAACCGCAGCAGGTCATCGTGATAGCGTTCGATCAGCGTCCGATATGCCGCCGTATCACCATCGAGGAACCGCTCGAACACGGCTTCATCGGTGGGTTGGTCCGGTTCGATCAAGCGAGGGCCCTCTGGCGGTGGGTTGGGGGTCGTACGGCCCGTGCGGTCCCGGAGTTCAGCCCGGGGGGGGGGGCGGGGGGGTCCTCTCATCGGACGCGCCCCCACCGTGGAGTGTACCGGCAGAATGGCCGAGATGACCGATGGAACTGCAATGCAGACCCCTGCCCGGCGTTGGGCGGTCAGATGGAGGCGGCGTTGACCACCCGCGGCGAAGCGAACAGCCCCGACGCGGGCTCCGACTCCGGCGATGCGCTCGCATCGCTGGTGGCGCGGGCCTGTCGAGGGGAAGAACGCGCGTGGGAAGAACTCGTCGGCCTCTACGCCGGGCGTGTGTATGCCCTGGCCCAGTCCCGCCTGCGTCGGCCTGACCTGGCCGAGGAGATCACCCAGTCCGTGTTCGTCACCGTCGCGACCAAACTGAAGGGGCAGCAGTACGACGAGCAAGGGCGCTTCGAGCCGTGGCTGTTCCGGGTGACGATGAACCGGGTGCGGGACACCGCCCGCCGGATGAAGCGCCACACGGGGCCGCTCGACCCGGGGGTGATCGAGGCCATGTCGCCCGCGTGCGAGCCATCCGTGAGCCCCGACGAGGATACGAACGCGGGCCTGCGCCGTGCGCTCGACACGCTGAACAACGCCGACCGGGAGGTCATTGAACTGCGCCATCACGGGCGCATGGGTTTCAAGGAAATCGCGGAGTTGCTGGGCGAGCCCGTGGGGACGGTGCTCGCCCGGCACCACCGCGCTTTGCGAAAGCTCCGCTCCGTGCTGGAGCCGGATCAGCCGTCGGAGGATGCGTCATGAACCACGACCACCACGATCACGATCAGCCGATGGACCCGGGGCTGGAAGCCTTGTCAGCCCGGTTGGATGCGCTGGGCAGGGCGGAACGAGCCGGTGCGCCCGTCGGTCTTGAGGACCGCGTGCTGACGGAAGTCGGGCGTGTGTTCCAACCCGAGCCGATCGCGTTCTCCGGGCGGGCCACGCCGTGGTGGCAGACCGGGACCGCTCGCGTGGCGGCGGGGATCGCGTTGCTGGCCGGTGTTTCGACCGTGGTGTACACCACCTCGGGCCCCGGCGCGGCCACCCCGACCAGCCAGGCCACCCTGATCAACACCGCGTTGATCGAACAGCGGATCGAGGGGATGCTCGCTCTCGCACCGCAGCCCTCTGATGGATTCGGCAATGAAATTGCCTCGATCGAACTCTGGGCCGACGCGCTGAGCGCGGAATCCGACGCGGCATGGATCGGCTCGGACCTGGCCGACACGAACTGGTGGGATGCCGGCTGGACCGGCCGCAGCGGAGGAGCCTTGTGATGAATCGTCGCGTACTGATCGGTGCGGTGGGTGCCTCGCTGTTGCTCGCGGGCGTCGGGCTGGCGCAGCCCGGAGCAGCGGACCCGGAGCAGCCACGCCGTCCACGCGAGGCCGCCGCGACGCGTTCCGAAGACCCCGCCCAGTTGCGAGCCCGTCTGGAACGGACCATCGCCCGCACGGAATCAATGCTCGAACGCCATCGCGAAGCCCTGGAGCGTCTCGACGCGGGAGAATCTCCGGCCGAGGTGATGCGCTCCCTGCGCTCGCGTGAACCGCTCGCTGAAGACGGGTCCGCCGGTGGGTCGCCCGCACGCGGTCCCAACACGGAAGGTCCCGGGCCGCGCGGGGGCGGGGGGCCGGAGGGTGAATCGGGCGGAGGGGGGCGGACGGGAATCGGGGGGCCGATGGACCGGACGGTCTCGGAACTGACTCCGGAAACCCGCCGCAGGCTGCGGGCGTTCCTGCGTGACCAGATCCCCAGCGTTCACGA
The DNA here is from genome assembly GCA_964640595.1 of uncultured Phycisphaeraceae bacterium. GTDB lineage: Bacteria > Planctomycetota > Phycisphaerae > Phycisphaerales > UBA1924 > UBA6054. The sequence continues at coordinate 32,435 of CAZXGL010000010.1, read as the reverse complement.
GCAGCTCGCCGAGATCGAACAGCAGGACCGCGCAATGGGCGACACGCTGTTCGACCGCATGATTCCACAACTGCATGAAATCGTGACCGAGATGGACCGCAATCCCGCCTTCGGGGCGCTCAAGCTCGAAGAGATGCGCACCGGGCTGGGCGTGGTCGATGCCACGCAGCATCTCCGATCCCTGCCCGCCAACGCATCCCCGGAAACAAAGGCCGCGGCGGAAACCGCCCTGCGCGACGCCATCGCCGCCCGGTTCGATGCCCGGATGAAGATGCGCGAGCATGAACTCGAGCGTCTGGCCGCCCGCATCTCCGAGCTGCACGAGCAGATCAAGGAGGAACGAGCCGGGCGGGATGCCGAGATCGAAACGGTCTACGAGTCGGTCATCGCCCAGCGCTGGGCCAGGCCGAGCCGGGGTCCGAGCGAACAACGCACCGAACGCCCCTGATACGGAGGCGTGACACGGTCTACAAGCCGCAACTGCAACGGAGCGGTTGCAGTTGCAGTTGCAGTTGCGTGAGCAAGCGGAGCATCCTGTTTGAGACGCATGCCGCTTGCTTTCCAAGTAAAAACCACCGATCGCCGCGCAGATACAAGCCGAAACCACAAGCCACACAGCTTCCGGCTCGGCCTGGTTTGCAGGCCGCAAAGACTCTGTGGATCGCTCGGCCGCTCCCTGGCAGTCGCGGCTTGTCGGTCCCACCAGCCCCGCTCAGGAAACCGTGGCACCCGGCGTGATCTCCGCGCTGGGCGAGATGACCACCACCGACCGTACCTCCGCGCCCTTCTCCGCGTCGGACGCGGCCAGCAACATGCCGCGGGATTCCTCGCCGCGGAGCTGACGCGGGGCCAGGTTGGCCACGATCACGATCAGCTTGCCGACCAGCTCTTCGGGCGTGTACTGGGCTCGGATGCCGGCGCAGATCTGGCGGGGCACACCCGAGCCGTCGTCAAGCTGGAGCTTGAGGAGCTTGTCAGCATTGGGATGCGGCTCGGCCTTGACCACGCGGGCGACCCGCAGGTCGATCTTGGCAAAGTCATCGAAAGTGATCTCGGGCTTGCCGGCGGGCTTGGTCTCGGCCGGAGCGGTGGAACTGGCGGCGGGCTCGGTCATGGGACGGACCTCGGGGTAAGGAGTGGGAGGAGAAGGGGAGATCGTATGCGTCAGGGCTCGGTCCATCGCCCGTTGCGGCGCACGGGGCGCGTCCGCGAAACCCCGTAGACCTCGGCAATCCGGTCGAGGGTCCACACGGGCACCGTCGAATCCAGACGCACCGCGGCCTGGGCACTCCACGAGTCCGGTGTCGCCCCGAGCAGCGACATCTCGATGCCCACCATCATGGCCCAGTCCGATGAATCGGTCTGCAGGCCGTGGTGATAGCTCGGGTGCGGGCACGGGTGTTGAAGAAAAACGGAACCCTCTCGCACCCGCATGCTCAACTGCCCGCGGCATGGGTCGTTCTGGACATCGCTCTCCCACTTGGACAGCACGCCGGCCAGCAGGCTCAGGTTGTGCCCCAGGCGAACGCCTTCCTCAACGATTCGTGTCCGAACCGCCGGGTTGTCCCGCAGCACATTGGTCGCTTCGCGATCGTTGATGCGCAACGCTCCGAGTGTTCGCCCCGCCAGACGGTCAAGCTCCGCGGTGCCGCCGTCGGAGCCCGCCGTCCAGCGTCGGTCCTCACCGCGGACCGGGTCCAACTCCACGGCCAGCGACCAGAGCCCGCGCCGTTCATCGGCGGTGGAAGCGACGGAAGCCAGCGCCACCGCCGCGCCGGCCGCCAACGATCGGTCGGAATCCGCCGCGAGCAAAGCGCCGATCGCCAGCGTCTGCCTGCCGACCGACAGCGTGTCGGCGTGCTCGATCAATCGCTCGCCGAGCAGGAAGTACTCCGCGGGTCTGGACGGGCTCAACCGACCGAGCCGCTGTTCGGAATCCGTGATCGGAACGGGTGCCAGCCCGAGGATCACGCACGCCAAAGCCATCAGGACAAGCCATGCCCGATTCATAACGCCCCCTCCAATCTGGAACGCCAGAGTTCCGCCTCGGTCCGGTGGCTGGCCAGGAGTTGATCGATCACCGTGCGGGCCGCGGCCCATTCCTTCGTGAGCACCCCGAGCCTGCGGTCCACCGACGCACGCCCCCCCCACCCTACGCCCCCCCCACCCCCACCACCACTGCGCACAATCATGTCCGCCGCGAGGAACTCGACCATGGCCCGGTGCTGAACGGCAATCATCTGGGCGCGAGCCCCCGCGCTGGATGCGCGGGCCGCCTGTCTGGATTGAATCGAATCGGTCGAGAGCGGATCCGATGGGGGAAGGCCGTTCGCGCGGGACAGCCGATCAATCTCCGTCAGAAGGGACCGCATGTGCGGCGTGCCCGAATCCAGACCCGCCCGACGGGCGGCCACCTCCGCCAGTTCCGCCTCGGCCCACACCAGATCACTTGACCCCGACGCGGCGACCAGCTCCGCGATCCGCGGCAGCAACGCCGAACGAACCCGCTCCAGCCAGGCCGCATCCCGCGGTGACGGCAGTGTGACGCCGGTGATGCCGGTGACGATCTCTCCGACTACGGCGCCTGGGCGGCGCGCCGCCGCCCGCTCGATCGCCAGCAAAATCTGCACATCCCACGCGGACGCGACCACCACCGCCCGGGCCTGATCACGCAGCGGCCTGGTGCCCCCGGAGAGTGCCGCCCCCACCACCGCGTCGGCCGCGAGCGGTGAGAAGGGCGTTCTGTCCTGCATCGCCCCGATGAGCTTGGATGATGCCAGCTCCGGACTCTGGGTATTGATCAGAGTCAGCCCCCATTCATCGTTCTGGCTGCCGATGGTGCGCGTCGTGGCGGGGGCTGACGAGCCGGGTGTGAACTGGGGCATCGCCAGGAGTTCGGCCGCCAGGTCCTCCTGCCCCGACTCAAATGCCGCGGCGGCCGCGTTCGCCCGGGCCAGGCCCACGAGCACCCCCACCCGATCCGGCGTGTTCTGCACCGAACGGTCCGCCCGCTCCATCACACCCGCCAACGCCGCGAGCACCCGCGTCCGCACGGTCTCGTCACCCGTCCCGGCCCAGGCCGTGCGATACGCGGCGGCAAGCTCCGCCCGGCGTGCGCCGTCGGCATCCGGCTCAAGCACCATCCGCGCATCGACGCCAGGCACGGAGACCTCGGTGGCCAGCACGGCCGTGAGCCCCGCCAGCCGGGGGCTGGGCACGGATTCATCGGCAAACTGTTCGAGCAGCCAGGCCCGGGGCGGATCACCGGGCCGCCACGACAGCCCGGACGCGAGCGTGGTCGCGATGGTCCGCCACGCAGGCCCAGGCGGGCGCGTATCCCGAAGCAGGATCTCCAACGCGTTCAGACGCGTGCGCATGCGAGCCATGACGGGAACGCCAGTGCATGCGTCCAACGCGACCGACCACGCCGCCCACTGCGCCGGGGTTTCCGGGGGCCGCACGGTCAACGCCACCGTGAGGGCCGCAAGCCCCGCCCCGTCGAACACCGCGCCGGGTTCAATCCCCGGAACCATCTCCCCATATCGCGAGCGCACGCCTCGGGGGATGGATGCTTCGGCCGTCAGACGCGAGGCGAAGGCCGCCGCGCCCACCCGGCTTGTCAGATCGTCCGAACCGACACCCGCGGCCGCCACCGCCTCCAGCGAGGGCCGCCACGCATCCGCCAACGCCACGATGATCCGCCCGACAAGGACGACGATCCGATCACGCGACTCGGACGGCATGTCGGGCCAACGCACGAAAAAGGTCTGCATGGCGCGGCCGGTGCGCTCCACCGCACCCTCAGGATCCGTTCCCGCCGCCCGCAGGATGTTGCCCAACTCCTGTTCCAACGCGGCGTGATGCGCAATGTCCGTGCGTGCGGTGGGGACAGGATCACCCGCCGCTCTCGTCGGAACCACGGGAGACGCCGGCGTGTTGGCCAACGACGGAGCCGGTGTAGGGCGGAGCCACTCCACCACGACCCCCGAAGCCATCGCCACCAGCAGCACCACCAACACGGCATGGATCAACAGCCAGCGCCGCCCCGATGATTCCGGCTCGGACACCTCGGGAAACACGACGGCGGGCGGTGGCTTGGAGCGTCCGCCATGCCCCCCGCCGCCCCCCGCCACCGGTGAACCCGGCCGCAAAGACCGGATCAGATCGTTCGCGTTGACCCGGTGGAGCCGGGCCAGGTGTGCCAGACGCTTTTTGGCACGGGCGTTCCAGCCGCCGGAAGCTCCCACGATCAGGCGGGCCTGCCGGGCCATCTGATCCGTGACCGCCGAGAGCGTCGACCGCCACGCGGCGGGCGATGGCTCCGCCTCGCCCGCCGGCCAGTGCCGGACCAGAACGGCGTGCAGCGCGGGATCGGCCAGTTGAGCCATCGCCGCGTGAATCGCCAGGCGCAGCTCCTCGGCCTCGGGTGTCATCCGCTGAGGGTGACGGTCGATCTGTGCCAACCGTCGCGCTCCGGCGGCGCGCACAGCGCGAGAGTCTTGCGTGCCATGCCCCACGCCCAGCAACGCAAACGGACCGCCCGCGCCCGCGGATCGTCCGAGGAATCGCGCGGCCAGTGCATCAGGGCTGCGGGTTGGTTCGTCCGGGCTCACGGCGCATCGTCCTCACTCTGCCGGGCCGTCGGATCGGGCAGGAACAACTCGTCGATCATCTTCGTCCACGGCAGCAGGCCGGGCATCGGGTGCATCACCTTGTGCTGGTCATACGCCCGTCGGGCCGCTTCCCGATCCGAGGCGAGCAGCAGACGAAGCGTGTGGAAACGCGCCTCCCACCACGGCTCCTCATCGTCGCGCGAGGCCCCGAGCAGCACCGACCACGCCTGCAACTCCGCTTCCCCATCCCCAGCCAAGGCCGCCAGGTCGGCCATCTCACGCAAACCCTGTGCGCTGGGCAGGCCCCGTTCGAGCACCACGCGGGCCAGTCGCAGCGCCAGAGCCCGCATCGCGCCATCGCTTGTGCGTCCAGCCTCGCTCGCGGCCAAACGCCAGACGCGATCCACCACCCGGCTGCCATCGGGGGTCAGACGCTGCGGCGCGGGCGGAATCAACTCCCCGGCCACCCGCGTTCCGATCCGCACGCCGAGCGTGGCCGCCGCCGTGTCGTCTGGATGGGTCTCGAGCCGACGGAGCAACGCGGACAGCAGCATCCGATCCGCCTGCGAGGCCGAAGTGGCGGCCGCCGCCTGCCGCAGTTCATCCGCCAGCCGTGCCGCTTCCTCAAAGCGTTCACGGGCCGCATGAGTTTCGACGGATCGGAGCGTCAGTTCCTCGTTGAACCTGGCCAGCGTTGCATCCGCCAACACGATCGCCCGTGCGATGCCCAATGCCCGCTCGGCCCGATCCAGATCAACCGGCGCAGCCCCCAGCGCCGCATCGATCGCGATGCGGGCGATGTCGAGACGCTCGCGGGCCGAACCCGTGTCATGTGCCGAAGCTTCCCGCTCCCAGATCCAGTCGATCAGGCGGATCAGCTCGTCCCGGGCATCAGCATCCCGCCGGCGGTGGTCGATCCAGACCTTGTAGACCATCCGCGCCAGCACCCGTCGGGCGTTGAGCACCAGCGGGTCATCCTCATCGATGGCCCGCAGTCCGTCCGCCGCCATGCCCGGTTCGAGCACTTCCGTTCCCGCGTGCCGGACCAGCAATCGCCCCGCCCGCTCCGTCCCGCCGTACCGCGTGAGGTAATCCCGCACCGCCTCGGCCAGTTCAGACCGCTGGCGTGGATCATTCGCCTCGTCCATCGCCACGATCAACAGCCAGCGTGCCTCCTCCCCCGCCCGCTCGGACGGCCCGGCATTCAGCACCGCGTGGATGATCGTCTCGGCTTGTCGCAGCCGACCCGACCGAATCTCGCAGAAAGCCGCCTTGAGCCGCGCATCCTCTCGCTGCACGGGGAATCGCGCCGCTTCCGCATGGTCAGCCGCGAGCAGCAGGCGGTGTGCGGCCTCCTGATACAGCCCCGGCGTGCCGGCGTTCTGCGCTTCCTCCAACCGGTCCAGGCCGGTCGCATAGAGCCCGATGAACGCGCCGCCGAGCAGACCGGATGCGCCGAACCGACGCCGCAGATCCAGCACATGCCCGATCTCGCCCCGGGCGATGAGATCGTTCAACGCACCCTCCGCGACCATGCGAACATCCCCGTGATCCGCGCCGTCCCGCATCGCCGTGAGAGCACGCACCGCCAGATAGCGTGCCTCGGGCGTTGGCAGGTGCTTGTCCGAGTCCACCGCCGTGCGCAGGGTCTCCGCGACCACCTGGGCATCGATCCACGCCCCGCGATCCGCCTTGATCCGCAGCATCCGCCCGCCCGCCTGGGCGCGAATGGGCGGTGTGACACGCTCCGATTCCATCACCAGCCGCAGCCACTGCTCGGCCAGCAGCCAGTCCTGATTCCGTGCGTGGGTGCGCCCGACGCCGATCGCGGCACGCGCCACATGTTCATACTCCAACGAGGCCGGATGCACCCCGTCGAGCCGGGGCAGTTCCCCCTCCGCCCCCAGCAGCCACCCGAACCAGCGGAGCGTGTCCAGCGCGATCGCCCGCTCCTCCAGCACACCCAGCGTCAGGCCCGACCACGCCGTGTAATACGCCGCCAGTGAACGCTCCCGGCTCAGCGAACGCGACACCGCGGCATCCCCTCCCCCCCCCACACCATCACCCCCCGCCCGCGTCCTCCGATCGTTCAACGCGGCACCAGCGACCGCGGCCTGCGCCATCGCACGGAACCGCGACTGGAGCACCCGCAGTTCAGCCGTGTGAACCTCCTGATCCGATGCCGACAGCAGCCCGAGTTCGTGCAGTTCCGCCGCCCGCTCGATCGGCAGGTAGCGGTCGAGCAGGAGCGTCAGTCGCAGTTCCACCGCTTTGGATTCGCCCGCCCGCTCGGCCAACTCCCACGCGCGTGCCGCCACCGCCGCCCGTTCCGACGAACCCGCGGGCAACTCCCGCAGCAACCCTGTGTAGAGCGTGGCCAGCCGATCCATGATCGGGCCTCGGGCATCGTCATCACCGGCACGCTGGAGGAGCCCGATCAGGTGCGCCTCCAGCACATCGTGCATCCCCGCTTCGCTCAGCGCGACCTCGGTGACATCCGGCTCCGCCACGGCGGGCGGGCCCAGACAAGCCAGGCAGAGCAACACGCTGACGGATTTACTCACCACGGGGTACATAGCTCCGTTTCTCAAAGCCCGCGTCTTTGGCCGCCTGCAAGGCGGTCGCGATGGCCGAGATCGGCGCGTCCGGCGTGGAACGCACCGCCACGCCCGGCTCACGCGGCAGACGCTCCAGGACGCGGGCCAGGCCCGCCTTGTCCCGCACGACCACCTGCCCGATGCTGAACCGAACGCCCTCTCCATCGGTCGCGATATCCACGATCTGTGGACGAAGCTCGACCGACCGCACGCCGCCGCCCTCGGTCTGCACCGTGCTGGACAGCCGCCGTTCCTCGCGTGAGAAATCCGAGACCACCAGAAAGTAAATCAGAAGCAGGAACACCACATCGATCAGCGAGATCAACGGCAGCATCCCCAACCGGCTCTCACGCCCGCCCCCCCCGGGTCGACGGGTGAACGCGATCATGAACCACCCCCCCTGCTCCCGTTCCCGTCCGGCTCCACGGTCCCCAGCCGCCACTCCCGCACCCCGATGGCCGCAAGCCGGGAGAGCACGCGGTCCAGATCCCGCGCCGGCGCGTTGCGGTCCGGCCGGATCAGCACATCGAACGGGTCCGCGTCCGTCGCCGCGGCCAGGCCGGTCCTCGCCATCCGCTCCAGTTCGATCACCGAGACCTCATGCGAGTCCACCAGCATCCGGCCGTCACCCGTCAGATCCACGATCATCGCCGGCTCCCGAGCGGTCCCCCCCCGCTCCCCCGGCTCCCGCGGCAGGTCGATCTCCGTCCGGCGCAGGTCGCCGAACTTCGAGGTAATCATGAAGAAGAAGATCAACAGGAACACCACATCGATCAGCGGCGTCAGATCGCCCTGGATCATGTGCCGGGATGTGCCTCTGGCCCGACTCATCCGCCCCGGCTCTCCGCGCCGGCAACCTCGAGCGGCGCGATCATCGTGTCGATCGACTCGCCGATCTCCGTGGCCAGGTGGTCGATGCGGTTGCGCAGATAGGTGTACGCGGCCGTGCACGGAATCGCCACGATCAGGCCCATCACCGTCGTGATGAGCGCCTGCGAGATGCTGCCCGCCAGCTGGTCCGGGCGTGCCGGTCCATCCGCGAACATGATCGCGTCGAACGCCCCCACCATCCCGATCACCGTGCCCAGCAGCCCGATCATCGGCGCCACCGACGCCACCAGCCCGATGCCGTCCGTGAGCCGGTAAAGCCGGTCCACCTCCAGGCGTCCCGTTTCCTCCACGGTGGTCCGCAGTTCCAGCATGCCGAACGGAGAGCGTGCCGCCCGGGTGAGCGACTGCCCCATCACACGCGACAGGAAGCTCGCCCGCTCCTCCGACGCGCACCGCGCGATCGCCGCGTTGACATCCCCCTCGCTGAGCATCCGCGACAGGTCCTCGGCCAGCACCGGCGGTGCCATGGCCTCCCGCCGCAGCCGCAGCCACTGGGCCACGATCATCCCAATCGCCGCCAGAGATATCAGAATAATCACATACCCCACCGGCCCGCCCTGCGCGATATAGAACAGCAGCGAACGCTTCATCTCCGTCTGCGCCAGCGTAAACGAAGCGAGCAACATCACATTCATGGGGTCTCCTCGGCTGGTTCGATCGTCGGCTCCGACGCTGACGCGTCCGTCCCCGGTGCGCCACGCGGCAGCAGTCCGCTGATCGCCGCCATGTCCATCGCCCGGACGGCCTCCGCGTGCCCGCTTCGCCCCGTCCGCTCGAAGTATTCCACCGCCAGATCGGCGGCGAGTTCCGCCAGACCCGGCGCGGTGTCCTGGTGCAGCAGCACCACGGTCAGCAGCTCGGCCGCCCCCGCGTCCGCCTCGATCCGTTCCGATTCGCGCAGCAGGGATGCCCCAAGTCCCAGGTGGACCCATGCGTCCTGCCACGCCGGCCCCGTCGTCCGCGCCCGCCGACGCAGCGCATCCCGCGCCCCGCGCCGCCCAGCGGCCTCCGGTTCGACCTGCGCCCGCACCATCTCCCACACAAGCCGCACACCAGGGTCCGCGCGCAGCCGCGTCTCCGGACCGTCATATTCACCCACCTCACCGCCCGACGCGACCACCGCCGCAAGCGTGTACAGTCGGATCAGTTCCGATGCCGGGTCATTGCCGCTCGCCATCGATGCAACCGGGATCAGCAGCGTCGCGGCCTCCCGAGCGTCCGATCCCGTCCAGACCGGCGGAATCGACGGAGCCAACCCCGTCGCGGCATCGATCCAGTCCCGCGCGGGCCCGTCGCCACGACGCCAGGCCAGCCACGCCTCCGCCGCACCCGCCCGGTCCGATCGCAGCACGCGGCACCAGGCCAGCATCGATGCGACGGAACCGGAGGTCGGCCCGGTTTCCTTCAGATAACGATCCGCGAGCGGTTCGAGCAGGGCGCGGGCCCCGGTCACATCGCCGCGTGCCAGGCGTTTCTCGGCCCGATCCAGGGCCTCGGCCACGGAGCGGTACGCCTCTGCCTCACCCCAGCCGCCGCTGGCCCCACCGATGCTCTCCACCTCCACCCAACCGACAAACCGCCGCACGGGCGGCACGCTCGAGGACGGATCCGGCGCGATATCAATCTGGATGCCCTGCCCGTTGAAGGTGAACCGCCGCGCCTGCTCCGCGTCGTAACGCGTGCCGTCGCGCAGCACCACCGGCCCGAGCGCGACCGCGACTGCCAACAGCCCCAGCAGCATGCCGATCAAGGTGCTCCCCCCCCACCGATTCGGATGTATCGCCCGCCCGACTGAGCGGCGATGTTCTTCATCATCGCCTCCACCCGCTTCAGGGCATCCCCGCCGCCCGCGTCGCCGAACAGGATGCAGTGAATCGGAATGGGACGCCGTCCGTTCCGCTGGCGCAGCGCGGCCGCGAACGCAGGTCCGTCGGCCACCTCTCCGTCGGACATGAAGTAGATCGCATCCGCCCTCGGTTCCAGCCCGAACACCGCCTCAAACCCGGGCATCGGCTCCGTGCCCCCGCTGGGTGACACCAGCGCGAGGGCATCGGAAGTCAGCCGCTTGTTGGATGTCGTGGCCTTTGACCAGGCCTGCACACCGAACAGCGATTTGGACCCTGAGCTGAACAGCTGGATATGGAACTCCGACTCCGGCTCGAGCGCCCGGATGCTGCGGGTCAATTCAGCCCGCGTCAGATCCCAGCGGGTCAGCTCACGGTTGCCCGGCGAGTTCATCGAACCCGAAATGTCCACGATGTAGGCAAACCGGCGACCCTTGGCCTCCAGCCCGAAGAAGCTGCTCCCTGATCCCGTCCCCGCCCCAGCCGACCCCGTCTCGGAATCCAACGCGCTCAGCCCGCCGCCGCCGGGGTCCAGCGCGGGCGCGATCGACTCCGACAGGTCGTTCACCGACCGGGCATCGTCCGCCCGATCCGCGAGCAGGTCCAGACGCACCACCGAGTCCGACAGGCTGGTCTGGACCGCCGTCCGCTCGGTCAGCAGCACCGGGCTGGCATCCTGGGCCAGACTTGCATCGTTCAGCACCGCGAACTCGACGCCCTGATCCCCCCCTCCCGCCCCCCCCGCGTCCCCGAAGCTGTACCGCACCGTGATCAGGGCCGCGATCAGCACAATCAGCAGGTGGATCAATGCCGACCCGCCAAGCCCGTACAGCGTGGCCCGCTCGAACCAACGCCACCGGCGTCTCCCGGAGGGGGTCGTCAGACGCTTGCTGGCGGGTGTTGCGTCGGCCATGGTCCTTCACATGATCGGCCGGTCCGAGAGCCCGCGTCCAACCGGCGTCCGATTCGCTTTCTTCCTCTGACCGGTTCGCCCCTCCACCATCTTGGGTTGACGATCCGCCCTGTTTCGGGTTGAATCGCCAGCCTTCCTACCCTCCGCCATTCCCTCTGCCCGTTCTGCCCGGAGCCACCCCATGCCCACCGCCACCCGACCCGCCACGACCACCGGCATGGCCCGCCGACCCAAGCCCGACCGGGTTCTGCTCAAACTCTCCGGAGAAGCCTTCTGCAAGGCCGGCGGCTTCGGGATCGACACCGAAGAACTCGGCGTCATCGCCTCCGAAGTCCAGGATGCCGCCTCGGCGGGAGCCCAGGTAGCCGTCGTGGTCGGCGGGGGCAACATCATCCGCGGGGCCGATCTGGCCAAGTCCGGGGATATCCAGCAGGCCACCGCCGACTACATGGGCATGCTGGGAACCGTGATGAACGCCGTGGCCCTGCGCGAAAAACTCATCCAGATCGGCACCGACGCCCGCGTCCTCAGCGCCCTGGACATCCGTGCCCTGGCCGAGCCCTTCATCCGCGGCCGGGCCATCCGGCACCTCGAAAAGGGCCGCGTGGTCATCCTCGCCGCCGGAACCGGCAACCCCTTCTTCACCACCGACACCTGCGCCGCCCTGCGTGCCACCGAACTCCAGTGCGATGTCCTGCTCAAGGCCACCAAGGTGGATGGGGTCTACACCGCCGACCCCAAGAAAGACCCCACCGCCACCCGCTTCGACCGCCTGACCTTCGGTGAAGCCCTCGCCCGCCAGCTCCGCATCATGGACATGACCGCCCTGGCCATGTGCCAGGAACAGAACATCCCCGTGCTGGTCTTCGACTTCAAGCAGCACGGCAACATCCGGCGCGTCATCGAGGGCGAACCCATCGGCACGCTCGTCACCCGCGACCGCCACGACGCCTGACCGGGCAGAAGCCACACCCCAAACTGGGCGAGACGGATGCGGGACCGGGCCAGTGGCAGGGCGTGCATACCATGCCCCCCACCCCCCGCCCCGGCGTTTATCCGCCAGCGGACGATGGAGAATACCCCATGAGCACCGACCCAGACACCATCCTGCTCGAAGCCGAAGAGGCCATGCAGCGAGCCTTGGACTACCTGTCCAGTGAACTCCGCGGCCTGCGCACCGGCCGCGCCAGCACGGCCCTCGTCGATTATGTCAAAATCGACTATTACGGCTCCCTCACGGACCTGAAATCGCTGGCGGCCATCTCGGTCCCGGAGCCCACCCAGATCCTCATCAAGCCATTCGACCCCGGCGCCCTGGGCGCGATCAGGCAGGGCCTTCAGCAGGCCCAGCTCGGTGTCAACCCCATGGTCGAGGACAAGGCCATCCGCCTCATGCTGCCCATGATGTCCGCCGAGCGACGCGAGCAGCTCGTCAACCACGCCAAGAAGGCCGGTGAAGAGCAGAAAATCGTGATGCGCAACGCCCGTCGCGATGCCAACAAGGCTGCCGACGGGCTGACCAAGTCCGCCACCAATCCGGTCTCCGAGGACGAGGTCAAGAAGCTCCACGAAGAGATCCAGGACCTGCTCAAGAAGTACGAGGCGAAGATCGACGAGGCGATCACGAAGAAATCCGCCGAGATCCGCGAGATCTGATTCTCGACGAGCCCGTGACCCATGAAAATCGCCCGGCGGACGCCGGGCGATTTCGTTTGAACTTGATGGCCGGAATCAGCGGATGATGATCGTCCGCGGGTTGACCAGCAGCACCGGCTCGCGCTGGAGCAGCGTGATGCCGTTGAGCGAATCCACCACGGAACGGTAACGCTGCTCACCCAGCACGCCGCGGAGCATGGCACCCACGGAACCGGGGGCGATCTCCATCGAAGCGCCGGCGACGGGTGCCTGGAGGAAGCCGCCGAACATCTGCTCGAGCATCTGCTCGAAGCTGGGCGGCGCGGGATAATGCACCACCTCGAAATCCGACAGATCGACCTGCGCCGCGAGCTGATTGACCGCGTCGTCCAGGCCGCCAAGCGCGTCCGCCATGTTCAGGTTGATCGCGTCCGAGCCGACGAACAGACGCCCCTCGGCCGTCTTGGACAGATCGATGCCGGGCCGGCCCGCCTCCACGCGCGAGGTGAACAGGTCGTAGGTCTGCGCCATGCGGTCGCGGACCGCCTCGAGTTCCTGGGCGTTCCACGCTTCGGAGGAGCCGAACAGCCCGGCCATGGGCCCACGCGAACGCTCGACGATGTGGACCTTGGCCTTCTCGTACAGCTCGCCCATGGAGTACTTGCCGCCGACCACGCCGATCGAGCCCACGATGGACGAGGGGTTGACGAACACCTTGTCCCCGGCGGACAGCACATAGAACCCGCCCGAGGCCGCCATCGATCCCACCGAGACCCACACGGGCTTCTTGGTCTTCAGCCGCTCCAGGCCCTGCCACATGACCTCGGAGGCGATCGCCGAGCCGCCGGGCGAGTCAACCCGCACGATCACGCCCTTGATCAGATCCTCCTTCAGGATCTGCTCGATCGCGTTGCGGACAGTCCGCGAGCCGACCGTGCTCCCACCGCCGAAGAACCCGCCCGAGGACGAGTCACCGTCCATGATCGTGCCGTTGATGTGCAGCACGGCGATGGTCGGCTGGCTGATCCGGATCTCGCTGCTCTTGCCCAACTGGCTCAAGATCGCGAACGGGTTCGAGAAGTCCATTTTGGCCCGACGGTGCGCATACGGATCATTCACCCACTTGACCGATTCCCCGTAGGCCGACTTGAGCCAATCGGGCAGCGTGGGCAGGTCCACCTCCGCATCGATCAGGCCCGACTGGATCGCCTCGGTGCCGTTGGCCATCCAGGCGATCTTCATGGCGTCATCGAGCTGCGCATCGCTCAAACCGCGTCCGTCCATGATGTCCGAACGCATGTTGCCATAAAGGCCATCGAGTAGCGACGAGATGTTCTGGTCCCACTGGGGTGAGGGTGCGGTGCGCGTCATCTGCTCGTTCGCGCCCTTGTAATCCCCGACCTGGACAAGCTGTGCCTTGACACCAACCCAGCTCAGGGTGTCCGCGAGGAACATCTCCTCCATGAACATGCCCGGAAAACTAACCATGCCGCCCGTCTGCAGCAGCACCTTGTCCGCGTGCGCCCCCAGCAGCAGCTCGGTGGTCCCGTACCCCTCGGCGAAGAGATCAACCCGCTTGCCGGCCTCCCGGACCCGCCGGATGGCGGCCGACAGTTCCTCGACCTGGGTGTAGCCCAGGGCCGCATCCTTCAGACGGATCAGCACGCCGGAAAAAGCATCATCCACCGCGAGGGTATCCAGCGTCTCCACCAGCCCGAGCAGCGTCTGCGTGTTGCCGTCACCGAACAAACCGGCCGCGCCCTGCGTCTCCGCCGGGGTGCCCTTGATCTCCAGCACCGCCACCGAAGGCGCCGCCGCCGCCGGAAGCCCGACCGCCGCCAGCACCGAAGCCGCCCCGGCGATCAACAGACGCCCCAACCCGGATCCCGTGACGGTTTCATGATTCTTCGCGAGCATGCAGTAGCCTCCACCCCCGTTGCGAGGGCAGGACATTGTATGGGAGAACGACCCTCCAAGTTTCACCAGAAGGACAGAGAAAACAAGGGTCAACCCCCCGTCCGCCGGGCCTTTTCCCGGTTATCTTCCATGACATCCCCCAAACCCACCCCCGGACGCACGATCACCGGCCAGAGCCGCAGCGCATCGATCACGATGTTCGCCACCCCCACCACCACAAGCACCGACCCCACCGACTGCAGCACCGTCCCGATGGTGGCCACCAGATCCGATCCCCCGCTGCCCATGATCCCGGCCGTGACATGCAGCACATCGCCGGCCGCTGCCACCGCGAAACTGGCCAGCAACGCGGACATCGACTGCCGATCCACCCGTCCCGTCCGCACCACTACCGACCGCAGCGCCAACGCCCGGGCGTGCTCGCGCAAGGTCAGGATGCCGAGCGCCACAAACACGAACATCCCGAGTCGCAGCAGCGAACGATCCAGTTCCAGCGGCCCCGGCGACAAGAACGGAGCCGGTGAAGACCGATCCATCTTGGCATAAATATAGAAATAGATCAGCGTCAGCGGGATGTACGCCGCCACGCCGAAGGCCGCCCGCACCGCCGCAAGCCTTCCGATCCGCGTGTGCGGACGGATCAGTGAAATAGCCGCACCCACGCCCGAAACCACCAGACCGATCGTCCCGACCAGCGGTGCCCAGCCGGGCCACCACCGCACGCCCAGCATTTCCCGTCCGATCTCCGCCCCGCGCATCAGGGCTACCGCCACCACCGCCACGAACGCGCCGCACGCCCACAGCACCAGGCCGGCGCCGACCAGACCGGGACGACGGATCGAGGCCAGTTCATCGGCCAGCGGGTCCACCACGCCCAGGATCGTGGCCCGGACCGGCACGCCGCATTCCGGGCACAGCTCACGGATCGACAGCCCCCGCAGGTTGTAGCCGCAGCCGATGCACCACAGATCGCCCGTGAGTTGGCGCGCGATCACCGGGGCGGGCTGGCCCGATCTGCCGGAATCCGAACTCTTGTCAAGACCCTTTTTCATGCATTCCCCATCCCGGATCCACAGCCCGGCAAGGGACCGGACAGCCTACCACAAGGAACCGTCCCCTGCGAGGCACGAATGGACCGCCGATGCATCGAGCCGCCGATATACTCCGCCCGAACCCCTCCGAGACGACCGAGAATCACCCCACCCCCCCCACCACCCCAACTCCCCCCACCCGCCCGCCCCACCCTTCCGCCGCAGCCCGACGCATGAATGAATCCATCCGTATGCTGCGCGATCAGGTCGCCCGCGTCTACCTCGGAGACCAGGGGGTCATCGATCAACTGATCTGCTGCCTGCTCGCCCGCGGCCATGCCCTGCTCGAAGATGTGCCGGGGGTCGGAAAGACCGTCCTGGCCTCCGCCTTGGCCCGCTCGATCGACTGCCCCTTCAACCGCGTTCAGCTCACCCCGGACATGCTGCCCGCCGACATCATCGGCGTGACCATCTTCGATCGGGAAGGTCACGAACTGCGGTTCCAGAAGGGCCCTATCTTCACCGGCATCCTGCTGGCCGACGAGATCAACCGCACCACCCCGCGCACCCAGTCCGCCCTGCTCGAGGCCATGAGCGACGGCTCGGTCTCGGTGGACGGCAAGACCTACCCACTCCACAAACCCTTCATGGTGGTGGCCACCCAGAACCCCATGGGCTTCGAGGGCACCTACCCCCTGCCCGAGAACCAGCTCGACCGCTTCCTCATGCGGATCACCCTGGGATATCCCACCGCCGAAGCCGAGGAACGCCTGCTCGACCTCCGCCCGGCAACCACCGTCCTCGACGGACTGAACAGCAACACGGACGCGCAGTCCATCGTGCTGATGCAGGAATCCGTTGACCGGGTCCACATGTCACCCACCCTGCGCGCCTACATCGTCGCCATCGCCAGGGCCACCCGTGAGTCACCCGAGTTTCGCGTCGGCATCTCGCCGCGAGGCTCGCTCGCGCTCGCTCAGGCCTGCCGCGCCTGGGCCTGGATGCAGTCACGCGACCATGTGCTGCCCGAGGATGTGCTCGCCCTGCTCGGCCCGGTCTGCGCCCACCGCACCGTCGCGTCCGACCCCCGCGCGCAGTCCGACCACGATCACGCCGGCGCCCTGCTGGCCGAGGTCACCCGCTCCGTCGCCGCCCCGGTCTGATACGGATTCGCTTCAGAACCGGGCGTGACCCCATCCATATTGACAAGCCGCGACTGCAAGCGAGCGGCAGCGGTCGCCTCAACAGGCGGAGCATCCTGATGGAGGCAGATCCCGCTTGATTTCCGGGCGGGATCCATCGGTCGCCGAGCCGCTGCCAGCTACCGTCACAAGTGAGAAGGCTTCCATCTCGCCGTTGCTTGCAAACAACGAAGGGGCATGTGCATCGCTCGGCCGTTCCCTTGTCGCGGCTTGTCAGACCGATCACGCCCCCGACACCAACAACCGATCAATTGCCTCGATCGGGTGCATCGCCTTCCGCCCGGTCGCGTCGAGCGTCTGGTGCCGGCACGAGGTGCCCGGCATCACCAGCCAATCCGCGTCCGATGCCCCGCGCACCGCCGGGAACACCGACAACTCCCCGATCTTCATCGAAAGATCGAACCGGTCAGCGGTGTAGCCAAACGAGCCCGCCATCCCGCAGCACCCGGTATCCAACGCACGCACGCGCCCGGGAGCCACCCGCTCCAGCGCACGGGTGCTCGAACCGATGCCCCACAACGCCTTCTGGTGGCAGTGTCCATGCACGATCAGCGCCGCCTCCCCCGGCAACGCGGCGAACGCCGGGCGCGACGGGTGCTCGCCCCAGCGGGCTTCGATGAAGTGCTCCGGCAGCATCGACCGATCGGCCAGACGCTGGCGCAGCTCGATCGGCCGATCCATGCGCAGGTCCAGCCAGTCGTCCGTGATCGACGACAGGCACGACGGCTCCGGCACGATAAAGGCCATCACGCGTTCATCTTCGATCCACGGCCTCAGAAGATCCAGCGTGCGCTCCGCGTCGCGAACGGCATGGTCCAGCAGCCCCGTCGAGATGGCCGCACGCCCAAGATCGGACACCGGCACCACCTCCACGGTGTAGCCGAAGGCCGAGAGAACGCGCCCCGCGGCATCGGCAATCGCCGCCTCATTGTGGGTCGTGAAACTGTCCGAGAGCAACACCACGGTGGGAGCCCCCGTCCGACCGGGGATGGTCCGTCGTTTCACGGGCCGTCCGAACACCGGCAACGAACGACGCGGGTCCAGCCCCAAGACCCGGTTGAGCACCGCTCGCGTCGGCCCGAACCGGTTGACGGCGTTCACCAGGCCGGGCGTGCGCCCCGCGAGACGGTTGAGCCGGTGGATTGAGCCGAACACACGCGCCTGCAACGGGATCCGCCCCGCCGTCCGGTGCGTCTGGTGGAGGTACTCCGCCTTGAGCCGCGCGATATCCACATTGCTGGGGCACTCGGTCTTGCACGCCTTGCAGGACAGGCACAGACGCAGCGTCTCCAGTGTCTCGGGATCGCCCCACACGGCCCGATCCGCTCCCCCCGGCTTGGACTGGCCCGTCATCGCCAGCCGGAGCGCATTGCCCCGCCCGCGCGTGGCGTGGCGCTCGTCCAGCGTGGCCATGTACGACGGGCACATCGTGCCGCCCTGCTTCTTGCGGCAGACCCCCGCACCGTTGCACATCTCCGCCGCGTGCATCAACCCGCCCTGGTCCGCGAAGAGAAACGCCGTCTCTACTTTGGAACCGTGCAGCACCTCGTCGCGCGGGCGTACCCGCGTATTCAACGAGATCGACTCCAGCGGCCCAGGCGACACAATGTTGCCCGGATTCAGCAGCCCGTGCGGATCGAACAACGCCTTGACCTCGCGGAACGCCCCCATCAGCTCCGGACCAAAGTAGTCCTCCAGCAGCGGCCCCCGCGCCCGCCCGTCGCCGTGCTCGCCGGACATCACGCCGCCGAGTTCCTTGGCCAGGTGCGCTGCGCCGAGCGCGATCCGGTGCATGCGGCCCTCGTCCTCGGGCTCGGCCAAATCCAGCAGCGGCCGCACATGCAGCACTCCCACCGATGCGTGGGCATAAAACGAGGCGATCGTTCCCTCGTCCTCGACGAGCCGCTTGAACCGACGCACGAACTCGCCCAGCCGTTCGGGCGGCACGGCATTGTCCTCGACAAACCCCAGCGGCTTGCGCCGGCCGGGAATCGCGTGCAGCAGCGGCTCGCCAGCCTTGCGCAGCTTCCAGGCGTTGGCCATCGCCACGGGATCCGTGTGCGCTTCCATGGCCGAGCCGGGCAGCAAGGCCCGCAGGGCGGCGAATCGCTCGCGGATCTCATCCACGCCGTGCCCCGAGAAGAACTCGACATACAGCACGGCCTTGACGGTCACCGCCGACTCCGACCGCGGGAGCAAATCCACATAAGTGGCATACTCGGTGTTCTGGCGTGCCAGATCCACGATCAGATCATCGAGCAACTCCACCGCGCTCGGATGCAACCCCAGGATCGGCACCACCGCGTCAATGGCGGCCTCCACCGAATCGAACGCCAGCACCGCCAACCCCTTCGCCCGCGGGATCGGGTGCAATCGCAATGCCGCGCACAGCGTGAACGCCAGCGTGCCCTCCGACCCGCAGAGCAGTTGCGAGAGATTCAGCCCGCCGGGGTCACCACCACACCGGTCCAGCTGCTGGAGCATCACATCCAACTGGTAGCCCGCGCTGCGCCGGATGGTCTTGGGGAACCGCTCGCGGATCAGCCGCTCGTGCCGACGGACGATGTCCGTCACACCCTCCGCCAGTCGCCGCGCGTTGGGATCGCGCAGGGCGGCCCCCTCGTCCAGCGTCACCCGCGTGCCGTCCCACAGGCAGGCGTCGATGCCGAGTATGGACTCGCTGGTTCGCCCGTACAGGATCGAGTGTGAGCCAGCGGCGTTGTTCCCGATGCAGCCGCCGACGTTCGCGTGCCGGGCCGTGGCTGGGTCTGGGGCGAAGAACAGCCCGGTCGGGCGCAGGCGATCGTTCAGATCATCCACGGTCAGCCCGGGCTCCACCCGCGCGACCCGTGCCGCCTCATCAACCCCGAGCAAGGCATGGCACCGGCGCGCCAGGTCGATCACCACCGCCCGATTCACCCCCTGCCCGGCCAGGCTGGTGCCGCCGCCGCGCGGCAGCATCGGGATCCGCCGCTGCCCGCACCAACCGATCGCCCTGGTCGCATCGGACACGGTCGCCGGGATGACCACCCCCAGCGGCTCGATCTGGTAAATCGAGGCATCGGTCGCATAAAGCATGCGATCATGGTGCCCGGTCCGGACCTCCACCCCAGCCGCTTCCGTCAGCCCGGACAGATCCGGAATCGCGATCGACTCGGCGGACAGAACGGGAAGGCTGTGGCGTCGCTCGTGCATGAGAACGATCCTACGCCGCGATGGAAAAGAACAACGCCCACGGACGGGCCGTGGGCGTTGTGTTCAAAGCAGGTTGGCTCTGAAGAAAATCAGTCGTAGTAGGGGGAGATCTGAATCGTGCTGCCCCCGGTCCCGCTCACCGTGACACTGTAGTACTGACGCATGAAAGCGTTGCGGAAGTTGTTGGTCGACAGGTTCACGATGGCACCGGTGGTATCTTCAGTCACGCGAGTACTATCGTTCTCGTTCGCAAAGATATTGTCAGGTTGAGCGCGACGATCGGCCGTGGTGATACCACTGAACTGCCAGATCAGCGACTGGGGATCGGGGCGGCTGGGCCGCTCGGTGTGCTCATCTGCAAAACCGATATTGCCGGACCACTCTGAACGGGAACCGAACATACCCAAGGTGACCGAGTTGGTGCCGAGCGGGGTCATCCCGTTCGAGTTGGCACTCGAACTGTCGATCAGATCCCAAGTACCCTGTGCAGGAGCGCCGTTGAGGCGATAGACCGGGCCGCGGGTCGAGATCACTGGAATCACCGAGGATGTGGTGAACTGCCAGTTGTTGCGACGCATCAGGAAAGGAACCATGTGCGCGTACGAAAAGCCGCCGAGATTCTCCGCACCCGGGGAAGCCTGATTCCCACTGTGAGTTCCGCTGCTCACGACACCATCGAGTGGCGTCGCAACGAATCCAGGATCCCAGAGCGCCTGAGCGCGTTCGGTATCGCTGGTACCAACGGCGGAACGGGGACGGTCTGCCTCGAACTTAGTGAAAGGCTCGTACAGGCCAAGCTCAACCGGGCTCCAGCAGATTTCGGTCTGGATCACGCCCTGGAAAATCAGGATGGAAAAGATGTGCCGGGTCCGATCCTTTGTCAGAGCGTTAGTCTCCAACGCCAAGGTCTTGTTGTTCCGGTCCAGACGGCTGGGCAACGGGTAGTTGTCGCCGTTGCTCACCGCAAAGACATTCATCGCCTGAACGATCGACCGCACCTGGGTCGAATCCTTCAGCTCGTTGGCCGTCTTCTTGGCCTTGCCGATGGCCGGCAGCAGAATGCCGATGAGCAGCGCGATGATCGCGATGACCACAAGCAACTCGATGAGGGTGAATGCACGATTCTTCTTCATGACTCTGACTCCGAATACGCGGGCCGAAAGGCCCATTGACCGTTGATACCGCCATCCGAACACCGGAAAACGGCAGACCGCCCGGGCGAGCCGGGCACAGGGTCGGGATGTCGGGCAACGGTCAGAGTCGGAATCACGGGTGGGGCCAGAGCCCCGAATCAGTGCGGATATGGCATTCGTCCGCCGTTGCTCCAGAGATGCATACCCTGATAGGGTATCCCAAATCATCCGCAGAGCAACCCCTGGTGGTTCCATCAGACCCCGATTCCCCGAGTTCCACACGCCTTTTTTCGGAGCCTCGCGTGACCCAGACCCGCACCGACAGCCCCTCGGCCCGCCTCGCCACCTTGGGGATTGACCTTCCGGATGCCCCCAAGCCGGTGGCCTCCTATGTCCCCGTTCGGATCCACGGCACCCAAGCCTTTGTGAGCGGACAACTTCCGTATGGTCCCGGTCGCACGCTCACCCACACCGGCCTTGTCCCCAGCCTGGTGGATGCCGAAACCGCCAAGGCGGGCGCCCGCCTGTGCGCCATCAATGCCTTGGCCTGCCTTCAGGAAGCCTTGGGTTCGATCGACCGGGTGCGGGGGGTCATCAAGGTCGGCGTGTTCGTCGCTTCGGACCCCGGTTTCGGCGGTCAGCCTGGCATCGCCAACGGAGCCAGCGACCTGCTGGTCGAGGTCTTCGGCGAGTCCGGACGCCATGCCCGCGCCGCCGTCGGCGTGGCCGCGCTGCCACTCAACGCCCCGGTGGAGGTCGAGTTCATCTTCGAGCTGGAAGCCTGAACCAGCAAGCAGGCAGCAGTCCGCCAGAGCCGCGTGTTATCCGCCGAAGGCCTTGTTGTAGTCCTTCAGGAACTTCTCGATCCCGATGTCGGTCAGCGGATGGCTCATCAGCTGCTTGATGACCGACAGCGGCACGGTGGCCACATCCGCCCCCATCATGGCGCAGTCCAGCATGTGCTTGGGGTGCCGGACCGAGGCGGCCAGGATCTTGGTGTGATAGCCGTAGTTGTCATAAATCTGACGGGTCCGCTGGATCAGGTCCATGCCGTCCTCACCGATGTCGTCCAACCGGCCGATGAACGGAGAGACCAGGAACGCGCCCGCCTTGGCCACCATCATGGCCTGCAACGGCTGGAAGCAGAGGGTCATGTTCGTCCGGATGCCCTCGTCGCTGAGCGCCTTACATGCCTTCAACCCGTCCACGGTGCTGGGCAGCTTCACCACGATGTTGTCGGCGATTTTCGCCCGCTCCTTGCCCTCGGCGATCATCGCCTTGGCTTCGATCGCGATGACCTCGGCGGAGACCGGCCCAGACACGATGGCGCAGATCTCGGCCAGACGCTGACCGTAGTCGATGCCCTCCTTGGCGATCAGGGATGGGTTGGTCGTGACGCCGTCGAGCACGCCAAGGTCGTTGGCCTGCTTGATCTCGTCCAGGTTCGCAGTGTCGATGTACAGCTCCACGGGGAGGCCTCCGGCGTGCGGGTGAAGAAGAAGAAACGCGAGATGGACTTTAGGCCCTTGTTGCCGACTGCTCGGCCCGAACCCGCTCGGCAAGAGCCCGACGCATGATCTTGCCCGTCGGGTTCCGCGGCAGGGCATCGACCACCACCACGCGCCGGGGCACCTTGTAACCGGCCAGGCGGTCACGGCACCAGCCACGCAGCGCCTCCGGGTCGGGGGTCTTGCCCTCCTCGGCCTCGACGAAAGCGACCACGGTCTCGCCGCGAATGTCGTCCCGCTGCCCCACCACGCCGGCGGCGAAGACATCCGGGTGGGCGTTGAGCACCTCCTCCACTTCACGGGGGAAGACATTCTCGCCGCCGACGATGATCATCTCCTTGATGCGCCCGGTGATCCAGAGGAACCCACGGTCGTCCACTCGTGCCATGTCGCCGGTGCGGAGATAGCCCTGTTCATCGAAACTGGCAGAGGTTTCATCGGGCAGGTTCAGGTATCCACGCATGATGTTCGGGCCGGCAAGACGCAACTCGCCATCAAAGCCGGGCGGCAGATCCAGACCCGTGGTCTGGTCCACGATGCGTTGCCGGACCCGGGGCAGCGGACGCCCCACCGAGCCGGGAGCTTCCTCCGTCGGCAGCCGCGCGTGCGTGACCGGCGAACACTCGGTCATGCCGAACCCTTCGTCGATCCGCCGCCCGAACCGATCCATGAACGCGGCGGCGACCGAGGCTGGAAGAGGTTCGCCGCCCGAGATGGCGATCCGCAGGGAGCTGAAATCCTCGGCGGTCGCGTCCCGAACCGTCAGCAGCGCGTTGTACATGGACGGGATGCCCATGAAAACCGTCGGCCGATGCTGGCGGAACAACTCCACGACCTTCTTCGGAACGAATCGGGCGCTGTACACCCCCTTCGCGCCGGAGAAGAACGGCGCATGCGTGAGGGCGCTCAGCCCGAAGCTATGGAACTGCGGCAGGATGCCCAGGAACACATCGTCACGCGAAAAATGCATGTGCTCGTGCATCTGATCGACATTCGATTCCAGATTCGCGTGGCTGAGCATGACGCCCTTGGGCCGTCCGCTGGTGCCCGATGTGTACAGCACCACCGCCAGATCATCCGCATCACCAACGACCGGCCACCGGGGCGATGGAAGGCGTTTGAAGTTCACATCCTCGATCCAGATCAGGTTGGCCACCCGCGGCGTGAAACCGATGTGCTCAACCAGCTGCCGCGAGATGATCAGCGTGTCCATGCCGCTGTCATCGATCACATACTGCATCTCCTCGGGCTTGAGCAGGTAGTTGACCGGGACCAGCGTCCGCCCGACGAACCACACGCCCGACGCCACCCCGGCGAATGCGCCGGAGGTGGGCATCATCACCCCTACCCGCGGAGTGTGTGACACCGTTTCAATGATGTCAGCAATGTGCAGGGCCATGACGAGCAGATCAATCCCACGGTACGACCTCCGGTCGTCCACGAGCATCTCCCGCCGCAAGTTCCGCGTCATGGATCGAAAAGCACGCCAGCCGAGCAAGGTGAACCTCCTGTTCTCGCGCCAAGCCTACCCCAGCTCACACGCCCGAGTCCGGGTAAGGCCAGACGGCCAGCCCGTGCGGGGCATTGCGGACATCCCGCTCGACCGTCACCGTCCGCAGCACCTTGCCGGTCCGCAGGTGGAACGCGGTGACCGAGCCGGGTGAATGCCCTGCAATCACCACCCCCCCTTCCCCCGGCCTCCCCCCCGCTCCCCTTGCACCTTCCACCGCCCGCTCGGCCACGCACAGGCCGCGGGCAAAGCCGGGGCGGGCGAAATCACCCGGAACGGCGTCCGCGGCTGGAGCCGGCTCGACCTTCGGGATCGGCATCCGCTGGACGACGGAGCCCTTGACGCCCGCGATGACCACCGCGTCGTCGCCGGTGGAGTTAAAAATCATGCGACCCTGCTGCGGCTGGCAGTTATGGGTCATGTTCGGAACCACGGCATGAGGGCGGACCTCGCCACTCGCGGGATCCAGCAGACACGCCGCCCTGAATCGCAAACCACTGAAAAGCACAAGCCCGCTGAGCCGGTCGCCCGGCTCGGAATCCATGCACCACACCTGATTGATGTGAAGCCGATCCTCCTTGGGCGGTAGGCTGGCGGCATCATTGGGATCAAAGGCGCGGGCCGCCAGCGCATGGCTGACCCGGCCCTGCACGGTGCGAGCCACGGGGGCGATGTGCCAGGCAAGATCAAACCGCTCGCAGGCCGGATCGAACCGCAGCAAGGCGTCATGGCTCGTCGATGTCAGCCATACTCGACCGGAAGCATCCTGGGAGATTTCGTGGCAGTGATGCAGGCTGGGACACCGGTACGAACGCAGGATCTGGAAGGACCGATCGAACACGAACAGCTCATCCGAAGCCGCGATCCAGATTTCATCCCCGATGAAGGTGATACCCCGCAAGCCGCGGCCCATGCCGCGACCTTCCCAGTCGATATCCACCCGGTTCCAGTCGAGCACTTTGCGGAACGCGCCCGTCTCCAGGTTGATCAGATAGGCCCCGCCATGGGCATTGCCCTGGCGGGAAGAGCGGATCACATCGGTCATCAGCACGGTGGGCAGGGGCATGGGCCTGAGGCTAGCCCTCCGCGATCACCGAGGCGACCGCGTGGTCTTTGGTGTGCGTCAGTGACACATGCCAGCGGGTGATGCCCCGCTCGGCCGCCAGGGCCGCCGCCCGCCCGGTGACGACCAGTTCGGGTTTACCCGATTCCGCCCGATGCACCGCGACTTCGGTCCAGCCGACCCCCTGGGCCCAGCCGGTTCCCAACGCTTTCAGCGCGGCCTCCTTGGCGGCAAAGCGGGCCGCGAGATGCTCGACCTTGCGAGGGCCTTCTCCCGCATCGGCGATCTCACGCGGTGTGAAACAGCGTTCCAGGAAACGCTCGCCGTGGTCGGCCAGCATCTGCTCGATGCGGTCCACCTCAGTCAGGTCGATGCCGTGGCCGAGCACGGGCATGTCAGGTGTCCTTCTTGCCGGGCTTGGCGGGCTTGGGGTCCGGCTTGGGCTTGGACTCCGCTTTGGTCTGGGGCTTGGTTTCGGCTTTGGCGGGTTTGGTGTCCGACTTTCCGCTCGAATCCGAAGACTCGCTCTTGGGCTTGGCCGCGTCGGCCTCCGCTTTGGCGGCCTTCTTGTACGACTCGCTGCGATAGTCCGTCTCGTAGAAGCCGCCACCCTTGAACATCACCGCCGAGCCGGTGCCGATCAGACGCTCCAGCTTCGCCTTGGCGCAGCTCGGGCATTTTTTGAGCACCGGGGCGGTGATGGACTGGAACTCCTCGAACTCGTGGCCACAGGCCTTGCAGCGGTACTCGTAGGTGGGCATTTACGCGTCCTCCGATGACGCGGGGCGGGAATCGGCCGGGGCGACACCGACCTTGGCAGGACGGACCACACGCTCGCCCAGTTTGTACCCGGTGCTCAGGACGAACGACACATGCCCCGGCTCGACGCCATCGGCGGGCTGCTGCATCATCGCCTCGTGGTGGCCGGGGTTGAACTCATCCCCCACCGCGGGCGCGATGGGCGACACGCCGTAGCCATCCAGCACACGCAGGAACTCATCGCGGATGATCTTCACGCCCATCGTGATGGTCTCGGCCGACACCTTGGCCGGGTCCTGCATCAGCGCCATCTCGAAATGGTCGATCAGCGGGATGAGAGAGGTCACCACGCCGCGTACGCCCATCTCGCGGGCCTCGCGCTCGTTGTTCATCGCCCGGCGCTGGAAGTTCTGGTGGTCCGCCGCCGCCCGGAGCAACCGGTTCTGCTGCTCATCTCGCTGGGCGATGGTGTCCAGCAGTGCGCCCACGATCTCATCGGCCTCCGGCGGGAAGTCCAGCTCACCCGCCATCGCGAGCTGCCGGATCGCCTCGTAGCGGGCCGCGGCATCCTGATCGGCGGCATGGATCTCCGCCTCGTGCGTGGGAGTCTGGGGGCTGGTCTCGTTGTGCTCGGTTTCGCTCGTCATGGTCGCACCCATTTTCATGTCCAACCCAAGATGGCCGAGTCAAACTCGGCCCCACACATGGGGAGGGGGGGGAGGGGTCAGCCGCCCAGCCGGTCCGTGATCTTCTTCCAGAACCCCGCGGACTCGGGGTTTACGCTCTTGTCTTCCGTCGCGGCGTACTCACGCAGCAACTGCTCCTGCTTGGCGCTGAGCTTCTTGGGTGTTTCGATCTTGACGACCACCACCAGATCGCCCCGCTGGCCGCTGCGCAGGTTGGGCAGCCCGGCTCCTTGCAGACGGAACAGGTCGCCGTACTGCGTGCCCTTCTTGATCTCCAGCGTCCGCTTGCCATCGAGGGTCGGCACCTCGACCGAGGCTCCCAGCGTGGCCTGCGTGAACGAGATGGGCATCTCCATCAGCAGGTGGTCGCCGTCGCGCTGGAACAGGTCGTGGTTGCGAATACGCACCACCACATGCAGATCGCCTCGCACGCCGTCGCCGTTGGGTGAACGGTCCGGCGCGGGCGGTTCACCCTCCCCCGGCACGCGGACGGCCTGGCCGTCGTGGATGCCCGCGGGGATCTTGACGCTCAGCTTGCGCGACCGGCCCACGCGTCCCTTGCCGTGGCAGTTCGTGCAGCGTTCCTTGATGATCGTGCCGCGGCCGCGGCAGGTGGGGCAGGCCGTGACCATGCGGAACATGCCGCCCAGCCCGGCCTGCTGGACCTTGCCCTGGCCGGCGCAGGTGGCGCAGGTCTCGGGCTTGGTCCCCGGCTTGGCCCCGCTGCCCGAGCAGGTGTCGCACACATCCATGCGGGTGAACTCGACATCCCGCGTGCAGCCTTCGAGAACATCCTTCAGATCCAGTGTGACCTCGGTCTCCAGGTCGTAGCCGCGGGCCGGCCCGCGAGCTTGCGCGCCGCCCCCGAACCCGCCGAAGCCACCCCCCCCACCGCCTCCACCCCCGAAGATGTCGTTGAACATCGAGAAAATATCCTCGACATTCATGCGGCTGAAGTCGTGCCCCGCCGCCCCGCGACCGCGCAGGCCCTCGTGCCCGTACTGGTCGTAGATCTTCTTCTTCCCCTCGTCCGACAGCACCTCGTAGGCCTCGGCGGCCTCCTTGAACTTGACCTCCGCCTCCTTGTCATCGGGATTGCGGTCGGGGTGATACTTCATCGCCAGCCGCCGGTAGGCACGCTTGACATCATCAGCGCTGGCGGAGCGTTCGAGGCCGAGGATCTCGTAGTAGTCGCGGGTGGTGGGCATGAATCCAGCCCCCTCCGTTTCCGGCGGGGGCCGGGGGATTTTCACTTGATAGTGGCACAGGCGTTCCGCCTGTGTCCTGATCTTCGCACAGGCGGGACGCCTGTGCCACCGACCAATCTCAGCTCACCGCGCCCGCCACCGGCTCGGCATCTTCCTTCAACTCGGTCAGCATGACATCCGTGGTCAGCATCAGCCCCGCCACGGACGCGGCGTTGACCACCGCGCTCTTGGCGACCAGCGCGGGGTCGATGATGCCCTCCTTGACCAGATCGACATACTCGCCGGTCGCAGCGTTCAGGCCGACCGCGCCGGTCTCCTCGCGCACCGTCTCGACGGCCAGATCGCCGTCATAGCCGGCGTTGGCCGCGATCTGATAGGCCGGGGCCGTCAGGGCGCGGGCCAGGATCTCGTAGCCGAATCGCTCATCACCCTTGGCCTTCTTGGCCGCAGCCTGGACCGCGTCCACGCAGCGGAGCAGGGCCACGCCGCCGCCGGGCACGAAGCCCTCCTTGGCGGCCGCGCGGGTGGCGTGCAGGGCATCGTCCACCAGATCCTTGGTGGCCTTCATCGCCTGCTCGGTCGCGCCGCCGACGCTGATGATGGCCACGCCGCCGGTGAGCTTGGCGTGCCGCTCCATCAGCTTCTCGCGGTCGTAGTCGCTGGTGGACTTGTCGTGCTGGGCCTTGATCTGGGCGGCCCGGGCCTCGATGTCCTTCTTCTTGCCCGCGCCTTGGATGACCGTGGTCGAGTCCTTGTTGATCACGATCTTCTTGGCCGAGCCGAGTTCCTTGAGTTCGATCGACTCGAGGCTGCGCCCCAGGTCCTCGGAGAAGTAGGTGCCGTTGGTCAGGATCGCGATGTCCTGCAGCATGGCCTTGCGCCGGTCGCCGAAGCCGGGGGCCTTGACGGCCGCGATGTTCAGCGTGCCGCGCAGGCGGTTGACCACCAGGGCGGCCAGGGCCTCGTTCTCCACATCCTCCGCGATGATCAGCAGCGGCTTGCCGGAAGTCGCCACCTTGTTCAGCAGCGGGAGCAGGTCGGTCAGGTTGGCGATCTTCTTCTCGTTGATGAGGATCAGCGCGTCCTCGAGCACGGCCTCGCCGGTCTTGGGGTCGGTCATGAAGTAGGGCGACAGATAGCCCTTGTCGAACTGCATGCCCTCCACATACTCCAGCGTGGTCTCGTTGGACTTGCCGTCCTCGACCTCGACCACGCCCTCGGCCCCGACCTTGGCGATGGCCTCGGCGATCAGCTCGCCGACATTCTCATCGTGGTTGGCGCTGACGGTGGCGACCTTCTTGTAGTCGGCCTTGCCCTTGCAGGGCACCGCCATCGCGTCGATGGTCTCGCTGACGACCTGGGCCGCCGCGTTGATGCCGCGCTGCACATGCACCGGGTTCGCGCCCGACGCCACGACCTTCAGCCCCTCGGTGAAGATCGCCTGGGCCAGCACGGTGGCGGCGGTGGTGCCGTCACCGGCCTTGTCGGCCGTCTTCTTGGCGACCTGATAGACCATCTTGGCGCCCATGGACTCGAACCGCTCGGGCAGCTCAATCTCCTTGGCCACCGAGACACCGTCCTTGGTCACATGCGGACCGCCGAACGACTTCTCGATGACGACATGGCGGCCCGCGGGCCCCATCGTGCACTTGACGGCGTCGGCCAGCTTGTCGACGCCCCGCTTCATCGCGAGGAGCGCTTTGTCCTCGAACATGATCTGCTTGCTTGCCATTGGTTCACTCCTTCGGAGTTTGAGGCATCAGGGATTGGGGATCAGGGATTGGTGATCCGAGCCTCGATGCTTTTGATCAGACCGGCAAGGACTCGCCCCACCTCGGTCATGTGTGCGTCCAGTTCCTCATACCGCGACTCTGACAGAATCCCAAGGTTCATCGCGATCAGGAGTTGAGTATCGATTTCAAACAGTGAGCCGCGAGCCATCCGGAGAAATCGCAGATAGTCCTGCGAAGTGCCCCGACCATAACCCTCGGCGATGTTGCTGGGAACGGAGACCGCGGCACGCCTGACCTGGGAAGTCAGGCCATACTGCTCGGAAGCGGGAAAGGACTGCGAGACCCGATACACAGCCGTAACCAGATCAATCGCCCGCTGCCAGACGATCAGATCCCGGTGCGACCGGATCTCGGATGTTCCCATTTCCTGTCCCAATGCCTAATCCCCAATCCCTAATGCCTTAGCTGACCACCCCCAGCACTTCCGTCTCCCGCAGGATCAGGTGATCCACACCCTCAATCTCCACCTCCGTGCCAGCGTACTTGCCGTAGACCACGGTGTTGCCGACCTGGATGGTCGTGGTGGCGATGGTGCCGTTGTCCAGCAGCTTGCCGGGGCCGATGGCCACGACCTTGCCCTGGATGGGCTTCTCGGTGCTGGACTCGGGAAGGTACAGGCCCGACGCGGTCTGCTTGGCCGCTTCGATGGGCTTGACGAGGATGCGGTCTTCGAGGGGATGGACTGCCATAGACATTCTCCGTGTGACTCGTGTCAGTTGGTGTTGCTCAGGTACCAGGCTTCTTGATTCCAGACGGCCGTCGCTCACTGGGTTTCAGCAAACCCAGCGAGTCACTGATAAGGCGGCTGGCGTGAGTGAAACGCTGACGCAACTTATCAGTCGGCGGAAGTACATTGGACATCTCCGAGAAGACGAAACCCAACTCTTTGAAGAGATGCTCCAACTCATCAACCCGTTGCTCAAGATTGCGTTCCGTCATAATGAACCCCTTTGTTCAGCGGCGTTACTCCCTAGAAGCCCATGCCGCCCATGCCCGGCATGCCGCCCATTCCACCCATACCGCCCATGCCACCCATCCCGCCGCCGCCCGCGGGGGCCGCGGACTTGGGCTCGGGCTTCTCGGTGACAATGCAGTCGGCGGCCAGCAGGACGGCGGCCACCGAGCCGGCGTTCTGCAGCGCGCTGCGGTCCACCTTGGCAGGGGTGATGACGCCAGCCTTGAGGAGGTCCTCGTAGGTGTCGGTCAGGGCGTTGTAGCCGAACGAGTCGCTGTCGCTCGCCTCGACCTTGGCGACGACGACGGAACCCTTGGCCCCGGCGTTGTCGGCGATGGTCGCGGTGGGCACGCCCAGCGCCTTGTAGACCACATTCAGGCCCGCGGCGAAGTCGTACTTGACCTGCCCGATGTCGTGCGAGGTGACCTCGGTGTCCTTGCCGAACACCGCGTTCCACTCCTTGTTCTTCTCGATGGCCTTGCGGGCGCGGATGAAGGAAATGCCGCCGCCGGCGAGAATGCCCTCGGCGACCGCCGCGCGGGTGGCGTGCAGGGCGTCCTCCACGCGGGCCTTCTTCTCCTTGAGTTCGGCCTCGGAGCCGGCGCCCACGCTGATCTGGGCGACGCCGCCGGCGAGCTTGGCGAGGCGCTCCTGGAGCTTCTCGCGGTCGTAGTCGCTGGTGGAGGTCTCGATCTCGCGACGGATCTGCTCGATGCGACCCTGGATGTCCTTGGTGTCGCCCGCGCCCTCGATGATCGTGGTGTTGTCGGCGGTGACTTCGATCTTCTTGGCCAGGCCGAGCTGCTTGAGTTCGATCTTGTCCAGCTCGGTGCCCAGGTCCTTCATGAAGGCGGTGCCGCCGGTGAGGGTGGCGATGTCCTGGAGCATGGCCTTGCGACGATCGCCATAGCCGGGAGCCTTGACCGCCGCGACCTGAAGCGTGCCGCGCAGCTTGTTGATGACCAGCGTGGACAGGGCCTCGCCGGTGATGTCCTCGGCGATGATCAGCAGGGGCTTCTTCGCGCCCATGACTTTTTCGAGCAGCGGCACCAGCTTGGCGATGCTGTCGATCTTGTCCTCGTGGACCAGCACGAGGGCCTTGTCGAAGTTGACCGTCATCTCATCGACATCGGTGACGAAGTTCGGCGACAGGTAGCCGCGGTCGAACTGCATGCCCTCGACCACGGTGACCTCGGTCTCCAGCCCCTTGCCCTCTTCGACGGTGATGACGCCGTCCTTGCCGACACGCTCAAAGGCATCGGCCATGATCTTGCCGGTCTCGGGGTCGTTGTTGGCCGAGATGGTGGCGACGGACTGGATGTCCTTCTTGCCGTTCACCGACTTGGCCATCGAGTCGATCGAGCCGCAGGCGATCTCGATGCCTTTCTTCATGCCGCGGACCAGGCCGTTGGCGTCCACGCCGGCGGCGATGTAGCGCAGGCCTTCCTTGAACAGGGCCTCGGCCAGCACGGTGGCGGTGGTGGTGCCGTCACCGGCCACATCGGAGGTCTTGCTCGAAGCCTCTTTCACAAGGCGAGCACCCATGTTCTCCGCCTTGTCCGAGAGTTCGACCTCCTCGGCCACGGTCACGCCGTCCTTGGTCACCGTCGGGCCGCCCCAGGACTTGTCGATCACCGCGTTGCGCCCGCGGGGGCCGAGCGTGGCCTTCACGGCCGAGGCGAGCTTCTCCACCCCGGCGAGCAGGGCCTGCCGGGCTTCGAGATCGAAGGTCAGTTCTTTGGATGCCATGGGCTTGTATCTCCTCAAGCGGGCGTCCCGCCCGCGATCGCTGAACAACAGACCCGGCCCGAAGGGACCAAGGGCGTACCACACCAGAGGCAACCCCGATGCCAAACCAAACGGACCCTTTCCACCCCCGGCCCCCCATCCAGGCCCAACCCCGCCTGCCGCCCCGCGCGCCCCCGTCCGCTCGGCTGCCAATCCGGCAGTCCAAATGAGCCGCGGGCTTCAGCCCGCGCGGT
>CAZXGL010000009.1:19643-86991 GCA_964640595.1 uncultured Phycisphaeraceae bacterium | reverse complement strand
CCCCCGCCCCTCGCCTGTCACACCCGTCACCCAGCCCAGGCCCCGGGGGCTCTGACGGTGAAAGATCCACCATCATGATGCCCGCCCAACCCCAGCAGCAGATCAACCCGCAACAAATCTTCGACCAGGCCCGCCGCCTCATGGCCGTCGGCGACTTCCACGAAGCGGCCAACCGCCTCGGCTTCCTCCGCGCCCGGCTGCCGGACCAGACCCCGATCCGGATTGTCCACGGTCTTTGCGGCGCATCCATGGGCATGCACGAGCTGGCCAGCCCCGAACTTGCCATCGCCGCGGCCGAGATCAAGGCCGCGATGGACACCGCCCCGGCCGACGACACCAACGGACCCCGCCGCGCCGAGCAGTTGCTCATCGTCCTGGCACAGCTCGCCCGCTCGCAGGAGATCATGGGCATGACCCGGCAGGCGGACGCGATCCACGAGCAGAGCGTCGCCCTCGATCCCGAGGATCCCCACACCACGCTCGCCCGTGTCGAGATCCTCGCTGGTCGCGGGCGCATCGACGATGCCAAAGCCCTGCTCGACAACGCGAGCGAGCTCGGGCTGGAAGAACTCCCCGCCGCCATGGCCGCGGGGGCCATCGCCATGGCCAAGCCCCAGGCCTCTCCGGAAGAGTTCCATGTGCTCGCCCAGCGTCTCAAGGCCATGACCGAGCGTGTCGGTCTCGATGCCGTCACCCAGGGCGAGGCCCTGCGCCGATGCGCTGAACTCTTCCATCGGGCCGGCGAGTTCGATGAGGCCTTCCGCGCCTTCAACCGCGCGGCCAATCTGCGCCGGGGCCAGTTCGATGCCGCCGTCCACGCGCGCATCACCAACGCCACCATCGAGGCCTGGAATCCCGAAGCCGTCGCCCGTCTCAAGCGGCCCGATCTTGATGCTTCCCAGCGTGTCTTCGTCGTCGGCCTGCCGGGGTCCGGGGCCGAGGAACTCGCCCGCGCCATGACCGCCGATCCGCGCGTCGGATCCATCGGACCCTGCGACATCCTCACGCTGACCGCCATGCGCCACGCCGATGCCAAGCCCACCCCCCACCGCCTGATGATGCTCGAGATCGGCAAGATCCGCGGCGCACAGCTCGGGGCCATGGGGACGGCCTATGTCGAGCAGACGACCCGCGCGGCCATGCCGCAGGGGCGCCCCGTGGTGGTTGATTGCGGTTCCCTGCACATCCACCTGCTGGGCCTGGCCGCCGCCGCGCTGCCGCGGGCCAGGTTCGTCTTTGTCAGACGCGAGCCCGCGGCGGGGGTGCTCGGGTGCTTCGGCACACCGCTGCACGGGCACTACCCATATGGCAAGGAGATCGGCTCGACCGCGGCATACGCGGCCGACTTCATCCGGCTGACCGATCACTGGGAGCGACTGCTCACCGGGATGGGCCACACCGTGGTCGGCACGACGCGCGAGGGCCTGATGGCCGACAGCAACGCCGAGATGGGCCGGGTGATGGGCGCACTGGGTCTTGACGCCACGGTCCCCGGCCCGCGACTGCGCCCGTCGGCCGCCGACCAGGCCGACCGGTACGCCCGCCGCCTGGAGCCAGTGGCCGAACTGCTCCGCGCCGCCCAGCCCGGCTGACCCCGACTTGCTTCCCCCTCATGGACGACCCGATCGCCAGATTGTTCGCCTCGCTCGACAAGCCGGCACTGCGCGCCGTCCACCCCGCCGGGCTGGAAGACCACGACCTGCTCGCGGCCTGCACCGTCCACCACACCCGGGGAACCGGGCCGGGTGGGCAGCACCGGCACAACAACCAGACCGCCGTCGTCCTGACCCACACGCCGACGGGGATCGCGGCACAGGCTTCTGAGCGGCGGAGCGCGGAGGAGAACAAGGGGGTCGCGTTGCGCCGGTTGCGGCTGGCGTTGGCCGTGGGGGTGCGGGTGGGGGTTCCCGCTGGGGAGATCCGGTCAGCGCTGTGGCGCGAGCGGACAAAGGGCGGGCGGATCGTGTTGAGCACGAAGCACCGGGATTACCCCACCATGCTGGCCGAGGCCTTGGATGTGCTTGATGCCTGCGGGTACGACCCGAAGAAGGCGGGGCTTAGACTGGGTGTTTCA
Source organism: uncultured Phycisphaeraceae bacterium (assembly GCA_964640595.1). Taxonomy (GTDB): domain Bacteria; phylum Planctomycetota; class Phycisphaerae; order Phycisphaerales; family UBA1924; genus UBA6054. Next base: position 84,917 of record CAZXGL010000009.1, on the reverse strand, counting down.
TCCAGTCAACTGGTTCGGACCATCGCGGATCACCCACCCGCTCTGGTGATGGTCAACCAGTCCCGGGCCGCCCGGGGGGATCATGATTTGCGGGCCTGATCGGGCCTGCAACCAAGGTTTTTGTCCGTCCGACTGGAACAAGCGTGCATCCGGGGCATGATCTCTCTCGGATGGAGCGTGGTGGTCGGTTCCGGCTGCTGCTGTCGTTGTAGAGATTTCAAAGAGGAGAGAAAGATGCGTATTCAGAACGCGGCCGGTCTGGCTGCTGTGGCCTTGGTCGGCTCGATCGCTTCCGCTGGCGGCCTGGTGATCTGGGACGACGCCGTGGACGGGGATCTGTCCGACGATCGGTTCAACCCCAATGTGTTCGTGCTGAGCAATGGCGTGAGCAGCGTCATCAGTGAGACCGTGTTCTCCAACTTCCCGGACGAGGGCGGGGACCGCGACTACTTCACGGTGGTCATCGGGGCCGGGCAGAGCCTGACCTCGATCATCCTGTCCGAGGCGTCCAACCCGAACGGCGGCTTTGACGCGGCCGGGTTCGTCGGGCTGCAGTTCGGGCCGATCGTGACCGTCGATCCTGCCGCCCCGAACCCCGCGCCTCTGGCGGGCTGGCTGATTACCTCGGACAACCTGGTCGGCACCGACCTGCTGAGCGATCTCTCCGGCGGGCTCAGCTCGCTGGGCGAGGGTGAGTACGCCTTCTGGGTGCAGCAGACCGGTGAGGATCTGACCCGCATCCGCCTGGACTTCACCGTGGTCCCCGCGCCGGGCGCGATGGCCCTGCTGGGCCTTGGCGGTCTGGTCGGCGTGCGTCGTCGTCGCTGATTTGATCATCTGATCTTGCCTCAGCGGGCCGCGGCGTTGGTCGCGGCCCGCTGTCGTTTTTGGGAGGGATCAGGGATCGGCCATTCGCCATCAGGGAAGAATGAAGGAGGGAGGGAAAGCGCGGAGCGGGTATCGTGGGAGGTCGGCATGGGCGCGGTGATCCGGGAGGCGGGGGCGGGGGATGTGGAGGCGGTTCTGCGGATGCAGGCGGCGTTGGCCGCGGCGCATGTCGGGTGGGACGCGGGGCGGTTCGGCGTGAGCGAAGCGACCGAGCCGGCGTACCGGGCGTGGCTGGCGCAGGGGCGCGAGGGTTCCGGGGTGATGGCGCTGGTGGCCGAGGTCGGGGGCGCGGCCGCGGGCTACATGATCGCGGAGCTGATGCCGGCCGAGCCGAAGTACTGGGCCACGGCGTGCGTGTATGTGCATGACCTGTATCTGGAGCCGACAGCGCGGGGGACCGGGGCGGCGGAGGCGATGGTCGGGCGGGCGCGGGCGTGGGCGGAGTCGGAGGGCGTGGGGATGCGCGCGCTGGTGGCCGCGGGGAACGCGGGGGGGAAGCGGTTCTTTGAGCGGGCAGGGTTTGGGGTGGGGGCGGTGGAGATGGGGTGGGTGGGGTGAGGGGTGGAAGCGACGGAGCGATGAGCGACGGAGCGACGGAGGGGGGGCGGTGGGGGTTGCTCAGGCTGCGGGGTGGTCAGAGATCTTGCGCTCCAGGCTCGTCGTGTGCTCGGGTTGGGGGTGTCGGGTGGGTGTTGGGGCTTGTGGGGGGAACACTGACCCCGGAGACGGGGTCAGTGGCACGGGGGAGGCCGGGTGGGAGTCGGCACCACGGGGAGATGGCCGATTGAAAGTCGGCTCCACGAGAAGGGACATCGCCCTGCGGGCGATCGGGGGGCTGGAAGCCCCCCGCTCCGCGGGTTCGTCGTGGGCGGGAGCGGAAGACACGGCTCGGCGAGCCGTGCCACCCTCGGACATGAAGTCGGTGAGTTGTTTGCAGGCGAGGCGGACTTCCTTCGTCGCCGTGGTGGTGTCGCTGGTCTGGCTGACGAGGCGGAGCAGGCGGTCGAAGACGGCGGCGTGGGCCGCGGCCTGGCGCTCCTCCTGCCGCTTGGCGCGGATGCGCCGGACCAGGGCCAGGGCGCGCTGGAAATCATCATCATCCGTGATGGCGTCGAGTTCCTCCAGCGTGATGCTGTGGGCGCGGCAGAGGCCGAGTTCGGAGAGCGTCGGGCTGTCCCAGTCTTCGAGGAGTTTGTCGATCAGGAAGCCGAACTGCTCGTCGGAGAAGCGTTCGATGGGTTCGGTTTCGGGGCGGCGGGGGGTGATGTAGGGCGGGCGGTGTTCGACGACCTGGGGGCCGTAGACGCTGGCCTGGAGGCGGTCGGCTTTGGCGATGCGCTGGGGGGATTCGATGCTCATGGGGGCGAGCATACTGGGGGAGGGGCGGGGTTGGAAGGGGGTTGTTTGGAGGTTGCGCAGGTGGCGCACGGGAGGGGATGTCGAGTGGGACTTGCCACTTGGGATGAGGAGGGGAGGGAGGGGGAAGAGGGAGGCCGGGGAGAAGGGGGTAGCCCTCACCCCGGCCCTCTCCCGCTGGCCCCCCCGGCGGGAGAGGGGGGCGGAGGCGGCCGCTGGGGCTGATCTCGGTGAAGGAGTCGTGGAGGAGGGATTCGAGGGCGGCGCGGGAGGAGTGGACGCTGGGGGTGAGGTGAGCGTGTTCGAGGAGGAGGAGAGATTCGGAGATGGCTTTGGAATCCATGACTCGAAGTTGCTCGTGGAGGAAAGCGCAGCCCCGGCTTCTTCAGACCATGCACATCAAAATCATGGCAACGAAAGTTACACAACCAAGGAAACGATTTTATTCGCCAGATCCTCAAACTGTTCGTAACAGTCCTGAACAGCCGCAGCATGGCCGCCGATAGCGCCATCTGATGATTTTAGTGCAAACATCGGCTTCCTAGCATCTTGCGCCATTGGCATCAAGCTTTTGTAATGCTTCATCATCGAGAGGCACGATGGATCATTTTCTCGAGAAGGCGCCGGAGATTCTGATAAACCGAGAACTTCACTATAGTAAATATCAGGAATCCGATCAGCCCATTTTGCATACGATTTTACAGGCCGATTGCTCCGTACGGACGGATTCAGCAACACATATCCCAAAGGCCTCATCAAACCGTGCGGCATGTCTGAAACAGGATTCGTCGCCACATCCCTCCGCGTCTCCCAGCCTCTCCGCCAGCCACGCAGGGTAGGACCAAGGTTTCTTAAGCCTTGCAGGGAAAACAGGTCAGCCCCAAGGGGAATAACAACATAGTCAGCAGCGACCATCGCAGCCCTGTTCATTGCACCCACATTTGGACCGACATCAATCAAGGCAATTTCAGCGTCTTTGTCCTCGCAAGCATTCTTAAGAATTCGATAAAACGACGTCATAACTCTAAATCCATCGCCTGAGTTGGCAAGATTGTCATCAAGGCATGTTTTCCACGCCTCGGAAAGTCGGTCCTCAAATACACTAAGCCCTAAGTCGCCCACAACTAAATGAAGGTTCTTCTTAACTCGCACCGGCACCGGCCTCTTGATGTCGCCAAGCCTTTCGATTAGTGGCTGCACCGCCCCCAAAATTGTCTGGGGATGCTCGCCGACAGGCCACAGCCGCTCCAGCTCTTCTTCTTCAAGAAATGCACTTGAAAGATTGGACTGGGGATCCAAATCGATAGCCAATACGCTGTGGCCCAGTTCAGACAACATCCATGCGAGATGGTAAACGAGCGATGTCTTACCAACGCCGCCCTTATTGTTGAAGAAGGCCACTGTTTTCATCGCTTCGCCTCAATCATCACCTGGAAATGATTTTCACCAACTCGAAAAACAGCAGGATTGCTACCGTTATCCGCCAAGTGTCGCTGAGTCAAAGAAACACCACGCCCAAATCGATTCACAAACCCAAGTGCTTTTGCAGAATCTGCGACAAGAGGGTTTCTGTAAGATGTCCCCCCTGGAAAATGGTCGAGAGAGAGATCCCCGTAAAGTGACCCAGGATTCGTAATCTCAATCCTATCCGAGAACTCATTAATCTGAACAGGCGAGCCAGACCCATCATAGTTTCTGTGGATAACGGCATTCATGAAAATCTCGTGCAAGGATATTTCCGGATACAAGAAAAAATCGCGATCTCGGAGATCATCCTGCCGAACTGGATACCGTCGCGAAATCCTCTTCGCCAACAAGTCTAGCTCACGCAAAACCGCTGCCAGAGTATTTTCCATCCGGAGTTCTTCGATAGGGTTGGCAGCCTGAGAAGTCCCATCATACTTCACATACTGAATATATGCTCCCGGAACAAAGCTTGTGACATTTTTCCCAAATAGCAAAATTGCTACATTTGTCGGGCACTGACTTGCCGAGTCAAACATTCGCAAGGCCGCCAGCTGCTCGTGGACATCTCGCCCATTCTCACGAATGACATCTCTATCGACGGTATTGGGAAGATACTCTAACTTAAACAGATCAAGGGATAAATCTTCTAAAGTTGTTCCGAGACATGGTCTAGCATCCCATGTTTTTGCAGCATCCACTCTACGCTCGATAAGAACTCGCTCGTCTTGGGCCGAGGCTCGTGCCCTTCTCGGCCCTACACGAATGTGCGTAACCCCCTTGTATCGCACCGGAGCTAGTGGCGATGGATGCACTTCCACGACCGCGACACTTCCACCCTGGAGGTCAAACTTGCCAACACTCATGGTGGGCATCGGTGAGATTTGGCCGCTGTCCTTTAGTGATGCAATGTTTTGCAACACTTGGTCGGTGATATCCACGCCGGCAACTCTGGCGTTGTCGTCAACGCCAATAATCAGATAGCCCGGTCGCCCATGGTTGGCCATGTCGTTTGAAAATGCGCAAATAGCTTCTCCAAACTTAGTCACATTTGTAGTAGAAACAGTCATCTCTACTCTATCTGACTCGTGATCTCTCAAAAGTTCTAAGAGTTGTTCTATATCTATCATTTAGTCTCCTTCACCCCATGTGCTTGATGATGTCGTCGCCGAACTGGGAGCACTTGCGGAGGGTGGCGCCGTCCATCAGGCGGTGGAAGTCGTAGGTGACGGTTTTGGCGGCGATGGCGCCCTCGATGCCCTTGATGATGAGGTCGGCGGCCTCGTGCCAGCCGAGGTGGCGGAGCATGAGTTCGCCCGAGAGGATGACCGAGCCGGGGTTGACCTGGTCCTTGCCGGCGTACTTGGGGGCGGTGCCGTGGGTGGCCTCGAAGATGGCGTGGCCGGTGTCGTAGTTGATGTTGGCGCCGGGGGCGATGCCGATGCCGCCCACGCACGCGGCCAGCGCGTCGGAGATGTAGTCGCCGTTGAGGTTCATGGTGGCGACGACATCGTACTCGGCGGGGCGGGTGAGGATCTGCTGGAGGAAGGCGTCGGCGATGACATCCTTGATGATGATCCTGGAGGGGTCGGCCTTGGCCTTGCCGTTGTTGGTGGGGATGTGGGTGATCTGGGGGGCATCGGCGGGGCGGTCGATGGTGAGCCAGGGGCCGCCGTCAAGCTCGACCGCGCCGTAGTGGTCCTTGGCAACCTGGTAGCCCCACTTCATGAACGCGCCCTCGGTGTACTTCATGATGTTGCCCTTGTGGACAAGCGTCACGGAGGTGCGGCCGTTGGCGATGGCGTAGTCGATGGCGGCCTTGACGAGGCGCTCGGTGCCCTTCTGGCTGACGGGCTTGATGCCGAAGCCGCTCGTCTTGGGGAAGCGGAACTTCTCGTAGCGCGACTCGAAGTGCTTCTTGAAGAGCTTGCGGAACTCCTCGCAGTCCTCGGTGCCCTGCTCGAACTCGACGCCGGCGTAGATGTCCTCGGTGTTCTCACGGAAGATGACCATGTCCGTCAGCTCGGGGGCCTTGACGGGGCTGGGCACGCCCTCAAAGTAACGAACGGGGCGGAGGCAGGTGTAGAGGTCGAGGATCTGGCGGAGGGCGACATTCAGGGAGCGGATGCCGCCGCCGGTGGGCGTGGTGAGCGGGCCTTTGATGCCGACGAGGTAGGTGCGGAAGTCCTCGAGGGTCTGCTCGGGCAGCCACTCGCCGGTGGCGTTGAACGCCTTCTCACCGGCGAGGGTCTCGTGCCAGGCGATCTTGCGTTCGCCGTTGTATGCCTTCTCAACCGCGGCATCGAAGACCTTGACCGAGGCGTTCCAGATGTCCGGGCCGGTGCCATCACCCTCGATGAAGGGGATGATCGGGTGGTTCGGGACCTGGAGGCCCGAGTCGGTCATGGTGATCGGAGCGGCGGAAGCGGTGGTCATGGGATGGCTCTCTCTCTTCTGGGGCAAGAGGGGGGGTTTGGAGGTATCCTGCGAGGGGAGTATAGAAGGGATCAGGGATCGGCCATTCGCCATCAGGAAGAGGTTTCCCGTGAAGATCTGGGCTTGGGCAGCGTGGTGCGGGGTGGGGATGGGTATGGTCGGGCTGGGCGGTTGCGTGGGGGCGGGAGCGCAAGGGGTTGAGACGGCGGGGGTTGGGGAGGGTGAGGCTGCGGAGCTGTCGCTGGAGGCTCGGCTGGAAGTGGATGTGCGGGTGCTCAGTGAGGGGTTCGGGGAACGGAGCGCGCGGGCTCGGGGGAATCTGAACGCCGCGGGGGGCTGGGTCGAGCGGCGGCTGGAGGGGATGGGCGGGGGGTGGTATCGGGTGTGGCGGGAGGATGTCCCGGTGCGGGAGGGGTCGGCTTTCAATGTGATCGCGGAGCGGCGCGGGGTCGGGGGAGGGGGGGGAGGGGTGGCGGATGAGATCGTGGTGATCGGGGCGCATTACGACACCGAGGTCAATACGCAGGGGGCGGATGACAACGCGAGCGGAGTGGCCGCGTTGCTCGAACTCGCACAGCGGTTCGCGGGGGTGGACACGGCCCGAACGCTGCGGTTCGTGGCATTCACGAACGAGGAGGGGGCGAACAGTCGGGGCAGCGTGATGGGCAGCCGCGTGAGCGCGGAATACTCGCGGGAGCGGGGCGAGACCATCGTGGCCATGCTGTCACTGGAGATGCTGGGGTACGCGGACTCAACACCGGGGTCGCAGAAGTACCCGTTCCCGTCGGACTCGCCGATCGCGCGCGGGATGAATCTGCCGGACCGGGGGGACTTCATCGCGGTCGCCGGACGGACGGGGGACACCGAGCTGGTGAATCGGCTGGGTGCGGCGATGGTCGGCGCGGGAAGGGTGCCGGTGGTTCCGGTCGCGCTGCCGCCGGTGCTGCGGGATATCTGGCGCTCGGACAACGGGAACTACTGGCTGTCCGGCTTCACGGCGGTGATGGTGACGGACACCTCGAACTTCCGCAACCCCCACTACCACCGGCCAACGGACACGGCGGACACGCTGGACTTCGGGTTCATGGCTGGGGTGGTGGATGCGTTGGAGGCGGGGATCTGGGCGTTGGTGGAGGAGTGAAGATGCGTGTTGCTTGCGGGTTGTTGGTTGCGTGCGTGCTGCTACTTGGCGGGTGCGCGTCGCCCAGCGGGCTGGATGCCGGGGCGGTGGCGGATCGTGCTCCGTATGCGAGCGGCGAGGCGCGGGACTGGAAGCGGTACTTCGGGCGGTATCGGGCGGACCTGGAGCCGGAGGTGGTGGCGGCCGTGATCGAGCGGGCGATCGATGGGCTGGAGGGGGCTAATGCGATCTCGGAGCGGTTGGATGAGATGGGGGTCCGGCATGGGGTGTATCTGACTTCCCCTTTGCCCGAGACTCCGGCGCCGTGCATCGGGTTTCTCATCGATCTGGACCACCGGGGCCATCCGCTCGTGACGCGAGATGTGAACGGGTATGTTCTGCTGGAACCCGTGCCGGGCGACGCGCGGGTGCGCACGAGCAACACATTCACGGGGCCGTGACAGTCGGCCGGAGGAGGCAGCATGTTTGGACGCGGGTTGTTGACTTTGACCGTTCTGCTCTTGTTGGTGGGGTGCGGCGGAGGAGGGACGCGGATGTCGGGGAATCCGATCTTTCCGGGGTGGTACGCGGACCCGGATTCGGCGGTGTTTGGAGGCGTGTACTGGGTCTATCCGACCTTCTCGGCTCCGTACAACGATCAGTTGCACTTTGATGCGTTCTCGTCGCCGGATCTGGTCCGCTGGACGAAGCATGAACGCATCCTCGACTCGGAGCGGGTGGGCTGGGCGTGGCGGGCGATGTGGGCGCCGTGCATCGCGGAGAAGGACTGGCGGTACTTCCTTTTCTTCGCGGCCAACGACATCCAGAACGATGACGAGCCGAGGGGGGGAGGGATCGGGGTGGCGGTCAGCGATCGGCCGGAGGGGCCGTTCCTGGACTACCTTGGCAAGCCGCTGATCGACCGGTTCCACAACGGGGCGCAGCCGATCGACCAGGCGGTGTTCCGGGATCCGGCGGACGGGCGGTGGTACATCTACTACGGCGGCTGGCGGCATTGCAATGTGGCGATGCTCAACGATGACTTCACGGGGTTCGTGCCGTTCGAGGACGGCGCGGTGTTCCGTGAGGTGACGCCCGAGGGGTATGTCGAAGGGCCGACGATGCTCTTCCGCGATGGGAAGTACTACTTCATGTGGTCAGAGGGCGGGTGGACGGGGCCGGACTATCGGGTGGCGTACGCGGTGGCGGACTCGCCGCTGGGGCCGTTCGAGCGGGTGGGGGTCATTCTGGCGCAGGATCCCGAAGTGGCGACGGGGGCGGGGCATCACAGCGTGCTGAAGGTAGGCGATAACGAGTGGGTGATCGTGTATCACCGACGACCCCTGGGGGAGACGGATCGGAACCATCGGGTGGTGTGCATGGAGCGGCTGGAGTTTGATGCCGACGGGTTGATCGTGCCGGTTCGGATCGGGTTTGACGGGGTGGAGGCTCGGTGAGGAGGGGAGAAGAAGAGGTACGCTGAGCACGCGAAGGTCACGCAGAGGGCGCGGAGGCGGAAGGAGGGGGCGTCGAGAAGTTGCTGGGACCGCGCGGCTTAAGCCCGCGGCTCATGCAGGCGAACTCCCCTCCGCCCTACGGGCACCTCCGACGGAAGCCCGGGGGAGAAGGCGGGAGCATGAGCGGGATGCCTGTGCCACCCGGGAGAAGAGGCCGAGTGAAACTCGGTCCCACACTCGGCCCCACACTCGGGCCCCCGCTCCGGGATGTGGTGAACTGGGGAGCCCTCGGTCGATGTGAAGGGACATGAGCGAAGCAGTCTGGATCCACGCGCGGTACGAGTCGGCGTATGGGCTGCTGGGGACCATGGCCCGCGAGTTGTGCGAGGGGCTGGTCGAAGCGGGCCATGATGCGCGGATGATCAACCTGGCGGTGGACCCCCACCCAGAGGGGGGGGTATTCGTGTTCTTCAATGCGCCGGTGACCCTGGATGCGTTTCCAAGGGCCTTGTGGGAACCCGGGAGCGGGTTGAGGGCGGCGCAGGTGTTCGTGGATCACCCGTTCGCGATGCCGCACGCCGCGATCGATGACTGGGCGAGGCGAGGGGCGGACGGGCTGGGGAATCTGCGGGTCTGTCTGCCTTGCGCGGACGATGTGCATCTGCTGCGGATGCGGTGGCCGGGGCTGGTGCATGCGTGGATGGGGCACGGAATCCCGGCATCGGTGTTGTGCGGGTCCGAGGCGATCTCACGCCAGGCGTGGGACGCACGCGAGTTCGATGTCGTGGTGACCGGCTCGATTATGGGCGAACAGGGGATCCGGGAGGCGTTCGCGCGGATGACGCCCGAAATCCAGGCGATGGTGCGCGAGATCGTGGCCGTGATGGTGGCCGACGCGGGGGTGGGCTATCTGCAAGCGATGGATCTGGTCATGGGCTCACGCAGCGTCATCACGGGCGAGTGGGCGACGGCCCAGGCATTCTGGCGGGTGTGCGTGGCGATGACGAACCGCATCCGGCGGATGCGAGCGGTGCAGTCGCTGCAAGGGCTGAAGGTCGGGGTGTTCGGATCGGAGGCATGGCGCGAGGTGTGTACCGGAAGCATCGAGTACGCGGGGCGCGCCGATTACGCGGATGTTCATACGGCCTTCGGGCGCGGGCGCGTGGGGCTGGCCTGGGGACCGACGCAGTTTGTCCACAGTTATTCGGAACGGATCATGCTGGCGATGGCCGCCGGGTGCGCGGCGGTGTCGGACGATCGGCTGCTGGTTCGCCGAGATTTTTCGGGACTGTGCGGGTTGTACGACGCCGGACGCCCGGAGACGGCGCGGGCCGCGTGCGAGGCGCTGCTGGCGGACCCGGACGGGTCGATCTCGATGGCGGCCCGCGCGCGGGCGTGGGTCGGTGAACGCTGCTTGTGGCGGCATCGGGTGGGCGTGCTGCTGGAAGAGGCGGGGGTGCTGGCGGCGGTGGGATGGGGGGGGGGGGGGGGGGGGGGGGGGGGGGGGGGGGGGGGGGAGAGAAGAAGAGGTATGCTGAGGTGCAGAGGTCGCGCAGAGGGCGCGAAGGGGGCGCGGAGGGGGCGCGGAGGGGGCGCGGAGGGGGATTTTTGAACGCGAAGATCGCGAAGGGCACGAAGCGTGGACTGGAACAAGGATCTCTGTCTTGCATCCTCGAATCTGATTGATGAAGCAAGGCTCGGAGAAGGGGTGGGTGTCCGCCAGACCGCTTCGCGGGCTTCGCGTTGAAAATCTCCTCCGCGCCCTCTGCGCGACCTCTGCACCTCTGCGTACTGGCCTTCTTCGGGGTCAGGCGAAAAATGCCCGGTGCCAGTGGTGCCAGAAGTTTGGGTAGGTCTTGGCCACGCACTGGGGGTCGTTGATGGTGACGCCTTCGTGTCGGAGTGAGACCAGAGCCAGAGACATGGCCATGCGGTGGTCGTCGTAGGTATCGAAGGCGACGGGGGATTCACCACGGCCCACGGAGACAGGATCCACGGCCATCGCGTCGGGATCGTTGTTGAGGTTGCCGGTGACAGCCACGCCGACTTTGGCCAGTTCGGTGGCGATGGCGTCGATGCGGTCTGTCTCCTTGACGCGCAGGGTGCGCACGCCGCGGAGGACGCTGCGGCCGCTGGCGTAGGCGCACACCACACTGAGCGCGGGGCCGGCGTCGGGCATGTCCTTGAGATCCGCCATGACAGGGCGCAGCAAGGCGGGCGCGGGACCGACCACGGCCACGGCGTTGCCCTCGCGTCGGATGGTGCATCCCATCGATTCAAGAACGGTGGGGAAGACGGCATCGCCCTGCAAGGAATCAGCGGGCAGGGCATCCACGAAGATGCGCCGATCCGGGCGGAGCGCGCCCGCGGCCCACCAGAAGCACGCGGCGGAGGCGTCCGGCTCGATGTCGGTGGTGAAGCGGCACAAACCGTCCCGCGGTGGCATCACACGGATCACGCGGAGGTCTTCGGAAAACTTCACCGGCACGCCGAGCTGGTCGAGCTGGCCGATGGTCATGCGGATGTAGGAGGCGGATGTGATGTCGCCGGTGAGGCGGACGGTCAGGCCGCCGGGGACAACGGCGGCGACCAGGAGCAACGCCGAGATGAACTGGCTGGACTGGGTGGTGGGGATCTCGACGGTGCGGCCCCGGGATTCTTGCTCCCCCCCACCACCCCGCGGGGGGGGGGGAGTGAGACGGACGGGCGGGCAGCCGGGCGTGCCGAGATATTCAGCCTGCACGCCCAGGCGTTCGAGGGTGGAGATGAGTTCCCCAATGGGGCGTTGCTGCATCCGGGCATTGCCAGTGACGGTGATCGGGGCCGGGCTGGCCAGCACGCTGGCGGCCAGGAATCGGGTGGCTGTTCCGGCGTTGTTCAGGTCGATCGTCACGCCCTCGGGCGGGACTTTCCAGCGTCCGGCGACGCCGGTGATGCGGACGGTCGTGCCGTCCACGGCGACCTTCGCGCCCAAGGTCTGCACGGCCGCCAACATGCGTTGGGCGTCGTCGGCATCGACGAGCGCGCCCGTGAGGGTGGACTCGCCCTCGGCCAGTGCGGCAAGGAGAAGGGCACGATTGGTCAGGCTCTTGGAGCCGGGGGGCCGCAGGTGGACGGGGATGGGCGCGGGGGCGCGTGGGACCAACGGGAGTTGCAGCGTGTGGGGGAGGGAGGCCAGAGGTTGGGTCAGGTCGGGGGACACGGGGGGATGGTATGAGGGGCATTCGACCGCGACGGGTGGGTCATGGTACCCTTTGGGCGATCTCGCTTGGACTCACTCTTTTTTTGCAGGCTCCCACTTGAACAGCTTGATCCTCTATCTGAAACGACTCCTTCGGACAGGGACACCCTTGCCTCGGACGCATGATGGGCTGGATCAACCCGAAGCCTTTGCGGACACCTTCGAGGCTCTGGTCAGACTGGGTGGGGACGCTCCCGCTGAGCTTGCGTCGGATTTTGCCGCCACCATGCGGACCGTCAGGCCAGACGACTGGATCCGCCTCGATCGGGATCTGAGGCCGCTTTGGATCTTGCCGGCGGATGTCGCCAAACTTGCGGCCTGGGACTCGGATGACGCCGTTGAGCTGCTTGGGCTCGCATCGCTCGGCGCCAACGGGCACGCCAGGCAGGCCGCACTGGAAGCCATGCTCGGTCTCGATCATCCGCGATCGGTGCCGTATGCGCTGATCCGGCTGGGTGATTGGGTGCCTCAGGTTGCGGATGCGGCGGTTCGACTGCTTCGATCGCGGACGAAATCCGGCGATGCGATGAGCCTGATGGCCCATCACGCCCTGATCGAGCGGATCGACCGGCTCGGGAGAACGGATCTCGGCTGGTTCAAAGACGAGATGTACTCGTTCCTTCGGTCTTCTGTCGGCAAGTCGGTTGTAGAAGCGGGGCTGGACTCGGCTGATGTGAACGAACGGATCTTCTCCTACCGCGTGCTGAAATCAGAGCTTGAACAACGGCCGAAACTGGTCGCGCGAGCCTCAGCGGACCCCAGCCCCAGCATCCGACGCTGGCTCGCGGGGTGCATTGCGCGGCGCGAGGTACACCCCACGCGGGATACCCTGCTCACTTTGCTGTCGGACCGATCGACAATGGTGTCGCGGATCATCATCCGTTCGCTTGATGATCGAGGGTGCGCGGAGTTTCGCGATGAACTCATTGCACTAAGCTTCTCCGATATCCGCCCGGTGCGGCGTTCGGCGCGATATGCAGCCGAACGATCGGGAGCGTTCGACTTTTCATAGGCTTGCCGCCGGCGGATTGCAACTTCATCGGCGGAGGAGCTTTCCGCGGGGGTTGTCGGGTGCTTGGCGGAAACCGGCAACGCCGGGGATGTCGATACCTTCTTCCAGCTTCTTGGGCATCCATCGGGCTACATCCGGGCTGAAGCAGCGCAAGCGATCGCACATTTGGGCGGGGAGGAGGCCGCAGCGAAGACCGTCCGGCTGCTCGATGACCCGAGCGGCCGAGCGAGGCGGGCGGTGGCAACCGTGTTGGCGGCTATCCCATCTCACCTCTGGGTCACACTAGCCCGAGAGATTCTGGCCTCGGGCACACCCAAGGGACGCATTGCGGCATTGAAAACTCTGGGCAGGCGAGGGGGCTGGGATCCGCTGCCCGATTTTTTGGCCGCGATATCTTCGGACGAGGCGGGCGTGCGCGCTCTTGGATGGAACTTGCTGGCGGCGTGGCAGAAGCACTTCGGGGTGCGGGGCTGGATCCGCCCTACTCCCGAGTGCCGGGCGGCGTTCACCCCTCTCTGGAAAACAGTACGCAACCAGGAGAAACCGCCGGCATGGTGGGAAGATTTTCGGATCCTGGTTGAGGGATCTTGGGAATAGGGCTGCGAGGCGGGTTGATCCGTGTCAGCCGGATGATTGCCCGATGCTCCGTCGTCCGCGGTTCGCCGGACCGGATCAAGAATCCCGCGATTGCATCGCGGGTGTCACGGGAGCGGTATCCTCCCCGTCATGGATACCCGCGCTGTTGACCGTCTCCGTTCCTTGATCGCCGATGTGCCGGACTTCCCTAAGCCGGGGATCCTGTTCAAGGACTTCACACCGCTGCTGGCGGATCCAGGCGCGTTGGCGCTGGCGGTGGAGCTGATGTGCAACCCGTTCCGGGGCCAGCGGATCGACATGGTGCTGGGGGCCGAGAGCCGGGGGTTCATCTTCGGGATCGCGATTGCGCAGTCGCTGTCAGCGGGGTTCGTGCCGGTGCGCAAGCCGGGGAAGCTACCTCGGACGGTGCACGGCGTGGACTACGCGCTCGAGTATGGGACGGACAGGCTGGAGATGCACGCCGACGCCGTGCGCCCCGGACAGCGGGTGCTGATGGTGGACGATCTGCTGGCCACCGGCGGCACCATGCAGGCCTCGTGCGAACTGGTGGAAAAGACCGGGGCGACCATCGCGGGGATCACAGTGCTGATCGAACTGGACTTCCTGAGGGGCCGGGACCGGATGGCGCGGTTCGCGCCGGTGCATTCGGTGCTGGTGTTTTGAACACAGCGTGCGAAGAGTCGAGTTCAGAGCGTTTGAAACGCGACAACCCGAAGGGCGAAAAAGAATCAGCGGATCCCGAGCTGATACGGGTACCACTTGAACATCGGGCGTGACCTGATCGACACGCCACGACTCCAAGGGAGCGGCCGAGCGACACAACTTGCCCTCCGCCGCTTGCAAGCACCGACGAGCCGGAAACCCTCTTTCTTGTGCCTGTGACTGGTGTGGGCTCGGCGACGGATGAATCCGCCTGGGCATCGAGGGGATCCTTGCCACAGCGTCTATTGCATTCACCGAGCAAGCTTGCTGAACGGAGCCTTCGCGGCCTCCGCGTTCAGTCTTCCCCCGCTCAAGCCTTCAGCCCCGGCCACCCCTCCACCGTCTCCTCGGCCTTGTGCAGCATGGACCAGAGTTTGTCGAGCAGTTCCCGCGTCCCCACGCCGATGCCGCCGGACATGCCGACGATCTCCTGGCGGGCGTCCAGCTTCAGTTCGGCCCGCAGCGCCTTGACCGCGTCCTCCCACTCGTCTTCGCCCCCGAGCATGTCGAGCTTGTTGAGCGCGATCAGCTCGGGCTTCTCGGCAAGCAGGCTGGAGTAGCCCATCAGTTCCTTGCGGATGGTGCGGTAGTTCTCCGCCGGCGTGGAGCCATCGGGCGGCTGGATGTCCAGCACATGCACGATCACCCGTGTCCGCTCGATGTGCCGCAGAAAATCGTGCCCCAGCCCCGCGCCTTCGGCCGCGCCCTCGATCAGGCCCGGGATGTCCGCGATCACGATCCGCCGCTCGTTGTCCAGCCCCGCGATGCCGAGCTGCGGTGACAGCGTCGTGAACGGATAGTCCGCGATCTTCGGGTCCGCCCGCGTCACCGTCTTGAGCAGGCTGGACTTGCCCGCGTTGGGCAGGCCCACCAGCCCCACCTCCGCGATGATCTTCAGTTCCAGACGCAGCGCCCGCTCTTCGCCGGGCTCGCCGGGGGTCGCGTGGCGTGGGGCCTGATTGACCGAGGTCTTGAAGTGGTCGTTGCCGAACCCGCCCTGCCCGCCCCGCGCGATCACCGCCGACTCGCCCGGCCCGATGTCGGCCAGCAGTTCTCCGGTCTCCTCGTCGTAGACCATCGTGCCCGCGGGCACGCGGATCGTCATGTGATCGGCGTTGGCCCCGGTGCAGTTCTTGGAACCGCCCGGCTCACCCGGCTGGGCCTTCCACTCATAAATGCCCCGGAAGTCGATCAGGGTGTTGAGCCCATCGTCCGCGGCCAGAATGACATCACCACCCCGCCCGCCGTCACCGCCATCGGGACCGCCCTTGGGGTTGTACTTGACCCGGCGGAAGGACAGTTTCCCATCCCCGCCCTTGCCGGCCTTGACCATGATGCGTGCGCGATCAACAAACACGCCCCAAGCCTAGGGGCCTGGGGCGCATGTTCCTTGCCATCAAACGGAATGTTTCACGCCGCCCGCAGGTACCGCCCGGCGGTCAACGCCCGGACGAGGCGTTCCCGGTCCCCCGCCCGGTCGAACCGGGTGATGGCCACCGCCATGCGCGATGCCCCCGGCTCGTCCAGATCACACCAGACCACATTGCCCGTGACGAACAACGCTCGCCCCTGCTCCCCCCCCACCCCACCAACATCCCGGCCGCTGTCGAACAGGTGCCCCGGCAGCTCGATCTTCAGCGACACGCGGCTGCCCGGCGGGATCGGCTGATCCAGCTCGAAGCACACCCCGCTCTCCGAAATGTCATAGATATGCCCCGCGAATACGAACTGTTCATCGGGATGCACCCGCAGTTCCACCGGGGTGTAGCCAGGGTTGACACGGAACCGGGCGTGCTCGCGCCGGTCGATGGGGTTCAAGCTGATCGGGTCTGCGGGCATGTGGGTGCGCCTTTCCGAAAGGCCGTGGAGAATCAAAAGGCCCTTCGGCAGACCACATCGGTCCATTCACCGTGCGGCTTGATTCTCGGTCCCTGAATCATCACGGCCGGGGGCTTACTCGCCCTTCATGTCGATGTGAACGCCCGCCACCTGCTCCGGAGAGAGCCCCAGATCGGAAAGCCCGGGGGCCTGCAACGCGTTCAGAATCGCCTCGGACACCCCGTGGGGCGCATCCATCACCCGCCCGTCGGGCATGGTCAGGTGGACATGCGGCCGTAGGTCCGCGTCATACCGGCACGGCCCGCCCGCGGCCCGGGAGGGCAAACGCCGGGCCAGACCGCAACCGGTCAGGGTTTCCAGCGTGTTGTACACCGTGGCCTGGGAGACGCTGGCATCTTCGAGCCGCACGGCGGTCAGCAGTTCGTCCGCCGTGGGATGGGTGTCGGTGCAGGCCAGGGTCATGTACACCAGCTCGCGCTGGCGGGTGGGACGCACCCCATGCTCGCGCAGCCGCCCCCTGGCGGTTTCGAGCCCGATGGTCATTGGAACGGCCTGGCTCTGGAATGATTCCAAGGTACTGAAGTATTGCCGGGAGAGCAGCTTGAGGCCAGTGGTGCCCCCCACCCCCGCACGCACCCACCCAACGCACTCCACCCCACACGCATCAGTCCAGCTCGAACTCCAGTTCAGGATCCAGCACCATGCCTCCGCCCGAGGGGGCGAGGATCTCCATCCGCTTGTGCTTGATGCCCGCCTCCAGGAAAGTTTCCGAGTTGATCTCCCAGCCGATCTTTTCGTAGAACGGGATGGCGATCAGTTGGGCATGGCAGTAAAGCCCCGGCAGCCCGAGTTCGCCAAAGGCCCGGGCCTCGATGGCGATCATCAGTTTCTGACCGATGCCCTCGTTCTGGCGTTGGGGGTCCACGCAGACCTGGGAAATCTTTCCGAAGGGTTCCTCGGAATCGGAGGGGAGAGAGGGGGGGGGAGGGGGAGGAGGGGGGGCGTAGAGGGTGGCTGTGCCGAGCACCCGCTCGCCCTGGGGGTGATCGAAGACCGCCACGAAGTGCTCGCAGCGTTCCTCCCGCCCGGGGGCCAGGTTGCGGTAATCGTCAATGGAGTACCCGATGGGGGCCAGCAGCACACGGGTGCGCAGGTCCACCTCTTGGGCGTACAGCGGGTCGGACATCGAGATGCGTCGGATACGGATCACTGGATTCCCTCGGGAAACAATGTAGCACGAATCCGCCGCTGCGGCGACCCCCACCACCTCCCCCCTCCTGATTTGCCATTTTCGCTTTGCCATTTCCCGCTTTCCCCCCGTTACGCTTGGGCATGGCCGCCGACCGGGCATGGACGGACGAGTACACGCTGCTCTGCGAGCGGTGCGGCTATGTGGTCGAGGGCCTGCCCACGGATGGGGCCTGCCCTGAGTGCAGCAAGGCTATCGCCGAGAGCCTGCCGGAAAGGCGCGTGGGCACGCCGTGGCAGCGGGAGACGACCTGCGGTGGCCTCGTTCGGACCTGGGCGCTGACCCTGTTCTGTCCCGCCCGCACGCTTGACCGGATGTACGCCGACGAGCCGGCGACTTGGCTGCGTGCCTGGTCGATACTGACTTCGGCGACGGTCATCGCGCTCGGCCTGTCTGTCTTCTTCGGCTTCATCCTCTCGGTCGATGATGGCAAGTTTCATGACCATTGGTTGGTCCTCGCGGTCGTGTTGGCCTTCATTTCTGGCTGCTTCGTCCTTGTATCTCTCTATTTCCTCAGTTTCATGGAGCAGTCCGTACTCCGGGTAATCGCACGAAATCAGCGATACCGGATTGGGTACGACACATGCGTGGCGATCTGCTCGCATGGGTGCGTGGGCTTGGTCATCGGCGCGACGCTTGCGTCGGTCGGCTTCATTGCGCTTGCCCCCTTCGAGGCCCGGCCGATGGTGGCCCTCCCGTGGCCCTGGTATCTCATCCCTGTCGGCGGGATGCTCGCCGGGTCCTTGTTCTTCGAGGTGTTCGCCTGGCTCGGCCTGCGACGGCTCCGGTACGCCAACCGGGTTCGTCCGAGCGATTCTTCAGAAGGCACGGCGCGACCATGACCACGAACCGCTTGGACGATGACTTCACCTTGCTCTGCGAACGCTGCGGCTATGTCGTCGAGGGCCTGCCCACGGATGGGGCCTGCCCTGAGTGCGGAAGGCCCATCGCAAAGAGCCGGCCGGAACGCCGGGTCGGCACGCCGTGGCAGCGGAGTCCGACCTTCCGCAATCTCTTGCGGACCTGGGCATGGACGCTCTTGCACCCCCTGCGAACGCTCGATGCCCTCTCGGAGGTTCCCCGGCACGACCGGCGGCTCAGGCGATGGACCACTGTCGCCGCCGCGCTTCTCTTTTCGCTGGGCTGGTGGCAGTACGGCGCGACGAACACGGCACGGGCGGGGCAGGCGACGCTCCTGGTGCTGCTCGTCGTCATCGTGCTGAGCGCGGGCATCGCGTGGCTGGTCCTCCAGTTGTTGATCCATTTTGAAACCTGGGGTCTGGGCGTGATCGCGAGGGTTCGTCGCGCCCGGATGCCGCGGGCCGCACGGTACGCGGTCACGGCGCACGGGTGTGTCGGGTGGGTGCTCGCTGGATTCATGTTGTGGGTCGCTTCCATCGGGCTGGATGTGCTGCACACCATCCACTTCGTGCCCTACACGGAGTACGATCCGAGTAGACCGATCACCGAGCAATTCGATGTTTTTTACGGCGGATCGCCTCCGTGGCTTGATCTCCTGAACGCCGCGGCGCGCGTGCTGTTCTGCCTGACCGGTCTGGTTTTCACCTGGGTCTTCGCGTGGCTCGGCCTGCAAAGGCTGAGGTACGCCAACCGCGCCCGCCCCGCGAAAAGAACGGAAAGGACGGCCGAGCCTTGACCTCCACCGACCAATCGCAAGAAGCCTTCGTGCTGCACTGCGAGCGGTGCGGCTATGTGGTCGAGGGCCTGCCCACGGAAGAGCCCTGCCCGGAGTGCGGCCGCCCGATCCACCTGAGCCTGCCCGAGCGCCGCTCCGGCACGCCGTGGCAGAACCGCAGATCGATCCGCACGCTCCTCCAGACATGGTGGCGGACGGTGCGCCACCCGATCCGAACATTCGACACCCTGCGGCTGGACCGTATCCGCCGCTCCGGGATGGTCGTGCCCACGCTGCTGCTTTGCAGCGCGGTCTGCTGGTCGTTCGCCTGCCTTCTGCAGATCCCGACCGCCGAACGGTCCTCCCTGCTTTTTCTCCCGTTCGGCTTCGCCGTCTACGCCTTCGTCGCGCTGGTACTCGCCGGCGCGCTGCTGATCCTCTCCGGGATTATTGCGTTCGGGCTTCAGGTGGTGTCGGGGGTGGGTGGCCGCGGCACGCGGATCGGGTACGACGCCGCGTGGCACATCGTCGGGCTGGCCTCGGTCGGGTGGGTGCTGAGCTACGGCGTCTGGCTGGCCGCGTGGTCCGCCGTGGAACTCCACAAAATCATCAACCCGCCCCAGACCGATCTGGAACTGCGCCAGCGGATGCACTTTGAGACGGAGTCCATTCTGTTCCCCGCGTTCTACGGCGGGTTCAGTGCGGGTTTTCTCGTGTTCCTCGGCTTCGTCCTGCTCGGCGCGTACCGGCTCCGGTACGCGAATGCGCCCGCTCCCGTGCTCCCCTCCCCCCCGGCCGCGCAGGAGTAATGTTGCGGCCTGGCGGTGCGCGGGGAGGGATTGGTGGCACAGCCGTCCCGCCTGCGCAAAGCTAGCCCGCACAGGCGAGACGCCTATGCCACCAGAGAAGACCCGGCTCGGCGAGCCGGGCCACCGGGGAGAGAGGTCACGACCGCCGCAGCTAGGATTGCCCCATGCAGACCCGCCGCCCGTCCAGACAGATCCGACTCGGCAATGAGAAAACCGGCATCGTCCGCATCGGGGGAGGGCTGCCCGCCAATCACCCCATGGTAAACGGGTCCGACACCTCCCCCCCCCCCACCACCCCCGCCCCGGTCTCCGTCCAGACCATGACGGCCGGGTACACCTGGGACATCGACAAGTGCGTGGCCGAGATCCACAAGTTGCACGCGGCCGGTGCGGATGTGGTGCGGGTGGCCGTGCCGGAGAAGAAGGATACCGCCGCCCTCAAGGAAATCCTGGCCCAGACCAGCGTGCCCATCGTGGCCGATGTCCACTTCCACTTCCAGCGGGCGCTCGAAGCGGTGGAGTCCGGGGTCCACAAGATCCGGCTCAACCCCGGCAACATCACCGACCGGGCGCAGGTCGAGGATGTCATCCGCGCCTGCAAGGACGCGGGCATCCCGATCCGCGTGGGCGTGAACGAAGGCTCGATCATCGAGCGCAAGGACAAGCAGAAGCGAGCCAGGGAACTCGGCGCGGTCTTCAGCCACCAGAAGCACGGCTACATGCTGGCCATCATGATCGCCAAGCTCGAGGAATATCTGGACATCTTCTACGAGAACGACTTCTTCGACATCGCCATCTCCGCCAAGTCCATGGACGCGACGGTGGTCATCGACGCCTACACCGAGATCGCCAGCCGCTTCCCCCACCCCCTGCACCTGGGCGTGACGCACGCCGGGCCGAAGGAGACCGGGTGCATCCGGTCCGTGGTCGCCCTCGGCACGCTGCTGGCCAACGGCATCGGCGACACCATCCGCATCTCCTACGCCAATGACCCGATCTACGAGGTGCAGGACGGGCTGGAACTGCTCTACACCCTCGGCCTGCGCGAGCGGATCGGCGCGGAACTGATCGCCTGCCCCACCTGCGGGCGCATCCAGGTGGACCTGTTCACCCTCGTGCAGGATGTCAACAAGAAGCTCGCCGCCGAGATCCGCGTGCCGATGAAGGTCGCGGTGATGGGCTGCGTCGTCAACGGCCCCGGCGAAGCCGAGGGGGCGGATGTGGCCGTCTTCGCCGGTGACCGCAAGGGCATCATCTATGTGCAGGGCGAGCGGGTGGCCACCGTGCCCGAGGAGGAGATCCTCGACCGACTGCTGGCCGAGTGCAAGGACTTCCAGGCCCGCGTCGAATCCGGCCAGGCCAAACTGGGCGAAAAGAAGGTGGACATCGTGCCCCCGGACCCCCTTGGCGAACTCGGCAGCGGGTGGGAGAAGATGGCCGCCGAGAAGATCCGGGGGGGGGGGGCGACCGATCTGACCATCGGGCGGACCTGACGAAACCTTCGTGCCCCGAAGACTGGCCGCCGGGCGAGCACAGGCCCGATATGGTGTGGTTCGCTCACGGAGGAGTGGCCATGCAGGGAATCCCAGGGCGCGCCACGGTCGGCGCTGCGTTCCTGTTGTCAACCATCGCGTCCGCCCAGTACCTCGACCAGCCCCGGTCGCGCTGCGCCATCGACTTGGCCGAGCCGTTCGGCGTGGTCAACTTCTTCGATCTGGCCCGCTTCGTCCAGATGCACGCCGCGGGCGACCCCCGGGCAGACATCGCGCCGCCCTGGGGGACGGGGGGGACGGGGGGGACGGGGGGGATCGACTTCTTCGACCTGGCCGCGTACCTGAACTTCTACACCCAGGGCTGCGATGTCGACAGCGACAGCGACGGCATCCCCGACTGGGCCGAGACCAACGAAGGGGTCTCCCGAGGCCCCTTCGCCACCGGCACCGACCCCTTCAACCCCGACACCGACGGCGACGGCCTCAGCGATGGGGACGAGATCTTCGGCACTTACGACGGCCTGGACCTGCCCGCGCTGGGGGCCGACCCGCTCCGCAAGGACATCTTCATCGAGTGCGACTGGTTCGCCGGATCGTTCGAGGGCGTGTACCGAGACTTCCGCCCGCGTGCGCTGGCCGTCCAGCGCGTTGTGGAAGCGTTCGCCAACGCCCCCGTGCCAAACCCCTACGGCGCGCCGGACGGGATCACCATCCACCTGGACTACGGCCAGGGCGGCGTGTTCACGGGCGGCAACCAGCTGCCAGGTGCGCCGGTGTTCATCATGTTCCCCGCGGAGTTTTCGTTATACAAGCAGGCGTACTTCGATGCTCGCCGTGTCGGATACTTCCACTATGCCGTCTTCGCCAACCGCTACGACTCGCCCACAAACCGATCGTCCGGCGTGGCCGAGATCATCGGCGATGACCTCATGGTCACCATGGTCGATTATCTCTCCAGCTTCAATCAGTCGCAGACCCTCATGCACGAGCTGGGCCACAACCTGGGCCTCCGCCATGGCGGGTTCGAGAACCGCAACTGGAAGCCAAACTACAACTCCGTCATGAACTACCGCCACCAGTTCACCGGCGTGGACACGGACGGGGACACCTTGGGCAACGGAGCCCTGGACTATTCCTGGGGCATCAACAACTCCATCGACGAGAACGCGGTGTACGAGCCGCTCGGCGTGCTGGGCTTCCCCGTGGACTACAACCGCGACGGCATCATCCAAACCTCCCCCTACGCGCGAAACCTCAACTGCGGATCCGGCTCTGCCCCGTGCGGCATGGTGGCCGACTGCGCCGACTCGGTCTGCACCGTGCTCCGCGACCACGACGACTGGGGGACGATCGTGTGGACACGCCTGCAACAAGCCGAATCCTCGGAACCCGCCGAGATCGCAACCTGTGAGAGCGAACCCCCTTCGCTTCCGAACCCCAGCCTTGATTAAGCCCCGCGGGACCGACCACGCCGGCTCTCCGTGAGCACCGCCGCGGTCAGGCTCGGACTGAGCGCGATTGAGACCGGTGAATCCAACCCCAGCCCGATCGCGGCCCGCCGCAGCGAACGCACCTGCGCCCTGGACCAGCTCTGGGCATGGATCAGACGCCGGAAGGCCAGCTCACGCGGATCGGTGCGTCGCCGCCGCCGCCCGTTGAGCCCAGCCCACGCACCCGCGATCAGGATGACGGGCAGCACCGCCCACAGCACCGACACACCGATGCCGGACGGAGCCGCCACGAAATCCGCCTGACCGGGAACCACCAGAACGCTCGCCTCGCTGTTCATGCGCCCCCCACCGGACCCGCGGATTCGAGACGGCGTGCGCAACGCGAGGCCCGCAGGCGGACCCGTGCATCATGATCCCGCTCGGCCGCATCGAGCACACGGCGCACCGCGGGACGCCACCCCACGCCCAGCACATCACGCCGTTCGGGCAGCAGCACCCGCTCGGCCGCCCACGCTCCCGACAAGCGGTGCTCGGCCCGGTCGTCGCCGAGCATCCGCACCAGCGTCTCCGCCGCCGACTCTCGGGCTCGCACACCGCCGGATTCGATCGGGCGGCTGAGGAGCCGGCGCACCGCGCTGGCACGCACACGGTGGCTCTTATCGTCCTTGTATTCCAGCAGCACCGAGTCGTCCGCGATCACCGCCTCCACCGCGTTGGAGCGCACGCGCTGGTCGGAGGCGTTGAGCGAGGCCCGCACGATCCGCCGCGCCGGCTCGGAATCCACCAGCCCCAGCGCGGCCACCGCGGTCGCACGCACCCGATCGTCCGGATCCGTCGTCGCCAACCCCATCAGATCCGTCTCGAACCGAGCCGCCAGCCCGATCGCCCGCACCAGCATCACCGCGTCGAGCACCCGTGATTCGTCGCCCAGACGCTCGCGCACCGCGCGCACAAAGCCCACGGGATCGCGCTCGTACAAGCGTCTGGCCGCCACCCGTCCCGCTGGCGTGCCCGCGAAGGGATCCAGCCGCTCCCGCTCGGCCACGCCCACCGCACGCACGCCAGCATGGGGAGAGCGGCCGAGCAACGCCGCGACCTCGCCGCGGTGCTTCCAAGCGCCCGAACCAAACTGCGGCCCGGCCACACCCAGCGCGGACCAGCGCAGCGCGGCCGATCGGGCGACCGATGTGTCCGGATCGAACGCGTAATCGCTCAGGTCGGCCGGATGGGCCGCGTGCGCGCCCCACAGCCGCACCAGCGGATCGGGGTCGGCCAGCGTGGGCTCCAGGATCGGGCGACGAGCCTGCTCGTCCAGCCCGATGAGGCGGACAAAGCGGACCATCCCGCGCCGCGCCTCGGGCGAGAGCCGGGCGAGCGTGCGGGCATCCGGCACGGGGGCGTGCTTGCGATCACCCGTCCCTCCGCCTGGCGCCCGAACCGCGCGCAGCCGATCGGCCCGCCTGGGCCGCACGGCCAGCGTGGCACGACGCAGCACGATCTCGTGCTCTTGCACTGAATCGGCGGAACTCAGCCGGTCCACGCAGGTCGAACGGACAGGGTCGAGCACGATCCACCGCAGCGCCCGCTCGCGCAGCATCGGCGACGGGGTGCTCCGCAGCACCGTGCGGATCGGCGCATGGCTGGGGTGGCCCGACTCGTTCAGCAACCGCCGGATGCGTGCCGCCACCGCCCGCTCCATCGTCCCCCCGGGCAGACGGTCCAGGATCAGCAACGCCGCGATCAACGGAGCGCGGCAGCGGTGTTCCGCGAACGCCCAGCACGCATCCGCGATGTGCCGGCACAGTTCCACCCGTTCCAGCGCGATCACCGCCGGATCAGCCCCCAGCGTCACCAGCGGGCGATCGGCGATGGCCCCGAACTCCGCCCCGAGCAACTCGTCGGGCAGATGCGTCAGCATGGTCATCGCCAGTCGCAGCATCGCGCGGTCCGCGTGCAGGCGGACCGTCTGCTGCTCGTCCCGCAGCAGGGCACACACCAGCGGCCCCAGGCCCGGATCGGCAGTGTCTTCCGCGAAACGGGCCACCCCGGCCCGCGTCCGTGGATCCGGCGAAGCCGCCGCCTGCGCCGCCATCCGCAGCCACCGATCGCGGGACAGCCCGCACGCCAACGGGCGGGCCTCCGGGGGCACCGCATCCCACGCGCTCAGGATCCCGAGCATGGCCGTCTCGGCCTGCCGGATCCGCGCCCGCTCCGGCCACCGTGTCAGCAGCTCCACCGGGCCGAGGGCTTGGTTCCGTTCGGGTGCCCGAGCCGCCGAAGCCGCTTCGAACAGCCGAAGTGCGATCGGCTCTCGTTCCGCCTCCGGCACCACCCGCAGCGCATCACTCAATGCCGCGATCCGCTCACGCAACGGGGCCTTGTCGAGGACCTCCAGGGGATGGGCGGATTGTGTTCGTGAGGGTGTCACCGGGTTTTGCCTGTCGGATGAGTCAATATGGGTAAAGTTTCTGACGAATCAGTCTAATGGTTGTGGATTGATGTTGCATCTTGCGGATATGTTGTGGTTGTCTGGTATGAAACATCTTTCAGCCGGTCCCACACTCGGGCCCAACCGAGTCCGAAAAACCGGTGCAACGGATCAGGCATCGGCCAACTCGGCGTTCTGTCGAGAGTTTCACCCGGACGATGACCGAGCCCCCTTCTTCGGGGCCCAAACAGGGGAAGGAACCGCCGATGGCACCCACCCGAGCCGCACCCCCCGCGCCGAGCGTTCTCCAAACCTACCAGTCCATCACCTATAGCAGGGGTGTTCACCCCGAACTTTTCGACATCCGCGAGCGCCGCACCATCAACCACGGGCGCTATGCCTTCGAGGCCTGGCTCATGCCCGGACGCCACACCCTTCGGTTCGAATACGCGGGCCATGCTCTGACCGAACTCGTCACCGACCAGGAACGCGGCCTGCCCGACTCGGGTGTCATCGAGGCCTTCCTCTGCGCCGGCGAACGCGAACTCGATCGCCAGTTCGAGGACATGGGCATCGGCTACATGACCAGCGCCCAGACCGAGCAGCTCGGCGAGAACCTCTACCACGCCACCTATGAAGAACTCGACGAACTCGCCCGCGACACCCGCGCCCTGACCCACCGCTGGACCGACGAGGCGGGGGCTTGCATGTCCATCATCGACACCCAGCGCTTCGCCCGCGAGGTCCACATCCAGGCCTACCACATGATCGCCCGCGAAGGATTGGTCCTGCGCACGCAGACGATCTTTGAGCACAAATAACCCCCTCATACCCCCCAACCGCGGCGGCGAGCCCGGGCTAGAGGTCCCAAGTGTCCCTCTGTAAAAAGGGGTGGGTGCTTCCTAGTTCGGAAGTGCGCATGCCCGGTGTGCCGCCGCGAATGAGCTTCAACCCCAGGATCTTCTCCTGGGGTTTTTTGTACTGGCATCTATATCCTCCTGGGATGCCAGCCAAAATTGATCCCGACGCCTTCATGGATGCCCTTGACCACCCCCTCAAGGACGACATCCAGTACCTCCGTGGCGTGATCCGCAAGGCCGTCCCCGGCATCACCGAAGGCATCAAGTGGAACGCTCCCAGCTTCCGTCTGGCGGACGACTTCGCCACTTTTCACCTCCGAATGACGGACTCGGTCTGCGTCATCCTGCACACCGGGGCAAAGAAGCGGCCATCCGTCCCCGACATGACCGTGCCCGACCCCGCCGGGTTGCTCGAGTGGCTGGCCAAGGACCGTTGCATGGCGCGTCTGGGCAGTGGCAAGGCGTTGCGCGCGAACCGCAAGCCCTTTGAGACGCTGCTGCGGGCGTGGGTCGAACGGCTCCCGGCCTGAACGATCGCTGTTCTCTCACCCCAACGGTGCCGATATACTGGACGCATGACGACGGACACCGGCAATCCCGGGGCGGTGCAGAGCCGCCGAATTAGCTCGCCCCGCTGAGGGGCAAGCCGGGCTTTCGAACCGGCCTGACCCGCTCGCGGGGCCGCCGAAGGGAACACCCTCGGCCGACCAGCCATCCCCCCTCCCTCCCCTCCCCCTCTCGTCCGTCATCCCAATGATCCTGCCTCCCCCCCACCACCCCCCCCACCCCCGCGGTTGCCCGCGCGGGCCGAGGTTGCCAAGCCATGTCCGACACCGCCGAAAAACCCAACTACAAGAAGACCCTCAACCTCCCCAAGACCGCCTTCGCGATGAAGGCCAACCTGATTCAGAACGAGCCCGCAACGCTGCAGCGCTGGGCCGGGCTGGGCGGGGGCAAGGGGCTGTACCGGGCGATGCAGGACATCAGCGCCGGGCGTGAACGCTTTGTCTTCCACGACGGTCCTCCGTACGCCAACGGCTCGATCCACCTCGGCCACCTGATGAACAAGTGCCTGAAGGACTTCGTCGTCCGCAGCCGCTTCATGATGGGCCAGGACTGCCCCTTCGTCCCCGGCTGGGACTGCCACGGCCTGCCCATCGAGCACAAGGTCATGACCGACCTCGTCGAGTCCGGCAAAGCCAAGAAGCTGGACGGGCTGAACGAGGACACCCGGCGCATGGCGGTGCGTCGCGAGTGCAAGACCTACGCCGACAAGCAGATCGACCTCCAACGCGGGCAGATGCAGCGCCTGCTCACCGTGGGCGACTACGAAGACCCCTACTTGACGATGGCCCCCGCATACGAGGCCGCCGTGCTCGAAGTGCTCGCCGGCCTCTGCGCCCAAGGCCTCGTCTACAAGGCGCTCAAGCCCGTCCATTGGTCCA
This sequence comes from uncultured Phycisphaeraceae bacterium, assembly GCA_964640595.1. Classification (GTDB taxonomy): domain Bacteria; phylum Planctomycetota; class Phycisphaerae; order Phycisphaerales; family UBA1924; genus UBA6054. The sequence continues at coordinate 57,434 of CAZXGL010000009.1, read as the reverse complement.
TCGCCAACGAGACCGCGCTGGCCGATGCCGAACTCGAGTACGAGGACCGCGAGGATCTCTCGGTCTATGTCGATTTCGAGGGTGCGGACGCCGGCGCAATCTACGCCGCCTTCGGCGTGTCCGAGGAACAGCAGGACGAGCAGGACCTGCACGCCACGCCCAGCTTCATGATCTGGACCACCACCCCGTGGACGCTGCCCGCCAACCTCGCCATCGCCGTGCATGAGAAGTTCGAGTACGCCCTGGCCAAGATCGACGGCAACCTGACCGTGCTGGCGGCGGACCTGCTGCCCAAGGTCGCCAAGTCCGCCAAGGCGGAGGATGTCGCCGTCATCGCCACCACCACGGGTGCCAAACTCGTCGGTCTGCGCTACAAGCACCCCTTCCGCAAGACGCCCCCCCAGGTCGGCGATACCAGCAAGTGCTACACCGTCGTCTCCGCCGACTATGTGACACTCGAAGACGGAACCGGCCTCGTTCACACCGCCCCCGGCCACGGCACCGAGGACTACCAGACCGGCCTGCGCGTCGGCCTGCCCGTCTACTGCCCCGTCAAGGGCGACGGAACCTACGACGACACCGCCCCCGACTGGCTCCGCGGCGTGAACATCTGGACCGCCAACGACATGGTCGCCAAGCGGCTGACCGAGTCCGGCCACATGTTCTTCTCCCACAAGTTCACCCACTCCTACCCCCACGACTGGCGCAGCAAGACCCCCGTCATCTTCCGCTCCACCGAGCAATGGTTCGTCGGCGTGGACGCGCCGACCAGGCGGGAAGGCAAATCCATGCGTGACCTGGCCCTGGCCGCGACCGGAGAGGGCGGCACGGTTTCCTTCGTTCCCGCCTGGGGGCGCAACCGCATGCGCGGCATGTTGGAATCCCGCCCCGACTGGTGCATCAGCCGCCAGCGGGCCTGGGGTCTGCCGATCCCCGGCTTCACCATGCCCGACGGCTCCGCCTTCATGACCGCCGCGTCCGTCCAGGCCGTGGCCGATGTCGTGCGTGCCAAAGGCTCGGACGCGTGGTTCACCATGTCCCCCGCCGAACTGCTCGCGGACTACGACCCCAAGGCCGACGCCGACACTCCCGATGCCCTGCGCTCCGGCGCGGTGTCCTTCACCGACCTCAAGAAGGGCCACGACATCCTCGATGTCTGGTTCGAGTCCGGCTCGTCGTGGAACGCCGTCATGCGCCAGCGGTCAGCGGGCAAGGACTACCCGGTCGATCTCTACCTCGAAGGTTCCGACCAGCACCGCGGCTGGTTCCAGCTCTCCCTCCTCCCCGCCCTGGGCGTAACCGGGCAGGCCCCCTTCAAGACCCTGCTCACCCACGGCTTCATGGTGGACAAGGACGGCAAAAAGCTCTCCAAGTCCAAGGGCGCGGCCCTCAAGGACCTCTTCGACCGCTACGGCGCGGATGTCCTCCGCTGGTGGGTCTGCTCCATCGCCTACGAGAACGATGTCAAGGTGGATGAGGAGTTCTTCGCCAACGCGGGCCAGAGCTATGTCAAGGTCCGCAACACGCTGCGCTTCATGCTCAGCAACCTGGGTGACTATGCGCACAGCCCGGTCTCGCACGCCCCCACCTCGCTCGAGGCCTGGGTGCTCAGCGAGTTCGACACCCTGAGCAACAAGGTTCAGGACGCCTTCCGCCGCTACGCCTTCCACGAGGTCAACAAGCTCCTCTACAACTTCTGCAACACCACGCTCAGCAGCGAGTACCTCTCCGCCGTCAAGGACCGGCTCTATTGCGACGCGCCGTCCTCCGAACGCCGCGTGCGCACGCAGGCCTGCCTCTGGACGCTCACCGAGGGCCTCTGCCGCCTGCTGGCCCCCGTGCTCTGCCACACAGCCGACGAGGCCTTCCGCACGCTGCACCCCAGCGATTCTTCCGCATGCGTCCACCTGACCGCCTTCCCCGCGCCGACCGGTGCCAGGCCGAACGCTAACTGGCCCAAGGTGATGGCCCTGCTCGCCGAAGCCTCCAAGGCTCTCGAACAGGCCCGCTCCGCCCGCGGCATCGACAACCCCCTCGATGCGGGCCTGCACATCCCCGACACGGACGGCACGCTCGCCGGCTTCGACCCCATCGACCTCGCCGACTTCTGCGGCGTCTCCCGCGTCGAAACCGGCACCAACGCATCCGCCATTGCGGTCCTCGACCTCCGCAACGAACCCCGCTGCGAACGCTCTTGGAAACGCGACGGCACCGTCAAACGCCGCTCCGACGGCGGCGAACTCTCCGACCGCGACGCCCAGGCCGTCGGCGTCTCCTGAACCCACCCGGCCCTCGCCCCCTGCCCGCACCGGGCTGAAACTGCCGCCCCAAACCCCCCAACAAGGGGCCGAGCCTGATATCATCGGCGTTCCCGCGCCGGACGATCTCGGCGCGCCATCACGCAACCACAGGGAGGGTTTCCATGACCGTTCTCATCACGCTGGGCATCATCGTCGCGATCCTCGTGGTTCTCGCGCTGATCGTCATCGGGATCTACAACAAGCTCGTCGCCTTCAAAAACCGCTACGAGAACGCCTTCGCCCAGATCGAGGTCCAGCTCAAGCGTCGCTATGACCTGATCCCCAACCTCGTCGAGACCGCCAAGGGCTACATGGCCCACGAAAAGGGGACCCTCGAGGCCGTCATCGCCGCCCGCAACGCCGCCGCCGGCGGCCTCGGCAAAGCCGCCAAGAACCCCGGCGACCCCGACGCCATGCGCCAGCTCGGCAGCGCCGAGGGCGCGCTGACCGGCGCGATGGGCCGCCTCTTCGCCGTCATGGAGGCCTATCCCGACCTCAAGGCCAACCAGAACATGATGGCCCTGCAGGAAGAGATCACCGCCACCGAGAACAAGGTCGCCTTCAGCCGTCAGGCCTTCAACGACGCCGTCACCGCCTACAACACCTACCGCCAGTCCTTCCCCCCGGTCGTCGTCGCGCCGCTCTTCGGCCAGGGCAAGAACGCCAGCCTGCTGGAGTTCGCCGATTCCGCACAGATCCAGGAAGCCCCCAAGGTCAGCTTCTCCTGATCCGCTGACCCGGAGCAAGCATGGACGCCGGACGCCAGACCATGGACTTCTTCGGCCACCAGGACCGCGCCCGAGCACGCTCGCGCAAACTGGTCGCCATGTACATCATCGCCGTCCTGGTCATCTGCGGCGCGGTCTCCGCCGTGGCGGCCTTCGTCGTGGCCACGGTCGGAGGCGGCGAGCAACCCGTCCGCCCCGTTGACATCGCCCTCGTCGCCGCCGCCACCGCGGCCTTCACCGCCCTCACCATCGCCGCCGGCAGCCTCTACCGCATCGCCGAACTCCGCGGCGGGGGCCAGACGGTCGCCCGCGCCCTCGGCGGACGCCTCATCGACCCCTCCACGCGCGACCCCAACGAACGCCGCGTGCTCAATGTCGTCGAGGAGATGGCCATCGCCTCCGGCGTGCCCGTGCCCCCCGTCTACATGATGGCGGAGGAGAAGGGCATCAACGCCTTTGCCGCCGGCTACTCGCCCGGCGATGCCGTCATCGGTGTCACCAAAGGCTGCGTCGAGGGCCTGACCCGTGACGAGCTTCAGGGCGTGATGGCCCATGAGTTCAGCCACATCCTCAACGGCGACATGCGCCTCAACATCCGCCTCATCGGCCTGCTCAACGGCATCGTCCTGATCTCCCTGCTCGGCCACATGCTGCTGCGCATCGCCCCGCACAGCGGAGGGAGCCGCAACAAGGAAGGTGCTGGCGCGATCATGCTGATCCTGGCCGTGGCGGTGGCCATGCTGGTCATCGGCTCGCTGGGCGCGCTCGCGGCCCGCATCATCCAGGCCGCCGTCAGCCGTCAACGCGAGTTCCTCGCCGACGCCGCCGCAGTTCAGTTCACCCGCAATCCCAACGGCATCCGTGATGCCCTCCGCCGCATCGGCGGCGCGAGCAACCGCGCCCGCGTCCAGCACCCCCGCGCCCAGGAAGCCGGACACATGTTCTTCGGTGAGGCGATCGGCTCGTCCTCCTTCGGCGGCTCGCTCGCCTCCCACCCGCCCCTCAAAGCCCGCATCAAACGGGTGGACCCGTCCTGGGACGGCTCGATGCTCACCCCGCTGGCCCCGCGGGACGACCACGGCCCCGAGCCGACCAGGCCGCTCACCCCCCGCGAGCGCCTGCAACGGGCCATGCCCGGCTCCGCTGGCACCGCCGCGGGAGGGGCATCGCAGGCCGCCATGCTGCTCCCGCTCCTCGCCCTCGCCGGTCAGGCCACGCCCGCGCATGTCGAGCACGCCCGCTCGCTCATCGCGGCCATCCCCCAATCCCTGCGCGATGCAGCCCACGAAACCTCCACCGGCCGCGCCGTCGTGTATGCCCTCCTGCTCGACACCACCAAGCCCGACATCCGCGAAGCCCAGATCCGCCGCCTCGAATCCAGCGGCGATCCCGCCATCGCCGCCGAGGTCCGCCGCCTCACCCCCGATGCCGTGGCCCTCCCCCGCGAACTCCGCCTCCCCCTGCTCGACATGACGCTCGGATCGCTCGCCCACCTGTCCGATGCCCAGCACCGCACCTTCCGCGCGAACATCAAGGCGCTGATCGAGATGGACAAGTCCGTCAACCTGTTCGAGTGGGTCACGCTCGGCGTGCTGACGCGCCACCTGGATGAACGCTTCGGACGAGCGGTCCCGAAGGTCACGCAGTACTACGCCCTGGGCAAACTCGGCAATGAGGTCAGCACGCTGCTGTCCGTTGTCGCCTACGCGGGCGCGAAGGACGACGCCACGGCCGAGGCCGCCTTCCGCCTCGGCGCGGGCGCGATCACCGGCGTGCAACCTGCGCTGCTGCCCAAGAACGAAGCCAACCTCAACCGCCTCGACGCCGCCCTGACCACCCTCTCCGGCTGCACCGCGCGCCTCAAGGCCGACCTGCTCAAGGCCTGCGCCCTCACCGCCGCCGCCGACCACGACATCACCACTTCCGAAGCCGAACTCATCCGCGCCATCGCCGACACCCTCGGCATCCCCACCCCACCGCTCCTGCCCGGCCAGCGCCTGGCGTAGATTTGGTGGCACGGGCGTCCCGCCTGTGCTCTTCCGCTCCAAGGTCACGAACACAGGCGGGACGCCCGTGCCACCATGAATTCTCCTACCATCCCCCATGCCCCCCCCCACCCTTCCCACCCTTCCCACCTCCCCCACCATCGACGCCGTCATGGCTGACCGCCGCGCCGCCTCGTTCACCACGCGCTCGATCAAGAACGAGTCCAAGATGACCGCCCTGCGCCTGGCCCTCTCGATGGTCGATCTGACCACCCTCGAAGGCAAAGACTCGCCGGAGAAGGTCCGCTCGCTCTGCCGCAAGGCCCTGCGCCCGTGGGAGCGCGATGAAGAAATCCTCGGCGAACGCCTCCCCACCGTCGCCGCCGTCTGCGTCTACCCCAGCATGGTCCCCCACGCCGCCGAGATCCTCAACGGCACGACCGTGAAGGTCGCCTCCGTCGCCACCGGCTTCCCCAGCGGCCAATACCCCCTGCCCATCCGCCTCAACGATGTCCGCGCCGCCGTCCACGACGGCGCGGACGAGATCGACATGGTCATCAACCGCGGGGCCTTCCTCGCCGGCCAATACCAACTCGTCGCCGACGAGATCGCCGCCGTCGCCGACGCCTGCGGCCCGGCCCACCTCAAGGTCATCCTCGAAACCGGCGAACTCGAAACCTACGACCAGGTCCGCCGCGCCAGCGACATCGCCATCGCCGCCATCCGCCCCGGCGACTTCATCAAGACCAGCACCGGCAAGGTCACCCCCGCCGCCACCATGCCCGTCACCCTCGTCATGCTCGAGGCCATCCGCGACGCCTACCTCAACACCAATGTCAAGATCGGCATGAAGCCCGCCGGCGGCATCCGCACGGCCAAACAAGCCTGGCACTACCTCTGCATGGTCAACGAAACCCTCGGCGAAGGCTGGCTCAGCCCGGACTGGTTCCGCTTCGGCGCGAGCACCCTGCTCAACGACCTGCTGCGGTCGATGCAGAAACTGAAGACCGGGGCGTATACCGCCAACTACGACTTCTCGGAGGCCTGAGGTCCGACGCCACCCCGTGCCGTCTCTTCTCGGTGGCACAGGCGTCCCGCCTGTGCCGGGCGCAGCCCGGTCTACAAGCCGCGACTGCAAGGGAGCGGCCGCGGTTGCGTGAGCAGGCGGGGCATCCTGATCGAGACGCATCCCGCTTGATCTCAAGGCGAAAACCGCCGGTCGCCAAGCCGACAGCAGCCGCAATCACAAGACAGGGAGCTTCCGGCTCGCCGTTGTTTGCAAGCCGCGAAGAGTATGTGCATCGCTCGGCCGCTCCCTTGCAGTCGCGGCTTGTCGTAGGAATCGGGCTTCGCCCGACACAGGCGGGACGCCTGTGCCACCGATGCTCGGACGCAACCCGCCGCGCGAACCCCGGTAGGATCCGCCAATGGGGAACACACGCACCACCCTGATCCGCCCCCGCCGCCTCATCGCCAGCATCGCCTTGGCCCCGCTCATCGTGTGCGCGGTCACGCTGCTGCTGGCCACCGTCCTCTTCCCGACCCACTGGACCACCAAGGCCACCCTGCCCCCGTCGTCGATGCCGCCGACCTACCTGGCTCCCATCGGGCCGGAGCTCACGGGGGTCTACATCGCTGTCCCCGCCGTCCCGACAAGGGGCGACCCGCTGCTCGGCGGGGTCAATCTCGGCGTAGACTTCGTCTCATACACCTACGGCGATTCCATACTCAACCCCGCGTTCCAGCCGTGGGATCCCGCCGTCACGCCGGACCCGCCGTCCGTCGAACTCACGCGGTTCCGCTTCGGCTGGCCGCGGCGGATCGTCAGCCTGGACGACATCTCCACCGGCGCGAGCGTCGCCGACCCCGCCGTCATGGCCTACCACCGGCGCGCCTACGCACTGGCCAAGGAGTACCGCGGCCTCAACCGCCCACGCTGGATGCCCCGGTTCATCCCCGTCTATCGCATCCCCGTCGTGGTCAACTGGTCCAACTTCGCCGTCAACACCGCGGCCATGACGCCCGTCGCCTTCGCCCTGCTCTGCATCCCGCCCGCGCTCAGAGCCATCCGCCGCAGGCGACGCGCCCGCCGGGGCCGCTGCCCCGCCTGCGGCTATGACCTGCAAACACTCACCACCTGCCCCGAATGCGGCCCCACCGACGCAGTTAGCCCCGAACGCAAGTGAGGGGATTGCGATCACCCCCACCCCCGACGACACGCCCTGCATAAACTCCCCCGATGTCCTCAGCCCCCGACACCACGCCCAAGCACCCCCTCTGGGACCAGGTCGCGTTCGTGATCGAGCGCATCCGCCCGGCCGTGCAGGCCGACGGGGGGGACATCGAACTCGTGGAAATCACCCAGTCCAACACCGTCCGCATCCGCATGCACGGGGCCTGCGTCGGCTGCCCCTCGGCCTCCATGACGCTGCGGATGGGCATCGAGCGGAACCTCCAGGACCGCGTGCCCGGCATCGCGGGCGTGGAGGCGGTGGACTGACCGGTGCCACGGCTCGCCGAGCCGTGTCTTCCGTATAGCCTCACGATACCCCCCCTTCCTCGGCCTTCGGCCGACGGAGGGCTGGAAGCCCTCCGCTCCAAGAGACCACGCCCGGTAATCGGACCTTGTGCGCAATTCCTGCCACCACACCGGCTTGCGTCAAAGACAATGCTTGGATCCCGGCCCGCCGCACCGTATACTCTCACCAGCGGCTGAGGATCGGCCCCCCATCTACGATCGCGGCGGCAGGGAGCAAGCGATGCTGGTGATCACACGGAGAGAAGGCGAAGAAGTCGTCATCGGAGACCCCCGGAATCCCATCGGGATCGTCCGCATCGCCTCGGTCAAGGGCGAGCGGGTCCGGGTGGCCTTCGACTTCCCGCGCGATGTCGAGATCCACCGGCGCGAGATCGCCGACCAGATCGTCGCCGAGCCGGCCGCCGAATCGGCCCCGGCCGTCATCGGGTCGATCAAGCCCGCGGCCTCGGTCTGAATACCGATCCCCCCACCCCCACCCCTCCGGCCTGCCGATTCCTCGGGGCTTTGCTCCCCGTTTCTCTTCCCTCGAACTATCGAAACGAAAGTTTCGTATTTCAGGCAACGCCGGGCGGGATTTCTGGTACACTCTCCGCTGCGGACCCAAAGAAAAAACGCCGGCCGAGAGGGAAGGCCGGCGTTCTTCTTTTTTGCTGGCTGGGCTTCAGCAAGTCCCGAAGGCCATTGCTGGGGAACGGCCGACTGGAAGTCGGCCCCACCCACCACGGGGGGAGGGGGCATCACTCGGGCGAGCCGCCGGCCATGTCGTAGACCCAGGTGTTGATCGCCCGGTCGTAGTCGAGGATCTCGCCGGCCTTGAAGAACAGACCGAGTTCCTTGGCCGCCGCTTCCGGGCTGTCCGAGCCGTGGATCAGGTTGAAGCTGTTGGAGACGCCGAAGTCGCCGCGGATGGTGCCCGGCTCGGCCTTGGAGCCGAAGGTCGCGCCCATCATCTTGCGGGCGACGGTGATGGCCCCCACACCGCGGACGGCCAGCACCACCACCGGGCTGGAGGTCATGAACCCGACCAGCCCGTTGTAGAACGGCTTGCCCTTGTGCGCGCCGTAATGGGTCTCGGCCAGCTCGGGGGAGATCTTCATCAGTTTCATCCCGACGACCTGGAGGCCCTTCTCCTCGAAGCGGGTCAGGATCTTGCCGGTCAGGCCCCGCTGGACGGCGTCGGGCTTGAAGATGATCAGGGTGGTTTCCATGGGTCTTTCCTCGTTCTTTTGAGTTGGTTAGGGGCCGCAAGCCTAGGCGCGGAGCGTGCTCTCTTCCCTCTTCACCCCATGGCCCGTCGGCCCCTCGGCCGCTGGATCCGCCGGTTTCGCCGACAAATCCGGCCGATCCCCGCTATCCTCTCCCTCTCAACCCACAGACCCCCCCACCACGCCAAGGAGGGCATGGATGGCCAAAAAAGCCGCTTCCAAACAGCGTGCCACCGCCGAGACGATGGCCGCCAAGCAGCGCGAGATCTCCGTCTCCGAGTTCTTCGCCAAGAACCGCCACCTGCTCGGCTTTGACAATCCCCGCAAGGCTCTGCTGACCACGGTCAAGGAGGCCGTGGATAACTCGCTGGACGCCTGCGAAGAGGCCGGGATTCTGCCGGACATCACGGTGGTGATCGAGGATCTCCAGCCCGACCGGGCGGCGAGCGCCAAGTCGTCCAAGTACCGCGTGACCATCGCGGACAACGGGCCGGGCATCGTGCGCAAGCAGGTCGAGCACATCTTCGGGCGGTTGCTCTACGGGTCCAAGTTTCACCGGCTGAAGATGTCGCGCGGGCAGCAGGGTATCGGGATCTCCGCGGCGGGCATGTACGGCCTGCTGACCACCGGCAAGCCGATGGTGATCCACACGCGCACCAGCCCCAAAGCCAAGGCTCACCACATCGAGCTGGCCATGAACACCAAGACCAACCGGGCCGAGGTGACGGTGGACAACGAGACGGACGATTTTCCGCCCGTCCGCTTCCGCGAGTTGACACCTGGCACGCGCGAGCTGGCCCTGGGCGGGGAGTTTCTGCCGGCCTCGATCTATGCCACGGGCACCAGCGTCACGGTTGAGCTGGAAGGCCAGTACCGGCGCGGGCGCGGGTCGGTGGATGAGTTTCTGGAGTTGACGGCCATCGCGAACCCGCACGCGCGGATCGTGTTTGTGCCGCCGACGAAGTCCAGCGGGACCGAGGACGAGGATGGGCCGACGCTGGCACCGGGCGCATCCGCGTCGGGTGAGGGAGGGCGAGGTGGGGCGAAGCCGGATTCGGCGGTGGCTCCGTCGCACCTGGAGGCGCTGGCCGCGGTGAACACCACGGAGCACAAGGGGGTGGTGATCTACCCGCGCGGGACGGACGAGATGCCGCCCGAGACGCAGGAGATCATGCCCCATCCGAAGGGCATCGAGCTGGGGATGCTGCTCCAGATGCTCAAGGATGCCGAGCACGAGCAGAGCAACCCGACGGTGGTGTCGTTCCTCTCCGATCGTTTTTCCAAGGTATCACCGTCCACCGCGTCGGCGTTGTGCAAGACGGCGGGCGTGTCGGTGCGCACCAAGGTCGGCGATATCGACCATGCGCAGGCCGAGGCGTTGTTCAAGGCGATGCAGGAGGCCAAGCTTCCCAATCCGCCCACCAACTGTCTGGCTCCGATCGGCGTGAAGCAGATGCTGGCGGGCATGGTGAAGGGTGTGCAGGCGGAGTTTTATACCGCTTCGACGCGCACGGCGACGGTGTATCGCGGGCGGCCGTTTCTGATCGAGGCCGCCATCGCATTCGGGGGGAATCTGCCGGGCGATGACTCGGCCCGGGTCATCCGGTTTGCCAACCGCGTGCCGCTGCTGTATCAGCAGTCGGCGTGTTCGGCGTTCAAGGCGGTGACGGAGACGGCGTGGAAGAACTACGGGCTGTCGCAGCCGCGCGGCTCCGCCCCGGTGGGGGCGTTGGTGGTGATGATCCACATGGCCTCGGTGTGGGTGCCGTTCACCAGTGAGTCGAAGGAGGCCATCGCCGACTACGACGAGATCCGCAAGGAGATGAAGCTGGCCCTGCAGGAGTGCGGACGGAAGCTCGGGCAGTATGTGCGCCGGCGCCAGCGCATGAAGCGCGAGGGCGAGAAGCGCGATGTGTTCGAACGCTACATCGGCGAGATCGCCAAGGCGTGCCACTCCATCACGGGATCGGAGATTGAGCAGGTCTACAACGCGCTGCTGGAGCAGGCCCGCGCCCGCACCGAGATCGCGGACGCGCAGCTCGACGAGGAAGGCCGCTTCATCAAGGACGAGCATGGGCGGCTGGCGAAGGATGACGATGTGGTCATCATCGGGGAGAACGGCAAGCCGGTGATTTCTCCCTCGAGCGCTTCGCCATCGTCCGAAGCAGAGGTCAAGCCCGCGAAGTCCACATCGAAAAAACCACGCCTGCAAGGGAGCGGCCGCGGGGCCGAAACCAAGGCTGATCCTGGCGCATCGACTTCCAAAAAGAAGGTCGTCAAGAAGATCGCCAAGAAGCGACAAACTTCAGGAGCGAACCTCTTTCAGGCCTAGGGGAATTTTGGCATGTTCCTGATGTATGTCGATGAATCCGGCGACCCAGGCGTTCCGCCACCTCACGGCAACTCGCCCACGACGCATTTTTTTTTGAGCGGACTGATTGTTCACGAGTTGGACTGGTTGGCCGTCAACCTTGAATTGCTCCGCTTCCGCCACTGGCTGAAAGGTCGTTATGGGATCTATCTGGATGACGAGCTGCATACCACGGAGATGTTCGGCCGCTCCGGTTCGCTGCCGCGGAGTCTGCAAAGATTACACAAGCACGAACGATTGGCGATCCTGAGGCACCAGCTCGATGCGATTGCCGCCATTCATACTGTTCGGGTCATCAATGTCGTCGTTGACAAGTCACGGTGCGGGGACACCCAGTCCGTGTTCCGCAAGGCGTGGTATGTCCTCTTTCAGCGGTTCGAGAACACGATCTCGCGGAAGAACTTCCCGAACAAGTCGAACGAGCACGACAGGGGCTTGGTCTTTCCGGACAACACATCCGCCGCCATCCTGAAATCGCACCTGGACGACATGCGACAAAGAAACAAACTCCTCGTCAGACAATCGAACGGCGTGGTCCAGACCATCGATGAACCTATCAAGCTGATCGTCGAGGATCCCGTCTGCCGAGATTCCCGGCATTCGTTCTTCGTCCAGGCCGCTGACTGCTGCGTGTTCGCGTTCAAGCAGAGCGTGCAACCCAATGCGTTCATGAAGAAGCACGGGGGCAACGCCTACTTCCGCAAACGGCTCGAGCCGGTCCTGTGCAAGCAGGCATCCAATCAAGACCCGCTCGGGCTGGGGGTGGCGCGTGTCTAAGCCCCCCCCCCCCCCCCCGCCAAAAACAAAAATGGGGCCCGAAGGCCCTGGGGGATCCTACTGCTTGGACTTCCCAAGGTTCGGATCCGTCACCATTGTATGAGATCATCATCGGCTTTTGCAAGCCATTCTTTCTCTCCTGAGTGCATCACCCCCCTCATTTCCCGCCTCTAGGGCATAAGAACCTGTCATCCAAGTACCGAAATGCCTTCCGTAACCCAAACACAACGGTTTATCATGGCCAAGAAAACCACCACCAAACCCACCCCATCCGGCAAGAAGACCTCGAAGAAGACCGCGAGCAAACAGGCTGCGGCTGGGGCGGCGGCTGGCTCCACCAAGAGCGCTGCGCGGCCGAAAACGGCGCATCGGGCCGCTCGGGATGAGCACACGGCGGGGCGGATCAACAAGCTGGCCGAGGGGGTGGTGGCGTCGGCGTTGTCCAATGTTGAGCCTTCGTTCGAGGTGCCGACGCGGGCGGCGTCGAACACGAAGTGGGACAAGAAGGCCGGAATTCTGCGGATGGGTGATGCCTCGAACACGCGGCAGTTGTTCAATCTGGGGCAGGCCCGCAAGTTCATGCAGACGCTGATCCACTCCAACGGGATCATCAACCTCATCGAGCAGAATAAGACCTCCAGCCTTCGCGGTATGTTCTACGCCGGCCTGCACACCATCGAGGGGACCAAGGAGAAGACCTTCGACGACCAGACCGAGTCCGATTCGGTGCTGGAAGACCTGGAGGTCACGCTCGGCTCGCTGCGCGAGGAGCTGCATGTCTTCGCCAAGAAGCGCGGCACGATGGTCGGCAACATCACCGTCATCGACAACGGCGACGAGATCAACTGTCGGCGCATGGGCACCGGCGGCTACGGCATCCCGTCCATCTGCGAACCGGACATCCTCCAGTTCAAGAATGTCCAGGCGGATTTCGTCCTGCATGTCGAGAAGGACACGGTGTGGCAGCGCTTCAACGAGGACCGCTTCTGGGAGAAGCACAACTGCATCCTCACCGAAGGCTCCGGCCAGCCCCCCCGCGGCGTCCGCCGCCTGCTCCACCGGCTGAACAAGGAGCACGGCCTGCCCATCTACTGCCTGCTCGACTGCGACCCGTGGGGGCACTACATCTACTCGGTCATCAAGCAGGGTTCGATCTCCCTGGCCTTCGAGTCCGAACGCCTGGCCATCCCTGAGGCCAAGTTCATGGGCATCCGCGCGATGGACTACGACCGCTGCGAACTCTCCGACGATGTGAAGATCGACCTGAACGACCGGGACATCCAGCGGGCGAAGCAGATCGCTGCGTACCCCTGGTTCAAGGACCACAAGGGCTGGCAGAAGGAGATCAAGCGAATGCTGGACAACGGGTTCAAGATGGAGGTAGAATCCCTCATCACGAAGGACATCTCCTATGTGACGGAGGAGTATGTGCCGGCGCGGTTGAAGGCGGAGGATTGGTTGGGATGAGCCAAGATCTACCAAGTATCGACAGGGTGATTGAGCTTGCGGTATCGCATTATCTCGAAAGCCCTGACCACAACGGATTGAGAGTAAACGATGTCGCAGAAGAGGACAGTGTAGCTGTTCGCGACTGGATCTTCAGACTTGCAGAAGACGAGCGGCTGGTAATTCTTAACGAAAGTAATTCTATCAATCCACATATCAATGCTATGGACAAGATGTTTCGAAAGCCCCTTACACGCGAGGCAGTTGACAGGAGTTCGCTCTACCACACAACTATTTATCCCGCACCAGTCACGCTGGAAGCCGCCGTTCCGGCGGACAGGAATATTGACAGGCCCTTCTCCCGAGAACTGGATTTGGGCATGCCACAGCTCAATTTTGTCTTTTTCAAAGCGGCAGTACTTGAGAAATACTTTCACGACCCACGGTTTGAGTGGAAGTACGACGGCATACGAGGGCATATTTACTCGAAAGAAGATGGCGAAGGCAATCTGCTTGTCGATGAACAAGAGTATGCATATGTCAAAGTTTTTGGATCAGCATTTATTCATGACGAACGGTATACCCCTAGGATATGTGCGATTGTTCGAGACCTAAGCCGCCTCAGCAATTTCGATCAGATGTATTGGCAGCAGCATCGCGTTCACGGCGAATGCTATCCGCACCCCGATGTGTTCGACAATCTGATTTTAGGCGAATGGGGGAAATACTATTCGTGTTTCGATGCGTTCTTTGACGAGCTCGCCATCATCAACGCAATGTGCACTGCCATCGGCTGGCCGAACTTATTTAAGAACGAATTTAGATCAGATCGCCCTCAGGATTTATACATTCTTACAAGGCCAACAAGGCGGAGGATAGATGAGTTTTACCAACTGGCCGACAAGGTGCTTTCCGACAATATCAACAGAAAATTTTTTACAGAATCTGCTCGCCCCGTTCCAAGCCGAGACAACGAAGGAAAGGAAAAGGGAACGATAGTCTTGCTCGACGAGTGGCTCAGAAAAAATTTTCGTTTCGTATCCGGCGATGATTCGCCGATCGACGAAGTCAAGGCAAGCTTGGCGAACATACGGAAACTCAGAAGCAAGCCGTCTCATCATATAAGACCAGATGAGTACAAAGATGAGTACTATTTTGAACATCGAGAAGCGTCTGCAAGCATGTACTCCGCCGTAAGAAACATACGCCTAATGCTTGCTTGCCATCCGAAAACGAAGAATGTCGCTGTGCCGGACTACTTGATAACTGGGGAGTATATTTCGCCTCGATGACGCGAAGTGATGCCAGATCGCATACGATTCCACTCAAGTCTCGCGAAAGATCGTGTGTCAAAGGTAGTCATTGCGTATCGATCTAGTGATGCCTTCATCCATTGTCGCACGACAAGGTCGACCCGAATGCACTGAATCTGTCTTGACCCCTACCCTCATCCGTGCCCACCCCTCCCCCCACCAAACGCTCGTCCACCCGCATCACCTGCGCCCCCCACACCGCGCCCATCCTCCGCGCCGAACTCGAAGCCCTCGGCTGGGGGCGTGAAGGGGCCGAGTTTCAGGAGGAGCACCCCACCTACCTCCAGGTCGGGGCCACGCTGGAGCAGGCGATGGAACTCGCCCTGCGGCTGCGCACCGCCACCCATGTCATGTGGCAACTGGCCCGCTTCCGCTGCCCGTCGCCCAAGGCTCTCTACAAGGAGATCGCGGCGTATCCGTGGGAGGAGTTG
This sequence comes from uncultured Phycisphaeraceae bacterium, assembly GCA_964640595.1. Lineage (GTDB taxonomy): Bacteria > Planctomycetota > Phycisphaerae > Phycisphaerales > UBA1924 > UBA6054. The sequence continues at coordinate 42,339 of CAZXGL010000009.1, read as the reverse complement.
ATCCCGCCGCCGCCGGAGGGGTACATCACCATTCGGTCGAGCGCGGACACGCCGACGATCGACAACCAGATGTATCCCGCGCTGGTGGCCAAGGACGCGATCTGCGACCGCATGGTGCGCAAGACCGGCGCCCGCCCCGACGCGGGGCCGGAGCGGCGGGGGGTGGTGCTCAGCCTGTATTGGAAGGATGATCGGGCGGCGATCTTTTTGAACATCAATGCGCAGTCGTTGTCGAACCGGGGGTATCGGCATCTGCCGCACGCGGCGCCGATGCGTGAGACGCTGGCGGCGGCCGTGGTGCTGGCGGCGGGGTATGACGGGCGGGTGCCGCTCGTGAATCCGATGTGCGGGTCGGGGACGCTGGCGATCGAGGCGGCGCTGATCGCCACGGGGCGCGCGCCGGGGTTGCTGCGGTCGGACTATGCGATCACGCGGACGAACTGGGATGTCGAAGACCTGTGGCAGGGCGTGCGGGCGCGGGTGAAGAAGTCCGGTGGTACAGGCGGGGCGCCCGTGTCTGCTGACAGCGTGCCACCCATCATCGCCAGCGATCATGATCCGGCGGCGATTCATGCGGCTCGGAAGAATGCCCAGGCGGCGGGGGTGGAGCATCTGATCCGGTTCATCGAGTGTGACTTCAGGCGGACGCCGATGCCCGCTCATCCCGGCCACATCATCCTCAATCCCGAGTATGGCGAACGCATGGGCGATGCCGCCGAACTCGAAGCGACTTACGCGGGCATCGGGGACTTCTTCAAGCAGGAATGCCCGGGATGGACCGGCCATGTGTTCACGGGAAGCCCGCACCTGGCCAAGCGGATCGGGCTGCGGCCCGGGCGTCGGCAGGCGTTTCTCAACGGGAGCATCGAGTGCCGGCTGTTGAGCTTTGATCTGTATGAGGGGACTCGGGGTCAGTGATATGGCTTCGGGCCGGGCCCGAACGGGGGGGGGGGGGGATGCGCGCCGCTCCGTGGAGAAGAGCCGCTCTATCCTTGGCCATGCTCATGATTGCCCGGCCTTGTCACAGTCTGGAATCGACGGCCCGGCTGGCCGCGGATATCGCGGCGGTGCTGCGGGCCGGGGATATCGTGCGGCTGGAGGGAGACATGGGCGCGGGCAAGACCACGCTGGTCCGGGCCATCGCCCAGGCACGCGGGGTGCATCCCGATGCGGTGTCCAGCCCGACCTATGTGCTGATGAACATCTATGGACCCCAGCATGGTGCGCCGATCGCCCATCTGGACTGCTACCGGCTGAGCGGCGAGGATGACCTGGATGCGCTGGGGTGGGATCAGATCACGGACGGAAAGACCATCATCCTGATCGAGTGGGCGGAGCGGATCGAGAAGGCCCTGCCCGAGTCGGCCGCCCGGATCCGCATCGAGCCGATCAATGAGCACTCCCGGCTGTTCACCATTGAAGTCCCGGAATCGTGGGAGGACCGAGCGGGCTTTCCCGGTCTGGAGATGCCGCCGGACACCGTGTGCCCGATCACCGGCAAACCGGTGCCGGGTGACAGCCCGACCTGGCCGTTCGCGGACGAGCGGGCGCGGATGGCGGACCTGCACGGGTGGATGAGCGAGCAGTACACCATCTCGCGTCCGATGGAGGAGCGGGATCTGGACGAGGAGTGAGAGAACCGACGCTTCTCGGCCCGAGTGCCGAGCGGTTGATCGCTATCCTTCCCCCATGCCCATTCTCGCCCAGCAATCGACCGGCGGCGTTCTCTGGCTCTTCCGCGAGAGCTTCGACCTCTTCACCATCACGCTGGTGGTCGGGTCGTTCGTGGCCGTGGCGCTGATCGCGCGGCTGGCGATGGAGACGCGGGCGGGGGTGGTCGCGCCGGAAGCACCGGGGCGAAAGATCCGCGATCAGTTGGACAACGAGCCGGGGCGGATCGAGAAGGTGCTGGGGACGGACGATGGGATCGTGGCGTCGGCCGTGCGGGCGGCGTGGCGGGCGCGGGACAAGGGGCGGGCGGCCATGCGGGAAGCCGCAGAGATCGCGGCGTCGAACGCCTGCGGGCGGTGGACGCGGCCGGTCGAGATCCTGCGGACGATCGGCGAACTCGGGCCGCTCGTCGGGCTGGCGGGCACGGTGTGGGGGATGATCCTGGCGTTCGTCACGCTGGGCGAGACCGGGGGCAGCGCAGGACCGACCGACCTGTCGCTGGGCATCTCCAAGGCGCTGTTCCACACGCTGCTCGGGCTGCTGCTGGCCATTCCCTGCGTGCTGGCGTCGAGCATCTTTCGCGCGCGGCTCGACCGGCTGTGCAACAAGGCGATGGCCGAGGCCAGCGAACTGGTCGAACGGCTGCCCGAGGAACCCGCGTGAACCGGCGCAGCGTGCTGGACCGGGCGGATGGGGGGGGCGGGGGGGGCGGGGGGGTGCGCGTCAATGTTGTGCCCATGATCGATGTGGTCATGTGCCTGATCGTGTTCTATCTGATGGTCGGCCAGTTGGCGATCAATCGGGCCGCGGGGATCGATATCCCAGAAACTCCCCAGGGATCGCGCGGGATCAACACGCCCGCCGACCCCATCGTGCTGGGTGTGCGCGAGAACGGCGAACTGATGCTTGACGGGCAGCCGACCGACGCCGCCCGACTTCGCGGCGAGTTGGGCGGGCGGCTGGCACGCAACCCTGACGCGCGGGTCGAAGTGCGGGCCGATGAGGCCGCACCGTACGCGGCCGTGCGCCCCGCGCTCGATGCGGCCCGGGGCGCGGGCGTGCGCGAACTCGAGCTTGTGACGCAGCGTGGGGGCGGGGGGGGGAGGGGCGGATGAGCCAGCGTGCTTTCCATCGGCGCAGCGTGCTGGACCGTGCCCCTGGCGTGGGCGTGCCCAACATGACGCCCATGGTTGATGTGACGCTGGTCATCCTGATCTTCTTCATGGCATCGGCCACCATCACGGGGCCGGAGTGGTTCCTGCGTGCGGCCCTGCCCGAGCCGACCCCGCCCGCCGCGGCCCTGGCGCTGCCCAGCCCGATCCTGCGTGCGGAGGTCTTCATCCAGAACGATCAGACCCGCGTCCGCGGCATCGGGCCCGAACGCCCGCTGGATGATGTCATCGCGTCCATCGCGGCGATGGACCCCAGCGTCGCCCAAGGCCTCGTCGTTGAGATCGAACCCGCCGACACGGCGCCCTATGCGGAAGTCGTCCGCCTGCACGCGGTCCTCATCGCGGCGGGTGCTCAGGTGCGGCTGCGGTGAAGACTGAACGCAGAGGTCGCGAAGGTCACGCAGAGGACGCAGGGGAGATTTTTGAACGCGAAGATCCGAAGTCCGCGAAGCAAAAACCGATCAGCAAGTATTCAAGATCTACCCTGCATTCTGCTCAGACTCAGACCAGAGAACCAAATCTTACTTGATGAGTTTTGACTCTTCGCGATCAGAATACTGATCCAAACTTCTGCGTACTCTGCGCGACCTCTGCGTTCAAAGACGCTCACTTCGTCGCGAAGATCTGGAGGCGGTGCCCCTCGGGCCGCAGCCCTCGGGCCTTGCAGATTTTGTCGCGTAGGGCGACCAACTCGGGCAGCTCCAGCACTTCGACCTCGCCGGTGTCCACACGCACCAGCAGCGTGTTGCCCTTGCGGCCATAGGCGAGCTGGTAGTGCGACTGCTCGCGGTCGAACAGCACCCGCTGGATGATGCCGGACTCTTCCAGCAGTTTGAGGGTGCGGTACACGGTGGCCTTCGAGACCCGGAACCCCTTGCCCTTGACCTCCTCGAGCAGCTGGTCGGCCTCGAAGAGCCCGTCCAGCTCGATGATGGTGTCAAGGATCTGCGCCCGCTCCGGTGTGTACTTCAGCCCAACATCCTTCAGCGATCTGCGGAACACCGCGCACAGCGGCTCTATGATGTCGCTCGTCGCGGAAAGATCGGTGGGTTGCAGCGCCATGCCATGATTCTACGGCCCTCCCCACCCCGTTAGAATCCGGCGTGCCAGACGAACCCACAGCCAGGTCCAGCTCACGCCTATTCCTGCCCTCTGCCACGGGCTGGGTCATCCCGGCGGTGTTCGTGGTGGCCCTGCTGATCGCCATCTCGGCCGGCCAGCCCGAACCGATCGCCTCCCGCCTGATCGCGTTGCTGACCACCACCATCACCGCGGGATGGATGCCCGGCGCATACCTGTTGGGAGCGATCGGCTGGGGCGTGATCGCCCGCCCCTGGACTCGCCCGCTATCCCCCCACCACACCCCCCACCACGCCACCGCCCTCAACGCCGGCGTGGGCCTCGCGTTGACGCTCACGGCCACCCACGCACTCGGCGCGATCGGCCTGCTCAACACCGTCACCGCCTGGGCCATCACGGGCGGTGGGCTTGTCCTGCTCGTTCTGGGGAACCGACGATGGAAACCTTCCTTGCCCGCCCTCGCGCCGCTGGATCGCGCGACCGCCGCGCTCGCCTCGGTCGGTGTCGCGGTGATGCTCGTCGCCGCGGTCTCTCCTCCGGGCGCGCTCTGGGATTCCGAGTTCGGGGGCTATGACAGCCTGAGCTACCACCTGCAGCTCCCCGCGGAATGGCTCGAAGCGGGGCGCATCGTGCCGCTGGAGCACAATGTCTATTCGTTCCTGCCCGGCTACTACGAGGCCGCCGTTCTTCATCAGGCCCACCTGACCAACGCCCCCGCCCTGACCGATCGCGGCCTGTCCGGCCTGCTCGCCGGCCATGCCGAGCCGCTGATGGCCGCGCACCTGCTGGCCTTCGGGATGACACTCCTGGCCGCATGGTGGACGGGCGCGTTCGCGGGCGTGCTGGGCACGCGGGCCGGGCTGGACCCCGCCGCGTCCAAGTCCGCGGCCCTCCTCGCCGGCGCGCTCGTGCTGCTGACACCGTGGACCCAGGTCGTCGGCTCGCTCGCCTACAACGAACCCGGCGTGCTGGCCCTGGGCGCGGCGGGCCTGCTCGCGGCCTGCATTCCCAATCTCAGCCCCGTACGCCGAGGGGTTCTCGTCGCGTTCCTGATCGGGGCGGCCGCGGGGTGCAAGCCCACTGCGATCCTCTTTCTGGCCCCGGCCGCGGCCGTCTTCATGGCGATGTCCACCACCGCCCCCCCGACACGCGGCTGGCTCATCATGTTCTCCATCGGAGCCATCGTCGGCCTGCTGACCATCGCCCCCTGGATGGCCCGCAACGCCGCGTTCTCCGGCAACCCCATCTTTCCCCACGCCAACACGCTGCTCACCCACGCCCACTGGACACCCGACCAGTCCGCCCGCTACGCGGCGGGCCACACCTTCGACGGCACACTCGCTCAACGCATCACCGCACTGATCCTGCCCGCCGCCGACCCCGGTACTCCCGCCGTGGTCCGCTGGCGGGGCCTGACCAACCCGCAATGGGCGCTCACGCCACTGCTCACAGTGATCGCCCTGCCGCTGCTCTTCGCCCGCCGCCCGCTGCGCCCGATCGCCGGTGCGCTGACGGTCTCGCTGATCGCGGGCCTGGTGGCGTGGTACGCCTTCACCCACCTCCAGAGCCGGTTTCTGATCCCGTTGCTGCCGCTGATGGCCGCGTCGGTGGCTCTGATCGGGGCGACTGCAAGCCGGCCCCACCGGGGGGAACCGGCTTCCGGTCGGCCGATCGTGCGGCCCGCTGTGATCATCACGATCCTGACGCTGACCGCCTCGGGTGTCTGGTCCATCGCCAACCTTGCGGGGCAGCGCCACGCCGACCCCCACGCCCTGCTCACGCTCGGGCCGGGCATCTTTACCGGCGATCTGCCGATCGAGCATCTTGGCGACATGGTCATCTCCGCGGGGGTCAACGAGACCACGCCGACCCCGAAAACGCTCCTGCTGGTCGGCGATGCCACGCCGCTCTACTTCCGCCGCCCGGTGGTGTACGCCACCGTGTGGGACACGCACCCGCTGACCGAGGCCGTGCGGGCCAATCCCGACGACCCGTCCGTCTGGACCGCCGACCTCCACGCCCGCGGCGTGCGCTGGGTGCTTATCTCATTCCCCGAACTCGACCGCCTTACCGCCTCCGGCTGGAGCGATCCCGCGCTGAACCCCGATACCGTCACCGCTTGGACAGAAACCCTCGGCCATCCGATCCGCATATGGCCGGAACAAGGACGCGCCCTCTTCCGACTTCGGAGTGTCCCTTGAACGATCCAACCCCCGCCCCCCCCCCACCCACCTCCCCCCCCCTCACGGACATCCAAACGCCCGAGCCGCCATCGCGACAGTCACCCCGTGGCGGGGTCCGCATAGCCGTTCAACTCCTCGGCTTCGGCATCGGCATCAGCCTGCTCGTCTGGTGTGTCCGAGTGGTGATGTCCGACGAGAACAAGGCTGCGTTGGAGAAGGTGCAGCAGGCCAGCGCTGGGCAGATCCTGGCGCTGCTTGGGATCGCGGCGGCGAGCATCTTCCTCAACGGTTTCATCTTCTGGTCCACCATCCGTCCGCTGCATCGGCTGCGTCTGTCGGACACGGTGGCCGTCAACGCGCTGGCCACATTCCTGAGCTACCTGCCCTTCAAGATCAGCGTGCTGACGCGCTGGCTGATCCACAACCGGCGCGACGGCGTGCCCACCCTGACGATCGGCACCTGGTTCATCGTCGTGGCGGGGCTGACCGTGGTGACCATCGCGCCCATGTGGCTGGCCTTCGCCAGGCCCGACGGGGCGGGGCATTGGTGGTGGTTCGTCATCGCTGCCGCCATCGCGGCCGCTCACGCGATCGGCTGGCAGGCCGCACGTCTCGTCCGCGGCCCGCGCGGCCTCGAACGCATGAAGCGGCTCGGCCTGCCCGACTCGATCGCCCGACGCGAGTGGTTCGAACGCCTCCACGGCGGGGCGTCCATGGGCGGCGATGGGCACGCCGTGTGGTCCACCACCTTCGCACGCATCCTCGACATCCTCAGTTTCGGCCTGCGTTTCTGGATCGCCGCACGCATCCTCGGTATCAGTCTCACCGGCGAAGAGGCGATCATGATCGGCATGGCCTACTTCGTCGTCGGGGTCATCAGCCCGTTCGGCACGGTCGGCACGCGTGAGGCCGGCGCACTGGCCATGGCCGTCGGGGCGGGGCTGGTGTCGTCTGAGAACGGGCAGGACGCTCTGTTGACCGGCATCCTGCTGGTCTCCATCACCGAGGCCGCGGCGGGTCTGGTCGGAGCAGGCATCGCCCTGGCCTGGCTGCGTGCGGACAAGCTCCTGCTCCGGCGTCTGCAATAGAAACGACGCCGGCACAGGCGTCCCCAGCCAGTCGCTCTTCCCATCCCCCCCGCCCCCCACCCCCCACCGCCTCAGCCACTGGCCGCCTCCCCCCTTCCCTCTTCCCTTGCCCACCAAATGTAGCCATGGCTACAATCCAGCCATGCACCGCCCACTCATCGCCCTGCTCTCCGTATCCTTCCTGTTGCTGACCGCCTGCCGCGAAGCCGGTGACAGCCCGGCCCCGCCCGGTGCCGACGGACCCCGCCTGCGGGTGGTGGCCACGACGGCCATGATCGCCGACCCAGCCCGGGAGATCGCTGGCCCGGGTGTGGTCGTCACCGCGTTGATGGGCGAAGGGGTTGATCCCCACTTGTTCAAGCCCGCCCGTGCGGACATGGCCGCGTTGCTCGCCGCCGACCTTGTCCTCGCCAACGGCCACCACCTCGAAGGGCGCATGGGTGATGCGTTCCAGCGTGTTGCCACACAGGGCACGCCCGTCGTCCGTGTTGCGGAAGCCGTCGCCCGGGATCTGCTCATCGAGCACCCCGACTACCCCGGCCAGGCCGACCCGCACCTGTGGATGGACCCGCTCGCGTGGCTGGAAGCCACCACCGCAATCACCCACGCGCTGGCCAAGGCGGATCCAGACAACGCGGATCTCTATCACGCCAATGCCGCGGCGTATCAATCCAGGCTCCGCCGCCTGCACGAATACGCCGAGCGGGCTATCGCGACCATCCCAGAATCTCAGCGTGTCCTCGTCACCGCGCACGATGCGTTCAACTACTTCGCCCGGCGCTACGGCATCGAGGTCCACGCCATCCAGGGGCTTTCGACCGAGTCCGAGGCGGGTGTTCGTGACATCGAACACCTTGTCAGGCTGCTCGTGGACCGCGGCATCCCGGCCGTGTTCACGGAATCCTCCGTCTCGGACCGCAACATCCGTGCCCTCATTGCGGGAGCGCAGGCTCAAGGCCACACCGTGGCCCTTGGCGGCAGCCTCTATTCCGACGCGATGGGTCCGGCCGATACGAGGGAAGGAACCTACCTCGGCATGATCGAGCACAACATCAACACCATCGTCACCGCCCTGGGTGGCACGATCCCGCAGCCGCGGGAGCACTCCGAAGAAGCCCCATGACCGGCGCAGCCGCGAACCAATCCCGCCTCGACCCCCTGCCCGAGCACTCGGCGGACAACCCGCTCTCCGTCCACGCCCTGACCGTGGCCTACCAGCGCAAGCCGGTCCTCTGGTCCATCGACTTCGACGCCCCGCCCGGCTCGCTCACGGCCATCGTCGGCCCCAACGGAGCGGGCAAGTCCACCCTCATCAAGGCCTGCCTGGGGCTGCTGCCCAAGGCCACCGGCATCGTGGAGTTCTGGGGCAGGCCGCTGCGCAAGGCCCGAGATCGGATCGCCTATGTCCCGCAGCGCGAGTCGGTGGACTGGGACTTCCCCGTCTCCGCGCTCGATGTCGTGGCGATGGGGCGCTACCGCAAGATCGGCTGGTGCCTGCCGGTTTCCGGGTCACACAAGCGGGCCGCGCGTGACGCCCTCGCTCAGGTGGGCATGGGCGATCTCGCGGACCGACAGATCGCCCAGCTCTCCGGCGGCCAGCAGCAGCGCGTCTTCCTGGCCCGCGCCCTCACCCAAAACGCCGACCTCTACTTCATGGATGAGCCGTTCGCCGGCGTCGATGCCGCCACCGAGCGCACCATCATCGACCTGCTCAAGAAACTCCGTGACCAGGGCAAGACCGTGGTCTGTGTTCACCACGACCTGACCACCGTCCGCTCGTACTTTGACCACTGCCTGCTCATCAACACCCGCGTCATCGCCCAGGGCAAGGTGGAAACGGCCTTTACCGACGAGAACATCCGCCGCACCTACGCGGGCAAACTCACCCTGCTCTCCGAAGCCGCCGATCTCGTGGGGCCGAGTTCCAGTCGGCCATCCTGACCTCTGTCCGGTGGTGCGAGAAACCATGCAACTTCCCGACCTCCAAACCAACCCCACCCTTCTCCAAGACCTCTGGCCGGTCCTTACCCTCCGCGCCGGGTTCAACACCACCACCGTCATCCTCGGCGTCACCCTGCTCGGCCTGGCCTCCGGCGTGGTCGGCTCCTTCGCGCTGCTCCGCAAGCGTTCGCTCACCTCCGATGCCATCGCCCACGCCATGCTGCCCGGCGTGGCTGCGGCCTACCTTGCGGCGGCCGCGTTGGGCGTGACTGGCAAGTCGCTGCCGATCCTGCTGATCGGGGCGGCCATCGCGGGCGTGCTGGGCGCGATCATCATGCACGCCATCACCCGCCTGACTCGACTGGAAGAGGACGCGGCGATCGGGATCACGCTTTCGGTGACATTCGGGCTGGGCGTGGTGCTGCTTTCCTACATCCAGCGCAGCCCACAAGGGTCCGCCGCGGGGCTGCACCATTTCATCTTCGGGCAGACGGCCGCCATGCTCCCGGCGGATGCCCGACTGATGGGCGCACTCGCGCTCGCCGCATTGTTCCTCGGCACGCTGCTGTTCAAGGAACTCCGCCTGCTGGCCTTCAATGCGCCGTTCGCTCAGTCCATCGGTCTGCCGGTCCAGGGGCTCGATCTCGCCCTTCTGACGCTGATCGTGCTTGTGACGGTGGCGGGCATCCAGGCCGTCGGCATCGTGCTGGTGATCGCCCTGCTCATCATCCCGCCCGCGGCCGCCCGCTTCTGGACCGACCGCTCCGCCCGAATGGTGATCCTCGGGGCGATGATCGGCGCGCTCAGCGGATACCTCGGCGCGTCGATCTCCGCCCTTGCGCCCGACACCCCCGCCGGCGCGTCCATCGTCCTGACGGCCGGGGCGATCTTCTTCTTCTCCATGCTCTTCGCCCCGCGTCGCGGTGCGATCGCCACCACCGCCCGCGCCGCATGGCACCGCTTCCGCATCGCGACCGATCATGCCTTGGAAACCCTCTACCTCGCCCATGCATGCGACACGACCCACCCGCCGTTGCCACCCGGCCGACGGATCATCTCCCGCCCGGTGGTCTGGTATCTCCGGGCCGCCCGGCTCGCAAGCACCTCCCCCGGGCTGCCGGGGGAGGTGCCCGTAGGGCGGGGGGGGCGGGGGGGGCAGTCCCGAACCGCTCACATCACGCTCACCAAGGCGGGTCTCGCCCTGGGTGCCCAGCTCCGACGCAACCACCTCCTCTGGGAGGAGTACCTCGTCACCTACGCCGACATCGCCCGCACCCACACGGACTGGCCCACCGACCAGGTCGAACACATCCTTGACGACAGCATGATCCAACGCCTCGAAACCGCACTCCAGCAACGCGGGGTCACACTTCCTCCCCAATGACCTTCCTCACCCTCGATCTCGCCCCCCTCCTCGCCGCCACGCTGGCAGCGTGCGCGTGCGCGCTCGTCGGCAACTTCCTGGTCCTGAGGCGGCAGGCCCTGATGGGCGACGCCATCGCCCACGCGGTCCTTCCCGGCATCGCGGCCGCCTACATCCTGACCGCCTCGCGCGAGCCGCTGCCGATGCTTCTCGGCGCGGCCGGCGCGGGCCTGGCCACGGTCGGCCTGACCGCCCTGATCCAATCCCTCGGCAAGGTGGACCGCGGCGCGGCGATGGGCGTCGCTTTCACCACCCTCTTCGCCTTGGGCGTGATCCTGATCGAGCGCGTCCCGCCCACCATCGACCTCGACGCCGACTGCGTCCTCCACGGCAACCTTGAGGCCCTTCTCTGGTTCCCGCCGGACCGGATCACGCTGTCCTCCCTCGCCACGCTTCCCCGGCAGGTCCACACACTCGCCGCGGTCATGGCGATGGGCGTTGTGTTCACACTGGTCTTCTATAAGGAACTGCGTCTGACCTCCTTCGACCCGGCCCTCGCGGGCGCGCTCGGGTTCCGGCCCGGCCTGATGAACACGCTGCTGATGACCGTGGCCGCGGCCGCCGTGGTTGCGTCATTCGAGGCCGTGGGATCGATCTTGGTGATCGCCATGCTGATCTGCCCCCCCGCCGCGGCCCGCATGTTGACCAACCGGCTGGGCACGCAGATCCTGCTTTCTCTGGCCATCGCCCTGCTGACGGCCGTCACCGGCTACTTCGCCGCGACCCGGTTGCCCGCACTTTTTGATCCCGCCGTAACCCTCAACGCCGCGGGGATGATCGCCACCGTCAGCGGCGGCTTCGTGCTCGCCGCCGCCTGCACGGCCCGCCTCCGCAACCGCCGCCGGACCGACCCCGCCACACCAGTCCCCTCCATCTGACGCAACACCCTGCCTCCACTTCTCGTATCCTGCTCCGATGCCCGACCCCACGCCGCTTCCCTCCACACCCGCTCCCTCCGTCCCTTCCATCCCCTCCACCCCCCCCGCCCCCTCCGCTTTCCGACTCCTCCTTATCTACCTCTTCGGATCCCGCGACGCCATCCTGCGGATTGCCACGACAAAGCACGCCACGCTCGTTTCGTTGGTGCTTGTCTTCTCCGCTGGCTTCGCCCGCGAGTACGACGGCGAGAACCTGATCGCCGAACCCTGGCACGCCCTCCGCCCGCTCGCGGCCTCGACCGCCACCGGCACCGTCCTGTTCCTGCTGATCCACACCGTGACCGGTGCGTGGCGACGGTCCACTGACGTCCCCATACCCATCGAGGCCTACCGCCGCTTCATGACCTGCTACTGGATGACTGCGCCGCTCGCGTTGCTCTACGCCATTCCCTACGAACGCTTCCTCTCCCCCGCCGATGCCGTGCTCGCCAACCTCTGGACGCTGGCCTTCGTGGCAGCTTGGCGTGTGATCCTCATCACCCGAGTGGCCTCGGTCCTCTACGGCACACACATCATTCCGATGTTCTTCGTCGTGATGCTCTTCGCCGATGCCGTCGCTTTCGCCGCCTTTAACTTCACACCCGCCCCTGTCCTTGATGTCATGGGCGGCATCCAGCACAACGAGCGCGATGCCATCGTTTCCAGCGTCGCATTCATGATGCTGATTCTCACGATGCTCTCCTCACCGGTTTGGATTCTCGGTGTCCTGGCCTCGCTCGCATTTCTGTGGACGCTTCCGCCGCGACCTCCCGCGGCCGTTCCAATCCGTGGCTGGGGCACGATCGCCATCACATCCATCGTGATCTGGATCATCCCGCTCATCATCGCCCAGCCCGAGCAGTTCCGCCGCACGCGTGTGATGCGTGCCTTCGACGCAGGCGACATTCCCGCCGCCCTCGCCGAACTCTCCCGTCACCCCGAGCACGCCTTCCCCCGGCGCTGGGAACTCCCGCCCCGCATGGGATATCGAGAACGCACCCCCGACCTCGCCGAGATCGCCCGCGTGATCCAGTCCCAGCCCACCGCCCCCTGGGTCACCGATCATTACGCGCAGAAAGTGGGTCGCCAACTGAGGGAGGATTTAGCCTATTTCGCCTGGTCGTGGTCAGACACCCTGCATTCCGTGGTCACCGATGAAGGCACCATGTACCCCTCCACCACACCCACCAGAATCACCCAAACCCACCTCGACCAGCTCGCCTTCGTCCAGGCCCACGACCCCACCCTCACCCCCACGGACCACGCCGCCATCGACACCATTGCCGCCGCCATCCGCGAGGCTCTGGCCGCCCAAACCCCCGACGCCCCCGCACCCCACCCCGCTGATCCCCAGTGGCCTGGCCCCACTCCCTCCCCCTCCCCCCCCTCCCCCCTTCCATCCTCCCCATCGATCCCCTAAACTACTGCAATCACACCACAACCCCGCCCGACCCAGGCCGTTCCAGAGGGAGGATCGACCATGACCACCGCCGACAACACCCGACTTACCCCGGCCTCCAAAGCCCCCACCCCCCACGCCATCGACCCCCACGCCGTCACCATTTCCGGCATTGTTCTCAACCCGTCCTACACGCCCGATGCCCCCCCGGAGTCCCTCCAGAACATCCCCCGCGACATCGCCGCGCCGGGCCAGTTCCCCTACACCCGCGGCCTGTTCCCGGAGGGCTACCGCACCCGCCTGTGGACCATGCGCCAGTTCGCCGGGTTCGGCTCCGCCGATGACACCAACAAACGCTTCAAGTACATCCTCGCCGCGGGCAAGACCACCAAGACCAAGGCCAACACCGGCCTGTCCACCGCCTTCGACCTGCCCACCCTCATGGGGCGCGACTCGGACGATACGCTCTCCCTCGGCGAGGTCGGCCGGTGCGGCGTCGCCATCGACACCATCGAGGACATGCACCGCCTCTACGCCGACATCCCCATCGACCAGGTGACCGTCAGCCAGACCATCAACGGCCCCGCCGCCGTCATCTGGGCCATGTACCTGGCGATGGCCAAACAGCGCGGCATCGCGTGGTCCACCCTCGGCGGCACGCTCCAGAACGACATCCTCAAGGAGTTCCACTCCCAGAACGAGTTCATCTACCCGCCCGAGGCCTCCACCAAGCTCGTCGTGGACACCATCGAGTTCCAGTCCCAGCACCTGCCCAAGTGGAACTCGGTCTCCATCTCCGGCTACCACATCCGCGAGGCCGGCTCCTCCGCCACGCAGGAGCTTGCCTTCACCCTCCGCGACGGCATGGAGTATGTCGAGGCCTGCCTCATCCGCGGCCTCGACATCGAGCAGTTCGCCCCCCGCCTCTCCTTCTTCTTCAACGCCCACAACGAGTTCTTCGAGGAGATCGCCAAGCTCCGCGCCGCCCGCCGCATCTGGGCGCGCATGATGCGCGACCGCTACGGCGCGAAGAACGAGCGTTCCTGGTTCATGAAGACCCATGTCCAGACCGCCGGCTGCTCCCTCACCGAGCAGCAGCCCCTGAACAACATCGTCCGCGTGGCCTACCAGGCGATGGCCGCTGTCCTCGGCGGCTGCCAGTCCCTCCACACCGACTCGATGGACGAGACCCTGGGCCTGCCCACCGAGCAGGCCGTCACCGTCGCCCTGCGCACCCAGCAGATCCTCGCCCACGAGACCGGCGTCACCCGCACCACCGACCCCCTCGGCGGCTCGTGGTTCATGGAATCCCTCACCGACACCGTCGAGTCCGAAGCCCTCGACTACATCGCCGAGATCGACGCGATGGGCCGCGGCCCCTGGAAGCCCGAGCACGCCGCCACCTCCGCCATCGACGACGGCGGCGTGGTCAAGGGCATCCACAAGGGCTACTTCCGCCGCCAGATCGCCGAGGCCTCCTACCGCTTCAGCGAGGAGTGCGAGAACCACGACCGCATCATCGTCGGCGTCAACGAATACACCGACGAGGGCGAGGGCGCCCCCATCGAGATCCTCCAGATCGGCCACGAGGTCGAAACCGACCAGATCTCCCGCCTGTCCGAGTTCAAGAACCGCCGCGACAAGGACCAGGTCAACCGCGCCCTCGACACCATCCGCGAGGCTGCCCGCAACAACGCCAATGTCATGCCCGCCCTCGTCGAAGGCGCCCTCGCCAACTGCACCCTCGGCGAGATGGTCCAGGCGATGGCGGATGTGTATGGGCGGTATACTGGCGGGCCCGAGTGGTGACTTTTCGACCTTGACCTATCCGAAGAAATTCAACAACACAGGTCTCCAGCTTAACCGCCTGTCCAGAGCTCCCCACTACGACAGCTCCTCATGCGGCATTCACTTCGGCCCATGGGAGCTGCTTTTAATTTGCCGCTTGGCGAATGCGCCAATCTCGGTGACGCCCACAAGAATTTTCTCGTAATCTTCCCGAAGCAAATCGGGCTTGACAGCGTCCACGAGCACTCGAATAGCCTCATGAGCAAACTCGGGAGAGTCGGCATCGACATTACGCAGCGCAGCTTTTTGCCGACTCGCCCGCTGCATCAGCTCTTTGTCTGTAGTGTTGACGAAGGCCTCGACGCATTCCGATATTAGACTCCTCGCAAGAGTAATACCCTCTTGGTGATCGTGAACAAATTTAGAGGAAATTGCCTGTAGATAGTCCGCCAGTTCCGCCTTAATCTGAGCATCCATCGCAGCCCCTTTTACCCTGCCTTCGAACTGGGCAAGCAGATCGGCTTGTGATGCCACTGTATAATAGATCTTCGGCGAGCACGCATAGCTCGCAACTCCTGCAATGTAGGACATCGCCGTCTTCCGGAACAGCAAAGACAGTATTGGAAGGTCTGCACGAAGAGAGGAACACTCATTCAGCAGCCGATCGTGTGCTACAGATATGTCCTTCGACACGGGCGACGCCAGGAGCCCCCGATGCACGCAATTAGCGTAAGCGTTGTTTGAATTCTTTTGAGATATCACTGATACAACTGAATCAGGCGCACAGCTGGGGCCTGCAAACTTGACGACTTCTTCGCTGATGGCAGAAGCTACCGCAACGAAAGTGGGCTCGACCAAAAGGGCGTCGATCGCAGCGCACAGGCGGTCAATGTCTTGCAGTTTCTCTCGCAATCGAGCGCACCGCTCGCGAGTGATTGCGTGGTAGTATGTGTGCACACCAAACAATAAGGTGCCGGCGGCGGCAATGGCAGCTATTGCCGTTCCTATGGCAGAAATCATAGTAATCGTAGACTCGTCCATTGTTGCCCTTCCTCCGCCCTGCGCACGATCTCGCTACACACCCAGCACCCGTGAACAGTTTACCAGATCTCTCCTTCCCCTGCAAATCGTCTATCTGCCCGTGAGATGGAATCGGAGTCGCTCGAAAAGCATCTCACCGATCTCGAATAGTCCGGTGCCGTGCTTCGACCCGCCTCGGGCTGAGCACGCCGCCCACCCAACCGCCTTCGCCCTCCGGGCCGAAGGCGGGCACCAATTCAGTTCCCCCACAACACCCCCGCCATCTCCTCCAAGTCATACCCCCGTCCCCACTTCACCCGCACCACCCGCACCCCCGCGGCCTCCAACGCCCCATCCACAAACCCGTCCCGCTCCCTCCGATCCTTCCGCTGGTGCGACGAGTCGTCCAACTCCACCGCCGCCACCACGCCGAAGTCGCTCGCCCGCACCACCACGAAGTCCACATGCTTCTGGTTCGCCCGGTTCCGCAGCGTGGTCGAACGCGACCGGTCCAACCCCCGCCGCGGCCTCACCAGATCCCCCAGCCGCACCTTGCACATCACCAGACACCCCTCCGGCCCCGCCTTCGCCGCCTCGGCCAGCACCGGATAAAACGCGGCCTCCGCCGCCGTCAACAAGGCCCCGCACGCCTCATACTCCAACGCGACCGGCTTCTTCCCCTCTCCCTTCGACCCCAACCGCCCCAAAGCAACCGCGGCGACGACCAGCACCACCAGAACGCCAACCAATGCAATCCAACCCAAAGCCGCCTCCATTCCTCTGCCAACGCCATCCTACCAGATTCACCGCACCCCCTGCAAACCGCGCTTCGCCCCGCTCCCCCGCATCCGCCCCACAATCTCGCCGTACGGTTCCACATGCCCGCCAAGCGCAAGCTCATCATCCTTGCCCTCACCGCCCTCTTCCTCACCTTCTGCGTAACCCCGGCCGCGTTTGTCATCTACGGCATCTTCAACCCGGCGTTCGTCTACCGCGATGCGATCGCCGAGTACCCTGCCCCTGACATTCAGCAACTCACCGAACCCTTCGCCCTCGCCTGCGCCGACCAGATCATCGCGAAAGCACGGCTCGCCGGGCAACTCAAGCCCTTCGAGGACGACCGCGCCGACCCCGGTGATCGCTACCTGCTTCGAAACGGGCCCACACGCGGGAGCATGATGTTCCGCAACGCCGCCAACGGCGGAAACTACTTCGTTCACATCGACCTCATCGACGGCACCGCCCACTGCGAACTCTGGCGGGGCAAGTAGGCCAGGGCCGCAAGGAAGCGGGCTTTTCGCCGTGTTGATGTTTGCCGGAGGGTAGCGGCGCGTTGCATCGCTCGGCCGCTCCCTCGCAGTCGCGGCTTGTCATCCCGCCAATCCCCAATCCCCAATCCCTGATCCCTGCCCCGCTCACGCCGCCCGCTGCTGCTCCGCGGCCAGCCGCTCGTCGTACCGCGCCCGCAGGTCACGATCCCGCAGCACCGCATACGCCTTGTTGAACTCGGCGAACTTGGTGTCCGCGTCGGGGTCGGTCGAGCGATCGGGATGAAGCTCTTTCGCCAGCCGGTGGTACGCCTGGCGCAGGTCTTCCTGCGAGGCGTAGACCGACACGCCGAACATCTTGTACAGATCCGGGAATCCCACCCGCACCCGGTCCTTGGCCGCGTCCGCCAGCGGACCGGCATCCCCGCTGACCGCCAGCCGGCGTAGCGCATCCCGCTTCGCCGGCGTCAGCCCGACAAACTCGATGCCGATCTCCGCCCGCCGCCCCAGCCGCCCCGCCGGGCGGACCCAGCGCACCGTGCCCATCAGCCCGACTTCCTCGGCCCCCCCATTCCCCGCCTCACCCCCCCCGAATGTGTAGGTCGCCACATCCCCCACCCGCGGGGCTTCCTTCCAGGCCATGCTCAGACGCATCCCGCCGCCGGAGAGGTCCAGCACCCGCCCCTCGCGGCACAGCAGCCCGTCCGTATCCAGGCGCGCCTCCACCCGCGGCATGTTCCCCGACCCTTCGATCTCTGGCCCCCTCGCCTCGACCTGTTCTGGCTGTTCCGGCATCCTGATCCCATCGGACACCCAAGCTCACCCCTTGATGCCACGGGGATTTTTCCCCCTTTTCGCCGAGCCCCGTCCCCGCACGACCGGCCGGGTTTGGCCCGTTTCGCCCTACAATGGCCTGATGAGCACCACAGCCGATCCCAGCAGGTCCGAGAGCCGCCCCGGCCAGGCCCACTCCGCCCCGCCGCGTCTGGATCTCCGATCCGCCACCGGCGGCGGGATCTTCGAATACGCCCCCGCCCCGGAGTCCGTCCGCCCGCCCATCGCCGACCGGTACGGCCTGTTCATCAACGGCCGCTTCACCGACCCCACCAGCAGCAAGCGCTTTACCACGGTCAACCCCGCCACCGAGCAGACCCTGGCCGAGATCGCCGAGGCCAACGAGCAGGATGTGGATGCCGCCGTGCGGGCCGCCCGGGCCGCCCTGCCCGCGTGGGCCGGTCTGCCGGGCAGGGAGCGGGCCAAGTACCTGTACCGCATCGCCCGGCGCATCCAGGAGCGTGCCCGCGAGCTGGCCGTGCTCGAAACGCTGGACGGCGGCAAGCCGATCAAGGAATCCCGCGACATCGACATCCCCCTGGCCGCGGCCCACTTCTTCCACCACGCGGGATGGGCCGACAAACTCCAGTACGCCTTCCCCGGACGCGAAGCCCGGCCCGTGGGCGTGTGCGGCCAGATCATCCCGTGGAACTTCCCGCTGTTGATGGCCGCGTGGAAGATCGCGCCCGCCCTGGCCTGCGGCAACACAGTCGTCCTCAAGCCCGCCGAGACCACGCCTTTGACGGCCCTGCGCCTGGCGGAAATCTGCCAGGAGATCGGCCTGCCCCCCGGCGTGGTGAACATCATCACCGGCGCGGGCGCGAGCGGAGCCGCGTTGGTCAACCACCCCGGCGTGGACAAGATCGCATTCACCGGTTCGACGGAAGTCGGTAAGACGATCGCCCGGGCCGTCGCGCCGACCAGCAAGCGGCTCACCCTCGAACTGGGTGGCAAGAGCGCCAACATCATCTTCGAGGACGCGAGCATCGACCAGGCCGTCGAGGGCATCATCGAGGGGATCTACTTCAACCAAGGCCATGTGTGCTGCGCCGGATCGCGGTTGTTCGTGCAGGAATCCATCCTCGACACCGTGATCGCCAAACTCCGCGACCGCATGTGTACGCTCCGCGTGGGCGACCCGCTGGACAAGAACACCGATGTTGGCGCGATCAACTCCAAGGCCCAGCTTGCCACGATTCAGAAGTATCTGGAGCAGGGCGCGGCCGAGGGCGCTCAGCGGCACGACTGTGGCACAGGCAGCCTGCCGTCCAAGGGCTATTTCTGCCGCCCGTGCTTCTTCACCGGCGTGCAGCCCAGCCATTCGATCGCCCGTGAGGAGATCTTCGGTCCGGTGCTGGCGGTGATGAGCTTCCGCACACCGGAAGAGGCGATCAGCCGAGCGAACAACACGCCCTACGGCCTGGCCGCCGGGGTGTGGACGGACAAGGGATCCAAGATCTTCGACACCGCCCGCCGGCTGGACGCTGGCGTGGTATGGCTAAACACCTACAACAAGTTCGACCCGACCAGCCCGTTCGGCGGGTTCAAGGAGTCCGGCTTCGGCCGCGAGGGCGGGCGCCACGGCCTGCTCGCGTATCTGGCTTGATCGAGGACCGATCCGCCCAAGGAGGAACCGCATGACCGGTATTGAACAACAGATCGCCTCCGCCCCGGTGTCCCCGGGCGAGTTCGCCGTGCGGGAGATCACCGAGGCCGACCGGCCCTTCGTGCAGAGCGTGCTGCGCCGGTACTGGGCCTCGCTGATCCAGGTCAGCAAGGGACGCAGGCATCAAGCCGACGAACTGCCCGGATTCCTGGCCATGCGCGACGAGGAGATCGTCGGGATGCTCACCTACGACATCCGCGGCGACGAGTGCGAGATCGTCACGCACAACTCACTGGCCGGGCACGGGGGGATCGGCTCGTGCCTGATGGCCGCCGTGCGCGCCAAGGCCCGCGAGTCGGGCTGCAAGCGCCTGTGGCTGGTGACGACCAATGACAACACCTCGGCCATTCGCTTCTACCAGCGGCGCGACTTCAACATGGTGGCCGTCCACCGCGATGCCGTCAAACTCGCCCGCACGCTCAAGCCCGAGATCCCGGACATCGGCATGGACGGGATCCCGATCCGGCATGAGGTCGAACTCGAGTACATCCTCTGACCCGGTGGCACAGGCGTCCCGCCTGTGCGGAGCCACTCATGCCTGAAAGACTCAGCGTCACAAAGACCTACAAGCTCTTCATCGGAGGGAAGTTTCCGCGCACCGAGTCCGGGCGGACGCTGGTCATTACCGACCCCTCGAACAGGCTGACGGCCCATGTGTGCCACGCCTCGCGCAAGGATCTGCGGGATGCCGTCGAAGCGGCGACCAAAGCCCACGACGGCTGGGCCAACACCACGGCCTACCTGCGGTCCCAGATCATCTACCGGCTCGCCGAGATGATGGAAGGCAAGCAGGCGGAACTGGCCGCGGCGATCGGTGAGAACGGCGAGGCCGAAACCGACGCCGCGATCGACCGCGTGGTCCACTTCGCTGGCTGGTGCGACAAGTTCTCGATGATCGCCGGCGGCGCCAACCCGGTGGCCGGACCGTACCACAACTTCACCGTGCCCGGCCCCGTGGGCGTGACCGGCGTGGTCTGCCCCGATGCGCACCCGCTGCTGGCCCTGGTGACACTGGTCGCTCCAGTCGTCGCGATGGGCAACGCCTGCGTGGTGCTGGCCTCCGAGACCAACCCCATTCCCGCGATGGTCCTCGCCGAAGCCCTGGCCACCAGCGACCTGCCCGCCGGCGTGGTGAACATCCTGACCGGCCGACGCGACGAACTGGCTCCCCACTTCGCCAGCCACCGCGGCATCATCGCCGTCCACGCCGCGGGTGTCTCCGACGCACAACGCACCGCCCTCCGCCTGGGAGCCGCGGAAAACCTCAAACGAGTCACCATCCGCGACAGCGTGGACTTCACCGCCGAATCCTGCGAAGGCCCGGCCTGGTGCGAACCGTTCGTGGAGTTCAAGACAATCTGGCATCCGAGCGCGGTGTAACGCACCCGCGGAGCGGCGGGCTTCCAGCCCCCAGTCGGCCCGCGGGGCCGAGTTCTTGGTAGGTCGGCACCCCGTGCCGACTCTGCTTGGTGGCCCACCAGCCGTGCCGGATCTACTTCGTGGGCGTGACTTCAGGGGATCGCACGCAGAAATCCGCCAATTTCATCGGGGGTGTCCCCGCGGAAGAACTGACAAACCCCCCTCCCCTCCCTCCCTCCACCGGGTGCCGACCTACGCGGGACCGGTCTTGGCTTGCAGGCTTTCGTCCATCACCAGACGCGGCTGGCCTTCCTTGGGCTGGCGGCTCCATTCGACTTCCAGGCGAATGTCGAAGAGGCGAGCGATGGCGTGAAGCTGGCGTTCGATCGCGTCGCGAGCCTGTCCGATATAGCGGGGGTCGTTCTTCTCGAACAGTTCGGCGGCCTGGGTCTGGGCGGTGCGCATCAGTTCGGCCTGACGCTCGGCGTTCATGTTGATCACATCGAGCAGACCCAGCACGCGGCCCTGCTGGATGTCGTACGGCTCGACATCCATCAGACGCAGCGAGCCGCTGATGGGCGGCAGGGTGACACGGAAGCGGCCATCGCCGAGTTCCTTCACATCACCCTCGGACAGGCTGCCGAGTTCGACGGAGTACTGCTTCTCGAACTGGAAGATCATGGCGACCTTGGCCTGGCTGAGCACGATGGGGGGCAGCCAGTTCCAGCCGCGGGTGGCGGTGGCGATCTCCTTGGCGTGGACCTCAAGGCCGACCAGTCGCCCGACGGCCCGCACGCGCTCGGTGAGCATGCGGAGTTCCATGCGGTCGATGCCGGGGCCATGGCGGCCGCGTTTGAGGGCACCCAGAACCCAGACCGTGCCGCCGGCGATGAGGACGGCCAGCAGGGCGAGGATCACGATCATCAGGACGAGTTCGTTCACGGTGGATTGTTGGCCGGCGAGCGGCGCGGATTTTGGGAGCCCCGGAGAAGCCCGCAGGACCACACGAAGGGGGCCGGGAAGGGGCCGGGGAAGGTCCGAAAATCAGAGCCGAGAATCAGGATTTGCTGGGATCAGGACGATCGGCGGGAGCGCGGCCGAGTTCATAGGCCC
The DNA here is from genome assembly GCA_964640595.1 of uncultured Phycisphaeraceae bacterium. Taxonomy (GTDB): domain Bacteria; phylum Planctomycetota; class Phycisphaerae; order Phycisphaerales; family UBA1924; genus UBA6054. Next base: position 20,417 of record CAZXGL010000009.1, on the reverse strand, counting down.
GGATCAGCAGGTGGCCGCCGACGGAGATCAGGCCGATCAGGACCAGACCCCCGAAGCAGAGCATGAGGATGCGGGCGGCCTCGGCACCGGGCGTGGAGCGGGCGGCTCCGAGGAAACCACCCCCGCGAAGACCGATCCAGCCCAGGACCGCCACCGCCGGGGCCAGGACGATCATGCCCTTGATGAACGCCCCCCAGCACGCGCGGTTGCGACTGAACACGGCCAGCGAGGCCAGCCCGCCAAAGCCCACGGCCAGCATGAGCCGGAAGCCCAGGTAGGGCTTCATCAGACCCGCGTACGAAGGATCATTGTTGAAGTTGGCCCGCAGCTCGACAAAGGCGAAGACGGCACACACCAGGGTGGTGCCCGCAACGCAGGCCAAGGAAAGGGCCCAGCCATCGCGGAAACGCCCGATCGAGGCGAGGATGCCGATGGCGGCCGCGGCGAGGGTCAGCAACTCAAAGATGGTGGAAAACCAGAGCGTTGATTCGCCTGCGACGAGCGTCAGCCAGAGACCAGCCAGGGCGGAGAGCACCAGCACGGCGGAAAGCACCATGGTGCCCCACCGGGCGATCGCGGGTGCCGGGGGAAGCTGGGGGGTGTCTGCCGGGATGGGGGGGGAGGGGATCTGGGTCATGGTGGCCGCTTGGTAACTCCGGGTCATTCCTTCGTCCGATTGTTGCCCGGTGTTCAGGGCGGGGTGAGGATGGGCCGAAAACCGTGCGGCCTGGAGCAAGGGGGACCCAAGAAGAGCAAGACGGCCGGGGAGACCGG
>CAZXGL010000009.1:0-19633 GCA_964640595.1 uncultured Phycisphaeraceae bacterium | reverse complement strand
GGGGGGGGGGGGGGGGGGGGAGGCAGAGACTGCGCGGATGGGGCGGATCCAGCCGAATCGGGGCGCGGATCGTGCCGATGTCTTGATCGCACGGCGGGTTGCGTCGATCCGGTTCGACCCGGAGCGGGCGTGCGGCCGATAGCCAAGCAGGGAACGGATTCCCCGAGGAGACGGCCATGGGCGGCATCACGAGCGGCGTCGGGCTTTTCAGCGGCATCAACACCGGTCAGCTCATCGAGCAGCTGATCGCGACGCAGTCGCGCCCGAAGGTACTGGCCCAGACCCGGCTGATTCAGCTCCAGGGCCAGCAGGCGGCGTATCTGGACATCAACAGCCGCCTGAACGCCTTCAAGACCGCGGCCGCGGCCTTCCGGGTCAACAACATCTTCGACACCAAGCTGGCGGCCAGCTCGGACGATTCGGTGCTGACGGCCACGGCGGGCAACTCGGCCGTCAACGGCACATACAACTTCATGGTCGATCGGCTGGTGACGACGCAGCAGATGCTCTCGCGCGGGTTCTCGAACCGCAACGACACGCCGCTTGGGCTGCCCTCGATCACCTTCGAGAGCCCCGCCGCCCGGCTCGACCGTGACACCGACCTGAACACGCTGAACAACAACGAGGGCATCACCCGCGGCATCATCGTGGTGAACGGGAAGGATGTGGACCTCTCCCGCGTCGCCACCGTGGGCGAGCTGCTCGACACGATCAACGCGGCGGACACCGGCGCCACGGCGCGCGTGTCGAACGGATCGTTCGTGCTCGACGGTGTGACGAGCCTGACCAACAAGACCGGGTCCAATGTGCTGGCGAGCCTTGGGATGTCGGCCCCCTCGATCAACGGCAATGTCTATACCGGCACGCAGGTACACGGGCTCGGCACGAATACCACGCTGAGCTCGTTGAACGACGGTCGGGGCGTGGGCATGCGGAATACCGCGGGCGTGGGCGTGGCGGACTTCACGATCAGGATCGGAAACGGCACAGCCATCGGGGTGCGAATTGGAGCGATCGAGGAAACCATCGACGATGTGACGCAGGTGACGGCGGGGGCTGTCTCGACCCTGGGTGGTGTGATCGATCGGATCAACGATGCGCTGGCCGCGGCGGGACAGACGGGGGTGTCCGCCTCGATCGACCAGGCCACGGGGTCGATCCGGTTCTCGAACACGACGGGCGAGAGCGTCACGATCGCCAACGCACAGGTCGGCTCGACGGATGCATCGACCACCGCAGCCGATCTCGGCATCGCCGGCACCTTCGCGACCGGTGATTTCTCCGGCTCGCGCATTCTGGCGGGCATGAACACCACGCTCATATCCAGCCTGAACGGCGGGCGCGGGCTGGGTGGCACGGACGGGCAGGTGACCTTCGCCACGCGCAGCGGGGCAAGCTTCACCGTGGATGTGTCCGAGGCGACCACCACGGCGGACCTGATCGACCTGATCAACAACAACGCGGGCAACGCCGGACGCATCACGGTCTCGCTCGACCGGACGGGGCGCGGGCTGTCGGTGACGGACAACACGACCGGCGGAAACACCCTGACGATCAGCGGCACCGCGGGGGTGGACGCCGCCGCGGCGTTGGGCATCTCCGGCAGTTTCCAGCCCGGCACGGCGGCGGGATCGAACCTGCAGATGGCGTATCTCGGCCGCTCGACCCTGCTCTCGACGCTCAACCGCGGCGAAGGGATCGGCACGGGCCGGTTCGAGATCGTCGATTCCATGTCGATGACCGCGACGATCAACATCACCGCCAACGACAAAACCCTGGGCGATGTGATCGACAGGATCAACGGGGCGGGTCTGGCCGTCCGGGCGCGGATCAACGATACGGGCGACGGTATTCTGATCGAGGAGCAGTCCGACACGCCCGGCGGGAGCAAGATCCGCATCTCGGACACCGAGGGATCGGTGGCCCGCAAGCTGCGCATCGCGGGAGAAGCGTCGGGCACGGGAGCGGACAACAATCTGGACGGCTCGTTCGAGCAGACCATCGAGTTCGCACCCAACGCCACGCTCAACGATGTGATCGCCGCGATCAACAACGCTGGGGCGGGCGTCCGGGCGACGGTCATCAACGACGGCAGCGGCGTGAACCCATACCGGATCAGCCTGGTCTCCGAGTTCTCCGGACGCGACGGACGCTTTCTCGTGGATACCGGCGATTTCGACCTGGGATTGAACCAGATTGAGGCCGGCCAGAACGCGCGGCTGTTCTACGGCTCTTCGGACCCGGCCACGGCGATCCTGGTGTCCAGCTCGTCCAACACGATCACGGGTGTCATCGACGGCGTGTCGATTAGCCTCAAGAAGGTCAGTAGCGGCCCCGTCAACCTTTCGGTCACCACGAACACCGACGAGATCGAATCCAAGATCAACGCGATGGTCGAGGCGTTCAACAATGTGATCTCACGCATCGACTACCAGACGCGATACAACAACGAGACCAAGGAGAAGGGCCCGCTGCTGGGCGACGGCACGCTGCTGACGCTGCGCGGACGCATGTTCGATTCGCTTCGCGCCAGCAACAACGGGTTCACGGACACCTTCGACCGCCTGGCCCAGGTCGGCATCAGCGCCGGTTCGGGCGGGAAGATGGTGTTCGATTCGAGCAAGTTCCGCGATGCATATGCGCAGGACCCCGAAGCGGTTGAAGCACTGTTCACGCGGCGCGACATCCGCCCGACTGACACCACCCCCGACGAGAACGGCGTGGTCGTCAACGATCCCGACCGCCCGACCGAGTTCGATGCCCTGGGCGTGGTCTCACAGCTCGAGCAACTGGCCGAGTCGTATGTCTCCACCATCGGCGGCACGCTGCAGAACCGCAGCAACGCCCTGAACAGCCAGATCACCCTCCAGCAAGACCGGATCGCATCCATCGACCGGAACCTCGAGACCCGCCGGGAGATTCTCCAGCGTCAGTTCCTGGCGATGGAGCAGGCCATCGCGGCCTTCCAGACCCAGTCCAGCGCACTGGGCCAGATCAGCCTGATCGGCTGACCCGACGCTCAAGGCCATCCCCCAAAGGGCCGATAGTTCCGACGATGAACCACCCCACCACCGCCTATCTCCACTCCAAGGTCATGAGCGCTTCCCCGGAGGAACTGCGCCTCATGCTGCTGGATGGAGCGCTCCGGTTCGCCCACCAGGCCCGAAACGGGCTGGAAACCAAGAACTTCGAGCAGAGCTATTCGGGCTTCAGCCAGTGCCGGGCCATCATCGTCGAGCTGATGACCTCGATCAACGACGCGCCCAATCCCGAGCTGACCGCGCGGGTGAAAAGCCTCTACGGGTTCTTCTTTTCCGAGCTGATCGCCGCCAGCCATGAGAAGGACATCGAGAAACTCGACAAGGTGATCGGGCTGCTCGAATACGAGCGTGAGACCTGGACCATGCTGATGGACAAGCTGGCCGCCGAGCGTGCCCAGGGCCAACCCGCCGAGAAGCCCGCCAAGATCAGCCTGAGCGCGTGATCCGCGTTTTACTTCTGTGACAGTCCTGCCGCGAGGTGGTCGAAGACCAGCTTGAGGTTCACATTCGAGTCGATCTCTCGCTGGGCGCGGTTGATCATTTCGACCGCCCGGATCGCAGACGGCGCACGCCGTGGATCGGCCAGGCCCGTGCGGACGCTGTCCCCCACCATGCCCAACATGCGACGCGCCCCCAATCGGTTGGCGGCGTCCTTGGAACGGTTCTCGCCCTTGGGATCACCCTCCTTGACCCAGGCGGCGGCCCATTGATCCACCAGCTGGGCCATGGTCGCGCCCAGACCGGTGGGGTGCAATCCGCGTTCGGCCTCGGTCAGCAGCGGCGCGACCGCCCGGTGCCAGGCATACATGCCGGATTCATGCATGGACCTGAGACGACCGGGCGAGCCGTCGGCGGCCCGCAGCAGCCAGTCCCGCTCCTCGCCCGTCACACCCAGACCAGAACCGGCCAGCCAGACACGCATGGCCTCGTCCGGCAGGGGCGAGAACGCGATGCGCTGGCAGCGGCTGCGGATGGTGGGCAGCAGGCGGTCCTCGCTCGAAGTCACCAGGATGATGACGGTGCCGGGGGCGGGCTCCTCCAGGGTTTTGAGAATGGCGTTCTGGGTGGTCGCATTGGACTCGGACCGGTCCATCAGCTCCGCCTCGTCCACAATGAACACCTTGCCCGCCATCGAGCCGGTCCGCATCACCGGCGCAAGCGAGGCCGGGCGGATCAGGTGCGTATCCACCACATCCTTGGCGATCGTGGTCAGCTTCGAGTTGCGGACGCTGGCCTCGGTGGAGAAGCGGGCCAGTTCCTTGACGATCACATGCAGGTCCGGGTGCGTGCCGCTGGCGAGCAAGGTCTGCGTCTGGGAATCTGGATCAGGGGCGTAGCGCCCGGAGAGATCCTTGGCGGTGGTCGGGTCGAGCAGCATGGCCGCCCAGGACAGGGCGGCGGTGAACTTCCCGACCCCCTCCGGGCCGTGGAAGATCCATGCGTGGTGCAGACGCCCGGAGGCCATCGCGTCCTGCAACTGCCCGATGGCCCGATCCTGCCCGATGACCGTGCCCAACGGCACGGGGTCGGGCAGATCGAGGACGGCCCGCTCTTCGGGCGGCCCGCCCATGACCTTGGCCTTGGGGGGTTTCTTGGCGGTTGATTTTTTGGTGACCTTCTTCGCCATCGCAGCGTGAGCATACCCCGCCCAACCGTCCCCACATTCTCCCCCCTCCCCCCCTCCCTCCCCCACCCCCCACCCCTGCCCCCTCACCCGACAGATTGGAGAGACGCACAACCGAGCCGGGTTGAGGTTTGAGGGTGTTGGGGAATGGGGGAGGGGGGGAGGGGGGAGGTTGATCGAGATCAACGGCGACGACGAGCGGTCACGGCCAGGGCGAATCCGAACAGGCCGAATGTGGACGGCGCGGGCACGATGGAGTTGATCCATGGCAGGTAGGAATACACCGAGGTCGATCCAGTCCAATCGCCATACACACCGTACGGATCGCCTGCGGAAGCGATGAACGAATGCACGCCGAGGATCTCCCAGAGCCCGTTGACCTGACCCATCACCGCGCCACCGGAATCACCGAACATGCCCATCGCTTCCATGGCCGTCGCCTGCGTGCTGTCGGGGCCGTCAAATACGAAGCTCAGAATGTCGGCCGCAAAGGCGTTGTGAGCAGGCTCGATGATGTTGGTCCCAGCCCGACGGAGCATGTCATAGGTCCCGTTCCAGCCGTTGATTCCGTTGCCCGCGCCGCCAAACCCTACGAGCGCCACCTCCAGGCCGTAGGGAATCGGGGTGGACGCCAGACGCGCGGGGGTGTAGCCCGTCACGGCCCGATCCAGTTCGATCAGGGCCATGTCCCCCGCCCCTTCAAAGCCCAACCCGTTGCCCCAGCCGGGGTGGATGTGGACGGAAGCGGCGTTGTAGACCTGGGTGCCCATGCCGAAATCGAAGCCCCAACCGAGCGAAGCATCGTCCACCACATGGGCGGCCGTCAGCACAAACCGGTCACTGATGAGGGTTCCCGACCCGTTCCAGAAGGAACCGCCGCTCCCCGGCATTCCCAGGACGCGTCCGACGGGCGAGAACTGTTCCTCCGCGCCGAAGCTCAAGTACAGCGAATCGCTCACATCGTGACGCCGGATAATCGCCTCGGCGGGGGTGGCGTACAGATAGACCAGCGGCGCAATGACAAACATCCGGGCTTTCATCGAAAGGCCCTCCTGTGGGTTGATGGTTCGTGACCGGAAGGCCCGACGGGGCGAGAAATGCCCCGGACCTCGAAAGACCCAGTTGATTCGCGGACCACCCCGGGGGAGTTCCGCCGACCGGATAGGATTCAGCAACTTTTTGTCGCGGCGTGCCTGCTTGCATCCGGACGCACAGGCTCCGCCCGCCGCTTTTCATGCTCAGGAACCCGACTCCATGCCCTCCACGCAGACCAGCGCCTTGACCCCCCCCACCCCTGCCCCCGGCAAATCGGCGGCCGAAGTCCGGGCCGCGTTCATCCGCTTCTTCGAGGATCGCGGTCACACCTTCGTGGCCTCCTCCACATCATGCCCGATGAACGATCCCTCGCTGCGCGACACCTTCGCCAACGCGGGCATGAACCAGTTCAAGCCGATCTTTCAGGGTGTCCTGCCCCCCGGCTCACCGCTGGCGGGCCTGAAGCGGGCGGTGAACAGCCAGAAGTGCATCCGCGCCGGCGGCAAGCACAACGACCTCGACGATGTGGGCAAGGACACCTACCACCACACCTTCTTCGAGATGCTCGGCAACTGGTCGTTCGGTGACTACTTCAAGCAAGAAGCCATCGCCTGGTCCTTCGAGTTGCTGACCAAGGTCTGGGGCATCGATCCGAACCGGCTGTACGCCACCTACTTCGAGGGCAACCCCGCCCAGGGCCTGCCCGCCGACGAGGAAACACGGTGGATATGGCGCAAGTACCTGCCCGACGACCACATCCTGCCCGGCAACATGAAGGACAACTTCTGGGAGATGGGCGACACCGGCCCCTGCGGCCCCTGCACCGAGATCCACTACGACCGCATCGGCGGACGCAATGCGGCGCACCTGGTCAACAAGGACGACCCGAATGTCCTTGAGGTCTGGAACAATGTGTTCATCCAGTTCGACCGGGTGGAGGGCGGCACGCTCAACCCCCTGCCGGACAAGCATGTCGATACGGGCATGGGCCTGGAACGCATCGTCTCCGTCCTGCAGAACAAGCTGAGCAACTACGACACCGATGTGTTCGGGCCGATCTTCGAGGCCATCCGCAAGATCACCGGCGCGCGCCCCTACGCGGGCAAGCTCGGGGTTGAAGACGCCGACGGCGCGGACGAGGCCTACCGCGTCATCGCCGACCACATCCGCACCCTGACCATCGCCATCACCGACGGCCAGATGCCCAGCAACGAGAGCCGCGGGTATGTGCTGCGCCGCATCCTGCGCCGGGCGGTGCGCTACGGGCGGCAGAAGTTGAACGCGCCCGAGGGGTTCCTCGCTGGGCTGGTGCCCACCGTGGTCTCGTCGCTGGGCGATGCGTTCCCCGAGTTGAAGAAAGACCCGGAGAAGGTGCGAGGCATCATCGCGGAGGAGGAGGCGAGCTTCGGGAAGACGCTGGATCGCGGGATCAAGATGTTCGAGGACATCGCCGCAGGAAGTCAAACCATCTCCGGCGACGACGCCTTCAAGCTCTACGACACCTACGGCTTCCCCTTCGACCTCACCGAGATCATGGCCCACGAGCGCGGCCTGACCGTCGACCGCGAGGGCTTCGAGCGGGCGATGGAAGAGCAGAAGGAACGCTCCCGCCAGGGCGGGCGCAAGGACGCCGGCGACCGGCTGGAGTTCCGCGCCGAGCACACCGCCTCGCTGGCCAAGCTCAATGTCAAGCCCACCGACGACACCCAGAAGTTCACCGCCCGCGAGATCCGCGCCTCCGTCCGCGCCATCTTCAACGGGCAGAACTTCGACCAGCACGCCAATGCCTCGGCCATCGGCCGGCGCGTCGGCATCGTGCTCGACAGAACCAACTTCTACGCCGAGATGGGCGGCCAGGTGGGCGACCACGGCGAGCTGACCGTCACACGCGACCACAACCGCAACGGCGGCGGGCACTTCAAGATCGAGGAGACACAGGCCTTCGGCGGCTATGTCGTCCACATCGGCCATGTCACCAAGGGCCAGATCTCCGTGGGCGATGATGTCGCCTGCGTGGTCGATCACGCCCGGCGCGACCGCACCGCCGCGAACCACACCGCCACACACCTGCTCAACCTCGCGCTGCGTCGCGTGGTGGGCACGGAAGTGGACCAGCGCGGCTCGCTGGTGGACCCCGACCGCCTGCGCTTCGACTTCACCCACAATCAGCCCGTCACGCCCGAGGAACTCGGCAAGGTCGAATCCATCGTGCGTGACGCCATCGCCGCCGACCTGGGTGTGTTCGCCGAGGTCGCCCCGCTCAATGCCGCGAAGGGCATCAACGGCCTGCGTGCCGTGTTCGGAGAGGCCTACCCCGACCCCGTCCGTGTGGTCTCCATCGGCGCGCCCGTGGCCGACCTGCTGGCCGACCCCGCCTCCGAACGCTGGCCCACCCTGTCGATCGAGTTCTGCGGCGGCACGCACCTGGAATCCACCGGCCAGGCCAAGGCCTTCGCCCTGACCAGCGAAGAGGGCATCGCCAAGGGTGTTCGACGGATCTCCGCCCTGACCGGCGTGCCCGCGATGGCGGCCGAGCAGGCCGCGGACAGCCTCAACGCCGAGATCGACGCCCTGGCCCGTGTACCAGATGCCGATCTGGCCAAAACCGCCCAGGAGATTTCCGCCCGCATCGACCAGATGACCCTGCCGGCCGTGCGCAAGGCCGGACTGCGGACCAAGCTCGCTGGGGTGCAGGAGCGGATTAAGCAGGCTGGCAAGGCCGCCTCCGCAGCGAAAGCGGCCGAGGCCCAGAAGGCCGCCGCAGGCATCGCTGCCTCCTCCAGCGGCTCACCCGAGCCGGTCGTCGTGGCGGTGCTGGATCTCGGCTCAGACAGGGCCGCCCTGGAAGCGGCGATCAACACCGTCCGCCAGGCCTGTCCGACCAAGGCCATCATGATCCTGTCCCCCGACGAGCAGGCCGGGCGGGTGTCCGTGGTGGGCGTGGTTCCCAAGCCGTTGATCGACAAAGGCTTGAAGGCGGGCGACTGGGTCCGCGGCGTGGCCGAGATTCTCGGCGGCAAGGGCGGCGGACGCCCCGACGCCGCCCAAGGCTCCGGAACCGACCTCGCCAAACTCAAGGAAGCCACGACGGAAGCCCGACGGACCGCGATGCGGGTGGTGATCTGACCGTGACCGACCCTGGCAAAAACCCGACCCCAGGCCAAAGCCCCCTCACCCCGGAACGGGCACGCCAGGCACGGGCGTGGGCCATCGCGTTGGACCCGGTCTATGGGCTGATCGGGTTTGGCCTCATCGGCTATCTGATTGACCGAGCCGCGGGAACCAGCCTCCGCTGGCTGGCCATCCTCGCCATCACCGGCCTGATCGCGGGTTTCGTCCGGTTCATTCGGGAAGCCACCAGCCTGAATCGAGACAATACGGCCAAGTGGAAGGGGCGTCCGTTCCGTCCTGTGGAACCAGAACCCTCCGACAACGCGCCGGAAGACCAAAACTAAGCCCTCGCCCCCTCGCCGGATCGCAAGGAAGCCGCTATGGTTCTGGCCCCCCACCCGTCACCGTCATCGTGGGGCAGCAGACTCGCAAACCGACGACCCATCCTGGCCTGTCCGGCAGGACAGAAACACACCAAACGGACCTGACTTCCCATCATGCCGCAAGACGCCATCACCCCCGTTCAACCCCCTCTGCTCCGCCTCACCGCGGTGCTCGTGGGTGTGGGCCTTGGCGGTGCGATTCTGGCTGGCTGGGTCGCAACGATGCGAGGTGGGTCGTTCACGCTGGGGCTGATGACGCTCGCCGCGACACTGCCCGGCATCACGATCTCGCTGCTGCTGCTCGCCAGTCGCCCAGCCCAGCCGGCAAGCAAATGGCCGGTTGCGGTGCTCGCGGGCACCATGGTCCGGGCGATGACCACCCTGCTGATCGGTCTGGGCATGGCGACCGCCATGACGCTGGACAACACCGTGTTCCTGCTGACCATCCTCGGTGTTCTACTGATCGCCTTGGTTGTTGAGGTCGGCATCGTGCTTCGTATGGTCAATGCCAGCGGTGCTGCCACCCAGCCCGCTTCTCTGGAGGGCGCCCGGTCATGATGCCGAGCCTGACACTTGCCGCCGCCGATCCGGTGGCCCATGTCATCAACCACAAGTGGCACGAGGTCAACGGGTGGTGGGTCTGGTCGAGCGCGCAGACCAACCTCGTACTCTCCGGACTGATCATCATCGGGCTGGGCCTGCTGATGGCCAAGGCCGTCTCCACCGGGCCCGAATCCCAGGGGTACGCGCGGTGGATCACCCGCAACCCCTTCCTCCACATGATCGAGGTGATCTGCACCTACCTGCGGGAAAATACGATGCGCCCGCTGATCGGAAAGCGGACGGACGCGCTGGCGCCGTTCCTGTGGACCCTCTTCTTCTTCATCCTCGTCAACAACCTGCTGGGCATGATCCCGCTGCTGGACGCCCACAACCTGCTCTTTGAGGACCATGTGGCGGCCCACCGCGCCTTCATCGGCGGCACCGCAACCCAGTCCATCTATGTCACCGGCGTGCTTGCCCTGGCCTCCGCGGTGGTCATCAACCTCGCAGGCATCAAGGAACTCGGCTTGGGCGGCTACCTCAAGCACCTGACAGCCGGCGCCCCGGTCTTCGTCTGGCCCATCATGATCCCCATCGAAATCCTGGGCACCTTCATCAAGCCGATCGCCCTGGCCATCCGTCTGTTCGCCAACATGACCGCGGGCCACATTCTCGTCGCGGTCCTGCTCGGCTTCGCGGGCAGCGGCTTCGCGACCGGCACCATCATCGGTATCCCCGTGGGGATCATCTCCACCATCGGTGTGGTGGCCATCTACTTCCTGGAACTCTTCGTCTCCTTCCTCCAGGCGTTCGTGTTCATGTTCCTCACAACCGTCTTCATCTCGCTGCTGGAGCACCACGGCGATCACCATGAAGAACACGCCCACGATCACGGTCACGAGCACGGGGTCGCCCACGCGTAACCCCTGAACAAAAGGTTGGGCCTCGGGCACCGCGGGGAGGCGCCGGAGGCCATGGCTGGTCCGATCGGACCAACGATGGACACTCCCCGCACCAACACGGCACAGGCGGCCGAAACCGCCTCATGACAAAGGAACCGGGTACACCCATGAAGATCCTCAAGAACATCGCCCTCGCCACCGGCGCCCTCGCCCTCCTCGGACCCGCTTCCGCGATGGCCCAGGACACGGTCGTCGCGGTCCCCGTTGAGAACCTCGGCAAGGGCCTCGCCGCGCTCGGCGCGGGCCTGGCGGTTGTCGGCGGCGGCGTCGGCATCGGCCTGGTCGGCAAGTCCGCCCTGGAGTCGATCGCCCGCCAGCCCGAGGCCTCCGGCACCATCGGCACCAACATGATTCTCGCCGCCGCCCTGATCGAGGGTGCGACCCTCTTCGCCATCGTGGTCGGCCTGCTGGTGACCCTGTAATCAACCCCGGCCGGATCGGGCCGAAAGGCCCGATCCGCCATTGTTCCGACTCTGCCAAACGGAGATTGACATGAAGCGTCTTGCGCTCCTGCTCACCATCGTGCTCCTCGCCCTCACCCCCCGCGCCTTGGCGGCACCCCAGGCCGCGAGCCAGGATGGGTCTCACGCGGCTGCCCCCATCGCCAGTGTCAAGGAAGGTGTCCCCACCGCCATCACGGCCTTGGTTGTCTTTGTGATCGTGATGGCCGTGCTTTCCACCATGGTCTGGCCCAAGATCACCAAGGGCCTGAGCGACCGCAACGCCAAGATCCAGTCCGAGATCGCGGCCGCGGAGCAAGCACGCAAGCAGGCCAAGGACGCACTGAACGAGTACGAGCGCAACCTGGCCGAGGCACGCGCCGAGGCCCAGAAGATGCTCGAGGCCACCCGCGCTCAGCAGAACGCCATGGCCGCCGAACTCAAGGCCAAGGCCGACGCCGACCTCAACGCCATGCGTGAGAAGGCCAAGGCCGACATCGAGGCCGCCAAGAAGCAGGCACTCGCCGAGATCTACTCCGAGTCCGTCCTGGTCGCCACCGCCATGGCCGGCAAGATTCTCCAGCGGGAAGTCTCCGCCGGTGACCAGCAGCGTCTGATGGACGAATCGCTGGCCGAACTCAAGGCCGCCAACGCCTGATCCGTTTTCTTGTGGGGCCGACTTCCACTCGGCCTTCTGGACTGATTTGGCCGGGTGAAACCCGGCCCCACGACGGAGACGACGATGCCCCTGCTCGAGACCGCCCCCGATGCCCTGGCCAATGTCTATGCCCGCGCGATCTTCGATGCCGCGGAGAAGACCGGCACCACCGAAAAGGTGCTCGGGGAACTCGAGGACATCCTGGAGATGGCCCGCGCCGACAAGGATCTGTCCGAGGTGCTCGCCTCCCGCCTGATCGACACCGGCAAGCGGGATGCCTTCCTCGTCCGGGTCTTCCAGGGCAAGTTGTCCGACCAGACCCTGTCCTTTCTCCGTCTGCTCAACCGCAAGGGGCGTCTGGCCCACCTCACGCCCGTCACCACCGCGCTCGATGCCCTGGTCCAGGAACGCTTCGGACGCATCGAGGTCGATGTGTTCACCGCCGCCCCCATCGGACAGGGCGAGCTGGACTCGATCAAACGCCGCCTCGCCGAGACCCTCGGCAAGGATGTCGTGATCCACCCGTACACCGATGCCGCCATGATCGGCGGCATCAAGATCCGCATGGGCGACCAGTTGATCGACGCCTCCGTCCGCGCCGAACTGAATCGTCTCCGCGACCGCCTGCTCACCCAGACCGGCAGCGTCCGAGCCAAGTCCCGCGACATCCTCGGCCAGAACTGACCCCCCCCCCCGCCCGCGTCCCCGCCCCCTCCGGCCGAGCCACATCCCAAAGCACGCCGCCCGGCCGCGGCCCGCAACGGCTCCGCCGGGCACGACCCAGGAGCCGACCCAATGCCCAAGAACTCCATCGCCGCCGTCGATGTCACCGGCAAGCGCGTGTTTGTCCGCGTCGACTTCAATGTCCCGCTCAAGGACGGCCGGATCACCGACGACCGGCGCATCCGGGCCGCCATCCCCACCATCAAGTCCGTCATCGACCGCGGCGGGCGCGCCATCCTCGCCAGCCACCTCGGACGCCCCGAGGGCACGGGATACCAGGCCGAGGACAGCCTCCACCCCGTGGCCGCCCGCCTGGGTGAGCTGCTGGGCACGCCGGTCCACTTCCCCTCGCAGGACTGCACCGACCAGGCCGCCGCCGACGCGGTGGCGAAGCTGAACAACGGCGAGGCCCTGCTGCTGGAGAACCTCCGCTTCCACAAGGGCGAGAAGAAGGGTGATCCCGTCTTCGCCGCCAAGCTGGCCGCCTACGCGGATGTGTATGTGAACGATGCCTTCGGCACCTGCCACCGCCCCGATGCCTCGATGGTGGCCCTGCCGCAGGCGATGTCGGGCAAGCCCCGCGTGTCCGGCTTCCTGGTGGAGAAGGAGATCAAGTACCTCTCCGAGACACTGGCCAACCCGGCCAAGCCCTTCACCGTGGTACTGGGCGGCGCGAAGGTCTCCGACAAGCTGCCCGCCATCGAGCACCTGCTGCCCAAGGCCGACAACATCATCGTCGGCGGCGCGATGGCCTATACCTTCCTCAAGGCCCTCGGCCGCGAGGTCGGCTCCTCCCGCGTCGAGCAGGATCGGATCGATGACGCCAAGCGCATCCTTGATCTGGCCGGTGAGTCCAAAACCGACCTGTTCCTGCCCACCGACCATGTGTGCTCGACCGTGTTCTCCGAGACCGTCGGCGACATCAACGAGTTCGAGGACCGCATCCCCGAGGGCTTCATGGGCCTGGACATCGGTCCCAAGAGCCGCCTCCAGTTCAGCCAGGTCATCAAGAGTTCCAAGACCATCGTCTGGAACGGCCCGATGGGCGTGTTCGAGTGGCGTCCGTTCCGCGTGGGCACCCGCGTCGTGGCCGAGGCCATCGCGGAAGCCACCGCGGCCGGCGCGGTCTCGATCGTCGGGGGCGGAGACTCCGCGGCCGCCGCCGAGGCATTCGGCGTGGCCGACAAGCTCACCCATGTCTCCACCGGTGGCGGGGCCTCCCTCGAAATGCTCGAAGGCAAGCCCTTCCAGGCCGTCGCCCTCCTGGACAACGCCTGACTCCATCCCCAACCACCCGCGTGAGCACCACCGAGCCGAGTTCGAAGTTCGGCATCACCACGGGGCGCATCCTGGCGGGCAAATATCGCGTGGACGGCTTCATCGGCTCGGGCTGGGAGGGTGAGGTCTACCTCGTCACCGAACGCCTGACCGGCGCGCCCCGCGCCGCCAAGCTGTTCTTTCCCGAGCGGAACGAGAAGGACAAGGCCGCCGTCTACTACGCCCGCAAGCTCGAACGCCTGCGCGACTGCCCCATCGTTATCCAGTATCACCACGCCGAGACCGTCCGGTTCCAGGGCCGTCCCGTCACCGTGCTGATCTCCGAGTTTGTTGAGGGCCGCCTGCTTCCCGACTATGTCGCCGACGCGCCCGGCGGGCGATTGCCCGTCTTCGAGGCCCTGCACCTGCTCTACGCTGTCGCCAGCGGCCTGGCCCTCATGCACGAGCGCAAGGAGTACCACGGCGATCTCCACGCGGGCAATGTTCTCGTCCGACGCCGCGGCATCCACTTCGAGGTCAAGCTCGTCGATCTCTACGACCGCGGCAAGGTCGCCGGCTGGAACATCCGCGAGGATGTGGTCGATCTCGTCCGCATCTTCTACGACGCCGTGGGCGGCAAGCGCGCCTACGCCAACCAGCCCCCGATCGTCAAATCCATCTGCTGCGGGCTGAAACGCTCGCTGATCCATCAACGCTTCCCCACCGCCTGGCACCTGTGCCGCCACTTGGACACAGTTGAGTGGTAACCAGCTGACACGATCACCGTCGGACACCCCGTTCGGGGGGACATGGACAGAGCATCTTTTTTTCGATTCATCCTCCGCTCACTCCGGTTGCATCCCGGCATGGGAATGTGTGTCATCGCCGGTGGCACTCCGCCGCCGGCCCAAGACCCCGGAGGTTTTTATGAGCAAGGTACTGACCGCGATCTTCGAGACGCACCCCGACGCGGCGCGCGCCCTTGAGTCCCTCGTGGCGGCGGGCTTCGATTCATCGAAAATCAGCTTCATCGCGTCCGACGATTTCGATGCGGACACCTTCGGTGTCCAATCCGGCAACAAGATGGCCGAAGGTGTCGCCATCGGCGCAGGCACCGGCGGGGCCATCGGTGCGGTGGTGGCCGGGCTGACGCTGGTCGGCGCGGTCGCCACGGGCGGCGCAGGTCTGGTCGTGGCCGGGCCGCTGATCGCGGCGCTGGCCGGTGCTGGCGCCGGCGCGGCGGGCGGCTCGGTGCTCGGCGGGCTGATCGGCCTGGCCATCCCCCAGCACGAGATCAAGCACTACGAGGACGCCCTGGAACGCGGCAGCGTGCTCGTGGGCGTTGAGTGCAAGGACGCTGACGAGCGCAAGTCGGCCAAGGACATCTTCGAGCGCCACAACGCCGAGAAGATCTCGCACGCCTGATCCGGGTTCCGGAGGGCGATGCCGGGCCGTTGACGGCCGGGCGTTCGCCTCCGCTTGCCAGAAAGGAGCCGCACCCATGTCGCTGAAACTCGACGACCTGCAGAAAGTCTTCGTTTCCCAGCTCAAGGACATCTACAGCGCGGAGAACCAACTCATCCAGGCCCTGCCGAAGATGGAGGCCGGAGCGACCAATCCCGAACTCAAGAAGGCCATCCGAGACCACCTCAAGCAGACCCGCACGCACGCCCAGCGTGTCGAGACGATCTTCGGCTCGCTGGACTATCGCCCGGGCGGGCACCGCTGCAAGGCGATGGAGGGCCTGATCGAGGAAGGATCCGAGGTCCTCAACGAGGCGGGCGAGCCGGAAGCCCGCGACGCCGCGATCATCTGCGCCGCTCAGAAGGTTGAACACTACGAGATCGCCACCTACGGCACGCTGCGGGCCTACGCCAAGCTGTTGGGCATGGATGACGCCTACGCATTGCTCACCGAGACGCTGGAAGAGGAACGGGCGACCGACTCCGGCCTGACGAAACTCGCCGAGTCGTCGATCAACCAGCTCGCCATGCACGCGGGCTGACACCTCTTCCTCCGTCCTCGCCACCAACAACCACGGGCGCATGTTCGGCCCGTGTTCCGGAACGGCGTCGCGCCCACGCAGCGCGACGCCGTTTCTCGCTGTGGGAATGCCACGCTTTGACGCCCGGCCTCAACGCCGGTCGAACAGGCGTTCCAGTTCGGCGATCGTCAGTCTGACAGTCGTCGCACGCCCATGCGGGCAACTGCCCGAGCGTTCGACGGTCTCGCGCAATCGCATCAGCTCGTCCATCTCGGCGTCGCTGAGCCGGTCGCCAGCCTTGATGGCGGCTTTGCAGGCCATCATGTCCAGCACCTCGTGCAGGGCTTCCTCGCTGTCGGGCGTGAAGCCCTCTTCGACGGCCTTGTCCAGGAGTTCTTCGACAAAAGCCCCGGGTTCCACGCCGCGGGAAACCAGGAACGACGGCACCGCCCGCACGCCGACCGAGCGCGGCCCCAACGCCGCGATCTCGAACCCGAGGCGGTCGAACAGCGGCGTCAGTTCCTCCAACGCGCCGACCGTGTCCCGGTTCGACTCGATCACGATGGGCGTGAGGAGCTGCTGGCGTTCCAACCCCGTCCCTTCACCACCGGACCCGGTCACGCGGGCGAGCAGCTTTTCGAACATCACGCGTTCGTGCAGGGCGTGCTGGTCGATGATGACCACGCCGTGCGCGTCCTGGGTGATGAGATAGCTGGAGTGGATCTGCAACACCCGATCGGCGGGCCGGACGCGTGGCAGCTGGTCCGCCTGTACCGCGTGCGCCTGGCCGCCCATCCCACCCCATGCTCCACCCGCAAACGAGGTGGGCATCGGTTCATCCAGCACGCGCCGGATCTCTTCACGCAGGCCTTCCGGCTCTTCTGTCTCCGGTGTCTCGGCAACAGGTCGTGCGCGGAGAAACTCCACGAGTCGGTCCACCTGCTGTTCCACAGGCATGGGCGGACGCGGGCCGGCGTACGACGGCGGCAAAATCGCCGTCCCTCCCTCGCCCCCCCCCCCACCACCACCACCAAAGTCGGACCCCAGCCCCGGCAGACGCTGCAAAGCCGTCGGCGTGACATCGGCCTTGCGGAGCGCATCACGCACGCCGTGGTAAATCGCCCGGTGGACCATCGACTGATCCCGGAAACGAACCTCCAGTTTGGCCGGGTGGACATTGACATCCACCGCGCCGGGCGACATCTCGATCATCAGCACGGCCGTGGGGTGCCGTCCCGGCTCGATCAGGCCGCGGTACGCCTCGCGCAGGGCGTGCTGGACGGTGCGATCCCGGATCGTGCGACCGTTGAGGAACAGGTGCTGGGCCTTGGCCGTGGCGCGGGCGATCGACGGCAGGCCGACAAGCCCCCAGACCAGCACGCCGCGGTCATCGCTCATCCGATCAACGGACACTTCCAGCAACTGCCCGTCGAGTTCCTTGCCGAGAATGGCGAGCGCGCGATCTCGGGGTGTCTGGTTCGGCGGCAGATCCAGCCGTGCCGTGCCATCGCACACGCAACGGACGGCCAGCGCCGGGTGGGCCATTGCCAGATCCTTGATCCAATCAAGACAGCGGGTCTGCTCGGTGCCCGGCGTGCGCAGGAACTTCCGCCGCGCGGGCGTGTTGAAGAACAGATTGCGGACCTCGACCGTGGTGCCCACCGCCCGCGCCGCCGGACGCGGCTCGGCGGTGTTGTCACCCTCCACCGAGATCTCCCGCCCCTCCGCCTCGCCCTGCGCACGCGACAGAATGCGCAGACGCGACACTGAGGCGATCGATGCCAACGCCTCCCCCCGGAACCCCATCGTGCCGATGCGGTCCAGGTCATCCGCGGCCCGGATCTTGCTTGTGGCGTGCGGGGCCACGGCCAGGGGCATCTGGTCGGGGGAGATCCCGTGGCCGTCGTCGGAAACCCGGATGAGTTCAATCCCCCCGCCCTCCAGATCCACCACGATGCGGGTGGCCCCGGCATCGATGGCGTTCTCGACCACCTCCTTGACCACGGAGGCCGGCCGCTCGATCACCTCGCCCGCGGCGATCTGATTGACCAGCAGGGGGGGCAACTGCCGGATGACGGCGCGCGGCGGGACATCGGTCGAGACAGGTGCCGGGATGGTCCCCTCCGTGGGCATGGAATGATTCTACGCACCGACGCCGACCGGCCCGGATCGCCGCCGGTTCCCCCACTACCATGGGCCATGACTGATTCAATCTTCTCGAAAATCATCCGCAACGAAGTCCCATCCCACAAGATTTATGAGGACGACCATGTCATCGCCATCCTCGATATCAACCCGCTGAGCGAGGGACACGCGCTGGTCATCCCCAAGGAACCCGCCGAGACCATCGACACGCTCTCCGACGAGTACGCCGCCGCCGTGGGCAGGGTCCTGCCCCGCATCGTGCGCGCCCTCAAGAAGATCACCAACGCCGAATCCGTCAACATCCTGCAGAACAACGGCGCCGACGCCGGCCAGTCCGTGCCCCATGTCCACTTCCATGTCATCCCCCGCTTCAAGGGCCGCGGCATCCCCGTCGAGGGCAAACCGGACAAGGACAACGGCCCCGGCCTGGAGTTCCAGTGGCGCACCGGCACCCTGACCCAGGAAGAGGCCGTCGAGATCGGCAAGCACATCAAGCGGTTGCTGTGATGCGGGCGTGGGGCCGATTTTCAGTCGGCCATCCCTGTCATACGGATCGCAGTTGAATCGCGTGCATGACCCGGAATGATCCAGGCATCATGCTCCCCAAACGCCCCGGAGGGGCGAGCGTGAGTCGCCACGGGTGAAGCGCAGCGCAACCCGTGGATATGTGATCGTGTTGATGACTTTGACCCCGAAGGGGTCATGACAGTTTGACGATCTCCCTTAAGCATTCGGAATGGGATAGACCGCATCCGAATCATGCCCCCGAAACTCAACGACGATCCGCATGATTCATGCGGGAAACTCTGGTACCTGCTCAGTCATGGAAAACACACGCTTCATTCTGCCAGAAGCGGTGCGCCCCGCCTGGCTGACCTACCCGAAGTCGTTCTGTAGGCTGGTGGAACAAGGGATCATTCACCTCACGCCTTGGCATCTCATGGAAGGTGAGAGGGCACTGGGACACGCCCGGGGCTTGGCGAGCAGGTACCCGGATCGCCCGCTCTTTCCGTTCGCGTTTAGACAGGACTGTGATGATGTCGCCTGCTGGACGAAGGACCGCGGAGAGAAGGTCTTTGTCATCCACGACTTCGCCTCGCCCGGTTGGGAAGGCCGTGAGGAATTCGAAGATATCTGGTCCTGGTTTCTGATGGCGGTCGGAGAAATGATCGACTGGGATTGAAACGGATCAAAGCCCCGAAGGGGTGAGACGGATGCGGCTTGTCCTCCGGTCCACACCAGGATCTTGACGAGATCCCGATCACGAATCCCCTGCCGTCGTCGTTCGATCCACCGGCAGGACACGCCCGCCCACGGTGATCGAGTCGAGCGGATCAATCGCCGTCACCACGCCCTCCACCCGCTCCTGCCCGAGCGTGAACGCCCGGCGCGTGCCCACCATCGCGTCGTGCGCGGCCCAGTGTTCGCGCACGGCCCCATCATCGGCCGCCAGCCAGCGGCTGACGGCCGCGATCAGGTCGATCGTGAGCATAAGGCGGTTGGTCTTGCCGCCGAGCATGGCGAGCGAGCACGCGCCGGGAAGGCCGCGAGCGGCCAGTTCTTCGCCGGTCTGCGACACATTGACGCCCACGCCGATGATGGCAACGCCGTCGCGTCGTTCGATCAGCACGCCCGCGAGCTTGCGGTCGCCGGATGCGTCCCGCGCCACGATGTCGTTGGGGCACTTGATGCGGCCCCCCCCCCCCCCACCCCACCCCCCACCCCCC
>CAZXGL010000008.1:67489-88135 GCA_964640595.1 uncultured Phycisphaeraceae bacterium | reverse complement strand
GGGGTGGGATGGATGGGTGTTTGGGATTTGTGTGCCATGCGGTCAAGGTAGAGGGTGGTGGTGTGTGGAGCAAGGGGAAAGTTTGAATGTCCGCAAAACGGCGCACAGGAACGGTTGTAGGTGTGTGCTTACTTGTCGTAAGTGGTTGGGGGGTAGGGGGAAAGGATGGAGGAGGGGGGAAGGAAAGAAGAAGATCAAGAACCCCACGATTCGGGGACTCATCGTGGGCGTGAACAGAGTGGGGGGGTTAGAAGGGCATGGAGACGAGGCCGGTGGAGAGTTCGGTGAGGAATGTCTCGGCTTCGGCGGCGAGTGGTTGGCCTTGTTTCTGGGCGGCTTCCAATCGACGGACCAGGGCGGTGCCGACGATGGCGGCGTCGGCGTGGCGGACCACGGCACGGACATGGTCGGCGGTGGCAATGCCGAAGCCGCAGGCGATGGGGAGCGGGGTGACGCGGCGGAGCATCTTGACGCGGGCCTCGATTTCCGGAGCGTCCTTCTGCTCGCCGGTGATCCCGGCTCGGGCCAGGAGATAGACGAAGCCGGAGCAGGCTTCGGCGATGGCCTTGGCGCGAGCCTCGGGGGTGGTGTGGGCGATGAGCAGCGAGCAGGTCAGGCCGGTGTTCTTGCACGCGGCGACCAGTTCCGCGGATTCCTCCAGTGGTGCATCGGGGAAGATGCAACCGTCGAAGCCGGCTTGCTTTGCTTTGGTGGTAAATCCGGCGGGGCCGCCGAGGGCGTAGACGAGGCTGACGGAGACCATCGCGACCAGCCCGCAGTCCACCCTGTCGCGCACCGTGCGGACCTGTTCGAACACGGTGGTCGGGGTGACGCCACGCTGGATGGCATCGTGCATGGCGGCGGCGATGACCGGGCCGTCGGCGACAGGGTCGGAGAAGGGGATGCCTACCTCGATCACGGTGGCACCGGCACTCGACAGGGCGGGCAGCACCTTCACCAGCGCATCGGCGGTGGGGGCCCCGGCGCACACGAAGGGCATCAAACCACCCCCTCCGGGGGTTCCGGTTTCCTTCAGGCTGGCGAAGGCCGCGTCGATCCTGTTCATCGTGTGATCACATCCTCGATCTCTTCCAAGCCGGCGGTGAGGACGACGGGGCCGTTCTCAGAGATCAGCACATCGTGCTCGTAATGGACCGACATGCTGCCGTCGGCCACGAAGATCGGCCATTGCTTGCGGCCCTGGCGGGTGTCTCCGGTGCCGACGGCGATCATCGGTTCGACGGCCACCAGCATGCCCGGGGTGCAGGCCAGGTTCGCGTCGGGCCACTCGCCCGGAAAGGTGGGAACGACATTGGAGATCCACGGCGGCGCGTGCAGCGAACGCCCGTATCCATGCCCGCCGAGGCCGCGGATGAGATGGAAGCCATACTCCTGCTCGACCACGCGCTGGACGGTCTGTGCCCATGCCATGAAGGTGTTGCCCGGGCGGAGTTGCTGGACACCCTTGCGCAGGGACTCCTTGCCGGACTCCATCAGCTTGCGCACCTCGGCGTTTGGCTCACCAAAGGAGTAGGTCCAGGCGGCATCGCCGATCCAGCCGCGGAACTTCACGCCGATGTCGATTTTGAGCAGGTCGCCGGGCTCCATCGGGCGGGTGAGGTAGCCGGCGGTGCCGTGGACCACGCACTCGTTCACGCTCAGGCAAGCCTGCGACGGGAACGGTGGCATGCGGCCCGGGTTGTAACGAAAGAAGCAGGAAACGGCCCCGAGATCGTCGAGCGACTTGCCCACGAAGGCATCGATCTCGGCGAGGGTTTGGCCGTGGCGCAGAAAACCCGCGACGCGGCGATGGATCTCGACAACTTGCTCGGCGGCGGCGCGGGCACCGGCCAGATCATTCTCGGTTTGGACGGCTGGACGCATGGGTGCCGATGATAGGGGGGGTGGGGTTTGGTTTGTGAGACCCACTCCACGCCCACCCCCCCCCGGGGTCCACCGAAGCGGGAGCCTGATCATGCGCATCGCGATTCTGGCCAATCCACGATCCGGGCGCGGCAAGGCGACGGTGCTCGCCGAGCAACTCAGCGCAATCCTTCGGTCCCGTGGTCATACGGTTGAGCGGCAGGACACCGGGCCGGGCATGGATCTGAGCAGGCTTGTTGGTGTTGGCCCTGCGCAAGGCCAAGGTTCTTCAAACGACGAGAGCAGGGGGGGCGAAGGCGAAGCGAGGGGAGACCGGGCGGATCGGCTGGTGATCGTCGGTGGTGATGGGACGGTGCACCATGCGGCCCAGGGCGTGGCCGAGTCCGGCGTGCCGCTGTATCACCTTGCGACCGGGACGGAGAATCTCTTTGCCAGGTCGTTTCACATGCCCAAGGAACCTGCGGCCGTCGCGGATCGGCTGGAGCGTGACCACCCCCCGACCGAGATCGATCTTGGATCGGCGAATGGTGTGGCGTTCACGCTGATGTGTTCGGTGGGCGTGGACGCTTCCGTTATCCATCGTGTCGAGACGGTGCGTGAAACCCCGGGCCGACACGGCGGGCATCTGGCATACATCCTGCCCGGGTTGGCCGAAGGGCTGCACCCCCGCCCGGCGAGGGTTCATATCGCCGCCGATGGCGAATGGGTCAGCCCCCCTGCCGGGTTTGTCGGCACCGCGATCGTTTCCAATCTGCCCGCGTACGCGCTGCGCATGGATCCGGCGTGTAATGCTGATCCACAGGACGGGCGTCTGGATCTGGCTCTGCTGCCGTATGCGAGTTCGATTGGCACGGCGTGGGGATTCCTGCGCTGCAAGCTCCGCTCGAAGAACATCCGCCGCATCCGCGCGACGCACTTTGAGATCCGCTCTGCGGATCCGACGGCCATGAACCCTGTTCAGATCGATGGGGAACGCCCTCGCCGGCGACTGGATTCTGACGCTGGGGGCACCGGCCTGCCTCTGACCTTGGGCGATGGGGGCGAGGGGAGGGTGATCCGTATCGGGTTGTGGGAGCGTCGGTTGCGGGTTCATGCCCCCGTCCCCCCGCGGGGTTGGGAGTGATTGGGTGGGATATGTCCAAGGTCCGAGAATGTATGTTCTGTAAAATTGGGGCTGGTTCAGCGTAAAGCTTTCGCTGACGGGCGAGGCGGCCGCCGTGCTTGGTGGTGTGGCGGCCATCGCCCAGAATCCAGATGCCCGAAGCTATGCGTGGGTGTCGAAGATGAATCGCTGCCGGCAAACGACGGCATCACTGCCGCTGGACTGGATCGAGTCGGCCGCGGACACCGGCACACGATGAGTTTCAAGTTGTGACGCGGAATTCGGACTTTCGAGGATCTGTGCATCTCCGGTCTGAGGGAGGCCGCTTTCGCGGGCGTTGGCATTCTGATCTGCTCGCATTCACTCGTGATTTTGCACAGATTCGTGCAGGTCGGACTGCTCAATAACAAGCTGAAATCGGACTGAAAAATTAGTGTTGCTCCTCATCAGACCTGGCATGTAGCATGGGCCGCGCAGCCCATGTGTCTCGGGGTGGCAGGGAGGCGCACCATGTACAAGAAAGCAAACTCCAAAGGCCTCTGGCACTGTGGCAAGGAGTGCCCGTTGTGGCCGGAGAACGGCATTGTCCCGATGAGCAGGCCCGAGATCGGCGGTTTCTGCACGCTTTGCGAGACCACGGAGCGACGGATTGAAACTCAACAGGTGCAGCAGCGGGAAGCACTAGGCCGTGGAGAGGACACCCGCGCGAGGTGATCGCGGTGTGTCTTCCGGCCCCGTCGCATGGTGCGACGGGGCCTTTTCGCCGTAAATCAAATGTGACCAGCACGCTTGGGAAATAGCGTCATTCCATACGGTTGTTGCTAGGCCGCCTTCTTCTTCGCTTCGATCCGCTCGCGGCTGGGGACTTTGACATTGCTGGTCAGGCCGACCCAAGACATGCCCTTGATGAGCATGTAGGAGGTGTCGATCTCCCACCAGCGCAGGCCGTGGCGGGCTGAGGCGGGGAAGGCGTGGTGGTTGTTGTGCCAGCCCTCGCCGAAGCCCAGGATGCCGAAGATCAGGTTGTTGCGGCTGTGGTCGTGGCTGTTGAACGGGCGGCTGCCCCAGATGTGGCAGACCGAGTTGATGCTCCAGGTGATGTGGTGGACGAGCAGCACCCGGACCAGCCCGCCCCAGATGAAGCCCAGCAGCGCGCCGGACCATGAGAGGGTGATCACGCCGCCGAGGACGGTTGGGAGGGCGAGGCCAAGGAAGACCCAGAGGGGGAACAGGCGGCTCATCAGGACGATGTCGCGGTCCTTGAGCAGATCTGGGGCGTAGCGGGGGACATCGGGGCGTTCGCCGGGGAGCATCCAGCCCACATGGGCGTGGCACGCGCCCTTGATCATGGCCCACATTCCGTCACCGTGGTGGTGCGGAGAGTGCGGGTCGTGTTCGGAATCCGAATGTTGGTGGTGGCAGCGGTGCGTGGCGACCCAGTACAGGATGGAACCCTCGGTGGCCATGGACCCAGCGACACCCAGCACCCACTTCATGAAGCGGCTGGTATCAAACGACTTATGGGTGAAGTACCGGTGATACCCCACCGTGATGCCGAGTCCCGTGAAGGCGTAGAACCCGAGCAGCAGGCCCAGGGTCGTCCAGCCGAAGCCGATCGGCCAGAGGAGGATCATGCCAGCGATCAAGCCGAGCAGGGGGAGGACGATGGTGATGAATGTGGCGATGCGGACGGCCCGGTTCGGTTCGCGGACGAGTTCAGCATGGGAAGGGTGGACCGGGGAATGGGCTGAAACCGCAGGGTTTGCGGCAGAGATTGGCAGGTTCGTCAAAACGGCTACTCGCAAGGCTCGCACGGTCACTCGGGTGCTGGTGGGAGACGGAAAGACCCAGCACCATTCTGAGTTCAGGGGCCGCGAGCTGGCACCCTGGCGGAGTATATTGCGGATGAATGGATCGTGCTTTTTCTACTGACAGGGCCGGAGTCAGGATCGCGCATAGTTTTCCGGCTGGGCTCACGGGCGGTCTTGCCGATCGTGCCTATGAATCAGGCTTTTCTCCCCACCCCGGATCCTCCATTCTCCATATTCCCCATCCCCCGCCGCACCGCCACCCCCCTGCTTCCCCGGTGTTCCCCCTTTTCCACTCAGACTGCCACCGCGTCGTTGCCCACGCTGCCCCGGGCCGTCCGTTCGCGAGTTGAATAGCCTGACTGATCGAGTATGAAAGAGAAGGCCTCAGTTGACTCCCCCTCCCCCCCCCACCACCCACCCCACCACCACCACTCACCCCACTGCCGTCGTGGAGCACACGCTGCGAGGATTGGTTGAACAGTTCCGTGAACAGGAAACCAGGATTCGTCTGGGTGGTGGTGCCAAGGCCATCGAACGCCAGCATGAGAAGAACCGCCTGACTGCTCGGGAGCGGGTCGATCTGTTGATTGATCCCGGAACTCCGTTTCAGGAGTTGGGACTGTGGGCCGCGCACGGGATGTACAAGGAGCATGGGGGCGCACCCGGCGCGGGTGTGGTGACGGGGATCGGTCGCGTGGAGGGTCGCCTGCACATGGTCATCGCCAATGACGCGACGGTGAAGGCCGGCGCGTTCTTCCCGATGACCTGCAAGAAGATCATCCGTGCCCAGCAGGTGGCGATGGCGGCCCGGCTGCCGCTGATTTATTTGGTGGACTCGGCCGGCGTGTTCCTGCCCATGCAGGAGGATGTGTTCCCGGATACGGATGATTTCGGGCGAATTTTCCGGAACAACGCGGTGATCTCGGCCGCGGGCATTCCCCAGATTTCGGCCATCATGGGCTTCTGCGTGGCGGGCGGCGGATACCTGCCGGTTTTGTGCGACACACTGTTGATGACGGAAGGCTCGGGCCTCTACCTGGCCGGTCAGGCGCTGGTCAAGGCGGCCATCGGGCAGGATGTTTCCGATGAGGAACTGGGCGGGGCGCAGATGCACGCGCAGATCTCCGGCACCATCGACTTCCGCGAGCCTGATGACGAGGCGTGCCTGCGCCGGGTGCGGTCATTGGTGGCCAAGTACCCCTCCCCCACCACCGTTTCCAGAGCCAACCAGGACGCGCGGGCCAAGCAGCACAGCGTGCGTTCCGGCGAGGACATTTACACGATCTTCAAGGACAAGCCGGGTGAGCAGTACGATGTGAAGGACATCATCGCGTGCCTGGTTGACGCACGCGGGGAGCCGAACGCGGATGGGCACATATCCCTCGCTCCGGACTTTGACGAGTACAAGGCCGAGTTCGGACAGAGTCTCGTGTGCGGCTACGCGACCATCGGGGGTCATCCCTGCGGCATCGTGGCCAATCAGGGCAAGCTCACGCAACGCCAGCTGCCCGGCGGCAAGGCCGGGCCGAGCAAATCGACCAACATGCCGCGGGTGATCTATGACGACTCGGCGGACAAGGCCGCCCGGTTCATCATGGACTGCAATCAGCGGAAAATCCCGCTGGTCTTCCTGCACGATACGACAGGGTTCATGGTGGGGCGTGACAGCGAGCAGGGGGGCATCATCCGCGCCGGGGCCAAGATGGTCAACGCGATGAGCAACTGCGTGGTGCCCAAGATCGTGGTCATCACGGGCGGTTCGTACGGCGCGGGCAACTACGCGATGTGCGGGCGGGCCTTCGATCAGTTCGTCGCCTTCGCGTGGCCGGGCAGCAGGTGCGCCGTGATGGGCGCGGCCTCGGCCTCCGGCACGCTGGCGATGATCGAGGAGAAGAGCCGCGAACGCAAGGGCGAGACCATCGACAAGGAAACCCACGATCAGATTCTCGCGGCGGTCCGGGCGAGCTACAACGAGCAGCAGGACATCCGCTACGGGGCCGCCCGCGGCTGGGTGGACAGGATCATCGAGCCGCACAGAACCCGCGAGGAGCTGATCGCCGCGCTCGATGCGGCGGCCCAAGGCTGGAACCACGAACAACCGTTCAAGACCGGCGTGCTCCAGGTCTGATGCGCGTCTGGCTGGCCATCGCGTGCCTGTGGCTGCTGAGCGGCTGCGTTTCATCGCGCCCGGTGGAGATTGGGCGATCCGTCGAGGGCAGGCCGCTTCTGGCCGAGCAGCATGGGCGGGGCCATCACCGCGTGTACATCATCGGGCTGATCCACGGCAATGAACCGGAGGGATTCGAGGCATTGGACGGGGTGCGCCACGCGGTCGGCCGGCATCCCGGCGTGCGGGTCCGCCTGATCCCGACCATGAACCCGGACGGTCAGGCCGCACGCTCCCGCGGCAATGCCCGTGGCGTGGACCTCAACCGCAACTGGCCCGCGTCCAACTTCACGCCCGCGCCGGATCGCGGGCCGAGCGCCCTGTCCGAACCCGAGTCGGCGGCTGTGTTCGCGGATCTGGTGCGTTTCGACCCGGATCTGCTGATCGTGCTGCATTCGATCGGGCGCGGCGGCCCGTTCGTCAACTTCGACGGGCCGGACCCGGTCGGGCGGCTAGCCGCCGCCTTCGTGGAAGCCGCCGCCCAAGGCGATCCCAGCTGGCGTGTGGTCCCCTCGATGGGTTATCCCACGCCGGGCTCGCTGGGCACTTTCGCCGGAGTTGATCGGCGGATTCCCACGCTGACTATCGAGTTCGAACGCGGCCACGATCCACGGGCGGCGGGCATAGCGGTGGACGCAGGTCTGGATGCGGTGCTACGGGCGTTCTTGTCCGCATCCGGCCCGATCAATCCGTCGCCCCTACCGTTGCAATGATGCAGGAGATGATGCCATGACCCGATTCGTTCTCCCTTTCATCCTGTTCGCCTGGCTGGCCTTGCCGGGCTGCATCGTGCAGGACATCCACGATCAGATCGAGAGCTCCAACGAGCGGCTCACGATGATCAACCACACCATCGAGCAGATCGAGCGGACCAACACCCTCCTGACCACCATTGAGAAGAGCCTTTCCAGCATCGATACCCGGCTGGAGAGCATCGACAAGAACCTTGGATCGGTCGATACGAGGCTCTCGACGCTCCAGGTCATCCTGGATGCCGTCACCGAGCACCTCGCCTCGCTGCGTCGGACCATCAACAACATTGATTCCACCATCCCGTTCCTCAAACTCTCGGGCGATGATGAGGAAGAGAAGGACGAACTGGAGAATGACGGGAGGGATCCCACTTCCGAACCTGCTTCCACTCCAGCGGAACCTCAGCCTGCCAATCCGGCTGCTTCGACTCCCTCCGCAGGATCCGGGCAATGACACTGGCGGTCCGCATCACCGATGTGGCCCCACGCGACGGCCTGCAGGCCGAATCCGTGCCCGTTTCGACCGAACGCAAGGCCGCACTGGTCCGCGCCGTCCAGGCCACGGGCGTGGCGGAGGTCGAGGTATCCAGCTTCGTCAGCCCGAAGTGGATCTCGCAGCTCGGGGATGCGGCGGAACTCTTCGCCCTGCTCGCGCCATCCAAGCCCGACACGGTGCAGTATTCCGCCCTGGTGCCGAACGAGAAGGGCCTCGATGCGGCCCTGGCGGTCAACCAGTCCGCCCGATCCGCCCACGGGGTCGAAAGGTTGATCGACAAGGTCTCGGTCTTCACCGCCGCTTCCGAGACCTTCGCGGGCAGGAACACCAACGCGACCATCGCGGACACCATCGAACGCTTCCGGCCGCTGATCCCTCGCGCCCACGCCCAGGGCCTGCGCGTGCGGGCGTACATCTCGTGCGTGGTGGCGTGCCCCTTTGAAGGGGACATCCCCCCCACCGCCGTCGCCGAGGTCGCCCGAGCGTTGCTCGAGATCGGAGCTGACGAAATTGATCTGGGTGACACGATCGGCGCGGGCACGCCCGACTCGGTCGCGGCGCTTCTGACCGAGATCATCGATGTGCTCGATGGCCGGGCCGTCAACGACTTCGGCGAACCCACGCTCACACTCCACCTCCACGACACATTCGGCCGAGCCGCCGAGTGCGTGCGAACCGCATTGGAGATCGGCGTTCGTTCGTTCGATGCCTCGTCCGGCGGTCTCGGCGGATGCCCGTACGCATCCACGCCCGGCCGCAGGGCGCCCGGAAACATCGCGATGTCCACCCTGGTCCGCACCATCGAGGGCATGGGCTTCCCGACCGGTGTGGACCCCGTTGCCCAGGCCGAGGCGGACCGGGTTGCCACGGGGATGATGGCGTGATTCAAACTGAGATCATCGAAAACCTGGCCACCGTCACGCTCGCCCGTGCTAAAAAACGCAACGCGCTCACCCCCGACATGCTCGAAGCACTCGCTGAAGCATTCGAACGCTTCCCGAGGCAGCTCCGCGCCGTGGTGGTCTCCGGCGACGGCCCGGCTTTCTGCGCCGGCTTTGACCTGAAACTGTGTGCCGCGGATCCTTCCGGTGAAACGATGCGTCGCCTGCTCAGCGCATTGTCGCGGTGTATCGACGCGATGCGGTCGATCGAGGCCCCGGTGGTGCTGGCCGTCCACGGCGCGGCCGTCGCCGGAGGGTGCGCCCTGCTCGGCGGTGCTGATATCGTGGTGGCCGAGCGTCAGACCAGACTCGGCTACCCGGTGACGCGGATCGGCGTGTCCCCCGCCGTCTCGGCCCCATTCCTGGCATCCGCGATCCCGGACGGCCCCGCCCGCACGCGGCTTCTCGACACCGACCTGATCTCCGCCGATCAGGCTCTCGCCATCGGGCTTGTCCACGAACTCGCCGATGGCCCCGACGCGGCCCGTGATCGCGCCCATGAGATCGCTCGCCATCTCGCCGCCAAGCCCGGCATCGGCGTGGCCGCGACGAAAACCCTGTGCAACTTCCTCACCCGCGACCGCACGGGGATGAGCCAGGAAGCCCTCGCCGTCTCCCTCTCGCTGACGGGCTCCGACGAAGAACGCGAACGCCTCGCCGCCCTCTGGTCCTGACCCCCACCCCTCCCCCTTCCCCCCCACTGCACCACCACGAACATCACGAGCCAGCCATGTCCAACCCCGCCATCCTCACCTTCGACGGCCGAATTGCCCGGCTGACCATCAACCGCCCGGACGCCCGCAACGCCCTCTCGATCGAGATCCTCGACGCGCTCCATGCATGTTTGTCCGAGCTTGAAAACGATCGCCGGGGGGCGCATGTTCTGGTCCTCACCGGCGCGGGCAAGGCTTTCTGCGCGGGTATGGACCTCAAGGCGGTCCTCATCGAACTCTCCGGTGATCCCGCCCTCGGCAAACGCCTGCTCACCAGCCTCGCCGAACTGACCCTCCGCCTGCGCGCCCTGCCGATGGTCACGATCGCTTCGGTCAACGGGGCCGCCATCGGCGGTGGCTGCGGCATCACCTGCGTCTGCGACCTCTCCATCACCCACGCCGACGCCAAACTCGGCTTCCCCGAGGTGGACCTGGGCCTGTGCCCGGCCGTGATCGCCCCGTGGGTGCTCCGCAAGCTCGGGCCGGGTGTGGGGCGTCGCGCCCTGCTCATGGGCGGCGTGATGTCCGGCGACGAGGCCAAGGCCATCGGTCTGGCCGACTTCCTCGCCCCCGACCGCGCCGGTCTCGAGGCCCTGACCGCCGAGGTCGCCCACCGCCTCGCCTCGGGGGGTCCAAAGGCTCTGGCCGCCACCAAGGCCCTGCTCAACCGGCTCGACGGCTCCGCGGACCGCGACGCCGTCCTCCACGGGGCCGAACTGAGCGCGTCCGTGCTGGCCACACCCGAGGCTCAGGCGGCCCTGAAGGCCCGCATGGTCAAGTAGACGCTGATGCCCAAAACTACCCGAACATGGGGCGTGAGGCATACACTGGATCGTGGTCAATCAACCCCCGACGGGGTGTGCCGGGCGTGAGGGACGCCGGGCCGCGCCGCCGCTGTCCCCCTTGGGTGCTTATGTCCGAGCCGACGCTACCGATCCGCACCATCGATGCCGGCGAGACTGGGACCGTCGCGGTCCTGACGCTTGAGCAGGGCGACCGGCCCGTCGTGGTGCTCGACGAATCCCTGATGAACCGGCTCGACCGTTCGCTGTCGGCTCTGCCGCGCGGCATCGACGGGTTCATCCTCGAGTCCGCCGCCCCCCGCGCCTTCGTCGCCGGGGCCGACCTCAAGGCCATCATGGCGATGGACGATCCCGCCCTGCACCGCTACCTGGAGTATGGCGCATCAATCTTCCAGCGCATCAGCGACCTGCCCTGCCCCAGCGTGGCCGTCATTCATGGGGCCTGCCTTGGAGGCGGGCTGGAACTGGCCATGCATTGCGATGGGTTGATCGGCTTGGTTGATCCCGAGGCCAGGCCCTTCCCCATCGGTCTGCCCGAGGCCGGGCTGAAGATCTGCCCCGGCTGGGGCGGCACCAACCTGCTGCCCGCCCGCATCGACGCGAAGACCGCCATCATCGCCACGGCGACGGGCACGCCCTTCAACGCCCACTCCGCCGCCGAACTCGGCCTGTTCGACGCGACTGTTGCAACCCGCGATGAACTGATCCCCGCCGCCCTCCGCTGGATCGGCGAACAACCCGGCCACACCGACCGCGGCGTTCCGATGCACTGGATCGGTGCCGATCGGCACTACGCCGCCTCCGAGGCCGGTCTTCACGCCGCCCAGCGTGAACTCCAACACACCCCAGAGGGCGATGCCGTGCTGGACGCGGTCGCTGTCGGCCTGAGGGAAGGTTGGCGCGGCGCGTTGCAGAAGGAGCGCGACGAACTCGTCCGTCTCCGCCACACCCCCCCGGCCCGCGAAGCCATCGAATCGTTCTTCGCAAAGGCCGCCAAAAAGTAACCCCCCCACCCCCCGCACCGCCACCCCCACACACCCAATAGTCCGTCCCCGAGGAGACCAACCATGGCCGACCTGAAGAATCTCAAAGGCGTTTCCGAGCTTGACAAGCGGATGATCGCCGAGGCCGAAACGCTGCTCGGGCCCGAGCCGGACGCGATGGGCGTGGTGAAGAACTACTTCTGGGGCCGCTTGCGCGAGAACCTGCTCTACCCCTACCCGGACATCGCCAAGGAATCTCCCGAGGAGACCGCCGAGTGCGACCGCCTGCTGGCCGAACTCGAAGACTACCTGAAGAACGAGCACCCGTCCGTCGAGATCGATCAGGAGCAGTACATCCCAGAGTGGGCCATCAAGAAGCTCTTCTCCCTCGGCGTGCTCGGCATGACCATCCCCAAGCAGCACGGCGGCCTGGGCATGGGCATCACCAGCTACAACCGTGTGCTGGAAACCATCGGCAAGTACTGCGGCTCCACCGCCGTGATGGTCTCCGCCCACCAGTCGATCGGCTGCAAGGCCGTCATGCTCTTCGGCACCGACAAGCAGAAGCAGGACTGGCTGCCCAAGCTCGCCCGCGAGTGGCTCAGCGCGTTCTGCCTGTCCGAGCCCAATGTCGGCTGCGATGCCGGCGGTCAGGAGACCCGCTGCGAGGTCTCCGAGGACGGCGAGTACTACATCCTCAACGGCGAGAAGAAGTGGGCCACCTCCGGCGCGATCTCCGGCCTCTTCACCGTCATGGCCAAGCAGAAGATCGACGGCAAGGACAAGGTCACCGCCCTCGTCTGCCACCCGGACATGGACGGCATCGACATCTTCTCCAAGAACCGGTCGAAGGCCTGCATCCGCGGCACCTGGCAGGCCCGCATCCGCTTCACGAATGTCCGCGTCCCCAAGGACCACCTGCTCCACAAGGAAGGACGCGGCCTCAATGTCGCCCTGACCTGCCTGAACTACGGCCGATGCACCCTCTCCGCCGGCATGTTGGGCGGCGCGAAGCGGGCGATGGACCAGTCCATCAAGTGGGCACAGACCCGCTACCAGTTCCAGCGTCCCCTGGCCGACTTCGAGCTGGTCCAGGAGAAGGTCGCCCACATGGCGGCACTGACCTATGCCATGGACTCGGTCCTCTACATGACCACCGGCATGCTCGACCGGCATGACGAGGACATCATGGTCGAGACGGCCATCTGCAAGGTCTTCTGCTCCGAGATGGGCTGGCGCGCCGTCAACGACGCCGTCCAGATCATGGGCGGCGAATCCATGATGACTGAGAACGAGATCGAACGCATCTTCCGCGACTCGCGCATCAATACCATCGTCGAGGGCGCCAACGAGGTGATGCAGTCCTTCATCTTCGCCTACGGCGGCAAGCAGCTCGCCGAGAAGATGCTGGGCATCAAGGAGAAGGCCGACAACAAGCAGTTCTCCATCCCCATGATCCGGGCGGCCATCCCGCTGGGCATGGAGGTCTTCCTGGGCATCCGTCCCAAGGCCCCCCGCACACCGAAGGTTCACGCCTCGCTCGTCCCCTCGGCCGAGCGGGTCTGCAAGCTCATCGCCGAGCTGACCTACCAGTTCAAGATCGCCAGCAAGAAGCACGACTCGGCCATTGTCACCCGCCAGGCGATCCAGGCCCGACTGGCCGACGCCGCGATCTACATCCACGTGTGGAACTGCACCCTCTCCCGCCTGGACCACGACATCAAGAAGGGCGAGTCCGGCACCGAGTTCGAGCGCAACAAGGCCGCCGCCTTCCACTTCTTCGATCTGGCCGAGCTGGCCATCCACGATGCTTTCCGCCGTCTGCACGAGAACGCCGACGACACCATGCTGACCGCCGCCCAGGCCGCTCTGACCCACAGCCAGACCCTGCCCAACTCCGACTTCATCATCCCCGAGCGTTCACCCAACGCCAAGGGCACGGGGCGCAAAGCCCACAACGAGCATGTCAAGCAGTTCCCCGGAACCGGCCGTGGCATCGCCGGCGGCACCGGCCGCGAACACATGGGCGAAACCATCGAGCAGCTCTGAGCGGTTCAGACTTGGCGTTTCAACGGCCTGATCCAAGCGATAAGTATCGCATGGATGCCGCCGAACAAGGAAATCCGACCGGCTGGTGACAACCAGTCGGGGGTCGGCAGGCTGCCGAAGCATCCGCAAGTCTGGAGCGGCTGCGGCGGGTATATCCAGAGCGCAGCGGCAAAGGACAGCAGAAGCCCAAGTCCCACAACAAGTCCGGACAAGAATCGCCCTGCAAAGATCAGCACCGCCGCCAGAATTTCAGCGATGGAGACTCCGACCACCAGAATGGAAGGAAACTCCGATACCCAAGACGAAAGTTCTGGAACTTGCGGTGTAATGAGCGACACTAGTTTTCCCGTGCCCGCCAGTGCCCACGCCAGCCCGATGATGTATGCGGCTACTGCCTGAGCGTGGTTCCGCCACTTCACGAACCACCCCGGGATCTTGCTCGCCATACAACGCCAGCCAGTATCACAAGGGCGACCCCGAGCACAAGAAAAATGGTGTTCAGGCTGGGCCGGGAAAGTCCCGTCCCATGCCGGGACAGTTGTTCCTGCGGATACTCGATCGGCGCGATGACGCTACCATCGAACCTCTTTGTCACCCCCTCGATCTCGTCGACGATAACATAGTTGTTCGGTCGCGGGAAGGGAGGTGGCATGGCCGCTGGCGGAATCAGACGGACATTGGATATGTGAGCCGTATTGCGTATTGCCGGTTCGGTCGGACTGCGGTCGAATGATTGTGAAACAACTCGGGTCGGGACGCAGCCCCCGCCGGGCAGTTCGATCCAATCCTCGTATGTCGTCTGAGAATGAAACCTTCCCGAAACGAACGAAGCCCTATATGCGAGGATCCGCCCGTTGTGGATATCGACCTCGACAGGCGCTGAATACCCGTGGTGCGTCACGATCACGCGGTAGGTTGCCACGCCGGTCTGTGGATCGGTGGAGAATTCAAGCCCCTCTCTCGGAAGGCCTCGCAGCGCCCGCACCACCCCGATGGGGGAGTAGTCAGCCTCGCCCGCAAGGAAGTGTCGTTGCGCAAAGTCGTCGGTTCGAGTGACCATGCGTGTGGTCGGATTGAGCGTCCAAGTCTCGCCATCAAGCCCCATGCGAACATCAATAACCGTTCTGCCGACACCCTCGATATCTTGAGCCTGCTCAATCCGTACCCAGTCCAAAGTCACCGCAACCCGAGCACTGCGTGCACCCGACACGACTTCCGTGCCATCAATCCGGATTTCCGCCTCGCAGTTGTAGCCTCTCGGCAGACACGATGAATCGAGCGCTCGCAACAACTCGTCCGCCGAAGCCTGATGACTCAAAAGCAGGACGAGCAAATAAAGCGTTGTTCGCAAGTGCACACCCCTTGAATTGGACTCACGGTGGTTAGCAGACAGCCATCACTCCGGAACCGGCTCCATAAACGGGCACCGTGCACCAAGAGTGTGGGCTGGGATC
This sequence comes from uncultured Phycisphaeraceae bacterium, assembly GCA_964640595.1. GTDB lineage: Bacteria > Planctomycetota > Phycisphaerae > Phycisphaerales > UBA1924 > UBA6054. Next base: position 72,980 of record CAZXGL010000008.1, on the reverse strand, counting down.
GTACAAGTTTGTGTCGGATGAGGCTGACCCACAGTCCCGTTGCGACAACACCGCAGTCCAGCCGAAGGTGAGCCGTTAGTGTAGTTATCCATTGGCATAACGAGGGTGGCTTGGTTGCATTGACGGCCGACCAAGGCCCATTCGCACTCAGTACCCGGAGGGCAATGCAGGTAGGTGCTACAGCCATTGGAGAGAAAAGCGGAACAGGGCTGCTGTTCCGCACCCGCGATGTAGCCCGACTGGGGGGATCTAAGCGTATGGCAAAACGCTAAAACGCTGGGGCTGGCGACAAACAGCACGAACAGCGCTGTCCAAGCCTCGGGACGCACGACTCGGACGAAGCGGCGGCGCATGAACATCGGATGGTTCTCCTGCGTGAATAATTCAGGTTAACCACTTAAAATTCGTTTATCAAGTGGCTATGCTCTGAAAATGGACATCAACCAATCCGCCCGATCCGCATTCAGTCTGATGGAGCTTCTCGTCTCCATGGGAATCATCCTGATCTTGCTCGGGCTTGTACTCCCCACCCTCTCTCACGCCCGCAAGCACGCCATCCGAACCGCCTGCCTCGCCGAGATGCGTCAGATGGCCACACGGATCACCATGTACGCCACCGATTTCAACGATTTTGTCCCCTTCGTTTACAACCGTGACCCGTTTACGGGGCAGTGGTTGAACCTCGCGGGCGAGCCGATGGACGGCGACTGGCTCGAAACCTCCGGCGACTACTGGGCCTATCCGATGCTCGACGAGTACGGCGGGTCGCTGATCGCACCCCAGTTGCGGTGCCGGGCGGATGTGGTCACGATGCCGTATGCCGAGTGGGCCTCGGGCATCACGGGAACACCGCCGGAGCGGCTAGGCATCCGTCTCCAGCGGGCGATCTCGCGGTCCTTCTATCTCAGACCGTCATCGCTGAACGCCGACGGCGGCCCGATCGGTGAGACCGAACACAGGGTCGCCCGCATGGCCGAGGTGGCGTTCCCATCTTCGAAAGCGTTGCTCATCGAGAACAGTCCGTTCCACGACCCGGACTCGCCGCCGGATGCCAGGGGAATGTTCTCGGTTCCCTGCCGCTACACCATTGCCGCCGCCGACACTTCCGCCGCATGGCGTTCCAACGCGGACGCCCACCCCGCGATCATCCCCGGCCTGTTCTACGACCAGCCTCGGCCGCCGCGCGATCTCGTGGAGCAGGAACGGACCCTGCGTCTGATGGCGGCCTTCGATTACACCCGCATGGGCGTTCTCGGCCGAGATTGGTAGCCATCCCCACGAAACCACATGCCCTTAGGCTTGACAGGGTTGGCGGTTACCAACATACCGCCCCAACCGGGAAAGATCCCCGCCGGTTTCCTAGACTCGCCGACCCCGTCTGGGGCCCTGCCGGCGCGGTGGTCTCCGCCGCACGGGACATCCGAAGCCAGATCCACACACGACCCGAGCCAGGACGACCCACATGCCCCATCGCACTGTCTACGAGGCCAAGATCGAGCACCTCCAGATCCTCGACGAGGACGGTAAGCTCGACAAGAAGCTCGCCAAGGACACCCTGACCGACGATCAGGTCATCCACCTCTACGAGCAGATGCGGATCTGCCGCGAACTCGACGAGATCGCCTTCAAGCTCCAGCGTTCGGGACGCATGGGAACCTACCCCCAGAACAAGGGGCAGGAGGCCAACGCTGTCGGCTCAGCTCTGGCCATGAAGAAGGGCACCGACTGGCTGGTCCCGGCCTACCGCGAGAACGCCGCCCTGTTCATGCACGGCCTGCCCATGCACTACATCCTGGTCTACTGGATGGGCGACGAACGCGGCTCCAAGATCCCCGAGGGTGTCAACATCACCCCCCTCTCCGTGCCCATCGGCACGCACATGCTCCACGCCACGGGCATCGCCTGGGCCACCAAGATCCGCAAGGAGAAGGACAAAGCCGTCATCACCTACTTCGGTGATGGCGCGACCTCCGAGGGCGACTTCCACGGCGCGATGAACTTCGCGTCCACCATGCAGGTCCCGGTCATCTTCTACTGCCAGAACAACCAGTGGGCCATCTCGGTGCCCCGCGAGCAGCAGATGAACTCCCAGACCGTGGCCCAGAAGGCCCTGGCCTACGACATGCCCACCCTGCAGGTCGATGGCAACGATGTCTTCGCGGTCTACAAGGCCGTCAAGGACGCCCGCAAGCGTGCCGTCGAGGGCGGCGGCCCCTCGTTCATCGAGGCCGTCACCTACCGCCTGGCCGACCACACCACCGCCGACGACGCCCGCCGCTATCGCGACCCGGCCGAGGTTGAGGCCTGGCAGGGCAAGGATCCCCTGATCCGCACCCGCAAGTACCTCGAATCGCAGGGCGCGTGGAACGACAAGAAGCAGACCGCTCTTGAGGAGCGTGCGAAGAAGATCGTCGCCGAGGTGGTCAAGGCCGCCGAGGGCATCGAGACGCCCCACGCCGCCGACTTCTTCAACTCGATGTACGCCGATCTGCCCGGCGATCTTGTGCAGCAGCGCGACACCATGCGGACCAGCTCGATCGGGCGCAACCCGGCGCAGATCGGCCTGAAGGCCCAGCCCGCGGAGGCCCGCTGAATGCTCGTCAAGGTGATCGACCAGAAGGGCAAGCAGCGGTACATCAACGCCGCCTTTATCAAGTCGATCACCGCCAAGAATGAGAACCAGACCGAGATCGAAGTCTCCGGCTGGGCCACGAAAACCCGCGTCAACCAGTCGGCCGATCAGGTCGCCGAAATCGTCAACGCCGCCCTCCCCTCCAACCTCGACGCCCTCCTCGCCACCGAGGCGGAAGTCCAGCAGCAGCAAAGCCAGGCCGCCATCATCGCCGTCATCGGCTGATGCGGAGAACGGAACCCCCCATGCCTGAGATGACCCTCGTCGGTGCCATCAACCACACCCTCGACCTCGCCCTTGCCGCCGACCCCGATGTCATCCTCATGGGTGAGGATGTCGGACTCAATGGTGGTGTCTTCCGTGTCACCGACGGCCTGCAGGCCAAGCACGGCAAGCACCGCGTCGTCGATACCCCCCTCGACGAGTCCGGCATCATGGGCTCGGCCATCGGCCTGGCCATCGCCGGCATGAAGGCCGTACCCGAGATCCAGTTCGACGGCTTCCTCGGACCGGCCTACGACCAGTTGGTCAACCACGCCGCCCGCATGCGCACCCGCACCCGCGGCTCCGTCACGGTCCCCCTGACCGTCCGCGTCCCCGTCGGCGGCGGCATCCACGCCCCCGAACTCCACTCCGACTCCCCCGAGGCCATCTACGCCCACTCTCCCGGCCTTAAGGTCGTCATGCCCAGCACCCCCTACGACGCCAAGGGCCTGTTGCTGGCCGCCATCAACGATCCCGATCCCGTCGTCTACTTTGAGCCCAAGCGCGTCTACCGCTCCTTCAAGGAGGAAGTCCCCGAGGAGGCCTACACCATCGAGATCGGCAAGGCCAAGGTGGTCAACGAGGGCGAGGATCTGACCGTGGTCACCTGGGGCGCGCCCGTGTTCCAGTGCCTGGCCGCGATGGACGAGCTGCCCGACGATGTCTCGATCGAACTGATCGATCTCCGCTCGATCTACCCCTGGGATGTGGACACGGTGGTCGAATCCGTCCGCAAGACCGGGCGCTGCGTGATCGTCCATGAGGCCCCCATGACGGCTGGGTTCGGCGCGGAAGTCTCCAGCCGCATCCAGGAGGAGTGCTTCCTGCACCTGCATGCCCCCGTCCAGCGGGTCACCGGCTTCGACACCATCATGCCCTACTACAAGCTCGAGTTGAACTACCTGCCCGAAGCGCCCCGCATCAAGAAGGGCATCGAGGAGTGCCTGGCGTACTAAGACTATAAAATGAGTTTTATACGTAAAAAATTTCAAGACGATCCGATTGCGACGGTATTCCAACTGCTTTCGATCGTCGCGATGTTAAGCGCAGGTGTCGTGTGGGCCTGGGCAACCAAAGATACTCTCCTTGCTGTCACGGTGCGAGTTGGCTTTGTCTCTGTCATCGCTGCAGTAGGCCTGTATTCGCTATTAAAAGTCGCCAAAAATGCGCACTCGCTATCGGATGTGTCGATGCTGGTCGTCATGTCCGTTGGCCTACTGTTCTGGTCACCTGATTCATTTGCCTTGCAGACAGTTCGTGCCCAGCGTGGTCTGGCAGATATAGTGATCGCCAGCCAACTGATACTAGTGGACTCCATTGAGAAGCTTGATGACGAAAATGAAGTCAATCGTGCGGCTGCCAAGGCGAGTCTAAATGATCTTCGCGAGACTTTTTCGAAACTGAAAGCGGAGCGGAAGGAAGCAAAAGAGATCACTCCTGAGCAATTTGTTGAAAATATATTTGTCCTTCTTTCAAGGCCGCTTGCAATTGCTTTTCTTGGTTTTGCCCCAATGGGCTTGGTGACTTTTTTGATTCGCACCTATTTTGTTAAGCACAACACTGCGGAACCCAAGTAACTGGAGATTCCTAATGGCCGGCAAAGTCTCATCCGATCCCAATGTCTTCATCCTCCCCGACCTCGGCGAGGGCCTCGAAGAGGCCGAACTCATCGCCTGGAAGGTCAAGGAAGGCGATACCGTCGAGGAACACCAGATCATCGCCGAGATGGAGACCGACAAGGCCCTCGTCGAGGTTCCCAGCCCTCGCGCCGGCACCATCGGCACCCTGCACGGCAAGGACGGCGACATCATCAAGGTCGGCGCTCCCTTCGTGACCTACAAGGGTGCCGGGAACTCGGGTTCCACCAAGCCCGCCCCGGCCGTGGCCGATCGTCCCACCGTCACCAAGTCCGCCGAGCGCCAGGTCGAATCCGCCGACCGCGAGGATGCGGGCACCGTCGTCGGCAAGATGGGTGATTCGCTCGCCGGCATGACCTCCAAGGACGGCAAGGCCCTGGCCGCCCCGGCGGTCCGCCGCCTCGCCCGTGACCTCGGCGTCGAGATCGACTCGGTCCCCGGCACCGGCATCGGCGGCCGCGTCACCGCCAATGACATCCGCAACGCCGCCGAAGGCAAGCCCGCGAAGCCCGCCGCCCCACAAGTCCCGAGCGCGAGCGAGCGAGCCTCCTCCCCTTCCACTTCAGCCGCCCCTTCCCGCCCCGCCGAAACCCGCCGCCCGCTGCCTTCCGCCCCCATCGCGCCGCGCTACAACCCCGCGCCCCAATACCAGGCCCAGCCCCAGCAGCCTCCGCACTACCCCCACCCCCAGCAGCCCGCCGCCTACCACCCTTATCCACAGCCCTCACCCTATCCGCCACAGCCCTGGGGGTATCCGTATCCCCCAGCCCCCATGCCTTACTATGCCCCTTATCCCCCGGCTTTCCCGCCCCCGCCCGCTTGACGAGGCGATTTCATCCGCCGGTGGTGTGGCGTGGCGGGGGGTGGACGAGCGGTTGATGGTGAAAAATCATCCCGGACTTTTCGTCGCCGGGGAGATGATCGACTGGGAAGCGCCGACGGGTGGATACCTGTTGCA
>CAZXGL010000008.1:0-67479 GCA_964640595.1 uncultured Phycisphaeraceae bacterium | reverse complement strand
TACGCGCCCCAGCCCTACCCCCCCTACCCCGCACCGCAGCAGCAATCCGGCATCCCCGCCGCGCCGGGCTACCACCCCGCCATCGGCACGCGCCCCATCCCCGACCCCGCCCAGAAGTCCCTCATCCAGTCCGGCTACCCCACTGCTCAAACCCCATTCCGCGGTGTGCGTCGCACCATCGCCAATCGCCTGCGTGAGTCCGTCAACACCGCCGTCCACTTCACCGTGGTCGATGAGGCCGATGTCACCCTGCTGGACGACTACCGCCGCCAGGTGACGGAGCAGACCGGGGTCAAGCTCAGCCTGCTGCCCTTCGTGGGCGTGGCCGTCTGCCGGGCTCTGGCCGGACGCTTCGGCGCGCTCAATGCACGGGTCGATGACGCGAACGAGGAGATCGTCCAGCACGCCGCCGTCCACCTGGGCATCGCCACCGACACCGACTCGGGCCTGATGGTCCCCGTCATCCCGGACGCCCACACGCTCGACGCCGTCTCGCTCGGCCAGGCCATCGCCCAGACCGCCGCCAGCGCCCGCGATCGTTCCATCGCCCGCGACCGCCTGATGGGATCCACCTTCACCATCAGCAATGTGGGCTCCCACGCCGGCAAGTTCGCAACCCCGGTCATCAACTACCCGGAAGTCGCCATCCTCGCCGTGGGCAAGGCCTACGACGCCGTCCTGGTCCGCGATGGCCAAGCCGTCATCGGCAAGTCCCTGCCCCTGTCCCTCGCCTGCGACCACCGCGTCGTGGACGGCGCGACGGCCGCCCTGGCTTTGGCGGAGATCGTGGCCATGCTGCAAGATCCGGGTTCGCTCGCGTAAGCCGCGGCATCATCCCGAACAAACCGGCCCCGCGGTGCGCAAACGCCCGCGAACCCGGGTATGCTTGGCCCGACCCTCGGTCGTTGGTGGCGGATATCCCTCACCCCGCCCAGGGCGACCGGTATTCACCGGGGGTGAAGCAGAGAGGGGGGAAGGGTGGGCAGCTCAAGAACAGACCCGTTGCTGATGCGACGCGATGCGATCAAAGCCGTCGTCGGGTGTTTCGCTGGCACGCTCGTCTCCTTGCGATTCAAGTTTCACCTACCGTTCTGAAACACTTTCTCAGGTTCAATATGCCTGCCAAGATCAAGTGGACAGTATCGGCGAAGAGAGTCACGATCGCAATCTGCCGATTCGTCGGGCCTTGGCTTCCGAATAACACCGTTCGCTTCGCATTTCGCAAATACATTGCGACGATGCTTATGGATCCCCGCGCCTTGCCTCGTGGCCTACGCCCACTCCATACCCGCGAATGTACAGTGCCGGTCATTGCCGACCCATACATTTACACCCACCGCACCATATTCTGGTTTCGCCGACTCTATGAACCGCACACTGTTGTCTTCCTGAGACGGTGGCTTCGAAAAGGAGATGTCGCGATCGACATCGGGATGAACCTGGGACACTTCTCGACTCTCGCTGCTGAAATCGTGGGAAGAGAGGGCAAGGTCGTCGCATTTGAGCCCAATCCGAATCTCTGTCGCCAAGTGTCGGAGCACCTCCAATCGCACGGTTTGCACCAGGTTGAAATAAAAAATTTGGCCATGGGGCCTAGAAATGGCGCAACCAAACTCCTCGTTCCGCCCGATACTGGAGGCTCCTTCATTTCGGACATCACCGATCGGAGCCACGATGGCCCTATGGCGGTATTCGAAGTTGACATGCTTACCGGGGATGACGCCCTGTCTCAGGTTCCAGGCGACCGCTTTGTAGTGAAGATCGATGTTGAGGGAGCCGAGTTTGAAGTGCTCTCAGGGATGCGAGACACCCTCGCCTCCAGAGTCGCGGCCGGACAGATCGAGATTACACCCGAATGGCTTGGGTCTGAAAAGCTTAACGCGATTGCAGCTTTGCTGAAACAGGCCGGATTTCATACCTTCCTTGCGACCACCCGCAGCAAACTCTGTCCGGTTGACATAGCAACAATCTCATCGCAAGCAGATATCTGGTTCATCCGCGACACGGAACGCACTGAGGCTTGACCGTGTGGAAGATCTCGACGATGTCACCGCCGCGCAGCGTGCAGAACCGGTCGTCGGGGGTGGGGCTGGCCTCTTTCCTATAGGAGCGACGGTCTCGTTGCCGGTGTCGCGGGAGACATAGAACCATCTCTGGACAAAGCGTCTGCTGCCGCCGACGGCCTGGGCAATCTGGAAGGTCTCGCGTCCGTCGTGCGGATCATGCCACGACCGGGAGCACGGCGCGAACCCGCGGCGAGCGACACGCGAGATTCAGGTGGGATCCGTATGACTGAGCATGCACTGAACCGCTCACAAGATTCCACGGGGAAGGGGATTCGGTGTGACATCCCGTCCTGCAAGACTTCCCGGTAGGGTATGGAGAAAGATTTCGGTCTGGCAAAATGGACAAACCGCCTCGCCGTGCAAACGCCCACGAACTAGGGTATGCTTGGCTCAGCCTCCGACCGTCGGTCGGCGGACATCCCCTACCCCGCCCAAGAGTGCCGGTATTCACTGGGGGTGGAAATAGAGGGGGTGAGGGGCTGTCAGCCCAAGGAGAGACCCTTTGCTCATGCGACGCGATGCGATCAAAGCCGTCATCGGGGGCCTTGCCGGCCTCGGACTCGCCGCCTCCCTCGTCCTGACCGGATGCAAGAAAAGCTCACAGGCGACCGGTTCGGAATCCGGCCCGATCCTCGTCGGCCACTATGCCTCCATGACCGGAGCCGAGGCCACCTTCGGGGTCTCCACCGACAACGGCATCAAGCTCGCCATCGACGAAATCAACGCCCGAGGCGGCGTCAAGGGCCGGCCCATCGAACTGAAGACCTACGACAACCGCGGCAGCCTCACCGAGGTCACCACGGTCGTCACCCGCCTCATCACCCGCGACAAGGTCACCGCCCTGCTGGGTGAGGTCGCCTCCAGCCGCTCGATCGCGGGCGGCCAGATCGCCCAGCGGCACGGCGTGCCCATGGTTTCCCCCAGCAGCACCAATCCCGATGTCACCGAGATCGGCGACAAGATTTTCCGCGTCTGCTTCATCGATCCGTTCCAGGGAAATGTGGCCGCCCAGTTCGCTCGCAACCAGGGCTGGACTCGCGCAGCAGTGCTGTTCAATCGCCAGCAGGCCTATTCCACCGGCCTTGCCGATAACTTCAAAAGCTCATTCACCCAGCTCGGCGGCCAGATCGTCGCCGAGCAGGCCTACGGCGATGGTGATGCAGACTTTGGAGCCCAGATCACCGCCATCCAGAACGCCCGGCCCGATGTCATCTTCGTCCCCGGCTATTACACCGATGTTGGCGTGATCGCCCGCCAGGTCCGCGGTCGCGGCATCACCGCCCCCCTGCTCGGGGGCGACGGCTGGGACTCTCCTCAGCTCGCCTCCACCGCCGGTGAGGCCATCAATGGTTCGTTCTTCTCCAACCACTATTCCCACGAGGACACCAGCCCGGCCGTGCAGGAGTTCGTCGCCAAGTATCGCGAGCGTTTCGGCGCCGTCCCCGACGGGCTGGCCGCCCTTGGCTATGACGCCGCCATGATCCTCTTCGCCGCGATGGAGAAAGCGCCCTCGCTCAGCGGAGACGACATCGCCGCCGCCCTCGCCCAGACCCGCGACTTCTCCGCCGTCACCGGCAACATCTCCATCGACGAGAACCGCAACGCCACCAAGTCCGCCGTCATCCTGACCTTCGTGGACGGCCAGCAGAAGTATGTCACCACGATCGAACCCTGATCCAAGGCCGGCCTATCGCTTCTCTTCCTCCCCACGCACAGCCCGCCTCCTCGCACAGCATGACCGACTTTACGCAAACCCTGATCAATGCCCTCGCCGTCGGGAGCATCTACGCCCTGATCGCCCTGGGCTATACGATGGTCTACGGCATCCTGAACTTCATCAACTTCGCCCATAGCGATGTCTTCACCATCGGCGCGTGGAGCGGGCTGGTCGTCTCCGGCCTGCTCGGCGTCGGGGTCGTCAGCGGTCAGGTCCAGCCCGACACCGCCATCTGGGTCGGCCCGCTTGTGCTGATCGTCGCGATGGTTCTCTGCGGCCTCATCGGCTTCACCATCGAACGCCTCGCCTACCGACCTCTGCGCAACGCGCCCCGACTGAATGTCCTCATCACGGCCATCGGCGTATCCCTCTTCCTCCAGAACACCGGCCAGCTCTCGTTCATCTTCGGCACCCAACCCCGTGCGATGCCCAACCTGCTCTCGGGCTGGACCTCGAAACCGGAACTCGGCCACATTTTCGGTGTCCGCATCACGCTCGTGGATGTGGTCGCGGCCTCCACCGCGGTCGGCCTGATGGTCGCCTTGGAGTTTCTGATCCACAAAACCCGCATCGGCCGCGCCATGCGGGCCGTGGCCCACAACCATCGCACCGCCGCCCTCATGGGCATCAATGTGGACCGGGTCATCTCCTTCACCTTTGTCCTCGGCTCCTCCCTGGCCGCCGCGGCGGGTGTGCTCTATGCCATCAAGTACTCCGTCCTCAACCAGCCCGCCTTCAACACATGGATCCTCCTCGGCCTCAAGGCCTTCGTCGCGGCCGTCGTCGGCGGCATCGGCAATGTCCGTGGCGCGATGCTCGGCGGCATCCTGATCGGTCTCATCGAACAGTTCGGCGCACGCTACATCTCCACCGAACTCCGCGATGTCTATGTCTTCGCACTGCTCATCGCCGTCCTGCTCGTCCGCCCCGCGGGGCTCCTGGGCGGCCAGCGGATCGAGAAGGTCTGACATATGTCGAAGACCAACGCCTCAAGCCCGGCGAGCACTCCGCACCTGCCCTGGTGGACCGTGTTTCTGCGAAATCTCGGCCCCGTGGCGGGCATGATCGCCATCGCCTCGCTCGTTCACATCTTCTTCGGGATGACCGATTTCCCCTTCGCCGCCAAGCTCGGTCTGGACATCGCCATCGCCATCATCCTCGCCGTTTCCCTGAACATGGTCAACGGATTCACCGGCCAGTTCTCCATGGGCCACGCCGGATTCATGGCCATCGGCGGCTACTTCGCCGCCGCCATGACTTACTACGGCTCCATCCACTTCTTCGGCTCCGCCCAGCCCGCCGGCGGCATCCTGTCCTGGGGGCTTGATATCCGCGATATGCCCCCCGGCACCCCGCTGATCTCCAGAGGCGATCTCCTCTTTCTGGCCTCCTGCCTGACCGGCGGCCTCATCGCCGCGCTCGCCGGGTTCCTGGTCGGCCTTCCCTCCCTGCGCCTCCGCGGTGATTACCTCGCCATCGTCACCCTCGGCTTCGGCGAGATCGTCCGCGTCCTGCTCCAGGCCAGCCGCCCCCAGGTCAGCCGCGTGGCGGATGTCCAGAACACCCCGATCTACGAACTCCCCCTCCACCTCGGCCAGGCCCTCGGTTTCAATCGCATCCCGACCTATACGACCCTCTTCTGGGCCTACATGGTCGTGTGCATCACCGTGGTGGTGGCCTACCGGCTCAAATACTCCTCAAGCGGCCGCGTCATGCTGGCCATCCGCGAGGACGAGATCGCCGCGGAGGCGATGGGTGTCCACACCACCAAGTACAAGGTCAGGGCCTTCGTTCTGGCCGCCTTCTTCGCGGGCGTGGCCGGGGCGTTGTTCGCCCACCAGATCGGCTCGATCAACGCCGGAGAACTCGGCTTCGTCAAGTCGTTCGACATCATCATCATCGTGGTTCTGGGCGGCCTGGGTTCGATCTCCGGCGCGGTCATCGCCGCCATCGTGCTGACCCTGCTGCCCGAGGCGCTGCGCCAGGTCGCCGAGTACCGCATGATCGCCTACGCGATCATGCTGATCCTCATCATGATCCTCCGCCCCCAGGGCCTGCTGGGCATCCGCGAACTCTGGGAACTCAAGCCCGTCCGCCGTGTTCTTGAGAACCTCCCCCACCGCCGCAAGAAGGGGGACCGCCCGTGACATCCCCCGCGCCCGTCCTCCATGTCCAGAAGATCTCCATCGCCTTCGGTGGGCTGAAGGCCGTGACGGACTTTTCGCTCGAACTGCACCCCTCCCAGCTCCAGGGCCTGATCGGCCCGAACGGCGCGGGCAAGACGACCATCTTCAACCTGCTGACCGGCGTCTACAAGCCCGACAGCGGCGCGATCCTGGTCGATGGCAAACGGGTCGATGGCCTCCGCCCCTACCAGATCACCGCCGCGGGCCTGGCACGAACTTTCCAGAACATCCGCATCTTCCCCGACCTCTCGGTCTTCGACAATGTCCGCATCGCCTGCCACCTCCGCGCCCGCCAGACCATGGCAGGCTCGCTTATCCGCTCCTCCTTCAGCGTTCAGGAAGAGCGGAGCATGGCCAAGCACACATGGGATCTTCTCTCGGTGCTCAACCTTTCGAGCCGCGCCGACGAGCTGGCCCGCAACCTGCCCTACGGCGACCAGCGCCGGCTGGAAATCGCCCGCGCCATGGCCACCCGCCCCAGCGTGCTGCTGCTCGACGAGCCCGCCGCGGGCATGAACTCGCAGGAAAAGTACGAACTCCGCTCACTCATCCGCCAGATTCTCCGTGACTTCGGCCTGACCATCCTGCTCATCGAGCACGACATGGGCCTCGTCATGGACATCTGCGAACGCATCACCGTCGTCGATCACGGCGTCACGATCGCCGCGGGCACGCCCGCGCACATCCAGCAGGACCAGAAGGTCATCGCCGCCTACCTCGGCGAACCGGAAAAACCCGCCGCGCAACAAGCCGAAGCCCAAGCATGACCCTTCTCACGCTCAACAAGCTCAATGTCCATTATGGTGCGATCCACGCCCTGCACGATGTCAGCTTCTCCGTGGAGCAGGGCCGCATCGTCACCCTCATCGGCAGCAACGGCGCGGGCAAGAGCACCATCCTCCGTGCCATCTCCGGTCTGCTCAAGCACAGCGCGGGCGATATCCAGTTCGACGCCCAGCCCCTCAACGGCCTCTCCCCGCACAAGATCGTCTCCCGCGGCATCGTCCAGGCCCCGGAAGGCCGCGGCATCTTCACCAACATGTCCATCGCGGAGAACCTGGCCCTGGGCGCCTACCAACGCCGCGACCGCAGCGCCATCGCAGAGGACATCGAGAAGGGCCTGAACCTCTTCCCCCGCCTCCGCGAGCGCTACCACCAGAACGCCGGCACGCTCTCCGGCGGCGAGCAGCAGATGCTCGCCATCGCCCGCGCCCTCATGGCCCGGCCCCGCCTGCTTCTGCTGGACGAACCTTCCCTCGGCCTGGCCCCGCAGATCGTCCAGACCATCTTCCGAATCATCCGCGACATCAACGCCGCCGGAACCACCATCCTGCTGGTCGAGCAGAACGCCCACATGGCCCTCGAAGTTGCCCACGAAGCCCATGTGCTGGATGTGGGTCGCATCGTTCTCTCCGGCCCCGCCAAGGAACTGGCCGCCAGCGACGATGTCCGCAAACGCTACCTCGGCATCGCCTGACCCCCCACCCCCCACCCCCCCTTCTCAACCACCCTCCAAATCGCAAAGCCGCAAAGAAAAACCCACCCGCATCGGGTGGGTTTCTGCTTCGCTGCATCAAGATGGTCGGGAGGTTCAGGCCTTGCCGTCCTTCTCGCCCATCAGCTTGAGCATGTCCACGCAGCGGTTGGCGTAGCCGGCTTCGTTGTCGTACCAGCTGACCACCTTGAAGAACCGGTCGTTCAGCTCGATACCGGCGTTGGCGTCAAAGATCGAGCTGCGCGGGTCGCTGACGAAGTCGCTCGAAACGACTTCTTCCTCGGTATAGCCCAACACGCCCTTCATCGCCCCCTCGGACGCGGCCTTCATCGCCGCGTTGATCGCCTTCAGGCTCGTGGCCTTCTCCGTCCGGAAGGTCAGGTCCACCGCCGACACATCAGCCGTGGGGACGCGGAACGACATGCCGGTCAGCTTGCCCTTGGTCGCGGGCAGGCACAGACCGACGGCCTTGGCCGCTCCGGTGCTGGCGGGGATGATGTTCATGTAGGCGTTCCGCCCACCGCGCCAGTCCTTCTTGGATGGCCCGTCCTGCGTCGGCTGGGTGGCCGTCACCGCGTGGATGGTGGTCATCAGGCCCTCGACCAGGCCGAAGTTGTCCAGGATCACCTTGGTGATCGGGGCGAGGCAGTTGGTCGTGCAGCTCGCGTTGGAGATCACAAAGTCCTTCGCCGGGTCGTACTGCTCGTGGTTGACCTTGTAGCACAGGGTCTTGACCGTGTCGGGGGTCTTGGTCGGGGCGGAGATCACCACGCGCTTGCAACCGTTGTTGGCGATGTGCTTCTGCGCGCCCTCGAGATCGGTGAAGATGCCGGTGGACTCGAGCACATAGTCCACGCCCCAGTCGCCCCAGGGCAGATTGGTCGGATCACGCTCGGCCTTGGTATGGGTGGTCTTGCCGTTGACCGTGAAGTTGGTCTCGGTCGCGCTGATCTCGGCGGGCTTGCCGCCGATCAGGAACCGGCCGTGCATCGTGTCATACTTGAGCAGGTACGCCAGATTGTCCGCGGGGACCAGGTCGTTCACCGCGACCACCTCGATGCCGGGGGTGTTCATCGCTGCCCGATAAACCAGGCGTCCGATGCGTCCGAAGCCGTTGATGCCGATGCGGATGGTCATCTGAAGATGTCCTTTCGTGGTTGCAACCTGCTGGACTGAAACAATAGATTGCCCCCCCCTGCCTTTCCACCGCCCCGCCGCCCGGGAGCCTGCCGTCGCGGAGCGGCGACCTTTGCTCTAACCATCGTGGCCAGAAGGGATTGCCGCGAATGCCGCCCATCACCCCCCACCCCTCCCAAGATCGGCTATGGTTCACATCGGCTTCGCAATCGAGCGGGAGGCTTTGTGATTGAGTCCGCGGCATCTTGGATCGCCAACGCGGGGCCATTCTTACAGTCACTTCTCGTCTGCGTGATCCCGCTGCTCCTTATGGCTTCCGTTTTGCTGGCCAGATCATTAAACAGACGCGCGGGGCCCTCCGGGAACGGATTGTCCATGCTCGTGGTGGCAGCCGGCTGTCTTCTGGCGATCGTGTACGGCATGGCATTGGGTTTCGCCGGCGCCACATCGCAGCGTCGGTTTGGCGCCACATTCAGCAACTACACGACCTTTGGATACTTCGCCTGCATGATCGGATCGTTGTATATCTTGTACGACAGCACGGTGGCGGAATACAGATCGGTAAGGTAAAGACACCGGCAGGGGCGACCCTCACGCTCCATCAATATCCGACAAGCTCTTCGGCCGAAACGACATGCGCAGGGCGTTCGCCACCGCCAGGACATCGATCAGCTCCTGCGCGATCGCCCCCGCGACCGGCGGCAGATAGCCCGCCGCCGCGAAGCCCATGCCGACCACCGACAGCGCCATCCCCCCCACCGCGCACTGCAACGCGATCCGACGCAGGCGGGCTGAGATGTGGAAGAACTCGTCCACTTTTTCCAGGGCGTTGTCCATCACCACTACCCCGGCCGCCTCGGTCGTGATGTCGCTGGCCTTGCCGAAGGCGATGCCCACCGTGGCCAGGGCCAGCGCGGGCGCGTCGTTGATCCCGTCGCCGACGAAGCAGGTCCGGGCTTTTTCCGACTCGGCCCGCACGATGGCCACCTTCTCCTCTGGCTGCTTGTCCGCGTGGATGTCGGTGATGCCGACCTTCGCAGCCAGTGCCTTGACTTCCACCTCGCGATCGCCCGAGACCAGCATCACCTTCTCAAATCGGTGCTGCCTGGTCAGGTGGCGGATGAACGCGGCCGAGTCCTTCCGCGGTTCGTCGCGGAAGCGCACCACCGCGCCCAACGCCCCGTCGATCAGCACCACGCATTCCAGCCCACCCTTGGCCGCAGGGAGTTTCGCACGGATCGCCTCGTCCACCTTGCCCCGCCCGGTCACAAGCACCTCGACCCCGTCGACGATCCCGCGCAGCCCCTGGCCCGGGCGTTCCGAGACCTCGACCGGTTCGTAGACCGGCACCTCGGACCGCTCCGCCTCATTCACCAACGCCTCGGCCAGTGGGTGCTTGGAGTACCGTTCCAGCGCTCCCACCAGCGACAGCATCCGTTCCGGCGGCATGGCGTTGAAGATCTCGACGGCCGTGACGCTCGGGCGCCCGTAGGTCAGTGTGCCGGTCTTGTCGAAGATGATGGTCCGGCAGGTGTCGATGGTCTCCAGCGTGGCCGGGTCCTTGATGATGATGCCCCGCTTGGCGGCCAGCGAGATCGCCCCGATGATCGCCGTGGGAATGGCGATCAGCAGCGGGCACGGTGTGGCCACCACCAGCACCGCCAGGAACCGAACCGGGTCCCCCGACACCAGCCAAGCCCCCAGCGAGATCGCCACGGCCAGCGGCGTGTACCACGCGCCCAGCGTGTCGCCCAGTCTTCGCATTCTCGGGCGGCGCTGCTCGGTCTCGCGCATGACCTTCATGATGCGGGCGTAGCGGGAATCCTCCGCCGGTCGTGTGGCCTCAATGGTCAGCACGGACTCGCCGTTGACCGCGCCGGAGAGCACCTCGGCCCCCGGCGCCTTGGACATGCTGTACGGCTCGCCGGTCAGGAACGACTCGTCCATCGAGCCGCGGCCCTCGACCACGATCCCGTCCACGGGCGCAACCTCGTGCGGATGGATGACCACCAGATCCCCGACCCGCACCTCCGCCACGGGCACATCGATCATCGTGCCATCGTGTTTCACATGGGCCGCCGACGGCACCCGGGCCGCCAGCGCCTTGAGCGCGGAGGACGCATTGCCCACCGCCCACGCTTCCAGCGCTTCGCCGCCGGAGAGCATCAGCACCACCAGCACGCCCGCCAGGTGCTCTCCGAGAACCAACGAAGTGACAATCGAGATCCCGGCGAGCAGGTCGGAGCCGAAACGCCCGCGAACCAGGTTCCAGGCCAGATCGATCACCAGCGGCCCGCCGCCCACGATCAGGGCGATGTCCAGCACCCAGCGGGCCTCGGCCGGTTCCTGCCCGGCCGCGAAGCGGAGGATGAGGTACACCGCGATCGAAATCACCGCGAGGACCGCGATGGGCAGTTCCTTGGCGGCCCAGGCCCGACGCAGTCGACCGGGAGGAGCAGGCTCGTCAAACACCGGCCGCTCCGAGTGCCCGTTCGTGGCGGAATGCGACCCGGCCGGCGACGATCGTGGCGACCGCCCGACCGCGCACAGCCTGTCCGAGGAACGGAGTGTTCACGCTCTTGCCCACCAGATCCCGCGGTTCGATGACCCACTCGTGTTCCGGATCGATCACCGTGACATCGCCCGGCCCCCCCACCGCCAGTATGCCGAAACCATGGGCGTCCAGATTGCACAGTCGGGCGGGTTCGATGGTCATCAGGGCGATGAGACGGTCCCAGCCGATCAGACCGGGGTGAACGAGGGCCTCCGCGTACAGGGCCAGCGCGGTTTCAAGACCGATGATGCCGAACGGGGCGGAGGCCATCGGGTTGCGTTTTTCGTCCGCGGCGTGGGGCGCGTGGTCCGTGGCCAGCACGGTGATTGTGCCGTCGGCGACACCCTCGCGGAGGGCGACCACATCGGCCCATTCCCGCAGCGGCGGGTTCATCTTGGCGGCGGTGCCCAGGCGTTCGATGGCGTCGTCGGTCAGCAGCAGGTGGTGCGGGCTGGCCTCGCCGGAAACCGGCAGGCCCTCTGCCCTGGCCCGGCGGATCATGGCGACCGTGCCAGCGGACGAGATGTGCTGGACATGGTACCGGGCGCCGGTTGTTCGGCTGATCTCGATGTCACGGGCGACGATGACCTCCTCCGCCTCGCGGGGCCAGCCGGTCAGCCCGAGGCGGCGGGAGACCCGGCCCTCGTGCATGACGCTGCCGAGGGTCATCGCCGGATCCTGGCAGTGCTGCATGAACACCCGGTCGTGGGCGGCGCACTGTTCCATCACGCGGCGCATCATGTCGGGGTCGGCGATGGCGTCGCCGTCATCGGAAATGGCGACCGCGCCGGCCTCGATGCACGCGGCGATTGGGGCCATCTCCTTGCCGTGCCGCGCCAGGGTCCCGGCCGAGACGGAGAACACCCGGCAGTGCCCGGTCCGCTCGGCCCGATCGGCGATCCACCGGACGACCTCCGGAGAGTCGAGGGCGGGGCGGGTGTTGGGCATGCAGCAGACGGTGGTGAACCCCCCGGCGACGGCGGCCAGGGTGCCGCTGGCGATGTCTTCCTTGTGGGTGAAGCCCGGCTCGCGGAGGTGGACATGGGGGTCGATCAGGCCGGGCGTGACCAGACAGCCGCCCGCATCAATGACCTCGGCCCCAGGGTCGGAAAGGCCCGGGGCGATCTGTTCGATCCGGCCATGCCGGATGAGGATGTCGGCCTCCCGGTCGGTCCCAGAACTCGGGTCGATCACCCGTCCGCCCCGGATCAGCAGCGTGTCCGCCATATCCCGTCCCTCCTGTGTCGGCATGGCCCAAAGGATAGTGGCGGGCGGGGCCGAGGGGGAGATTTCGAGCCGATGGACGGTCGGGCGGGGCGGGCATACCATTCCGCCCGTGCCTCGGTTCAACCGACCCGCGGCACGGGAACAACCAGACGGGGTGTAGCGCAGCTTGGTTAGCGCGTTTGACTGGGGGTCAAAAGGTCGGAGGTTCGAATCCTCTCACCCCGATTCGGCTTGATGGCCTCGGCATTTGCCGGGGCCATCGGTGTTTTTGAAGGGTTCCACTGTTGGTTGGTTGGTGGGTGGGTTGGGTGGTTGGAGGGGGTGCGGGCAGGACAGCTCATCGTGGTGTGGTGGGCTGGGCGTTGAAGCCGTCGTGGTATTGGACGGTTGCGTCTGGGGTGGGGCCGCGGAATGTGAGGGCTTGGAAGTACTCGGGTGGGACATCGGGCAGGATGAGGGTGGGTGTCGGCCTGAAACCGAAGCGTTGGTAGTACGCCGGATCTCCGAGGACGACGCAGCCCGCGGCGTTGCGGGTTCGCAGAGCTTCCATGGTTTGGCGGATCAGGCACGAACCAATCCCCTGTTTCTGCCGCGCGGGTGCCACGGAAACGGGGCCAAGCCCGTACCAGTCGGTCGATCCATCCGAGAGGGTCACGGATGAAATCGCGGCGTGGCCCACAATCACGCCAGCATCCTCCGCGAGGAGGGAGATGGTCAACCGACCGGCCGCACGGAGCGCATCGACGATGAACTGTTCCGTGCGTGATGTGTGGGCGGCATCACGGAACGCGGCGGCGGTGAGGGCGTGGATGGCATCGATGTCGTTGGTGGTTTCGGGCCGGATCGAGATTGGCATCGTGCATTCCGGGTTCGGACGAGTATGAGACAGCCCAGGCGTGCCAGGCTGTCGTGAGGGATCAGCAAGACTTTGATTCGCGGGGGGAACTGGATACAGGGCCACACGGATGGCCAACTCCTCTCCAGCCCTCCCACTTTCACCTTCACATCCTCAAATCTTGGGGATCTCTTCTCCCGCCCTGCCTCCCTCCCTTGTTACGCTCGGGGGTCGTGGAGTACCCCGTCGCTGACACTCCGGGCTCATCAAGAACGGTTGTCGCGGCGTGTTGTGAAGCTCAGGCTGATGCGTGGAATGGTCTCCGGGACGCGTGTTCAGCCGCGGGTGAAGGTGTACTCCATCATTTTGTAGTGCTTGCCGGTGACGGGGTCGGTGCCGTGCATTTCCATGGTGCGGGAGCCGTCGGGCTTGAAGCGGTTGATTTCCTTCATGGAGGTGGGCTTGTGGTTGATGGGGCAGGTGTAGGAGTGGGTCCAAGTGAGGGTGCCGTCGGCAGCTTTCTTGCCCGTTCCCTGCATGATGGTGGTGCTCTGGTTGTCGATCCAGTTGCCGACGAACTGCCCGGCGATGTTGTCGTAGCCGATGATGCCCATGCCGGTGTACGCCCCCATGCCGGGGATCTCGCTGTCCATCTCGCAGCGGAAGTAGCGGCCGTCCATCAGGGGGGCGATGGTCATGGTGGCCTCGACGGTGATGAAATCGGCATCAGGCCCCATCCACATCTTGCCCTGGCCCTTCCAGGTACCAACGCCTTCGGCGAGCCAGGCGTGCTCTTCGCCGGGGGTGCCCGCCTTGACAAAGGCCATCATGTGCTCCATGGTCCAGCCCTCGGGGAGCTGCATCTCGGGCTGGTCTGCCGGTTGGGAGTTGCGTGTGAACCCGGCGCCGATGGCGAGGATGGCGAGGCCGGTTCCGGCGGCGGCGGCCGCGACGATGGATCGGTTGCGAGTCATGGTTCGATACTCCTGTGGTTTGGCACGCCTGGGCGTGCGTGGGTTTCCGGAGACGGGGGCAAGTGGGCGTGCCGGGTCCGCCACGGCATGACCGAGCGGACGAGCGGATCACGCAGTACGAGGCCGGTCCATGCGAGGATGGCCGTGGTGATCGGGATGACGACGGGATCGCCCGGGTGGAGGTGGATGGCGGTGCCGCCGCCCATGTAGGCGGTGATCAGGACCGCTCCCAGCACGGCGGTGCGCGCGATGAGATAGAGCAGGATGCCGAGCAACTGGGCGACGGCGATCGGGAGGATGACGGAATCGGGGTAGCCCAGGTGCTCGAACTCCGCAAGGGCGGCGGAGGTTCGGAGAAACTTGGTGCCTGCGCTGTGGAGAAGGAAGATGCCCACCCCGCCGCTGATGGCCCAACCTGCAAGGGTGAGTGCTTTCCTGGCGGGTGATGGGGAGATGGAAGGTGGCAACGAGGAACTCCTGGGGTCACACCGCGTGACGGCGCGGGGTCTGGACCTCAACGCCGCCAGGGCGTGATGGCCCGGACCCTGGCATCACGGAAGAAAAGACCGAACCAGACGATGGCTCCGAAGACAGCGGGCATGAGCATGGTGCCGATCGGGTCCCCGACGCGGACATGCGTCGCAACCGCGCCGCCAAGGTATCCGGTGAGCAGGATCGCGCCCAGCACGGCGGTGCGCGGGAAGAGGTACAGGGCGGTGCTGATCAACAGGGCAACGCCGATGGGCCGAGCGGTGGATTCGGGGTACTCCATTTGGGCCATGCCATCGCGTGCCGTCTGGGTCAGCAGGATGCTGTTCATCGCGGCGAAGAGCAGGAACAGGGCCGGAAGGATGGTCAGGGTCCATCCGATCCAGAACAGCTTGCCGCGTGAAACGGGCCCCCCCGGCTCCCCCTGCTTGGGGTGGTTGGTCATGTCTGGTTTCCTTGCGTGGTGGATGTGCGGATGCAGCGTACCGCGCCGGCATGAAAACACAAGAACCGAACGGATTCCGGTTGAGTTCCCGGCATGGCAAAGGTGAGGGAGGTATCCCGTTTGCGATACGGAAGACCATTCCCTTGCTTGCGTTCGGGACTCGCTGTCGGTGCGTTCCCTCTCTCCGCATGTGCGCTACTTGGCGCGGCGATAGGTGGCGGTCATCATCTGCTGCCATGATCCGTCATCCTGAAGGATCATGCCGCGAAAAATGCGTTCATCCGGGCCCTTGAACTCGGTGATGTCCCGGTACTTGGTGGTCTTGTCGGGCTGGTCCATGCGGGGGCCGACTGCTTCGAGGATGAGGGTGTCGTCGCCCTCGAGCCAGCCTTCGTACACCCACATGTGGGTCATCATGGACCCGACCCAGGTGCCGACGAAACGACCGCGTTCGGGGTCGAAACCGACGGTGATGAACATGGTGGCCTTGCCGCCGCCGGGCATCTCGCCGCGACCCTCGCCCTGAATCCAGAGATCGCCGATGGCGCGGACGGTCTCCCGGCCTTCCATTTTCATCGGTTCGCCGCCCGGCTCGCCGGCGCACTCGCTCACGGATGTCCATTCGCCGAGATACCGCTTCAGCCACAGGTGCTCTTTGGTCGGTTCAAAATGCATGGTGTGTCTCCTGGGTGTGTGGACCCTGATTGTCCGAAGCCCCGCTTGTCCAACCCGTCCAGAAACCAAAATATCCTGCCGTTCGGTCTTTGTCAAGATTAATTCTCGTTGATTTGCGCACCGCCGCCAGAAGTCCATGTCTGAACGGATGTTGTATTTCTGGATGCGATTGAGCGGTTGTAGGGAGGATCACGACGAATGAAAACGCGGGCCGGAGGCGGCCCGCATCGGCGATCGGTGCAGGGTTGGTCAATCGTCAACGGCGACGCTGTGCCACAAGCAGGCCGCTGAGGCCGAACAGGACTACCGCACCCGGCGCGGGGATATGGGCGCGGAAGACAAGCATCTCGCCGCTGCCGTGGGAGCCGCGGAAGGCATCGGCATCGCCGGCTGAGCGCCACATCCAGGAAGCAGCGGCGTCGATACCCGCGATGGTGCTCCAGGGGGTCACGCCGTTGTGGCCGCCGGTGACGATGGATTCCCAGAGTCCGTTGGCATCCGCGTAGGCGGCGTGGGCGGCGATCTCGGACGCGTCCGGGTGGAGGTCGCCGGTGCCCCGGTTGATGCCGGACGCGAAGACCCGCCAGCGGGAATCGCCGCTCAGCATGGTGCCGATGGAGTCTGCGTGGAACTCGGCCAAGACACCCTGGGCGACCAGGTCATCCGACCAGGCTGCGATGTACAGGAAGTCACCCGCCTCGAACTCGTAGGACTCGGCGTGGGACCAGTTGTATGCGCCGAAGCTGCCGGCGGCTTCCGTCTCGTTGCCGCCGTGATACATGAAGCTTCCCGCGGTGGATGTGTACAGGGCGTAATGGTTGTCGGCGGTGATGGTGCCGCGGATGTTGAACGAGCGGTCGGGGACGGCCAGCGAGGCCATCGCGGGAGCGCCCGCGGAGATGCAGATCACGGCAGGGATGATGCGGAAAGTGTGGTTCATGTGTTGTCCTTCCGAGCGGGGGCGGGGCGGGGGGGGGCACGGAGCCCGGGGCTGCTTGTCAAACATGACATGCATCCGACCCCTGAACGAGGGGCCGCCGGAGGGAATCCACCGGGGGGTCAGAAGCGTGAACCGGTGGCAACGAGCGTGCGGGCGGGTGCCGTCCGATCACCGGGCGAGGCTGGTCCGAAAATGGAACTGAGATTCACGCCGGGTTCACGGGGGGTTCACGACCGTCCGGCATGATGCCCTTGTGAAACGAGACCGAGCGTCGCGGATCCGTGCTGATCCGGCACGGCGGCGGGCGGCTCCGGATAGAAACAAAGGAGGGTCAGGCCATGACCGAGAAGAAACCCCAGACGCAGAAAACCCAGAACCCGACCGGCACGCAGCCGCAGCAGCAGAAGAGGCCCGAAGATCAGGGCCAGAAGCCGCGTGCCCAGACCGACACGAAGACCGGGCCCCAACAGAAGAAGGAACCCGGCAGGGATCGCTGATTGGACTCGTGCCAACGGCGGCATCGGACGAACCACGCCGATGCCAAAGAGGTCCGCGATACCGGAAGGTTTCGCGGATCGTTCGTTTGAGCGTATGACTGATCGACCGAGGAAGGGGCCAGGCGGGGGCGGGGTATCAGCGCCGGTAGGTGATGCGGGCCTTGGTCAGGTCGTAGGGGCTGATTTCGACGGTCACGGTGTCGCCCGGGAGGATGCGGATGTAGTTCTTCCGCATCTTGCCGGAGACATAACCGAGGATCTCGGATTTCTGCTCGTTGGGCAGGCGGAGCTTGAACATGGCGTTGGGCAGGGCCTCGATGACCACCGCCTCCATTGTGAACTTGTCGTCTTGCTTCGCCATGCAGTCCTCAGGATCGGGGCTTGGTCGCGTCCGTACGCCTGACCGAAACCCCCTTGGTCAGAAAACCCGCCGTGCAGGGCGGGTCAGAAGCGTAGCGCGGGTCCGGGGATGGGGCGAATGAATCGACCGAAATGCCGGGGATCCGGGGGGTTGCGGGGATGGGCGGCGGAACTCGGGCAAGGAGGGCGGAGGAAAGTCAGTCCGCCCCCTCGGCCGGGACGGGCGGCGGGGCCTTGATCGGAGGGAGGGCTGGACTCAGACCAAGGGAGGCGGGGTCCAGAAGCTGGTTGAGCAAGGCGCCAAGGCGAACGCCGCCCTGCTGGAGCCGGAGGTGGACCACGGGCAGGGTGTCGCGGACATAGTCCTCGGCGAGTTCCGCCCCCGCCTCAACGGGGTAGGCGTACCGCTCGGCCAGACGGTGACTCTCGAAGGTCCAACGCCCGGCGGTGCCGACCAGATCATCGTGGCGAGCCTCGGCGAGCCAGGCGAGGCGATCCGCCAGGCGGATCTCGTTCCAGAGGCGTTCGGCGATGGTGGGCCAAGGCTCGGGGTCGCCCGCTCTAAGAATGTCCGAATCCCAGATGCTGTGCAGGTTGCGGCCCCGCCCGAAGAAACGCACCTGGATGTCATTGCCCCCACGGTCATCCGGGCGGCCGGCGTGCAACGGCTGGTGAAGGTCACCGACGAAATGGATGAGGAACTTGAGGGCATCCTCGCGGGTCTTGTCGTCCACCTCGTCGATCAGCAGGCGGGCAAAGTCTCCGACGGCCGAGACGACGCAGCCGCTGTCGGGGCAGTGGACAGCGTGGTCATAGGCGGCGGTATTGGCGGGCAGGTTGACATAGTGCAACGGAGCCGTCCAGCGATACGCCGCCGTGGTTCGGACCTGGTCCGCCCATGCGGCGACGGCGGGCAGATCCTCGCCCGCGAGGATCTGCCTGGCACGGGCCTGGGCCGTCGGGGTCATCTCACGCCAAGCGATCTCGGCGATGATGGCATGGCCGTCGCGGCCCCAGCCACCGAGGAAAGCAAGGGTGAGCAGGGCGGTGATGGTGGCGAGAGGGCGGGTGAGCATGGGACGGAACTGTAGGATGACCGCATTTGTGCGCCGTTTTGTGGACATGCACCCCACGGGCTTGCATCCAGCCGATCGGGCGGGACAATGCGGGCCATGGAATCGCTGTTGACCATTCTGTGCGCGATGCGGGCCGAGGCGGAGCCGATCATCGCCGGGTTGGGGTTGGAAGCGGCCCCGCCGGTGTGGGGGCCGGGTTGGCCGATGCGGTGCTGGCGGCACCCGTCGGAGCCGTTCACGCTGGTGATCAATGGAACCGACGCACGAACCGGGGTGGACCTGATCGGCACGACGCCGGCGGTTCTGGCAGCAGCGACAGTGATGCAGCACCTGCGGCCGCGAGCGATCCTGGTGGCCGGGACGGCGGGCGGGCACTCGCAGCGGACGGCCATCGGGCGGGTGCATCTGGTGGACCGGGCGTTTCACCATGATCGGCGGATCCCGCTGCCGGGGTTCGATGCGTATGGGGTGGGACCAGAGTCGTTGCACCACACGCCGGAACTGGCCGCGACGTTCGGGGTGGGGGTGGCCACGATCTCGACGGGAAACTCGCTGGACACGCTGCCGGCGGAGTTGGACTTCTTCGAGCGGCACGGCGTGACACTCAAGGATATGGAAACGGCGTCCATCGCATGGACGGCGGCGCATTCGGGAACCAGAGTCATTGGACTGCGCGCGGTCACGGACTTCTTCGACCATCCGACGCCGGAGCACCAGTTCCTTGCAAACTTCGACGCGGCGGTGTCGAATCTCGCGGCGTGCGTGGCGCGGGGCTTGCCCGCGTTGCTGGCCGCGTGTGCGTCAGACGGGCGGGCGTGAGCCGTCCGTGCGCAGATCAAAGGGAGAGGTGGTTCCGTCGAGCATGGCGGTCACGGCGTGGCGGGCGGTGAGGTGGCCCATCGACATGCCGTGGCCGGTCAGGCCGCCGCAGAACCAGACGCGTCCGTGCCCGTCGCGCGTGGGACGGACGATCGGCATGCCGTCCGGGCTGAAGCCCATGATGCCGGACCAGCGGGCGATGATCTCGTAGCGGTCGGTGATGAGTTCGGCGGCCCACCGTTCGAGGCGGTCCTGCACGGCCGGGTTGAGGCCCTCGGCGTCGGTGCGTTCCTCGGCCTCGCGGTGCTTGCGCGCGCCACCGACAACCACCGTGCCCACCCCCGGTGGACCAGATCGGATGTACTCCGATCCGTGGTTGAGGTAATAGGCATAGGCAAGATCGGCATGGGCGGGGTCGTGCGGACGCATGGCGAACATCTGGCCGCGGTTGGGGACGACGAGGCCGGCGAGTTCTGGCAGCAGTTCGCGGGCATAGGCGTTGGTGCAGACGAGGCAGTGTGGTGCATGAATGGTGTGGTTGCGGGCGCGGACGGTGACGCCGGTCTCGTCCGCGTCGATGGCGTACACCCGGCTGGCGGTCAGGATCGGGGTCCTGGTCAGACTGGCTTGGAGCAGGCCGACAAGCTCGACGGGCGAACAGACCGCATCGTGCGGGTTGACAAGGCCAAGGATCGGAAGGCCGGAACGCCAGATCGGGTCGTCCGGGGTTCCTGCGCCGGGGCGGATCAGCTTGACGCTGAAGCCGTCCTGCTCGAGCAGTTCGGCGGATTGCTCCAGCTCCCCCACTTCCACGCCCGGCAGGGCGGCCAGACAGGATGGGCGGTTGGTGAAACCCGCAAGGGTGTCCGCGCCGAGGGCACGGAGTGCATTGAGGTTGTCCTCGGTCCATTTCCAGAGGAATCTGGCACGGTCACGGCCCAGGTCTCGGACGGCCGCCGCATAGTTGTCCGCCGCCCCGCGCATGAGGTAGCCGGCGTTCCGGCCGCTGGCGCGAGCGCCGGGGAAGTCCTGTTCCACGACGGCGCAGCGCAGGCCGCGGGCCTCGCACTCGATCGCGGCGGACAGGCCGGAGATGCCCGCGCCGATGATCGCGACATCCGCTTCCACTCGTGCGGGTACGGGTTCCAGGCGTTGCCACAGGCTGACGGTCATGCACCTCTCCACCAGAACAGGGCGATGTCGTTGAGATTCGTCCCCGTCGGGCCGGTATGGATGAGGCCCCCGAGCATCTCCACGGCGTGGTACGAGTCGTGATTGGCCAGGGCGTTGCGGGCCAGCGTGGCGGCGCGGGGGTCCGCGAACATCTCCGAGCAGAGGATCGCGCCGGCGGCATCCGTTGGACCGTCGATGCCGTCGGTCGCCAGGGTGAGCAACGCCCAGGGCCGATCGGTCGGCAGGGCGAGGGCGGCGGCGAGCGCGAGTTCGAGATTGCGCCCGCCGGTGCCGGTGGCATCTCCGACAGTCACGGTGGTCTCGCCCCACGCGAGCAGGGCGTTGGGGGTGTCCTGACCGGAGGACGGGGACAGGGGACGGGGCATGGTCAGGAAGCGGGCGGCGAGGTTGGCCCCCGCGACCGAGGCTTCACCGGTGACGGGTTGCACGACCGTGCCGACGCGGATCGGGCTTGCGCCGGGTGTCGGATCCGCCGCGAGCGCGGCGGGCAACCGCTCAACGAGCATCCGCCCCGACAGCAAAGTCGCATGATCCGCGGGCGGCAGGGAATCGCTGAATGCACGCGGGGTCCGCATGACTGTCTGCACATGCGGCGGGGCCTCGATCCCCCATTTTTTCAGCACGCCGATGGGGTCGCCGTGTTCCCCCCGAAACAGCGGGCCGGAGGCGATCGTCGCGGGGTCATCACCGATCACATCGGAGACTACGAGACCGATCACGCGGCGGGCCGGGCAGATGGCCCGCAGGCCGCCGCCCTTGAGCTGCTCCAGAGACCGACGGACGGTGTTGAGATCCTCGATCGGCGCACCGGCCCGGAGCAGGCTCTTGGTGATGGTGCGGAGGTCCTCCAGGGTGACACCGGCGCGGGGCAGGGTGAGGTGGGCTGATCCGCCGCCGGAGATCAGCGCAAGCACGCACTCGTCCTCACGGGCGGCGTGGGCGGAAGCGGCCAGGGTGCGGGCGGCCTCGATATTGGATTCGGTCGGGATCGGGTGGTCCGCGGGCATGACCACGGCGTTTTTGCTATCGAACCGACCGGCCCATTCCGGCGGCACGATGACGACCGCGTGGGAGAGGCGGATGCTCACCCGGCGCAGCGCGGCCCGGGCCATCGGCACGGCGGCCTTGCCGAAGACCAGCACCCGCAGGTCCAGAAAATCGGCCAGCTCGTTGCGTGCGAACCATGCATCGACCGCCGCGTCCGCATCACACAGGCCCAAGGTGCGGGTGATCGCTTCGCCCGCGGTGTGGGCCACATGGAGCGGGAGTCCCTCGGGAATGCCGGAACGGGGGGTGGCGACGGGAATCATCCGAGTGCGCTCCGGAGCCGGCGGACGGCCTCGTCGATGGTCTCCTCCCGCTTGCAGAAAGCGAAGCGGATGTACTTGGAACCCTCGGCGGTGTCGTGGTAGAACGCGCTGGTGGGAATGGCCGCGACCCGGGCCTGGCTGGTCAACCAGCGGCACAGGGCGACATCACCGAGTACACCCACCCGGCGCGACACCGCCTCATGCTCGGCCATGATGAAGTAGGTTCCCGCCGGGTCATAGACGCGGAAGCCGAGGTCAGTCAATACTGGACGGAGTTTCTCGAGCATCGCATGGTCGTGCGCGACGATGCGGGACCATTGGGCCTCACCCAGATCGAGCATCACCGCTGACGCAACCTGGAGCGGCGTGGCCACCGCGAAGGTCAGGAACTGATGGGCCGCCCGGATGCCAGCGGTCAGATCGGGCGGCGCCACCGCCCAACCGACCTTCCAGCCCGTCAGCGAGAAGGTCTTCCCGATCGACGAGATCACCACGGTCCGCTCACGCATGCCGTCGAGAGACGCAATGGAGAGGTGTGGCTGGTCCGCCCGGTAGGTCAGACGCTCGTACACCTCGTCCGAAACGGCAACGGCGTTGTGCTCCTTGCACAGATCCGCGATCTGCCTGAGTTCATCCCTCGAAAAAACCGTGCCCGTCGGATTGTGAGGCGTGTTGACGATCACCACCCGGGTCTTGGTGCTGAAGGCGTGACGAAGCTGGGTGAGATCAAAGGTGAACCGCCCGTCCTGCGGGCGCAGGGTGACGAACCTGGGCACGCCGCCCGCCATCGCGACACCGGCGCGGTAGGAGTCGTAGAAGGGCTCGAACAGTACGACCTCGTCCCCGGGGTTCACCAGGCCGATCAGGGCCGCGGCCAGGGCCTCGGTCGCGCCGCTGGTGACCGTGACCTCTCGATCCGGGTCCGCGTCCAGA
Source organism: uncultured Phycisphaeraceae bacterium (assembly GCA_964640595.1). GTDB lineage: Bacteria > Planctomycetota > Phycisphaerae > Phycisphaerales > UBA1924 > UBA6054. Next base: position 44,550 of record CAZXGL010000008.1, on the reverse strand, counting down.
CCGATGCCACGCCGGGTCCAGGCCGCGATGGCCCGGCGCAGGTCGGGCACGCCGGGCATGGGAGCGTACTGGTTGTGGCCCGCGCGCATGGCCCGGGCGGCCGCATCGTGGGCCAGCTCCGGACCGGGGTCATCGGGAAAGCCCTGGGAGAGGTTCACGGCGCCGTGTTGGTTGGCCAGGCCCGTCATCTCCGCGAAGATGGTGGTCCCGAAAGGACGGAGCCGCTCAGCCACCTGAGAAGGCCGGGCGGGGGCTGCTGGCGTGCTGGACGATTCGATCATCGGCAGAGAGCGTACCCTCCCCCACCCCTCGGGGCCTGCCCCAATCCCCCTTTCTCCTCCCCCCCCCCGCCCCGCCCCTTGCGAGTCCCTTCGAATGCTCCAGCCCGGCCACACCGCTCCCGAGTTCACGCTGGCGGATCAGTCTGGCACGCCGCGGACGCTGGACGCCCTGCTTGGTGGGGCGAAGCTGGTGCTGTACTTCTACCCCGCGGACTTCTCGCCCGTTTGCACCAAACAAGCCTGCACCCTGCGGGACGAGCATGACCGACTGGTCGGGGCTGGCACGCGCATCGCCGGGATCTCCGCCGGATCGGTGGCAACCCACGCGAAGTTCGCCAAAGCCTTCGGACTGCCGTTCCCGGTGCTGGCCGATCCGGACAAAGCCGTGTGCCGCGCCTACGAGGTGCTGGGGCCGATGGGGCTGTGGACCAACCGGGTCAGCTACCTGATCGGGCCGGATCGGACCATCCTTGACGCGGTCCGGTCGGGCCTGCGCCTGGGCAAACACTGGAAGGTCATGGGGATCCGTTGAGGAACCGCTCGCGGCTGTAGCCCAGAAGCTCAGCGGCGGTCCACGCGGGCTCGGACCAGGGAGCGGCGCGAACAACATCGATCAGAGCCGCCCGATCACCCGCGCCGGGCTTGATCTCGACGAGCAGGTTCGTGGCACGCTCAACGGCTTGACGCCGGGCCTCACGCGAGGGTTCATCGACCCATCGGAATGCATCCGCGAAGGGGCTAACTCCCGGGAGCGCGTGGCCCAGACCCGGCACCGGGTCGAGCCGGGCCGGGATGCCGTCCGCGGCGAGCAGCCTGACCCGGGCCGCGGCCTCGGCGTGGTTGTAGTCCAACTCACCCACCGGCACCGCCACACGCCGATCTCGCAAAGCACGCAGCCCCGGCGCAAGCGGCTTGCCCATGCGGGCGGGCCAACTTGAAACCCCGCCCCCCCTTCCCCCGGTCCCCCCCACTTGCTCCCCCGCCTGCCCGGCCGACACATCGTGGTAGGAATCGATCCCCGCCACGGGCACCGCACCGGAAAGCTCTTCCGGCAGTCCCAGTTGCAGCAGGCTCGCGCAGCGTCCACCGCCCGAGAAGCCGGAGATGTACACCCTGGTCCGATCGATCAGCCATCCACGCCGAACCATCTCGATGCCGTCAAGCACCAGTTGCAGACGATCGGTCACGGGCCGCTCGTTTCCCGTTGAATCCGCGCCGACCGCGATCAGGCCGAGTTCATCCAGGATCGGTTCATACACCGGCGGGAAACGACCGTCCGGTGTAGGGCTGATCCATGCAACCACCCCCGCCGGCGCGGCCCGATCATGCCCCTTCGGCAAACGCACATGCCATTGCTCGGAGTCCACCCGACGGGATACGGGTGGGAAGTTCATCCGAAAAATGCGACGGATCGCGGCCGCGTCAAGCTCAAGCGGTGCCGCCACGCCGCGGGGCTTGAGCCTCGACCCAGGCGGTGATGAATCCGGCGACCAACCCTGCCGCCATGATTCCACCCCGATCGAATCCATCACCCCGGATGCCATCTCCCAGACACGCCCACCCGGACCGCGCATTGCAAACCGGGCCTCGGGCTGATGGATCAGATCCAATGACACGGCCTCGCGCCCACGCAATAGGTGGATGGTCCCCCACCGTGCCGCTCCCGTCCAGGATGCAGGCTCGACCTGCGATCCCATGCCCCGACGAAGCCGCACGATGTCGGCGGGCTCCAGAACGCGCAGCAAGCCTGCAAGGTCGCAGAGCATGGGCACCTCCCAGACTTCTGCCAGGAGGGGATCAGATCTGGCTGCCACGAACGCCCTCAAGGGCGGCAGGCCGCCGACGCGGATTGGGTCACCGGCTGAACCCGGCTCAGCGTCCGACTCCTGCTGGGGTTGGGCGGAAGGGGCGTTCATCTTGGCTGATGGGAATATACCGTGTCGGCTACGGGGGGGGGGGAGGGGCAAACCGGGAGACTCAACGATCCGCTCAGGGAGCACTTGGAGCGTTACAGGTTTTCTCCCATGTGCCAACCATCGCCCCCTCCGATGCCCGCGGCACCGCACCATCAACCCCGAATCCCCCTCGGCCCGTCCCTCCCGGCCCCCTTCGCGTCCCCCAATCCGATGAGATTGCCCCGGATCCTCACAGAACCGACCAAGACGGCCCCCCGCTTGACCGAACAACGATACCGGATAGTGTTGTAGCCCGGCCCATAGCCGGGTATTGGCCCCGATAGCTCAATGGCAGAGCGAGCGGCTGTTAACCGCTAGGTTCCAGGTTCGACCCCTGGTCGGGGCGTTCACCGGCCCGTGTCCCTCAGGACGCGGGCCGTGTTGTTTACCGGGAGCGTGTTGTAAGAATCGGCCCCCACGCCACTTGCAACCCAGGTCCGGCGTTCTCGCGTTTGGGTGAGAGTCCGGCACCCCGAGCCCAACGCCACTCCATTCTACCAAAAAACCCCGCGCTCTCGCCAGAATTCTGAGAGTCCGGGGGTCTGGTTAACTGGAGGGTTGGGATCGGGGGTCAGGAATCGGACTGCCGGTACACCTCGTCCAGCGTCCGGCCGTGGGCATCCTTCCACTCGACCCAGCCGTTCGAGCTGTTCCCGCTCACGATGGCCGCAGCGGTGCTGGGCGAGCCGAAGACCTCGTCCCTGGTGAATCGCAGCCCCTCGGGGGTTAACTCGAGCGCCCCCGCCTTCAGAAGGGCCTGACGCTTCGGTCGGATGATGTCTGTCATCGACGCCGCCACCTCGACTCGTGCAAGCGAGCCTTTCAGGACCACGAATCCCTCGTCGGTGTAGACGCCCCGGGCGTCGGCCCCGGTTCGACGGCAGAAAAAGATCTCACTGGCCTTGGTGCCCTGCTCAACCGCCCGCTCGAAGACCGGGAAGCCCAGGGTGCCCAGGAGCACCTCCATCGTCTCGAAGACCTCGGCGACATCGGCGCTCATCCATTCAGGAACCGTCGGCTTGATCCCCGTGTTGCCGTTCTCCAGCCGGTACCGCCCGGCCTGACCGGCCTTCTCGATGGAGAGCCACTCGAGCAGTCGAGCATGGGCCTTCGTGAAGCTGCCGGTGCGGGAGACAACTGCAACCCCCAGGTTCCAGAAGTCATTGCTCTTGTTGTGCTGCTTGAAGCGGACGGCGCAGTCCTCGGCCTCGCCGATGTAGACCAGCGGGCCGGACTCGGACTCACCGAAAAGCAGGTAGACGCCCACGCCGCAGAGTTCGGGGCGGCGGACGGCCTCTTCCAGGCTCGCCCGGGGCACGACGACCGATTGGACGATCCGGGTGGTGATCTCGGCGATCCGGACGCCGCGGGGGTCGCCGGAGGGGCAGAAAATCTGGATGGTTTTACCGCTCGTCATATTTCACTCCCTGGTGGCAGCAGGAATGACATCGGCTCGCAGCCGCCGATAGGCTTCGGTGCTAAGCCAGTTGGTGACGACCTTCTGGAAGTTTTGGTCGTTCATGAACTTTGCAAAGATCTCCTCGTTCTGATCCATCCGCTCGATGAATAAGGCCTCCAGTAGGTTCTTGAACACAAGCTCAAACTTCTCGCCCGGATTAACGGCAGCTGCTTCGCGGAGCGTGCTGTCTACCAGAGCGGCCTCGACGATCTGATCAAAGAACAGCTGGTCGGCCTGGGTGAAGTCGGTTCCAAATCGATCGTTAACGACACCAATCAACTGCGAGAGGGGGACCTGCTCCTCCCTTGCCTGCCCGCTACCGACCTCCACTGGGCCATCGAGTGGTTGCCGGTCTGTGATCGACAGACTGATTGAACCCTCGCTGATCTTTTGCAGACGGTAGTAATCGAGCCGGACCTCGTCGTCGAAGTCGTAGCTCGGTCCCGTCGGACGGCGCGGCAGCTTGGCGGCCAAGTGCCGCAAGTACACATAGAGCCGCTCAAGGTCGGAATCCTGGTACGGGATGACCTGACTCAGGAACGCATACAGATTCTTAAACGAGTTCAGATTTCCGCGCCACTCCTCCGCTTCTTCAGCCGTATCTACTTGCCGCGCTTTGAAGCGGGATACTGCTGGGTCCAATGCGGCGTTCATAGCCTGATGATCAGCATGACTCTGTCGCTGCTTGGGCTTGAAGTAAATGGCTGCGAAGCGAGCGACCTCTTCGTCGAGGTAGATGCCAAACGCATCGAGATCCGCCTTGATGGCGTACAGAGACGCCGGATCGACTTCCTCGCCGATGGTCGCACCCTCGAAGTAAGTTGCGAACGCCGCTCGCACCTCCTCACGGTTCTCTGGCACGAAATCCAGAACGAATGTGTCTTCCTTGATGGGGTGGATGCGATTGAGCCGTGACAGTGTCTGCACGGCCTGAATACCCGCGAGCCGACGGTCAATGAACATGGTATGAAGGAGTGGCTGGTCGAACCCTGTCTGGTATTTCTCGGCGGCAAGGAGCACCCGGTAGTCCGCAGTCGCGAACTGCTCCGGGAGTTCCTTCTCTCGGATTCCGCCGTTCATTGCCACTTCGGTGTATGAGATCCCCTTGACCTTGTCGTCCTCAACCGTGCCGGAGAAAGCTACAAGCGTACGGATCGGATAGCCCCGACTGCGGATGTAGTTATCAAACGCCTGCTTGTACCGTACCGCTTCCAACCGCGAACCTGTCACCACCATTGCCTTGGCCCGCTCGCCGATCTTGTGTCGTGTAACCGACTGAAAATGTTCGACCATGATCTCGGTCTTCTGAGCGATGTTGTGGGGGTGCAGACGCAGGTACTTCGACAACGCCCGGGCCGCCTTCTTCCGCTCGACATTCGGGTCGTCCTCGCACGCCTTGAGCAGCCTGAAGTATGTCGCATAGGTCACATAGTTCTTGAGCACATCGAGGATGAACCCCTCCTCGATGGCCTGCCGCATGGTGTAGCGATGGAACGGCTCCCCGTTTCGGCCGAACACCTTCAGCGTCTTGTGTTTGGGCGTGGCCGTGAAGGCGAAGAAGCTCAGGTTGGCCTGGTGGCTTCGCTTGGCCATGCTCCGGTAGAGCTCTTCCATCTCCTCGGCCCCGTCGGCGGCCGCGGCCTCTTTGGCCTTACGGGCAAGTTCCTCGCCGCCGAGCACCGCCTTCAACTCGGTGGCGGTCTCGCCTGATTGGGAGCTGTGGGCCTCATCGATGAGCACGGCGCATTGGCGGGTAGGCAAGACGCCGTCGCCCCCCGCGCCTTCGTCCGCAGCCATCTTTGACAACTGCCTGGATACGAACGGAAACTTCTGGAGCGTCGTGATGATCAGCGGAACGCTGTTCCTGAGCGCCTCGGCGAGTTGCCGGGAATCGTCGTCGATCTTCTGGACAACCCCCATCTTGTGCTCGAACTGGTAGACGGTGTCTTGGAGCTGCTGGTCCAAGACGACGCGGTCCGTCACCACGATCACCGAGTCAAAGACTCGTTCGTTCCGCTCGTTGTGCAGCGATGAAAGTCGGTGTGCGAGCCAGGCGATGGTGTTGCTCTTGCCGCTGCCGGCCGAATGCTCGATGAGGTAGTTCGTCCCCACGCCGTTCGTGCGGGCGGAGTCCACCAACGAACGAACCGCGCGGAGTTGGTGGTACCTCGGGAAGATCATTGTTTCCCGGCGGACCTTTGTTCCGTCCTCGGCCCGCTTCCCCTCGACCTGGATGTGAAGGAACCGTGCGAGCAGGTCGAGCAGGCTATCACGCTCCAGAATCTCTTCCCAGAGGTAGGCCGTGCGGTAGCCGCTACCGGCAGGATCCAAGGGGTTCCCCGCACCGCCGTTGTCCCCCCTGTTGAAGGGAAGGAAGTAGGTCGCCGTCCCGGCGAGGCGTGTCGTCATGAAGACGACATCCGTGTCGGCCGCGAAGTGGACGAGGGTTCGCCGCTTGAAGGCGAAGATGGGGTCTCGCGGGTCGCGGTCCTTCTGGTACTGGCGTTTGGCGTGGTCGGCGGTCTGGCCGGTGATCGGGTTCTTGAGTTCGATCGTCACGATCGGGAGGCCGTTTAGGCTGATCACGAGGTCGATGGACTTGCTGGAGTCCGACTTGTAGAAGAGCTGGCGGGTCAGTCCGAGCCGGTTGGCGGCATACTGCTCCGTCAACTCGGGACTCATGTCATGGGCGGCCTTGAAGAAGGCGACGCGGAGCGTACGGCCATAGCACTTGAACCCGTGGCGGATCGTCGCCAGGCAGCCGTGGGTGTCCATCCATTTGCAGAGGTCGGTGATGATCTGCTCACCCGTCCTCTCAGCATGCAACGCTTCGAGCCGTGCCCACTCCTTCGGCTGGGTTTCTCGGATAAACGCCAGCGTTTCGCCCACAAACATCGTACGCTCCCTGTCGAAGCCGTCGCAGGCGACAGAGCAGTAGCCACGATTCAACAAGTGATCCTCAATAACGGACTCGAAAGCGATCTCCTTAGTGTGGTCGTGCGCCATCGCGCTATGCCTCTAACTTTCTCTTGATCCAGGCTGCCGCAACTGGGCTGAATGCACCAAGTTCTGTGCCTGCAGCCGCACTGGTGAGCTTATCGTACTTCTGCAGTAGCTTGGTGCGATTCGGCCTCGGAGCTGCAGTACGGTACCACGTTAGCAGGCCATCCAACGCCTGCTTGCGGTTCTGCTTCAGCCACGCCATATTGAGGTTCAACACTGAGTTTAGTTCATCGTTGAATTCAGGGTGTGGCGAGCGGATAGTGCCATCAAGATCAAAGACCACGCGAGTCTCGATCGCATGCTGTGGGTTGGCGGGGCTCCAACGCAGATCTCGATCGCCCTTGCGCGTATCACAGTGCTGCTGAATCGCCGGATTACCCTCGCCTCCCATGCAGGCACCGAGAAGATTCGTATACGAGAGTTCATCTCCCGCATGCCGGGCCTGACATCGCCAGTGCTCGATCTTCATGCCGTGGTTCGTCGCATGGATGCGTCCCATGCAATAACAGCAGATCCCATGCTGCTCATGCACGAGCGCCGCCCGCAGATTAGCCTTGTCAGCGTAGTTATCGTAATTACAGTGCTGGCTGGCACGGTGCTGAGTCAGGCTCTGCGGTTCCCGCCCTTTGATGATCGCCCTCACTGATCCCCCTCCATGAACTCTAGGAGGGTTCGTGCCCGGGTTACCTCGGGATCATCTTCCCCCAGATGTGCGACGAGTTCAGCAATCTGCTTCTTAGCCTTTGTGTACTTTTGATCGCTCATGGTCCGTGACAGCTTGCCGAGCAGTTCATCAACGGCTTCCGCTCGGGGACTCGAATCCATGATCTCTTCGAGCACACGGCTTGAATCCACGCCGAAGGAATGTGATGGCGAGTACACCTCACCATCCGCCATAATCTGAATCTGTTCATGTCTCACCTCCCCAATTACCTGCGGCGAGTGCGTCGTGGCGATGAACTGGCACTTGGGGAACGCTGTGGTCAGATTATCCACAATCCGTCGCTGCCACTTCGGATGCAGGTGGAGTTCGAGTTCGTCGATCAGCACGACGGCTTCAGCGTTTTTAGCCGGGTCCAGCATCTTCGGGTTGGCCTGGGCGAGGCGGCGCGTTAGATCAAGGACGAACGCGAGGCTGCTCCGCTCGCCGTCGCTGAGTTGATCGGCATGCAGCAGGTGAGGGAGGCGGTCGATCTTGAACTGATCGCCGAAGTCCTCAAAGAACTGGTTGAACCACGCAGCTTTGGCGATGTCGGCGGGCACCTTGTCAAACGGACCCCTTAACGAGGCATAGCCGGGCATGATGCGTTCAAGCTCCCGGACGACGATTCTCTCCCGTTCTTTCGCCGCAGTCTCCGCAATTTCCGGTGCACGACTCTTGCCTTTCTTCGGTGCCTGCCAGTTCAGGTCCATGTGCGTCTGCATCATCCTGAGTACTTCAACCACGCGCTGGCGGTCCGCGAGGCCGAGTCTGCCGATCGGCACAGTCTCCGCATCGGATCGTTCGATGTGCAACTCGGGAGGACCGTCGTCCGGATCACGGACCACTGAGATCCCAGCATACCCGGGCAAAAAGGTCTGCACGGCACTGTTCAGGGCCTCCAAGATTGGCCCTGCATCGTCTCTTTCCGCTGCTGTGGTTTCGAGCACGGCGATCCAGTCAGCGAACATTGCAAGCCCGAGGTCGCGGCCAACGAATGCCTCCGAATATGCCGCTTTCGTCGGGGGGACCGCTCGCTTTTTCTTGACTCGTCTTCCGGGTGCAGTGGCACGCGCCGTTCCGAAGTACACGCACATCAAGTGTCCCGCTTCGCCTTGGGCCGCAGCCTTAAAGTCTGCACGCTTTGGCAGAAAGCGAGGCCCCTCCCTCACCTCCGCTGTCTCGATGGATTCGCGTTGTGCCTGTTGCAGCCGGCCGCGACGCCGGACATCTTTGGCGTGAACATCCAATTTAGAGACCAGCGTGCCCGGACGAGCAAGCCTTGGCATCACACTACCAAAGTCTTCCGTAACCTCCAGTTCTTTGCTGCCAATCTGCACTTTGACACCGATGCTTGCTGAGGCTGATCCATGCCGTACATCCTCTGCGGTGAATGCTGGTGGCTCGGTACGCATGGACTGGGCGGCCTGGATCGCGTTCGCCATCCCTCGGCTGATCGCCTGCAGCACGCTGGTCTTGCCAACACCGTTGACGCCGACAATGAGGTTAAAGCCGGGCTGGAAATGGAACTCGGCTTCGGTGATCGCGCGGACATTGGCCAGCTTGAGGCGGGTCACTCTCATGCCGCATCCTCCACTTCGATCTGGCCGGTGACGGCGGCGGCGATGAGGGCAGAGCGGCGATCTTGGAGCAGTTGAAGCGTGCATACTGTGTACTCGGAAAGCGCGTCTAACTGCCTTGTACCGTGTTCAATGTGACTCAGTATCAGGGCTGTCTCTACATCAGGCGGGATGAGCACTGGAAGTTCACCGATATTGGACCCAGAGATCGAAGCAAGGTTGGTGGACCGCTTTGCTGTGATTTCGAAGTAGGCACGGGATGGATCGGCGTCTGTCCAGCGGGCCATCCACTCAGGGTCAACATGGTACGGTCGAACAGCAAACACATGGTTCTGGTGGATGCAGGGCTTTATTTGGTCGCGCCAGACGCATCCCCGCCCGAGTTTGTCGATGTCGCCGCCTTCGGTCATGAGCAGGTCGCCCGCACGAAGGAGGTGGCGGTCTCGCTCGTCCACCGGCACAGAGATGGTCTTCACTTCATCAAGTTTGACGCGCCCAACCTGAACATTGGCGACCCGGAGATACGGCACATCAACCAATGGCTTGTTGCCGTAGGACTTCCCGAGTGTGACGCCACCGCGGATCTCTGCGAGAAACTTGAGGCGAGTGAGCGTCCAATGCCCCGGAATCTCTCCCAGCCATTCGACGCCGGAGTCTTTCATGGGGGCGTCGGGGTTGAGGCCGCGGGTGACGGCGTGGGTGATGAGGGCGCGGCGTTTCTCGACGAGGAGGGCCAGCAGCCGCTGCTTGGCGGCGATCATCGCGTCGATCTTCGCCGTCTCGCGGTCGAGGTACGCGGCGATCGCCCGCTGGCGAGGGAGAGGGGGGAAGATCAGCTTGAGCGTCTTCAGGTCATCTGTCGCGAGTTCCATGAAGGTCGAGCCGCGTCCAAGGGCCTGCAGGAGATCGGTCTGCGTAGTCAATATGTAGTATACGAAACGAGCGTCATGCTCCGAGCGTGGACTGAGAAGAAAGCACCCTTGGTTGCAGCATGCCTCCATTGATAGTACAGCGAGTTGCCCGATGGGTGCTCGCTTCGTCAGCACAATCGAGTGGTCGGGAACCAAAGTGGCACCGCAGTTGGCGTAGCCTTCTTGCGTGAGCTTCCGTCGCGTGTCGTGAAGCCAATAGCCTTCTCGCGAGCGCCCGACATCCTCGGGCGTTACCCACGGGATACCGCCGTCCCAGTACTCGGGCGTTCCGCTCGCCGGCGTAGCCCCAGCGGTCACGGTGACGGCATGACGAAGCTGCATCGCGGTGCTCATGCCGTCACCTCCCGCAGCAGGCGCATGATCTCGGCCTCGGCGGCCTTCAGGTCGGCATCGATCTCGTCGAGCAGCCGCGGCGGGGTGTAGGTGTAGAAGTGGCGGTTGAAGTTGATCTCGTACCCGACGGTGTCCTTGTCGCGGTCCATCCAGGCATCGGGGACATAGGGGCGGACCTCCCGCTCGAAGTAGTCGTCGATACCGTCGGTGAGCGGGATGTTCTCAAAATCGCGGAGGGCGGTGTCGGCCTCGAAGCCCGACCACTGGGACTTCTTGTCCGCCTTGACGGGCTTGGCGTCCGGCTCTTTGATGGTGAAGACATCGCGGAAGAGCTTGAGCTCGGGAGCCTTCCACCTAGACTCGCGCTGCTTGAGGAGCTTCTGGATGTCGCGCAGGACGGCGTTCCAATCATCGCGCGGCTCACGGCCGAGCTGCTTGTCGATGGCCTGGACATCGTCGAGCAGGTGGGGCAGGGCGTCGAGGAAGCGGGCCTTATCCTCGGCGGTCATGCGGTAGCGGAGGCGGAGGGGGCGCTCGACGGTGACTCGGGTGTAGCCGAAGTCTTCGTTCTTGAAGATCCTGGACCTGTCCGAGGCGGCGAAGCGGCCGTAACCCTTGACGATGTCGGCGATCTGGTCTGGCTCGGGGCCGTCGGGGGCGTCCAGACCCTCACCGATCTTGCGGCGTTTGTCGCCCATGCTGCGGCGCATGGGAATATAAATGTCGCGGGCGTCGAAGAGCTGAATCTTGCCCTTGCGCTTCTTCTCCTTGCGATTGGTGACGATCCAGATGTAGGTGCCGATGCCCGTGTTGTAGAACATCTGCTCGGGCAGAGCGACGATGGCTTCGAGCCAGTCGTTCTCGATGATCCACTTGCGGATGTTGCTCTCGCCGGAACCGGCCACGCCGGTGAAGAGCGGCGAACCGCTGAAGACGATGGCGAGGCGTGAGCCGTGCTTGTGCTGGTCCGGCCTGACTGGCTCAAACTTGTCGATCATGTGCTGGAGGAAGAGGAGCGAGCCGTCGTTGACGCGGGGAAGGCCCGCGCCGAAGCGGCCGTCGTAGCCGCGCTTGTCGTGCTCGCGTTTGATCTCTTTCTGCTGTTTTTTCCAGTCCACGCCGAAGGGCGGGTTGGCGATGAGGTAATCGAAGGCGTGGCCTGCGAACTGATCCTCGAGGAAAGTGTCGCCGAACTTGATGTTCTCGCCCGCGCCGTTGTGGGCGACCTCCTTGATGAGCATGTCGGAGGCGGCGGTGGCGAATGCACGCTTGTTGTAGTCCTGGCCGTAGGTATAGAGCTTGGCGTTGAGGTTATGGTCGCGGAGATATCGCTGGGCCTCGGCGAGCATGCCGCCGGTGCCGCATGCGGGATCGAGCATCTTGCGGACGGCCGCGCCGGTGAGCAGGTCGTCATCGTGGACGAAGAGCATGCTCACCATGAGGCGGATGACCTCACGAGGTGTGAAGTGGTCGCCGGCGGTCTCATTCGCAAGCTCGTTAAAACGGCGGATGAGGTTCTCGAAGGCGAGGCCCATCTGGATGTTATCGACAGTGCTTGGGTGCAGATCGACATCCGCGAACTTGGACACGACGAGGTAGAGGATGTTCGACTCGCGCATCCGCTCGATCTCGTTGCCGAACTCGAAGAAATCAAAGATACGGCGAACATTCGCGGAGAAGCCGTTGATGTAGCTGACGAGGTGCTTGTCGATGTGGTCGGGATCCCCCTTGAGCTTAGCGAAGTCGAGGGGCGAGTGGTTGTGGAATCGCTGGCCAGCGGCGGTGCTAAGAACTTTGTCGAGGGCCTCCCCGCCGAGCGGCTTGGGCTTGGCCTTGTTTTTCTGGTAGGCGGCGAGAACCTTGCCCTTGGTCGGCCCGAGCACGCAATCGAATCGACGCAGCACGGTCATCGGCAGCATCACCCGCTCGTATTGAGGTGGGCGGTATGGGCCTCGGAGGAGATCCGCGATTTGCCAGATATGGTTGCTAAGATCTTGGTGCGACGTCATTTGCGGCTAAAACCTGAATCGAGAGTGACCTTTGGGAATACCGTCGAACGCCAAGAATAGCAGACTTCGATCTGGGGGGTGCATGTGAGGGGCCGGGGCGGAAGCTACGCTCTGAAGCCTGAAAGCCTCCCCGCAGCGGTACGCAAGTCCTCCCCTGGCCTCCTCCCCTCCTCTGACAAGCACTTCACCCACCACACTCTACCGCTCGGAGCTGTACTCTGAGAGCGCAGTAAGCGGGGGATGAACTTACACCCATGCTTGGGGCAACCCCGCTGGAGGCTCCTGTGTCGAACTCAAAACCATCCGAGCAGACTGGAAAGAAGATCTCGAAGGCTCCCAGAAAGCCGCAGGTGGTCAAGAAGCGTCCGTCGTACGACATGACCAAACCCGGTGACAATGACTACGACGAAGCCCGCCGGGCTGCGGCAGATCTGTGCCGGTTGGCGGGAATGTGGTGCACCATCGCGGATGAGTATGCGGAAGCAATGAGGCCGGCGTTCATCGCCATGAACGACGATGACCCTCCGATCACGGATCCGGCTGTGATCCGGAAGAAGCAAGCGGAGAGGCGTCAAGAGGTTCTTGGTTTGGTCCGCGATCATTGGCAGGCTTGGGAGGCCGCGATGGGGCGGGTCAGGCTCGCCATCTCCAAGATCAAGGATCCAGAACTTGGTCCGGCACGGGTCGCGGCCAAGATGGCGATGGCTGAACTCTTCCGGATCTTTTTTCCGGCGATCATCCTCTCGCCGAACGAGAAGCCGGGCGACCAGTTGCTCAGAGCGGGCGGACCACTTTTCTGGCGGAAAGACGCATCGGCGTTGCGAAGCGAGCTGGACAGGGTTCTCAAGCCGCTGGCCGACTTCTCCGACCTGATGATCATGTACGACCCCAGCCCGGTGTCCATGTTCGCGAGGGCCATCGACCGGGACAGCGGTTGGACGGTACAACTGCTTTGCAAAGAGATCGGCCGTAGCAAATCTGTTCTAAGTGTGTGGAGACGGAGCGCCCAACCGCCGGTCCCCGGCCGAGTTCGTGCAGAAACCTTCTTGTTTGAGGAACTGCAGCGTTTGACCGAAGCCGCTGAAGCACATGGAGATATGGACTCCGCGGGCAAACTGAGGGAGATTGTCCAGAGCCAGAGGAAGCCAAAGGCTCCATAATTCCTCCACGGCTCCTGTATTCCTCCACAGCAGACTTTGCTGTCGTCTGTGCACCGAACCCGGTTTACAACGGGTGTCATGCCCGCAAACCATCCGGTCCCGAGCCCCGCAACCCTGACCCACCTCGCCCGCCTCGACGCGGCCTTGGACGCCTTCGCACGCGGCCTCGCCCGGCTCCTGGCCGACTCCGCCCCCGCCGGAGACACCTCCCCGACATCCCTTGACCCCCCCACCGATGCGGGCCTGAGTGTCCCATCTGGTGAACGCCGTCTCTCTGTAAGTGCGGATACGGCATGCACCTACGGGAGGTCCAAGTGACGCAATCACTGTCTAGTCGGATCGCCACGCTTGAGCACATGACCCCCGCCGGGTTGCGGGCGGTCTACGCCGAGGTGTTCGGTGAACCGTCCCGTTCCAACAACAAACGCTGGCTGATCCGGCGGATCGCATGGCGCATGCAGGCTCAGGCTGAGGGCGGGCTGTCGGAGCGGGCCCGGGCACGGGCCGCCGAACTCGCCCGGGACGAGGACCTCCGAGTCCGCCCGCCCACCGACCGCGGCCCGTCGCTCGGTGCCACGCTGCGGACCGTGACCGGCGCGGTCGTGCCCCGGACCGACCGGCGGCTCCCGGTCGCCGGGACCGTCCTGGTCCGCAAGTACAAGGGGGTGGACCACCGGGTCACGGTGCTGGCCGAGGGGTTCGAGTACGAGGACGTGGTCTACCGGTCGCTCTCGGCCGTGGCCCACGCCATCAGCGGCAGCCACTGGAACGGCTACGGCTTCTTCGGACTGACCGGCCCCGCCTCGCCGAGGGAGGCCCGGCCGTGACCAAGCCCACCCCCACCCCTGCCTCCAGTGCCTCCAAGCCCGTCCGCTGCGCCGTCTACACGCGCAAAAGCGCCGAAGAGGGGTTGAGCCAGGACTTCAACAGCCTCGACGCTCAGCGTGAGAGCGCCGAGCTGTTTGTCCGCAGCCAGGGCTGGACATGCCTGTCTGACCGCTACGACGACGGCGGCTATACCGGGGCCAACACGAACCGGCCGGGTCTCCAGCAGCTCCTGACCGACATCAAGGCGGGCCGGATCGACTGCGTGGTCGTTTACAAGCTTGACAGACTATCCCGCTCGCTGGTGGACTTCGGCCGCTTGATGGAGACTTTCGACAAGCACGAAGTCAGCTTCGTCGCGGCCACTCAAAACTTCAACACGACTAGCTCGATGGGACGTTTGACGCTCAACATCCTCCTGAGCTTCGCCCAGTTTGAACGCGAGATCATCTCTGAGCGGACTCGCGACAAGCTGGCCGCCGCTCGCCGACGGGGCAAGTGGGCGGGGGGGCGGCCCGTCCTGGGCTTCGACCTCGTCCCCGGCCCCGGCGGGTCCCGGCTGGTGGTCAACCCCGCCGAGGCCGAGCGGATCCGGGCAATCTTCGACCTCTACCTCGCCGCCGACGCCGGGATGACTCCGGTCGTCCGGGAGTGCGCTCGGCGGGGCTGGACCACCAAGGCGTGGACCTCCAAGGCCGGTGCCACCGTGGGCGGCCGCCCGCTCAACAAGGACCGCGTCTACAGCCTGCTGACCAACATCCTCTACACCGGCCGGGTCAGGCACAAGGACGAGGATTTCCCGGGCGAGCACGAGGCGATCGTCGACCAAGATGTCTTCGACCGGGTCCAGGCCAAGCTCCGCCTCAACGGCCGCAGCGGCGGCTCCCAGATCCGCAACCTCCACGGGTCCCTGCTCAAGGGGCTGCTGACCTGCGGTTGCTGCGGTTCGGCGATGATCCACACCTTCACGACCCGGGCGGGGAGCAAGAGCAACCGGCGTTACCGGTACTACGCCTGCGCCAGGATGCTCAAGGGCGGGCGGGACGCATGCCCGTGCCCGTCGCTGCCGGCAGGCGATCTGGAGCGGTTCGTGGCGGGAGCGATCCGGGACACGCTCTCTGGTGATACGACCATGGACGACATCGCCCGGCGAGCGACCGGCTTGCTGGCAAGCCAGCGTCCCGACCTGGTCATCGATCCAGACGAGATGCTCGGGGCCGTGGAATCCTTCGAGCCGGTCTGGGGCGCTATGACGATCGGAGAACGAATCACGGTGGTGCAATCTCTGGTCGAGCGGGTGGTCTTCGACGGCGTGGAGGGCACGGTCAGCGTGACGTTCCGAGAGGGGACGCCCACGACCGACGAGCCGGTCGTTGAGGAGGTGGCCGCGTGAGCGTCGCCGCCCCCACCACCCCCGCCGCGACGCCCCGGGTCGTGACGACGCAGGTCCACTTCAAGGTGGGCCGGTCCGGCGCACGGTCGCTACGGGTCGGTCCGGCCAAGCCAGCACCGAAGCCTGGGCGGATCCCGCGGGCGACGCGCTTGATGGCGCTGGCCATCCGGATGGAGGGTCTGATCGAGCGGGGGGCGGTCACCACGCAGGCGGAGCTGGCCGTGGTCGGGCATGTCACCCGGGCTCGGGTCACCCAGATCCTGAATCTCTTGCACCTGGCCCCGGACATCCAGGAGGCCCTGCTGGACCTGCCCCCGGTGGTGCAGGGGCGGGAACCGATCAGCGAACGGCAGATGCGGCCCATCGCGGCCGAGATCGACTGGGGCGTGCAGCGGGCCATGTGGGCCGAACTGCAATCGCAGGCGGCTGACACGCAGAACTGAGGACCGCCGCCCCAGCGGGGCGGGGCGGTGTCACGGCACGGCAGGCATGTTTGGAGTCACGGGTGACGGAGCAGAAATTCAACAAGAGATCTGAAGCGGCAAGGCGGTATCTGGACATGGGGTACCAGCCTGTGCCCGTGCCGAGTGGAGAGAAAGGGCCACGAACCAAAGAATGGCAGAAACGCCGGGTCGAGAGAATAAACCTATCGCGTCTGTTCTCCGGGCAGGCAAACATCGGCATCATGCTCGGCGAGCCCTCCGGATGGCTGGTCGATGTGGACCTGGACTGCGAGGAGGCGGTTCGGCTCGCCAGCACACTTCTTCCGCCCACTCCGGTCGTGACGGGTCGCCCCGGGAATCCCGGCTCCCACTACTGGTACATTTCGAAGGGTGCGACCACAGCCCAGTTCCGGGATCCGGTGACGCGCAAGATGATCATTGAGCTGCGATCCACAGGGAGCCAAACCCTCGTGGGCCCGAGCGTCCATCCGCAGGACGGGGACCGGTACGACGACTTGATTGGCACGCCCAGCACGGTCGATGCCGATGACCTGCTGGATCATGTGCGTTCGATCGCCGACGCAGTGATGCGCGAACGGGGCCACACGCTCTCAGAGCGGCCAGGGGTGGATGGTGGCTCGGTCGGCGGTCCGGCAGTCGCTCCGCCGGTTCCGGAGTCGGAAGTGCTCCGTCGCGCCGGCCGGTATCTGGCCGCGATCCCCTCCGCCGTGAGCGGCTCCGGGGGGCACAACCAAACCTACGCGGCCGCGACGGCGATGGTGCACGGCTTCGGCCTGGACCCCGATACCGCATACCGCCTGCTGTGGCAGGAGTACAACCCCCGCTGCGAGCCACCTTGGGATGAGAAAGAACTGCGTCACAAGGTTGACGACGCGGCAAACAAGCGGCACGACCGGCCGCATGGATGGTTGAGGAATCAGGTACGCCATGCCCCGATGCCACGGGTTCCATCCCCGGTCCCTCGGTCGATGCCTGCTGTCTCCGATCCCGGCCCGCTGACGAATGATCTGCTCGAGGTGCCCGGGTTCATTTCCGACGTCGTCGAGGCGACGCTCGCTGCCGCACCCTACCCCAACCGGACAATGGCGTTCGCTGGAGCGTTGGCGCTGCAGGGTGTTCTGGCAGGCGGTGTTGTCCGGGACGGCGGTGACAACAGAACCAATCTTTACATGGTCGCGGTCGCTCACTCGGGCGTGGGCAAGGATGCCCCCCGCAAGATGAATGCGGAAGTTCTCCGTGCGATCGGTCGATCCCGCTGGGTGGCGCAGCAACTGGCGTCCGGCGAGGGCGTCGAGGACGCCTTGAGGCACGACCCAAACCTGCTCGTCCAGATCGACGAGTTCGATACGCTGCTGCGGGCGATGAACGGTGCCCGGGACGCACGCTACGAGTCTCTGATGGCCATCCTCTTGTCGGCCCACTCGTCGGCCAGCTCGGTGATGCCCGTCCGGATTCGGGCCGGTCAAGCCGACTGCGTACCGATTGAGCGGCCAAGCCTGGTCGTCTTCGGGACAGCGATCCCCAACTTTTTCTACTCTGCACTATCCGAGCGGACTATGACGAACGGACTGTTCGGCCGTATCCTTGTCTTTGAGGCGGGAGCACGAGGACAAGGCCAAGATCCGAAGTTGCTTACGGTTCCTGAATCGGTCCTGGAGGCTGCCGAGTACTGGCGGGATCAACAGGACATGCCCGCGGTGCGCCTGGCCCCACCGGTCGTGCCCGCCAGCGTCGAAGCGACCGCAATCCTGGCCGAACATAGACGCCGGTGCGAGAGAGCCTACGACACAGCCGAGAAAGCGAATGATGCGGTGGCGACCACCTTGTGGGCCAGGACGGCTGAGCACGCTCGGAAGCTCGCCTTGGTCTACGCCGTGAGTTCCAGCCATATCAACCCGGAGATCGACGCGCCGGCGGTGCGGTGGGCCACAGAAGTAGCGGACCGGCTGGTGTACCGGATGCTCTTCATGGCGTCCGAGCACGGGGCTGAGAGCCCGTTCGACGCCCTCGTCCGCAAAGTGATCCGGAAACTTCGGTCGGCTTCCAACTGCGCTATCGACCGCAGCACCCTGCTGAGGTCCATGAAGGTCGAGTCCAAAGTACTTGACGTGGTCATGACCACCCTGACGGAGCGGGGGGATGTCGCCGAAGACATCGTCCAAACAGCGGGCCGGAGCGCTCACTTGTACCGCCTCGTGAATCAAGGTGAAGGAAGTGAGAAAGAAGAGCCTACGCAAATGGCTTTGGAGAACTGCTAATGGCTTCTTTCTCTTCTTTCTCCCAGTATCCCTCTCCTCCTCGGATTTCTTTCGCCGGTGCGCTCCTGTGTGAGTGGCCCCGGGTGAAGAAAGTGAAGAAAGCGCAGAAAGGCGCATCACGGTATTTCAACAAGTTGCATCGTTTGGCAGCGCCACATGGAATTCCGGCACCCCGCCGCGAGTTGATCGTCCGATGTCCGTCTCTCACACACAAGGAGTCTCCCCGTGCAGATTGAAATGAAGTCCCCGTCGTCCCTCAGGCCCTACGAGGCCAACCCCCGCGTCAACGACGCCGCCGTGGCGGCCGTGGCCGAGTCCATCGAACGCTTCGGCTTCCGCCAGCCGATCGTGGTCGATCCCGCGGGCGTGGTCGTCGTCGGCCACACCCGCCTGAAAGCCGCCATCCAACTGGGTCTGGAAACCGTGCCCGTCCACGTGGCCGACCTCACCGAGGAACAAGCGAAGGCGTACCGATTGGCCGACAACCAGACCGGCGGGCTGGCGACCTGGGACGCGGCGTTGCTCAACTCCGAACTCGCCGCGCTCGAACAGCTCGGCTACGACGTCGCGGCCTTCCAATCGCTGGGCTTCACGGACGCCCAGTTGGCCGCGCTGGTCAACCCGCCGAACGCGGGCGAGACGGACCCCGACGCCGTGCCGGAGCCGCCTGAGACCCCCACTACCGTCCCGGGCGACTTGTGGATCCTGGGCGAGCATCGCCTGCTGTGCGGGGACTCGAGCCTGGAAGCCGACGTGGACCGCCTGTGCGGCGGAGAGTCCATCCACCTGCTCAACACCGACCCTCCTTACAACGTCAAGGTCGAGCCCCGCTCCAACAACGCCATCGCGGCGGGGAACTCGTCGTTCTCCAAGCAAGCAGGCAAAGGTGGAGCGGGGGGGACGGGGGGGCATCACCAGAAGTTGGATCTGGCCCGCCACCCCGAGAAGGCCAAGGGCACCACCAAGCAGATGCGAGCCAAGGACCGGCCGCTGGTCAACGACTTCGTCACCGACGAGGAGTTCGCCCGGCTGCTGCGGGCGTGGTTCAACAACGCGGCCCGCGTCCTCGAGCCCGGGCGTGGCTTCTACATCTGGGGCGGCTACGCCAACGTGGCCAACTACCCCCCGGCGCTGGTCGAGGCGGGCCTGTACTTCAGTCAGGCGATCATCTGGCACAAGCTGCACCCCGTCCTGACCCGCAAGGATTTTATGGGGGACCACGAGTGGTGCTTCTACGGTTGGAAGGAGGGGGCGGCGCATAAGTTCCTCGGGCCGAACAACGTGCCCGATGTGTGGCCCATCAAGAAGGTCAATCCGCAGAGCATGGTCCACCTGACCGAGAAGCCGGTGGAGTTGGCCGCCCGGGCGATGCGGTACTCGTCGCGGCCGGGGGAACGGGTGCTGGACCTGTTCGGCGGGTCTGGCTCGACGCTGATCGCGGCCGAGCAGGAGGGGCGGAAGGCCCGGCTGATGGAGATCGACCCGGCGTACTGCGACGTGATCGTGGCGCGGTGGGAGAACTTCACCGGCAAGAAGGCGGCACGCGAAGCTTCGCCTGTCTCAGCAGTGAAGGGAGTCGCGTGATGTCAAGTTTGCCAGGATTCCGCGTGTGCGGATCCTTGCCGAATATCCTGGCGAGTTCAGCCTTGGTTACGACAGGCGCGTCCCATCCCAGGTTGGGAGGGAGCAGATGACGGCATTGCGCCACCCAAGGATGATTCAAGGCTCGTTCCTGGTAGCTTCGGTCCCAGGCGGCGCGGTTCGTTCCACATCTCGTCCGCCCCCCTTTAGAGCAACCGGAGCCGGGCTTCTTGGGCGAGCAGCCGCCGCAGGCGGCTTTGGCGCGACGCCCGCCCCGTCCCGAGCTGTGAGACAGTGGCTTCGCCGAGTTGCCTCGTACCATCAGGTTGTTGGGGAGGACCTTGCCACGTTCTCTGTACCAGCGAGCCGCCTCGAGGTGCGAGTCGAAGGTCTGTCGGACTTCCATGACGGCGATCAGCCGGTGGTGCTTGAAGGGTTCGCCGTATCGGCCGTGGACGGTGAGGTACACGACCCGGTCGCCAACCTCAAGCCGCGGGGTGAACTTGCCGGCGCGGCAGAGGCAGGTGATGACGGGTCGGCTGTGCTCGAAGTCGGGTTCTCGGCGGATCGAGCCGTCGATGAACGGCGGCAGGTCGTAGCGCTCGGAAGCGTCCCGGCCGAAGACGGTGGAAACAAGCGGACGGAACGAGTTGATGTAGAGGTGGGCCATTCCTGGTCCATCGGTCGGCACCGACCCCGCCATGACATTCTTTCAGACAGGCCGAGCGTTGGGGCGGGCTACTCGGGAACGAGAAACCCCGGTCGGGGGCCGGGGGTGGTGGGTATGGATGTGCCAGCCGCCTCAGGCTGGCGTCTGGGCCAGCACGAACCGCCCCCGGTCCACCTTCTTGAAGCGGGCGTCCTTCCCCTTGCGGCCGATCTCTCGGGTGATGGCTGCGTAGAGGGAGGCTTGGGGCGTCTTGCCCTTCGGGCTGGACCACAGCTTCTGCGCCACCATCTGCTCGATCATGGCCTTAGCGGTCAAGCCCTCGGCGGGAGCGCTCGCCAGTACCAGCACCGCGGCACTGAGGGCGCTGACGTGCAGGGACTTGGGCGGCTTGCCCTGCGGAACGGGCTTGGCCTTGGGGGCCGCCGTGTTGGCGCGTGTGGCGTCCTTGGCGGGAGCCGGGGTCGTCGTGGCCTTGGCGGGGCGGCCCCGCGTGGGGGCGGACGCGGGCGTGGTCTTCTTGGTGCTGGTCTTCTTCGTCATGGCGTTGCTCCTTTCAAAAGCAGCGAAGCCCGCAACACGCGGGCTTCAGGGGGTGATGGGTCGGATGGTGACTTCCCGCCCGCACGCCGGGCAGTGGCATGTGATGGGCGGGGGCGGCGGTGCCGCGGCCCGACCCGCCTCGTACGCCCGCTCCAGCGCGTCCTTGATGTTCCAGACCGCCAGCGAGTGGAAGTCGTGCATGTCACGCCCCCGGGTCTCCAGCGTCCTCACATCGAGGAAGCGGCGGGCGATGTCGTTGATGGCGGCGTCCCGGTCGTTGGCCATGGTCCTTGCTCCTTCCCGGGGCGGGCATCGCCCCGTCGTGTGACACATGAAGCCATGACATGGCGGACAGTGCAAGGCCTTTGGGCCTTGATTTCCAGATGTTTCTCAGATTTCCAGGGGGTGCCGCATGAACTCCGGTGACGCCGAACACGATGAGTTGATCCACCAAGACCCCCCCGCTCCCCCCACGTCCCCTACCGCCGGTGCGGATATCGATCCCGGTGGCAGCGCCGGTCGCGAACTCACCCGTCCCCAGGAGACCGCCATCCTGGCGTTGCTGACCGAGCCGTCCATCCTGGCCGCGGCCGAGAAGGCCAACGTCAGCGAGCGCACGCTTCACCGGTGGCTGAAGGAGGAGCCGCACTTCGTGGCCGAGTACCGCCGCGCCCGGCGCGAAGCCTTCACCCAGGCCATCGGCCTGACCCAACGCTCGGCCACGGCGGCCGTGGGCACGCTGCTGCGGGTGATGCACGACACCAAGGCCACCTGGTCGTCCCGCGTGGCGGCGGCCTCGCAGGTGCTCAAGTTCGCACGGGAGTCGATCGAGCTGGACGACCTGTCGGCCCGGGTCGAGGGGCTGGAACGCCAGCACGCCGAGAGGGATACGGAATGAGCAGTATCCGGGCGCGCCTTCGTCGGCTGGAGGCGCGGGCCGAGGGGGCCAAGAAGGAGTGCCCGTGCGGCGGGCCCCACCGCATCCGCATGGAGTTCCAGAACCACGACGAGCAGCGCGAGCCCGACCCGTGCCCCAAGTGCGGCACGGTGGGCAAGGTCATCGTGCTGGTGCGGGGCGTGCCGCCGGAGGACTGGTCGGACCGTTGGAAGGACATGGGACAGACCCCAACTCCAACTTGATCCGTGCGGGGGGCTTGAGGTACTCCTCTCATGGCTACGGGATTGCGGAGAGTCCGTAGCCATGGAGGACCCTCACCATGCGCTACCCGGCGGAAGTGTTGACGCGAGACGAAGTGCGAAAATTACTGGATGCCTGCGGGACCAGGACCTGGACGGCCCGGCGGAACCGGGCGTTGATCCTGATCATGTACCGGGCGGGGCTGCGGCTGGCCGAAGCGTTGGCGCTGCGGCCGTGCGATGTGGACCCGGAGCGGGGCGCGATCCGGGTCTTGAAAGGCAAGGGCGGGAAGGCCCGAACCGTGGGCATCGACCGCTGGGGGCTCGGCGTGGTGACGGGTTGGCTGGCCGAGCACCGGGCGCTGGGGTGGTCTGGGGGAGAGCCGATCTTCTGCTCGGGGTCGGGCAGGGCGGTGACCCAGGCATATGTCCGACGCAGGCTGCCTGAACTCGGCCGCGACGCGGGCATCCACAAACGCTTGCACGCGCACGGTTTGCGTCACACGCATGCGGCGGAACTCCGGGCCGAGGGGATCGACCTCGCGGTGATCCGTAGGCAGTTGGGCCACGCCTCCCTGCTCACCACCGTGCGATACCTCGATCACCTCGAGCCCGAGTCCGTGGTCGGCGTCATGGCAACGCGGCCATCGGGCACGGATCCCCGAGGAATCAGTTCTGTGTGAAAAGCGAGAGAAACTCAGTGGCGATCCCAGGTCCGTATAGAGACAGTGCCATCCGCGCCGCGGTCACCGCCGAGTCCGAGTCGTAGATGCTGAGGATCTGCTGGATCGCCTGGTCGGGTTCCTCTGGCTCCTGCACCGTCCGCACATGGGCGAAGGCGTGGCGGAGTTCCATCCACGACTCGTCGGCCAGGCTCAGGGTCAGGTATTCGACCGGCAGCCCGCGAGAGGCATTGCCCCGGACGGTCCGAGCCAGGGCCTTGGCACCCGAGCCCATTCCGTCGTCGAGAGCGTCCCGGATCTGGCCGTCGAGCGTCTGCATCGCAGACAGGGCCGAAGCAAGTTCCGCTTCCGCCAGTGCGATGGCGATCAGCCCCCCCTCGTCCTCCGGCCCGGCCAGGGCGGCGCGGGCGGATGCGAGTTGTATCCGGGCATCTTGGACACGGACCCGAGCCGCCACCACATCACCCCACTGATCGGTGAGCGTATCGGTGGCGTGCCCGATGAACCCCTCGATCTCGGCGGGCACAAACCCAGCGACACAAAGCACTTCCGGTGTCAGGTGGTGCCGGGCCAGTTCGATCAAGACCTCAGAGGCCGTAGGCACCGGCGGCTCGTCGGCTAGGACTGTCCCGGTCGCCGTGCCGATCAAGGACGCGAGAGAGACCCCCATCAACAACGCATGAACAGGACACGGTATCCGCACACGGCACCTCCATTGGATAAGCAAGCAGGCTGATCCCGCGCCAGCGTACCGCGCGGAACCGGGTTTGAGGATGCTGATATGAAAATTTTTTCGGGAAGATTGCCCAAGGGGGTTGCACGGGCGGAAGGTTTCCGGGACCATCTGACACGAACCGGTCGCGCGACGCCGCGTCCGATGGGAAGGGCACCCATGCATCTATCCACGTTTTCCGCTCGTTTTCAGCTGGTTTCAGCTGCTTTGATCGGATTGATGTCGGCCCCGGTGATGGCACAGGTCACGCCGCAGCGGCTGCTTGAAAACGACGGATACACGATTGACAAGTACCGCGCGGGCGAGACCCCCGCCCAGGACGCGCAACCCTTGCGCAATCAACGGGGCACCGGCCTGGACGGCTCGCTGCGGCTCCAGGCCCCCTTCGGTTGGGTAGTCAACGCCAACCCCTTCCACGAGGAATGGAACGACCACGCCTGGTACCTCGGCGAGATCATGCTGAACACCGGGCGGTACTCGCCGACCGAGATCGACATGGCCCTGCCCGCGCCGGGCTTCCGCTGGACCGTGGGGCGGACCTACAACATCCCGGGCGACCCTGACCTCCCAAGCGAACCGAACAGCGGTAGCCATCGGACCGAGGGCTACCAGGGGTACAACTGGCAGCAGTTCTCCCAGCCCGAACTGGTCTATGTCACCGGGCCGGAGGACGAGGACTACATCTACATCGTCTACGGGGCGGACCGCTACCTGACCTTCCGCCAGTTGGAGGAGAACAGTCCCGTGTTCAGGGGGGTGAACGGGGCCGCGGGGGCAGTGGTGGCCGGTTCGAGCGGCGACCACGGGCTGTTCGTGTACTGGGACCAGCACGGGACGCGGTCCACCTTCTTCGACCCGCGTGACCCCGACAATCTTGTTGAGGTCGGTCTGTTGGAGCACAACGGCAAGGGCCAGCTCTGGACCATTGAAGACGCCGCGGGCAACAAGGCGTATGTGGGTGACGCGACCGACCCGGCCGACGCGATCGAGGCCGGGTACGACGACGGCGGACGGATCCAGGTCGCCTTCGACACCGCGGGCCGCAAGTACGAGTACACCTACGAGGAACTGGAAGAGGATTTTCCCGGCACCGGCGAGGGGATCTTCCTGACCGGGGTGGAGGCGTTCGTGCCGGACGGCCTGGGCGGGTGGGACACCACCGGGGCCAAGGTCGAGTACGCATACGCACCTCACCTTGTGAATGGTTTTCACTCTTTCGGCGATCTGATGAGCGTTGCGATCACCACCCCAATGACCGGCTTTGACCCTGAGGATCTCACCCCGAAGACCGCGACCCTGCATCGAGAGTATTACTACTATGCCACGACGGCGTCACTCCCAAACTTTGGGCACAACCACTGGATCCGGGCGGTCTTCTCGCCGGAGGGAGTCCGAAACTACTCCGCCGAGTACTCCGACCGGCCTTCAGAGCGTATCTTGAACGACTCACAGTTTGTAGAGTTCGCATTCGTCTACTACGATATTAATGACGACTGGACCGGCCGCCTCGAAACGATTTCTCATCCTGGCATCAGGCCGCTGTGGCATCATTTGGCGACTTACTCCCTATCATATGAAGATTATAGTACATTCACTTCCAGCACCATTTCTCCCGCGTACGACCCGGGGCACGCTTTCATTGTCAAAGTCACCCCGTCGGAATCGGTAGACACCGGTGGGGTTCGTTTTCAGCAATACTTTGACGAAGCGGGGCAGCCCGTAAGCTATGTAGAAAACCCAAACGAGATGGGTGTGTTGGGCTGCGAGGGAACATCTCCGCGGAAGTGGACATATGTCTCGCGCCGCGCGGTCGACACCGACAACGGTGTCGATGGCGTTATTAACCTGATCGCCACCCCGATGGCGATCGAGAGCGGGGAACTCAACCCGCCGCTGGTGTCCGGCTACGAGCCTCCGTGCGAGATCAAGGTCGCGACGGCCGGAACGAACGGCCAGCTTGTCCATGTTTTCGATCGGATCACCGCGACGGCCAGCCCTTTTTACGGGTTCCTCGCTTCGCACAGCTGGCAGAACGGTGCTTCTCCTTCGGAGCCCGAGGACGGTCCGTTCCCGTTCGTCGAGTACGCATACCTCGACCCCGTGGAGAACGAGGCGGCGGCCGCAACCGTTGGCGGGGAGTACCTGGTGGTCCGTCCGCTTTACGAAAGCATCACGCTTATTCCCGACATCGACTTCAGCAATGCCACATACTCCGAAGAGACGACATCGTTCCAGTACGAGTTCCACGCCGAGGATGTTGGTGGTGGCGGGACGGGCCTGCTGGCGGGCGATCCCATGTGGCTCACGCCGCGGCGAATCACGGCCGAACTGCCGGCCGTGCCCACCGGTCAGTACGGGAGCGGCAATCCGGCGTACACAGAGACATATTACCGTCCCGACGGCACTATCGTCTATATTCGCGACGAGGTGGGAAGCTTCACCTACAGAGCGGTCCAGGGAGGGCTGAATACCAAACTGATCTCGGACGCCGATCTGGCCAGCACATCGGATTTTCTGTCCGGCGAGGCGCCGGCGGACTACATCGATTCGCCCCCCTCAACCTCGGGAGCGTTCCACCTGATTTCCGGCTGGTCGTACGATTCCATAGGACGCGCGACTGAGTTCGTGCTGCCGACGGGGCGCGTCCGTCAGGCACACTACTCTGTCTTTGAAAGCGGCGAGTGGTACGAGGTCTGGTCAGCCGCGTCGGACACGGGCACCCACTCGGGACCCGCGGATTTCCGAGTCTATGACCAGAACTTCAACGAGATCATCCGGGCGACGATCGCCCTCTCCCCGAATGGAACGACGACAACCGATCTCGCGGACTGGATCGATGAATCGGCGCTGCACCCGTTGCAATCGCTCGATGTCGGTGAGTTCGGCCAGATCCAGGCGGCGGTGATGGATCGTTCGGGACGGGTCGTCCTGGCCGACCGCGTCTACACATCCTCTCCGATCAGCGGCGAGGGGGCCAGGTCGTACAACTACGACGAGCGGCTGTATGAGTACGGGGGGAATCTTCGGACGGTCGGGCTGGCGGAGTATACGGGCACGCTTCGTGTTGCCAGATTTGATCAGTATGGTAACGAGCTGCTGAAGTATGTTGATGGGTATGATCCGCGTGAGGGTGTAACGCCCCCCATAGGGGGCGGCGGCGGGCCTGGGCCCAGCATTGTTCCGGGCATGGATCTGAAGCCAGGTGAACGCTGCTGCGACCAGGTCATGTCGTTTTACGGACATCCCTTCGCATCGATCTGCGGCAGATCCATGCCCGTGTTCGGCATCGGCAGCGGGTTCGAGCAGGGCGAATGGTTCACCCAGTGCGATATTCTGGGCAATCTGGTCTTTGAGTATCACGCCGAGGCCCCGCATGTTTTTCGGGAGTATGACAACGCGGGACGCCTGGTCGCGGAAGGCCTGTACGGCGAGGTGCCCGGATTTACGATCCGGAGCCTGAGCGAGATCCGCGGCGGGTGCTCCCCGGATGATCCCAACATCTTTCTCCCGCACGATGTCGAGGACGAGGAGGAAGAGCTTCTTTCGATCGGTTTCGATGACCGTTTCCACACGCCCAGGACGGTGGCGAGCGGTCGGGTCTCTCTGGTCGAGTATGAGTACAACCCCCGCGGTCAGGTCGCAAAGGTCCGTCGGTACTCGATCGAGGGCAACGGCGAGATCGAGCAAGACGGGAGTTCGAACCCGGTCTACACGGAGACCGTCTACGGCTACGACGCGGCCGGCCGCCTGGTGTATGTCAACGACGGCCGCGGGACCCGGATCGTACGGGACCGTCTCGGGCGTGAGGTGTCGAGGTACACCGAGTTCGTGAGCGGCGGGTCGATCCAGGACGGCGTCGTCATCTCCCCTTCCTCTCATATTGTCTACGAACGGACCCAGCTGGTCCGCGACCCGGCGACGGGGAATGTCACCTTCGAGATCGTGGTTGAACGCCCGCACGCGGGCGCGCTCGGTGAGCTGGACACCAACAACTACTCGAACGCGGGTTCCTTCACGGTCAGCGGCTCAAACCTCAAGGGCCGTGCTCAGATCACCGAGTATGTGTACGACTCCCTGGACCGTGTCGTCGAGCGTCGCGTCCACGGGACCGGCGGGACGGACACGGGCGGGACCTTCAATCCGGCTTCTCCTCCTCCGGGAGCGTTGGTCACCTCGCTCACAAGAGACCCCGCCGGTCGCGTGGCCGAGGTGGAGGATGCGCTCGGGCGGGTCCAGAAGCGGGAGTACGACCTCGCCGACAATCTGACCGAGGTGATTGACAACTACGACTCGGGCGTCACCGGGACCACGACCGACGATGTCAACCGCCGCACACGGTATGTCTACCTGCATACACAGCTCGTGAGCTTCATCGCCTATACCGATCCTTCGGACGAGAATGTCTTCCAGGAGACCAAGTATTTTTACGATGACGGGATCGACAATGAAGCCCCGGACGATCCGAGCCGCGACAGGCTTCTCCGGATCCTCTACCCGGACAACGAGTCGGAGATCTTCACCTACAACATCTATGGTGCCCGGACCTCGTTCACCAACCGCGACGGCGCGGTGTTTACATCGGATCTGGACAACAGGTACCGGGCGCAGTCGATCCGCTATCCGGGAGGATCCCTAGGGGGTGCCGTCGAGATCGGCTATGACGGTCGGGGGGAGATCGAATCGCTCACCCAGACCATCACGGACTCGTCGGGCAACTACGAGCATGACAAGGTCGTGTTCGAGTACGACACATACGGGGCACTGAGTCGGATCGGGCAATCCCAGAAGTGGATGGGTGAGTCCGTGGTGAGCGGCCGGGGCCTGGGTCTCACCGCGATGGCCGCCGAGACGCCCTCTGTTGAGTATGTCTGGCAACGCAGCACGACCGCGAGCACCGGACCCTCCCGCCTCCACCTGAGCACCGTGACCTACCCGGATTCCAAGGTACTCACCCACAACTACATTGGCAACGACCACGGGTTCAGCCGGGTCACGAACCTGAACTTCGACGGCGCCAATGTGGCCGCGTACCAGTACCTCGGCGTGGACCGTCCGGAACAGACCACCTACCCGGAGAACAGCGTCTTCTCCACCCTCCGCAGCGCCCCCGGCGTGTACGACGCCCTGGACCGCTTCAACCGCCCCGTCCGCAGCCGCTGGAACCGGACCCGTGGGAGCAACCAGGTGCCGTTCTACGACACGACGGTGCACTGGGACGCGGGGTCGAATGTGACGGGGGTGACGGACCATGTGTTCGGCGAGTTCAGCTTCGTCTACGCCAACGATGCGCTGGACCGGCTGGTGGGGGCGCGGCGCGGGACGGGGTCCGGTGTGTCGATCACCGGGCTGATCGAGCAGGAGGACTGGGTGCTCGGCAAGGTGGGCAACTGGACCGGGCACAAGCTCGAGCTGACGGGGGACGACCCACCGTCGTACTCGACGGACCCGGCGGACGGGGAGTTCCAGGCGGTCGCCCAGTTCAGCGACCTCAACGAGACGGTGCTGATCAAGCGGGATCGGGACAACGACGGGCTGTATACCGGGACGGGCGAGACGGTCACCCGTGTGTACGACTCGAACGGGAACCTGGTCTCGGACCCGGAGAAGGGCCACGCCTACACATGGGATGTGCTGGGCCGTCTGATGGAGATCCGCGACGGCGGCAACGCGCTGGTGGCGGAGTTCCGGTACAACGCGCTGGGCCACCGGATCGCCGAGCGGATCGCGGCGGAGGGTGCTGACTGGACCCGTCTGGTGTACGACGCGCGGTGGCGGGTGGTGGCGACCTACCGGATCGATGTGAGCGAAGAAGAGGAGGCGTTGCGCGAGCGGTTCGTGTACCACGCGGCGGGCCTGGACGGGGTGGGGACAGGGTCGTACATCGACGCCTTGGTCCTGCGTGACCGGGACGCCGATGGCAACGGCTCGCTGGAGGAGCGGCACTACTACGCGCAGAGTTGGCGGCACGATGTGGTGGCCATCATCGATCACCAGGGGCGGCAGGTCGAGCACATGCGGTACACGCCGTACGGCGTGCCGATCTCGATCCCGGCGTCGGACACGAACCGGGACGGCGTGCTGGACTCGGACGACCTGACGCTGCAGGCGGCGGCGATCAGCGGGCCGTACAGCGTGGTGCACGACCTGGACCTGGACGGGGATGTGGACTTCACGGACCTGTCCTTGGCGGTCAACCAGATCGGCGCCATCACAAACCCGATCGGGCGGGGCGTGCTGTCGTCGTACGGGCATCGGGCGGGGTACGCGGGGTACCGGTGGATGCCTGCGGCGGGGCTGTACCATGTCAGGTACAGGTGGTACGACCCGCTGAACGGGACATGGATCAGCAAGGATCCGGCGGGGTATGTGGACGGGGCGAGCCTGTTTGGGTATCTAGCGCAGCAGCCCATTCCGAAGTTCGACCCCACCGGGCTTGATCCGCGGGTCATACCTGTGCCGTTCGACGAAACCGGATCGGGCCCTCTCCCATGGGCAACTCCGGAAGAAGAGGCAAGGTGGGTACGGGAGGCACAAAAAAATACTCTGATCATTGTTACAGTGATCGTTGTCGTCAATGTTCCCGATCCCACTGACATAGTGACGGTACCCCTTACCCGATTGGTGTTGAAGAAGCTCGGTCAGGTCGGGGCACGGTGTCTTTCAAAATTAGGGCGAGTTCCCCCGAAAACGGGTGGAGTTCCAAAGCCTCCGGCAAATCCGAACAACCCTCCCGGACCAGATTGGGAATGGCGAGGAAATGAATCTCCCGATAGCGGGCGTGGATCGTGGTACAATCCGCATACGGATGAATCTCTTCATCCCGATCTAAACCATGGTCCCCCCATTGGCCCACATTGGGACTACATTGACCCTTCAGGAAATCGGTGGAGAATTTTCCCAGATGGACGAATCGATGCCAAATGAGTTGTCAAGTTTCATGTTCTTGCCTACCTCGTCATTCTCCTGCGATTTTTTTCGGATGCTAAAAGACGATTTTCCACAACTGGCCGTAAGATTAAACACTTATCTGGAGAGCCGGGCAAACACATTTTATTTAATCCCCAATGGTGCCGATAAAGACTTGCAACATTTCGGGTACGCTTGCACTTTTGATAACATTCTAAATACAGGCATTGGATATCCCAGTCGCAAGTCAAAGAATGTACTATATAATATATTGTATCACCGTATTTCGCCAACGAACCAGGCATTTATTTGCTCATATCTGCATAAAGAAAGCGACCCTTATGTTCGGCGGATACAAAAAACGACACCACTCAAGCCAATCCCCAAATTGCCGGGTTCGAGCGGTGAAGTTTTTGAAGTCGATATGTCTTCCGTTAATCCCAGCTATTTATTGCAAGAATGGCCTAGGATCGGCGGCAGAAATTGCTTGATTGTATTTGTGTGTCCAACAAGTATTTCTTCAAAATCAAATTTGTTTATTATTTCGGAGGCGCTTGATGGTGAAGGTTTTTTGATTTGTTACTCAGAATAGATTTAATCTGAATTTCGGGCGGCCGTCCGTCGTATGCAAGACTGATCCGGGTCGAAGCGGTGGCTTGAAGCCTTCCCGCAGCGGGGTGCAAATACTCGGTCCCACCCCGTTTCAGGCCGCTCGCCAGCGTTCGTAGTGCCTAAGCACCCCGCCCAGCCGGACCCGGCAGACCACCTCGCCCTCGTCCGCTGGCGGGTCGTGCCCGGCCCTTTGCCGGTCGCCAAGCAATCTGTTCCCTAATCCCTGGTGCGGCCTTTCCAGATGGTAGTGTTCGAGGTATTCTGAGACTAGGTGATCCAGATGCTTCAGCCCAACCGGGATGAAATGGTCCAGGCATTCCCGACGGAGGGATTGGATCCATCGCTCCATGTGCGAGTTGCACAGCGGAGCCCGGATGGGCAGCCGCTCCGCCTTGATGCCCTGGTCGGCCAGCTCGGTATCGAACGGCTCCCCGAACTTCGAGTCGTTGTCCCGGACGACGACGGTCGGTTTCGGCATCCCCCGTTTCTGGACCTCACCCGCGAGGCACGCCGCGGCGTCGGCCGTCCACTGGCCGCCGGGCCGGAAGGTGGCCTTGGTCACGATGACCCGGCGCGTCTTGACATGGATGAACGCCAGCACCCAGGCGGGCCGCATCCCGCGGGCGGTGAGCACCCTGGCCGTGAAGAAGTCGCACGCCCACAGCGTCTCGGCATGCCGCTTCAGAAAGGTCTCCCACAGCGGGTCCCGCCGCTCGGGCGCGGGCTCGATCCCGTGCCGCTTCAAGATATTGCGCACGGTGGTGTGCGACACGGACTTGATCCCCAGCTTCCGCAGCTCGCCCAGGATCCGCGCGTACCCCCACCCCGACTCCCGAGCCAACCGCACCACCAACTCCTCGACGGACGCCGCGGTTCTCGGCCGGCCCGGCGGCCGCTTCGTCTTCTGCCTCTTGCGCTTCACACCCCGGGCCCAGCGCCGGAAGGTATCGTATTTGACGATCGAAATGAGATCCCTGAGAGCTGGCCCCACCGGCAACCCGAACCGGACGAGCCGCGCCCGCTCCCGGTCGGTCAGCCGGACCGAGCCGGAGATCTGGTCTCGGAGCATCCGGTTCTCGACCACCAGGTACTCGACCTGCCTGGCCAGGGCCGCATGGTCGGCCCGGACCAGCCTGAGCAGGAGTGGAAGAAGACTCTTCATACCCGGATTCTGAGCCATTATCTGGGCCGAAACCAGCGGACCGAGGTTTTTGCATACCGGCCTGGCGGCCCGGAATCGCCATCGGGCCCGCCAACGGATGTCGGCCTGCGGCCGACCCCCGTCGGCGAAGGCCCGACCGATCGCGCGAACCGGAGCACGATCCGGTAGAATAGAAAGAGCCCCCCGGTTCCGGGAGGCCGGGACCAAGGATCACCCGTGAGAAAGACTCAGAAACGGCGTTTTCAGCCCGCCAGGGGCGGATCTAACGGTTTGAAACCGTTGTGCTCGGGGCGCCCAGCGCGGGAACACCTGACGCCTCGTCTCCTGATTACACCTATGTTGGCGTGATATTCAATTCATGGAAGACGGTTTGGACACGCTATCTCATACCTGGCAATCAACACAGAGACAAAAGTGGACATTTCGTAGACAACTCTGTCGGACGACACCAGCGTGAAGATGTTGATCCCTATGTGGCATGCTCTAAGGCGGGCATGAACGAGGTTTATTTTAAGTATCGCCCCCCGAACCAAGGCGCCAATTTGCCGGACGGTTCGCCGTGCCCGAAGACAACAATTCCTGGCGACACATATGTTGGTCACTAGCTTGCCTCGAGCCATTTATGCGAAGTATTACAACAAAGTGACTGCAGTCATATTTTTGATCTTGTCGCTGATTGTCGGAATATACTTCTTGATGGCGTTCTTGACTTGCTTGAACAACGGCCGCAGCATGAACCACTGGCTACGACACACCGACCACCTTAGTGGTCCGCCGGCGAGCTGGGCGACGAAAAACTCGCTTCCGAATGTCGACGACTATTTGAGCAAGCAAGCTACATCTGGCTTGTGGGGATTCGTCGATTCTGCCAATGATAGCTGGGTGATCCCGGCTCAGTTTCAAGCAGTTTCTGATCGTTTTCGGTTTGATCGAGCCTGGGCGTTTTCGAACCAAGGTTTTGTGCTACTTAATCCTCGCGGGGAAGCAGTGGCAATTTTTGAGCCAACTATTACTGTTGATTTAACTATTGCAGGCGGAATGTCGCGATATTCCGTGATTGGGCGTGACGGCTACCCGATGTATGGTTTCATTCGAGTGGTCGACGGCCATGTGTTACCTGCCGAGTACCACGATGCCAAGTGGTTTGTAGATGGATATGCCTTAGTTGGTGAGCGAACCGTCACAGGAATGTTTTTAGATCAGCTCGGAAAAAAACTCGGCATTTCTTTCGGCGTTTGCTGGGGTTCTAGGCTCAAAATGATTGACAGTAGTGGGCGCCGAAAAAGGTAGGTAATCCGTCGTCGTCGTATGCAAAACGATTGGGGCGAAACGGCGATTGAAGCCTCCCCGCAGCGGGGTGCAAATACTCTGTCCCGCCGCGTTTTAGGCCGCCGATCGCCGTTCGTAGTGCCGCAGCACCCCGCCCAGCCTCGGGCGGCACACCACCTCGTCCTCGTCCGGTGGCGGATCATGCCCGGGGATCCGATCGCCCAGCAATCTGTTCCCCAATCCCTGGTGCGGCCTTTCCCGATGGTAGTGCTCGAGGTATTCTGATACCAGGTGATCCAGATGCTTCAGCCCAACCGGGATGAAATGGTCCAGACACTCCCGCCGCAGCGACTGGATCCACCGCTCCATGTGCGCGTTGCACAGCGGGGACAGGATCGGCAGCCGCTCCGTCAGGATCCCCTGATCCGCCAGCGTCTCGTCGAAGCCCTCCCCGAACTTCGCGTCGTTGTCTCGCACCACGATGGTGGGTTTCGGCAGCCCCAGCTTCTCGACTTCGGCCGCCAGGCACTCCCCCACTTCGGCCGTCCACCTGTGATCGGGTCGCAAGGTCGCCTTGGTGACGATGACCTTCCGGCTCTCCATGTGGATGAACGCCAACACACTGGCCCACCTCCAGCCCCGAAGCGTCAGCACCCGCGCGGTGAAGAAGTCGCAGGCCCACAGGGTCTCCGCGTGGCGGCGCAGGAAGGTGTCCCAGGTGGGATCGCACCGCTGCGGCCCCGGCTCGATCCCGTGCCGCTTGAGGATGTTGCGGACCGTGGTCCGACACACCGACCGGACACCCAGCTTCCGCAGTTCGCCCAGGATCCGCTCCGAGCCCCACCCGGTTTCCCGGGCGATGCGGACCACCAGCTGTTCGACGGACTCGACCGTCCGCGGCCTCCCCGGCGGACGCCGGGTCTTCTTGCCCTGCTTGCGTGGCCTGAGCCAGCCCAGGAAGGTCTTGTACTTGACAATCGAGATCAGGTCCTTCATGGCCGGAACCACGGCCTTTCCGAAGCGGGCCAGGCGTTGTCGCTCCCGCTCGGTGAGCCGGATCTGCCCCGGGATCTTGGACCGCAGGATCCGGTTCTCCACGACCAGGTACTCGACCTGCTTCGCCAGGGCCGCGTGGTCGGCCCCGGCCAGACGCAGCAGCAGCGGCATCAGACCAGCCATACGGCCAGTTTGACCCGGGATTCGTCCCTTGGCCAGCGGGGACGGGTTTTTGCACAGCGCCGGGCGTACCGGGAATCAGGATCGGGCCGGCCGACGAGTGTCGTCCTTCGGCCGACCCTCCCCGGCGGCGGCCCGAGGGCGCAGGCTGTTAACCAGCCAACACAGATCCGGCCTGGGCGGTAGCCGGAAAAGTCGTCAAATCGTGTGGTTTCAGTGACCCGGCGAGAAGCCGGAAGGGCGTTTCTGAAGCACCAAGGCCGAATCTAACGGTTTGAAACCGTTGTGCTCGGGGCGGAGAGGGCGGCGGTCCGGAGTCGAAACCCGCTTCCCAGCGGGGTGCAAATATCTCGTCCCACCCCCGTCGTATGCAAAACTGATCCGGGCCGAAGCGGTGACCTGAAGCCTTCCCGCAGCGGGGTGCAGATACTCGGTCCCGCCCCGTTTCAGGCCGCCGATCGGCGTTCGTAGTGCCTGAGCACCCCGCCCAGCCGGACCCGGCAGACCACCTCGCCCTCGTCCGCTGGCGGGTCGTGCCCCGTCGTATGCAAAACTGATCCGGGCCGAAGCGGTGGCCTGGAGCCTTCCCGCGGCGGTGTGCAAATACTCGATCCCGCCCTGTTTCAGGCCGCCCGCCGCAGTTCGTCGTGCCGCAGCACCTCACCCAGCCTCGGTCGACACATCACCTCGCCCTCGTCCCAGGGTGGGTGATGTCCGATGAGCTGCCTGTTCCTCAAAATTCCTGATCGTCCGGAATCGCCGCCGGACACGCTGGCAAATACCGGCCTGCGGCCCCCCCACCACCCACCCCCACCCCCCACAACATCTTCATCCGGTGCGGCACCCGATTCGATGACGGGCGTGCTTCAATCACTCCATGAATCGCTTCCTTCCGTTGTTCATGTTGCTGGTCGTCCTTTTCTTCCCGGCGTGTGTCTCACAACGCCCGCCCCGG
Source organism: uncultured Phycisphaeraceae bacterium (assembly GCA_964640595.1). Classification (GTDB taxonomy): domain Bacteria; phylum Planctomycetota; class Phycisphaerae; order Phycisphaerales; family UBA1924; genus UBA6054. Next base: position 8,774 of record CAZXGL010000008.1, on the reverse strand, counting down.
CCGGACCACACGCTCCGCGTTGCCAGTTGGAACATCGAGGATGTCCGTGCTGCTGACATCGACACTCCAAGCTCCCAGGCCAAGGCACGCCTCGAATCCGTCGCCGCCACCATTGATCGCATCAAGCCTCAGATCCTCCTGCTCAACGAGATCGCCTACGACCACCCCACAGCATCCTCGGTGACGAGCCGAGGCCAGAATGCCCAGCGCTTTGCCGACCGCTATCTCCCCCGCCACGGCTTCACCGCCTGGATGCCCGAGTCCAACACCGGCGAGCCGTCCGGCCACGATCTCGACCGATCCGGCGAGGCTATCACGGAGTTGGTGTCCATCGATCCCGCCCTGCCGCAGACCGCCGCCCAACGCGCCTACGGCAACGATGCCTTTGGCTTTGGCACCTTCCCCGGTCAATACGCGATGGGCCTTCTGGTCGCTCCGGGCTATGAGATTCTCCACGATCGGATCCGCACCTTCCGCCTCTTCCGATGGGCCGATCTGCCCGATGCTCAGCCTCCTGCCAACGCGGATGGCACCCCTTGGTACACCCCTGAAGCATGGGCTGAGTTCCGACTCTCCTCCAAAACCCTCGCCGCTGTTCCGGTCCGTCTCCCGAGTGGCACCATCCTCTACTGCGTCATCTCCCACCCCACGCCACCCGCCTTCGATGGCCCGGAGGGCCGCAATAAACACCGCAACCGCGACGAGATCCGCCTACTGCGCGCCTATCTCGACAACGCTCCGTGGCTGACCGATGACCAGGGCCACCCGGGCGGCCTGCCTCCCGGCGCACACGCGATCGTGCTCGGTGATCTGGACGCCGACCCTCGCAAAGGGTCGTCCATTGGTGATCCCATCGCCCACCTGCTCGCCTCGCCCGTCCTCGGTCCGGACCCGGCCCCGATCTCGGACATCCTCATCGAACAACTCGACCCTTCGGACACGGCCATGTTCCGCCTCCGCGTGGACTATGTCCTGCCAACCGCTGGGATCGAAGTTGCGGACACCGGCGTATGGCGAGACTTCAGACCAGTCGAAACCCCCCCCATCCCCCCCACCCCCTCCATCCCCGCCATTGCCCCGTCCGACCATTTTCCCGTCTGGGCGGACATCGTCGTGCCTGACACGAAACGCCGCTGATCGACCTATCATCAGGCTGTGTCCCAGACGGCCGTTTCCGATCCTCCTCCGATCCCCGCCGAACGCCCCACCACGGGCGTGCTGTCCGCGTGCATCGAGACCACCAAGCCCGGCATCACCCGGCTGGTCACGATCACCGCCTCGGTCGGCCTGATCCTGGGCGGGCTTCACCACGGCGGGCTGGACCTGGGCGATTGGGTCCGTCTGGCGATCGGTGTGGTCATCGGAACCGCCCTGGCCGCGGGCGGGGCGAACTCGCTCAACCAGTGGTATGAGTCCGGCCGTGACGCGCGGATGAAGCGGACCGTCACCCGCCCCATCCCCTCCGCCCGCCTGACCTCCAGATCCGTCTTCTGGCTCGGCATCGCGCTGATCGTCGCCGGAACCGGCGTCCTCTACATCCTCTGCGGCGTCATTCCCGCCCTTGTCGCCCTGATTTCCGCCGGGTCCTACATCATCCTCTATACCCCGCTCAAGCCCCTCACCATCTGGAACACACTCGTCGGCACGATCCCCGGCGCCCTGCCGACCATGATCGGCACCGCCGCCGTCGCACCTGGCACGGGCTTCCAACCACTTGCCGACCCCATTGGCCTCGCGTTGTTTTTCCTGATGACGGTGTGGCAGATCCCCCACTTCCTCGCGATCGCATGGATGTGCCGGAGCGATTACGAACTGGGCGGGTTCCGGATGCTGCCCGCCATCGACCCCACGGGCAAACTCACCGCCTGGATCATCGTGGCCTCGTCCCTGCTGCTCATCCCTGTCAGCGCGGGCGTGGTCTTCACGATCCCCGACCTGCTCGGCTGGCCCACCATTGCCGCGTGCGTCCTGCTCGGCCTGCCGATGGTCGCCCTGGGCATGAAGGTCGCGCTGCACCCCACCGAGAAGACGGCCCGCGCCGTGTTCATCGCCTCGATCATCCACCTCCCCGTGGTGCTGATGGTCATGGTCGCCGAGGCCCTGATCCGATCGATCTTCTGATGCCCGCCCTCGACCTGCGCCACATCACCGCCACCTACCCCGGCGCGATGCGCCCGGCTCTTGATGATGTCTGCCTCACCGCCGACCGCCAGCTCATCGCCCTGCTCGGCCCCAACGGGTCCGGCAAGTCCACCCTGATGCGTGTCCTCGTGGGCCTCCACCCGCCTGCATCTGGACAGGTCGTCAGTCCCACCGACCGACGCGGCCTCGGCGTAGTCTTCCAGACCCCCGCCATCGACGATCTGCTGACCGTCCGCGAGAACCTCACGCTCGCCGCGGCTCTGTGCGATCAACCCCGCGCCGCCGCCGCGGAGCGCCTCGCCCAACTCACCGAGCGCATCGGACTTTCCGACATCCTCAACACCCGCTGCGCCCGGCTGTCCGGCGGCCAACGCCGCCGCGCCGACCTTGCCCGCGCCCTCATGGGCCGCCCCACCCTGCTCATCCTCGACGAACCCACCACCGGCCTGGACATCGACGCCCGGGCCAGGTTCTGGTCCACCATCAATGCCATCCGCCACGAGGAACAGATCACCATCCTGGCCGCCACGCACCTCGGCGACGAGGCCGAACACGCGGACCGCGTGGTCCTGCTCCGCCAGGGCCGCCTGATCGCCGACGCATCGCCGGACGAACTCCGCCAGCCCCTCGGCCAACGCGCCGCACGCATCGATCTTCGCGCCGGCGCCAACCCCACCCCGGTCCGTGCCTGGCTCGGCCGGGCCGCGCCGGATGCTCGGTGGTGGTCCGGCGGGGCGATCATCCCCGACGCCGACGCATCGCTGATCGACACCTGCCCCACCGATCACGCCACCCTGCGCATCGCCGCTCCCTCGCTGGAGGACGCGTACCTGTGGCATACCGCCGATCAGTCATCGGAAGCGGGTGCCGCGTGAACGCCTTCGCCGCGCTCTTCAAACGCGAGTTGCTCCGACAGGTCCGCCAGCCCACGCGGATCGTCGCGGCCGTCGCCACGCCCGCGATGATCTGGATCTTTCTGGCCGCGGGTTTCGCAGGCTCGGCCAACCTGGGTGTCGATGCCGACATGCGGGCTTTTCTTGTGCCCGGCGTCGCCAGCATGACCGTTCTCTTTGCGTCCATCTTCGGTTCGATCTCCCTCATCCAGGACCGCGCCGACGGCTTTCTCCGTGCCGCCCTGGTCTCACCCGCCCCGCGTGCTTCCATCGCCTTGGCCAAGGTCGCCGCGTCTACGCTGACCGCCACCGTGCAGGGCGCGATCGTGCTGCTCGCCCTGCCCATGATCGGCCATCCGGTCACCCTGCTGGGGCTGCTCGCCGCGCTCGGCGCCCTGGCCTGTGTCGGGGCCGCGTTGATCGGCTTCGGCCTGATGCTCGCCTGGCGCGTCGATTCCACCCAGGGCTACCACGGCGTGATGAACGCCCTGCTCATGCCCATGTGGCTGCTCAGCGGCGCGGTCTTCCCGATCGGGACCGCCTCGCCGTGGTTGGCGAGCGTCGCCCGCCTCAACCCGCTCACCTGGTGCCACGAGGCCATGCGGCACGCGCTCGGCATGGACCCAGCCTCTCACCCCACCACCGCGTGGATGGTGACCCTCACCTTCGCCGGCGCGGGCCTGCTGGCCGGGTGCGCCACCATCGGCCGCCATGCCGCGCCGAAGCCGCCCTCCCGCCGCCGGAACAACCGCCACGCCCCGCCCGTTCAGCCCTGACCCCCCCCTCCCGCCGACCTTTCGACACCGGAGACCCCCCATGCGTCCGCACATCATCGTCATCTCGCTGGTGCTCACGCTGCTGGCCGTCGGCCTGACCCTCTTCCTGATCGTCTCGGCCACCCAGCCCGCCGGCACCCTGCCCAGCACGCACGGCACCGTCACCCTTCCCGACAACCCCTACGCCGAGTTCCATGTCCCTGATTTCAATCTCACCGACCGACACGGCAACCCCATCACGCATGCGGAACTCGACGGCCGCTACACCGTCCTCGATTTCTTCTTCACCTCCTGCCCGCTCTGGTGCCCCGGCATGAGCACGGCGATGGCCCGCGTCCAGACCGAAACGGCCGGGACCAAGGCCCGCCTGATGTCCATCTCGATCGATGGTGAGAACGACACGCCCGCCATCATCAACCGCTACGCCAACGACTACCGTGCCGACCCTGCACGCTGGAAGTTCGCCACCGGCGATCCCAGCGTCGTCGCCGCCATCGTCCGCGACGGCCTGAAGTTCGAGATCGGCGATGAATCCCTCACCGCCGAGGGCATCCGCAACATCGACCACCCCACCCGCCTGATCCTCGTCGGCCCCGACCGCCGGGTGGTCGGGCTGTATCGCTATGACGACCCGGACGACATCGATGCCCTCATCGCCAAACTCAAGGAACTGGCCCGCTGAGATCAGCCCGCCGCGCCCCCATCCCGCCCCTCGCCCGGCTGGAGCAGCCCGCGAAGCGTCTCCACCACCCGCTGATCGTCCGGTGTCGTCCGAGGTTCGAATCGCGCCACCACATTCCCCTCCCGGTCGATCACGAACTTCGTGAAGTTCCAGGAAGGTTCCCCGCCCAATGGCGCGGGCTGGGCCGCCAACTGCTTGAACAAGGGATGGGCATCTTCGCCCTTCACGCTCACCTTGGCCGCCATCGGGAAGGTGACATCAAACTTCCCGGTGCAGAACTCCAGAATCTCCTCGTTCGTCCCCGGCTCCTGTCCCATGAAGTTGTTCGCCGGGAAGCCGATCACCACCAGCCCGTCCTTCTCATGGGCACGATACAGCTTCTCCAGAGCCTCATACTGCCCGGTCAGGCCGCAGCGGCTGGCGGTGTTGACGATCAGCATCACCTTGCCCTTGTACGCATCGAGGCTGGTGGGCGTGCCATCGATCAGCTCGAACTTCTGGGCCAGCACATTCGGGCTCACCGGCTTGTCCTCCACAACTCCCGGTTCAGAACCCGGTACAGAGCCGGGTTCACCCCACGCCCCCATCCCGCCGACCAGCCCCAGCGACCCCAGCAGGGCCAAGGGTGTCAGGGCCGCCAGCAACGCCGCTCGAAGAGAACAGGACGAACAGGGCATCGGGATACCTCCAGGCTCACTATCCTCAGCGTATGGCCTCGCCCACGCCGGACAACCCCAACAACACCGCTCGGGTGGCTTTGCTTTCCCGAACCATCCGTTTTTGCATCAATCCCGACGCCTCGGCGGCGGGCTCAAACGGCTACGCGGGGCGCCCCGCCATGCGCGGCCTCGGACGATACTACGAACTCAACGCCACCGTCCAAGGCACCCCGGACCCCCGGACCGGCTACATCCTCGGCATCCATGAGATCGATGCCCCCATCCGGGCCTCGGTCGTGCCCATCATCGAACACGCCTGCGTGCATTCCCCCGATATTGAGCCCGCCAGCCTGCTCCCCCGCCTCTGGGACGCCGCCGTCGCCGCCCTGCCTGAGCACCCCCTCCAGCGTCTGGCCTGGTCCCTCACCCCCACCTACAAAGTGGAGATGTCCATGACCGACCACCCTGCCAAAGCCCAGCGCGTCCTCGTCCGCCAGCGCTTCGATTTCGCCGCGGCCCACCGCCTCCACAGCCCCCACCTCACCGATCAACAGAACCGCGACACCTTCGGCAAGTGCAACAACCCCTCCGGCCACGGCCACAACTACCAGATCGAACCCGCCATCGCCCTGCCCGTCGCACTGGCAAACGGCTTCTGCCTCGCCGATCTGGAGGGCATCGTTGAGCGGGCCGTCATCGAGCCGTTCGACCACAAGCACCTCAACACCGACACCCCCGACTTCGACCCCGCCCGCGGCGGGCTCATCCCCTCCGTCGAGCACATCGCCATGATCTGCCACCAACGCCTCGCCGAACCCGTCCGCACCCTCGGGCCGGGCGTGGAACTCGTCTCCGTGACAGTGTGGGAGACCGACCGGACCAGTTGCACCTTCCCGGCCTGAGCATCTCACGAACGATCGCATGAATCACGAACAACGATTCATCCTGACGCCTCGCGCGAGGGCTCGCGTCTTTGGAGCAGCCGTCACGCTGTTCTTCCTTGGATTGATGTGTTTTCCGTTCGTTCTGTTGATTTTCAACGATGCGCCCAGCTGGGAAGAAACGCCACCGGCTTACTTCCTTGTGGCGTTCTTTGCCCTTTGGATCGTGATTCCCTTGGTAATCTCGATGATTCTCTGGCGTTTTTTTGTCACATCGACCGTCTTGTCGAGCGAAACTCGCGGCCAGATCAAATGCTCGGGTCAGTTCTTGCTGATCCCGTGGTTCCGTGTTTATCGGGACACAGATCGAGCCTGGATTGTCAAACGCAGGATCTATCATAGAACCGGCGTCAGCATCTGCGATGCCTTTGTCGTCCGTTCATCCGGCCGCAAGGCAGTATTGATGGAAGGCGTGTCGCTTTCCACGGACGACATTCTCGGAGTTCGGGCCTGGCTCGAAGAAGTCGCCGGTGTCCCCGTCAAAGACCTCCGCCCGAGGGCCATCGGCTGAGGCAGTCTGGCGGATACTCTTCCGCGTGCCGGACCCTCGAAAAATCCTGCTCATCCGCCCCAGTGCGCTCGGCGATGTCTGCCGCACGGTCCCGGTCGTCGCGGCCCTGCGCGCCTGCTATCCGCAAGCCCGAATCGAGTGGATGGTCCAGCAGGGGTTTGAGGACGCGGTGCGGAACCACCCCGCTGTCGATGCCATCATCCCTTTCAACCGGCGTGCGCTCGGCAGGCAGATCCTCAAAGGCGACCTAACGGAAACCCGCGCCTTCCTCCGCTCGCTGCGGGACGCGGGCTATGACACGGTGATCGACGCGCAAGGGCTGGCCCGCAGCGCGATCTTCATGTGGGCGACCCGTGCTGAACGCCGCATCGGCTACCGGCAGGCCCAGGAGGGTGCGTGGCTGGCCGCGAACCGGCGGGTGGACGCGCCGCGTGACCTGCACACGGTGGACCGCATGTTGCGTCTGGCCGCCGCCGCCGGGGCCGACATCACCGAGCCGGAGATGCGCCTGCACGCCGACCCGGACGCGCTCTCGCAGGTCGTGCTGGAATACCCCGAGCCCTTCGCCGTCATCGCCCCCACCTCCCGCTGGGCCTCCAAACGCTGGCCCGACGAGCGTTATGCCCAGGTCGCCCGTGAGCTGCTGGCCCGCCGTCGCGTGGAACGGGTCATCATCGTCGGTGCCCCCAACGAACGCGACCAGTGCCCCGCCTGCCTGACCGTGGCATCCGAGCACCCGCGCATCACCGACCGCGTCGGCTCCACCTCGGTCGCCATGCTGATGGCCCTGATCGCCCGCGCTGCGCTGGTCATCGCCAATGACTCCGCCGCCGTTCACATGGCCATCGGGTTCAACCGCCCCACGATCGCCCTCTACGGCCCAACCGACACCGCCCGGGTCGGCCCGTACCTGCGTGAATCCAGCGTCATCCAGCACCGCGAACCCGGCGACCGCCTGGACCACAAGGACGATGCCAACGCCGCCATGATGGCACGGATCACCACGGACGAGGTGCTCGCCAGGCTCGACCAGATTCCCACTTGAAACTCAGCCTCAGCGATCAATCCGCGAGCGGATCCGGCTTGTAGATCTTGGTCCCGATGGCCCAGTTGCGCTCGGTGAAGTTTCCGCCGAGGTCGGCCTGGGCCTGATCCGGCCGGGCCGCGTCGAGGGTCAGGACGGTCTTGGCATCGAGGTTGTCGATCAATGAGACCAGCACGGCCTCGGGCGAGGACGGGATCTTGCACGCACCGAACTCGGGCTTCTCGTGGTGCGAGATGATGATGTGCTGGAGCACCGTGAGCACACCGGCGGGCAGACGCTGGCCGGTTTCTCGCATCATCTGCTGGGACTTGTCGTGGAGCATGATGGCCCCCTCGACCAGATGTCCGATCAGTTCGCCCCGGTCGGAATACCCGAAGGTGCGGTCATAGACCAGTTCCCGGGTCTTGCCCAGGTCGTGCAGAAACAGGCCGAGCAGCACAAGGTCGCGGTTGATGCGGGGGTAGAGCGGACACACCCGATCGGCGATCTGCATCAGCGTCAGCGTGTGCTCGAGGAGCCCGCCGAGGTAAGCGTGGTGCAGCTTGGAGGCCGCCGGACAGGTGCGGAAGGCGTCCATCAGGAACTCGTCGGCCAGATAGGTCGTGGCAAGGGCCTTCATCGCGGGGTGGACCAGCGTATGAAGCAGGGCCGTGACCTCGGCGAACATCTCGCCCGGGTCGCGCTTGGAGGCGGGGATCAACTCGCGGAGCTGCTCGGGCGTCGGCTCGACCGGGTCGATCCGGTGGATGATGAACTGAAGCTCGCCCTGATAGGCCTGGGTCTCACCCTCGGCATACACAAAGCCATCGCCTGCCAGACGGGAAAAGGTCGATTCCTCGATGGACCACATCCGGGCCGGGGCGGAGCCGGAGCGGTCTCCCAGCAGGCAACGCAGGTAGGGTTTTCCCTTGACCGTGGTGCCGAGCTGCGCGTTGGTGATCGAGAATGTGCCCTCGAAGCGCTCGGAGGGGACCATCTGGGCGATTGATTTACGGGTCGAGGTCGTTGTGGGCATCGCGGAGGATAGGAAGGTGGATGGGTGTGGGTGGTTGTGCGGGCCGCTCGGGGCGCGTACCTTGTAGGGCCAACGAAGGAACATGCAGCCCCCCCACCCCCCCACCCCCC
>CAZXGL010000007.1:9038-94345 GCA_964640595.1 uncultured Phycisphaeraceae bacterium | reverse complement strand
GCACCCGCCCCCGCCGCTCCCCCCACCCAAGGCATCAGGCATCGCCGGCATCATCAAACTTGTGTGACCAATGAAAACGGGCGGCCTTCGGGCCGCCCGTGTCATTGTTGAATCCAGTTGAAAGTTCAGGCATCCGAGGAACGCGGCGTGGGATCCTCGTGATCCACCACCTTGCCGAACGCACCGGGCAGCTCGACACCGGCCTGGCGGGCCAGCTCGTGAACTTGGGGCAGTGAGCCGATCATGCCGGCGAGGAAGTCGGCCGTCGCGCTGCGTGCCCCGCCCGCGCCCTTGGATTCGCCCGCGCCGCCGCGACCGGAATCCCAGACGGTGATCTTGTCGATCTTGAGATTGCCGATGGCCTTGACCTGCTCGGCGACGAGCTGGGGCAGCTGCTCGATGAGCAGCAGGGTGGGCGCGACCTGGGGGTTCTCGGCGCAGGCCGCGACGAGCTTGCGGTAGCCTTCGGCCTTGGCCTCGAGCACCTGCTGCAAGCCCTTGGCCTCAGCCTCGTAGCGGGCGAGGGTGGCGTCGGCCGCGCCCCGGGCCTCGCGGCGTTCGCGCTCGGCCTTGGCCTCCGCCTCGATCTCGACGCGCTTCTTCTCGATCTCTTCGGGTGCGAGCTGGTCCTTGGACAGGCGGGCCAGCTCCTCCTCACGCTGGGCAAGGTAGATCTTCTGGCGGGCCTCGGCCTCGGCCACATCAGAGCGGCGCTTGGCCTCGGCGCGGATCTCGGCGAGTTGAGCGTTGGACTCGGCCACCTTGGCCGAACTGGTATTCTCGCCAGCGACGGCCACCGCTTCGGCATCGGCCACCTGGACGCGCTGCTCCTGCTCGGCCCGCTTCTGGGCGGCGATGGTCTCCGCCCGGCGGGCGGCCGCCGCGATCTCCTGGTCACGCTTGGACTCGACCTCGCCCTTGATGGCCTCGGCCTCCAGTCGGGCGACCTCGACGCGCTTGAGCTGCTCCGCGGCCTTCTGGCCCTTGTCCGCCAGCGCCTTCTCCTCCGCCACGCGGACATTGCGCTCGCGCACCGCCATGGCCTCGCCGACCGCGCCCTCGCGTTCCTGACCCGCGACCTCAACCTTGGCCCGGTTGATGGCCTCGGCCGCGGCACGCTGGCCGATGGCCACGATGTAGCCCGCGTTGTCCGTGATGTCACGGATGTTCACATTGATGAGTTCCAGGCCGACTTTGTTGATCTCCTGGGTGACATTCTCATTGATGAGGCTCATGAACTTCTCGCGGTCGGTGTTGATCTCCTCGATCGACAGCGTCGCGATGACCAGGCGGAGCTGGCCGAGGATGATGTCCTGGGCCTGCTCGCGCATCTGCTGGGCGTTGAGGCCGAGCAGACGCTCGGCCGCGTTGGCCATCATCACCGGGCTTTTCGAGATGCCCACGGTGAAGGTTGACGGCACATTCACGCGGATGTTGTTCAGCGAGAGCGCACCCTCCAGCGGGATGTCGATCGAGAGTGGTTCGAGCGACATGTAGCCATAGTCCTGGATGATGGGCCATACGAACTTGCCGCCGCCGTGGTAGCACTTCGCGCTGCGATCACCCGAACGGCCCCAGATCACCAGGATCCGGTTGGACGGGCAGCGCCGGTAGCGCGAGGCGAAGAATACCAGCAGCATCGAAAGCAGGAATAGGACGACAACAATGGCGACGATGACGAACACACCCGTCGAGCCGGAGTCGGCCTGGGCGAGCGTGGCGGAATGATTCATACGGTCTCCTCTTTCTCCGGCGGGGCCGGTGCGTGGCTTGGACTTTGGAACTCTCTCAGGCGATCTCGACCGTGATGGTGCCGGACGCATCGTCGGCGCGGGTCACACGGACGCGGGCGTGGGTGTGGATGGGGGCCTCGCCGTGCTGGGAGGCGGGCAGGTCGTGCTGGGACTCGTTGACCACCACCGTCACGCGCCCGGACCCGCCACCGGCGGGCGGGATGGCCACTGTCACGGTGCCCTCCAGGCCGACGGCTTCGGACAGACTCAGGTTGGCATCGGACTGCAAACCCAGCAGCAGGCCGGTGACCCAGACCATCAGCCAGGCGACCCCGAAGCCCGCGACGGCCCCGATCAGGGCGGCCACGCCGAAGCTCAGGTCAAACAGACGCAACGCGGCCAGCCCCAGCCAGCCGAAGCCGACGAAGAACGCCGACACGGTCTGGAGGCTGAGCCATTTGGCATCGGTCCCGGGGTCGTCCAGGTCGGCATCCAGGTCGCCGCCGATCTCGCCCATGACGAGCTGGATCAGCAGGAAACCCGTCCCCAGCATGGCGGGCGCGGTAAACCATGGCGCGGCACCACCGAACAGCGTGTCCATCAAGGGGCACCTCCTTCCGGGCGGACCACCACCCCAGACCGGACCGATCCTATCGGATCCGCCGAGGGTGCGTGTGTTTGGATGTCACGAAAAGACCCTGTGCGCTCGCCCCCGTCGGGCTTGGCTCGACGGTTTCATGGGAACAGGCGGGGCCGGGTTTCAAGACGGAACACTTGCCGATCGGATAGGCTGGGGTCATGCAATGCACGATCATCCGAACCGTTCTGTGTGCCCTGACGCTCGCCCCGGTTCTTGCCATCCCCGGATGCGCAACCACCCATGGGGGCCACGCGCAGGCCGCCCACGACCCGGCCCTGGCTCCCTTCGCGGGACTGACGGGGCGGTGGCGAGCACCATCCGGCACCGGCATCATCGAGGAGGTCTGGCTGCCGCCGGAAGGCCGGAACATGACGGCCGCCCTGCGCCGGCTCGATGCCGACGGCAACGCGACGCTCCTGGAACTGCTGACCCTCACCGCCGAGGAGGACGGCGTGCGCTTCCGCCTGCGCCACATGGACGGCGCAATGACCCCCTGGCCCAGCGAGGTGGACGGCCCGATGGTCGCCCTGGCGACGGGCAGCGCGGGCGGCGTGCTGGCCTTCCGTTCCGAAGCCCGCGCCCGCCAGACCGTGGAGATGGTCTACGACATCTCAGTCCCGGATCACTTGACGGTCACACTGACCTTTGAGGGCGGGCGTGAGCCCCTGGTGATCCGCTTTGAACGGGTGCGGTGATGCACTTGCGGGCACGCAGGAAGTAAGCAGACTCTCCCCGCAGCGGTCCGCGGGCCGTGAAGTGGCCGTGAACACCGCGCGTGCCGAAACCCGCGTTTCATTGAGCGAACCGGTTGGAGCCCGCATGGTTCACGCCGCCCGGTTGTAGTCGTCACCCCACTCGTCCTCTTCATGCCCCGGGGGGTCGAACACGCCCCACTTGTTCTTGGGCAGGTGGCGGTGGTGAATGCGGATCACCCGTTCCAACTGAGCGGTGAACAGTTCGGCGACGATCCGGACCGTGCGGACCTGCTCCTCGGAGAAGGGGCGGGTGGTGTCGCGGAACAGGGCGAGCACGGCCAGGCATTCGTCCTCGCGCCGGCAGGAGTACGCCAGCACCGCGCGATCCTCCATCCAGTGGGCATCGTCCCCGAGCCAGGCGACCATCTCCGCCGGGCCGGACAGGGCCTGAACGCCCTCGCGGTCCTGGAAGGCGGGGGCCAGCGAATCGGCCAGGTGGTCGAGCATGACCTCCGCGTGGTCCTTGGGCACATCATGGTTGACATACGCACCCAGTGAGAACTCGCCGCCGCTGGCGGGCAGGAAGATCGCGGCGTTGGTCGGGCCGAGCTTGGCCAGGGCGTACTCCAGCGTGGTGCGGAGCAGGCCCTCGATCTCCAGCTCCTGACGCAGCAGCGCGCCCAGTTCGCCGGTCATGCGGACATCGGTCAGTTGGTCGGACATGTCGCGGTAGGCCTCGACAAGGTCGTTGCACAGGTCGCCAACCTGACCAGAGACCTGCTGGCGCGCGCCGTTGAGCGTGTGGCAGAGCTTCTTGAGGCGCTCGACACGCTGCTCGCGCCGGCGGTTCCGCTCGGCCCGCCGGGCGGCGGCCTCGACACGACGCAGCACCTCGCCCGTGCGGGTGCGGGGGCTGATCAGGTCGCACGCCCCGGCGCGCATCGCCCGGACGGCGTCGTCAGCGCTTGGCGCTTCAACGATCACCACGCCTGAAAGCAGTTGGTTCAGCCCGGACAGCCCTTCGAGGACATCCAGCCCGTCCTCGCCGGGCAGGTTGCGGTCGATGATGGCCAGGTCGCAGGGCTGCTCGCCCGCCATGGCCCGCGCTTCTTCACCGAGACGGGCGAAGCGGACGGACTCGACGCGTCCCTTGAGCATCTCACCCAGACGCCGCCGCAGCGATGCCCGGGCGCTGACCACCAGCACGCGGACCGGGATCTCCGGCCGGTGGTCGTGCTGTTGGTTGGCCTGTTCCATGGGTCTCTCTCCGTTCTTCGCTTACGCGGCCCGCTTCTGGGCCTTGGGTTCGGGCAGCGTGACCTCGGCGTAGGCCCCGCCGATGCCGCCCGGGTTGTTGGCGACCTCGATGCAGCCGCCCATCAGTTCCACCAGACTCCTGGCCCTTGCCAGCCCGAGACCCGCCCGCCGACCCGCGGGCTGCTCGGAAAAGAACGGGTCGAACGCGTGGGTGAGCGCTCTGACGCTCAGCCCCGGGCCGCGGTCCATGACCCGGACCTTCAGTCGGTCCGTAAACGCTTCGGATTCAATCGAAATATGGACCTCGCCGCCCGGACGCGCGTGCATCGCGTTGGCGATCGGCTCGCACAACGCCTGGGCTGCCAGCTCCGCATCGAGACGCATGGACTGTTCCACCCCGTTGTTGCTGATCCGGACGCGCGACTTCTGCGCGGCCAGCGGCACCCGCGCGCGGGCCCGGTCCACGGCGTCCCGCAGCACCAGCATCGGATCGCAGTCCACCGGGCGCATCTTCGGGGGATTCGAGAGCAGGTGCAGCGAGGTGATCATGTCCGACACCTGCCGGGCGGCCTCCGCGATCGCCTCGGCATCCTCGGCCTGACGCGGGGTGCTCGCCGTCTCCAGGATCAGCTGGGCCCGCCCGCGGATCACCGTGAGCGGGTTGTTCAGCTCATGCGCCGCGCCCGCCGCCATGCGCCCCAACCGCACCAGCGACTCCCGGGCCGCCAGTTCGTCCTGCGCCGCCGTGAGCCTGCGGTTGGCCTGGGCCAGTTCCTCACCGAGCGTGCGGGCGGCATCGGCCCGGGCGGCGGCCTCCAGGGTCCATGCCCACAGCCCCGTGACGGGCTCGAACGCCTGATAGTCAAAGTTCAGCCGGGGCACGGGTGCCAGCACCAGACAGGACGCCCCGGGCGCATCACCCGTCACGCCGGAACCCACAATCGCCGGGCTGCCCGCCTCACGCAGATGCTCCAGCAGCTTGGCCAGCCAACCCAGCTCGCAGGCCACCAGCACCTGGGATGCGTGGGCGCACGCCAAGTCGGCCGGACGCCGGATCTGCGCTCCATCGGGCGGGCGATCCACACGCCGGGCGACTTCCGCCGGGCCTTCCGCCCCCACCAGGGACAGCGTCCACTCCGCACCGTCCTCGACCTGCCACACCACCGCCACACGCCCAACACCCAGCAGGGCGCAGGCGGACCGGCCGACCGCCCCCACCACATCCAGCGGCCGGGCGTCGGATCGAACCTGAACCCGGAACGCTTCCACCGCGGCCAGCACCGCCCGGGTATTCTCGGAATCACGGGACAGATCACGCAGGCGGGCGGCCAGTTCGTTGCTCCGGCGCGAGGCCGCGGCGGCCGACCACGCCAGCGGATCCACTCCCGCCCGCTCGCCCAGGCCCAGAGCACGCCCGCGCTCCCGGACCGTGTCCAGCACCAGGCCCATCGCCCCGTCCAGCACCCCCGCGTCCACCCCAATGCACTCACCGATCAGCCCGATGTCAGCCACCGGCCCGTACTCCCCGCACCAGCCGATGTGATTGGCCCTGGCCCATTGCTTGGACAGGGAGACCAGCGTGGCCAGGGTCCGGTCGGACGAGGCTGGCATGGCGTCGCTCGGCTGATCGTGCAGCCACACGGCGTCCCGTACCGAGGCGGGCAGACCCCAGCACTCCATGAGCCGTTTGCCCGCGGTGTGATGATCGATGCCCACGATCTCACGGAAGAGCTGTGAAACCGGGCGGGCGCGTTGCTCGCCCTGCTCCATGGCCTGCGCGAACGCCCCCGGCGCGTCCGACGCGATCACCAGCTTCCCGCAGTCGTGCAGCAGACCGGCAAGCGCGGCGTCATCCGGATCGGACCCCACACCCGCCGCCAACCGTTCGCACATCGCGGAAACGCCCAGGGCGTGGGTCCAGAACCCGTCCAGATCGATGCCGGCCCGCGCGTCCTGCCCAGCGTTGAGCGTGATGATGGCCGAGACCGCCACCACGCCCGCCCGCACCGTGGGCAGGCCCAGCAGGATCAGGGCCCGATGCGGCGAGGTGATCCGGTCGACCGAGGCCCCCGCACGCGCGCGGCACCAGGCCAGCACCGGCTCGAGCAGGACCGCGTCGTTGCCGAGCAGCGCCAATGCCTCGTCCATGCCCGGATCTTCCACGGAACGCAGCGCAAGCCAGCGCTGCGCCACCGGACCCAGCGGGGGCAGGGAGCGGGGCGGCGGGGAGGCCTGACCGTGCTGTGCCTTGGCATCGCCCACGGATCAGTCTCCAAGGCGGGCGGGCATGTCCAGCAACGCCTCGATGCGTCGCACCAGTTCGTTCAGATCAAAGGGCTTCTTCAGGAAGTCATCGGCCCCGGCCGTCCGGAGCCGCTCGATCTCCTCGGCCTCTACCACGCCCGACACGCACAGCACCTTGGTCCCGGCCAGTTCGGGCGACTCCCGCACGCGCCGGCACACGACATTGCCGTTGATGTCCGGCAGCATGTAATCCAGCACGATGAGCGCGGGCTTGAAGCGCTCCGTCTCCAGCCCGGCGTCATACCCGGTGCCGGCCGAGCGAACCTCGAACCGTCCGTCGGACCCGAGCCACTCGGTCATCAGACGCACGATCTCCGCGTCGTCATCCACCACAAGGATGCGCCGCGAGCCGCCCTCGATGAGCGCGGTGGGGATCTCGTTGTCGCGCATGAAGCGCAGCAGTTCTTCACGCGGGATGCGCCGGAAACGTGACCCGGGCACGCGGAAGCCGTTGAGCCGCCCGGCATCGAAGCACCGGATGATGGTCTGCTGGGAGACCTTGCAGATCTCGGCCGCCTCTCCGGTGGTGAAGATTTTTTTGTCGGCCCAATCGTGGGACCCGTTGGCATCGGACATGGACGGACCTCCAGGCCGGAACCAACGGCACACCCGGCGTGACCGCTCATCGGCCCCCAGATTGCCCAACTTCACGCCCAGCACCCGAATCTGACCAGGATCCCCCAGGCCGGCACCCAACCCCGCCCCCCCTCCCCTCCCTATCCCCCCCTATCCCCCGGACCGCGATCAGTACCGAGAACCATGGCGTGCCCGCCACTGCGTCACCGCGTCCGGTTCGCGCGCGTACAGCGGAGCGAGGGTGTCGGGTGACACAGGCTCCAGGCCCGCGGCCGCCTCCAGGCAGGCTTGCGGACTCAGCGTGAGTTTCAGGCGTTCGACGCCCATCCGCACGGCCCGGTGGGCGAACGCCTCGGGCAGGAACGCATCCCCCACCACGCTGCGGACCCCGGCGGGCAGGGCCGCCGCGTCCGCCACTCCCAATGCCTCGATCGAACCATCGGGATGCAGCAGGGTGAGATGCGCGAGGTCCTTTTTGCTGGCCAGGGCGATCACCGCGGGCCGGTGGGTCATCGCCACCGCGCGGGCCGCGACCAGGGCCGATGGCACCGGGATCACCGGGATGCCCAGCGCGAAGGCCATGGTCTTGGCGGAAGTCGTGGCGATGCGCAGGGCCGTGAACCCGCCGGGTCCGATCGACACCGCCACGGCATCGAGATCCCGCGGCCCCAGCCCCGCCGCACGGCAGGCGCGGTCCACCGCGTCCATCACACCGTCGCTCGATCGTGCGGAATCCTCGTGGATCCAGGCTCCGAGCACCTCGACCGCCTGCGCCGCTCCGATCCCTGCCGCCACACGCCCCACGCACACGCCGGGCGGGGACGCGGAAGGGTTCGAGGCTTCGATGGCGAGGATGGTTGGCATGGATGGGCGGGATCTTTGTCCGCCGGAGTGGGCGGCGCGTGGGAGCAAGGGGCAGGGGGCGGGAGGGCGGAGGGGGGTGGGGGGGGTCAATCCTCGGGGCGTTGGCGGCGTTGTTTCTTCTCCCCCCGCTGTTTCTTCTCATCAATGCGTCGCTGCACCGCGCCGCGGCTGGGTTTGGTCGGGCGGCGCTTTTTGGGCACGACCATGGCCCGCATGACCAGTTCACGCAGGCGGTCCATGCAGGCGTCCCGGTTGCGGGCGGCCGAGCGGGTCGAATCGTCCTGGATGAGGATCTCGCCCGCGTCCGTCAGATTCGCCCCGGCCAGCCCGACGAGGCGAGTCCTGGCCATCGCGGACAACGGGATGGCGTCCAGGGGGATCCGGAGCTGGCACTTGGTGGCCCGCTTGTTCACATTCTGTCCACCGGGTCCGGATGATCGGACGAAGGCCACCCCCAGGGCCGCCTCGGCCACGCGGACGCCGGGGGCCAGTGCAACGCCCGTGGGGGGGCCAGGATCAGGGGACGGGGTGGGGAGGTTTGGGGGGTGCGCGGGTTCCATGAGGCAGGGCATAGCACGGGACGGCCCCAATTGCAAGTCCCGTCCGACCACCATCTTGCGCAAAAGTCCCGGGCTTTCAGCGTTGACCCGAGGGGGTGTGTCTGGGATACTCAGCGTTGCACCCCGGCCCGAACCGGACCCCGATGCTTCCGCTTCGGGCCACCCGATCTTGGACGGGATGCAGACCCGGGCCCGGCCTGGCCGGACCCGGGCCTCCATTCGGTCTTTGCCTCAAACGCACCCCACCACCGCCGCACGCCACGGCGTGCTGAAAGCGAGCGGCTGATGAACACGATCACGAAGAAGATCCTGGTGGACCGCATCGCGACCAAGCACAACCTGCAACGGACCGCGGTCAAGAATGTGCTCCAGGACTTCCTCGATCTGATCGTCGACGAGCTGGGCGAGGGCAACCGGATCGAGTTCCGGGATTTCGGCGTGTTCGAGGTCAAGCACCGGGCCGCCCGCACCGCCCAAAACCCGAAGACGCTGGAGCGCGTGCCCGTGCCCGCCAAGCGATCCGTCCGCTTCAAGCCGGGCCGCAAGATGCGCGAAGAGATGGACCTGCCGCAGGACGCTCCCGCCTCCAAGTCCGCCAAGGGCCGCGACGAGCACCTCGAGGTGGTCGTTGAACGCGATGTGGTGGGCACCATCGGCGTCCGCAAGGCCGAGTCGGTGGGGGCGCGCTGATCCATCCGGGGTGGGGGGGGGGGGGAGCAGTTCACAGACAGGCGGGAGCCGTGCGCATTCATCTTCCGTGGTCGTCATACGCAGCGGGCCCTTACACCACGATCGCGGCCATTCTTCTGAGCGTTTTCGTGCTCGATGTTGCGGTCTCGACGGTTCCCAAGGACGCGACGCTGACGATCTTCGGGAAGGCGGTTCTGGTCGGGCACGCCGTATGGGTTCCGGCGTCCGTGGTCGCCGCCTGCTGGTTTACCGCATCCCTTGTCCGGCAAGGGGTCGAAACCCATCGTGCTCGCAGGCTGCTCGGCTCGGACTTTCTGCCATGCAAACGCTGCGGCCACCCAACCGTGATTGACGGTTCCTATAGCCTCTGCTGCGAGTGCGGCCGGACGATGCCGACCGAGCGTCTCCGCAAACACTGGGAAGACAGAGGCATGTCGCTCAAGCAAGACTCGGCCTGATCGGGGTTCGACCTGACTTCGGGGCGCGGATGTGATCGACAAGCCGCGACGCAAAGGGAGAGGCCGCAGCTCGCATGGCAACGCCATGTCTCCCGGTCATGTCCACGATGAGTCCTCGGATCGTGGGCGTGACCTTGAGCGCGACGCCCGAGGTTCAACGGCCATCCGCATCAATCCGGCAGCGCGGCCACGCCCGTGTGGGCCAGCATCCGGTCGAGTGCCAGGAGGGCCGACGCCCGCACCTCGGGGTGGACACGGATCACATTGCGGACCTTGACCGGCCCGCCCGGCGCATCGAATGCCGCGTCCTTGGTCGTGCCCACGCCGCACAGCCCGTCAAGCACCCAGAGCAGGTGGGGCTGGTCGATGCGGGACATGGTGGTGCAGAGGCACTGGCACTCGGACAGGATGCGGACATGCACGCCGCGCGCGGCGCACTCCCGGGCCATGCGGGCGACCAGGTGGACCTCCGTCCCCACGGCCCAGCGGCTGCCGACCGGCGCATCCCGCAGCGTCTTGATGATGAACTCCGTCGAGCCGGCCAGATCCGACTTGTCCACGACCTCCTTGCAGCACTCGGGATGGACGAGGATCGTCGTCTTCTCGGACGCGGGCTTGTCGGCATCAGCGGCACGGATCTGGTCGCAGTGTTCGGGGCGGAACAGCTTGTGAACGCTGCAATGCCCTGCCCACAAGATGGTTACGGAATCGTGTAACTGTCGGACGGACGCACCGCCCAGTGGTTCGCCCCTTCGCGTGCGGCGCGGGTCGTACACGCAGGTGCGCTCGTCCGTGTTGATCCCATAACCCGCGCTGGTGTTGCGCCCGAGGTGCTGATCGGGAAGGAACAGGATCTTGATGTCCTCACCGGGCTGCTTCGGCTCGGTGCCGCCGTCCATCGCCCAGGCGAAGACCTGGTCGGCGTTCGATGAAGTGCAGCAAGCCCCGCCGTGCGCCCCCACGAAGGCCTTGATGGCCGCGGAGGAGTTCACATAGGTGATCGGCACGATGCGCCCGGTCCAGCCTTCGGCGCGCAACGCCGCGTGGATGGACTCCCACGCCTCGACCGTGTCGTCGTACTGGGCCATGTCCGCCATGGAGCAGCCCGCCGAGAGGTCCGGCAGGATGACCTGCACCGAGTCCGGGGTGAGCATGTCGGCCGTCTCGGCCATGAAGTGGACGCCGCAGAAGACGATGTGCTCGACCGCGAGGCCTTTCGCCGCCCGCTCCCGCACGACCGAGGCAGCCAGCTGGCTCAGTTTCAGCGAATCGCCCAGAAAATCCGCGTGGCGCACCACCTCATCGGTCTGATAATGGTGCCCGAGGATGACGAGACTGTCGCCAAGCATGGCCCGGCGCGCACCGATCGCCGCGCTCAGATTCGCGTCGGACATCGCGTGGTACGCATCGGGGAGCGGGGGCTGCCAGAGCAACGGGGCCTCCTGAAAAACTGCCTGCCCCGAATGATAGGGATCGTGCAAGGCCCGGAACGCCGAGGATTTACGCGCCGAAGACCCGCTCGGCCAGATCGATCGCCCGGCCCAGCGCGGCCGCCTTGTTGACCGTCTCCTTGAACTCCAGCTCCGGCACCGAATCGGCCACGATGCCGCCCGCCGCCTGGATGTGGTACATCCACGCGCCGGCGGGGTCCGACACCTCCCGCTGATCCACCGGCACGACGATGGTGCGCAGGGCCAGCGCCATATCCATCTCACCATCAAGGCTGACCCAGCCCAGCCCGCCGCCATACGGCCCGCGCCGGACCTTCTCCAGCTCGTCGATGATCTGCATGGCGCGGATCTTGGGCGCGCCCGAGATGGTGCCCACCGGCAGCGTGGCCCGCAGCGCGTCCCAGCAGTCCAGCCCGTCGCGCAGCACGCCGGTCACGGTCGAAGAGATGTGCATGACATGGCTGTAACGCTCCACGCTCATCACATCAGCCAGTTCGATCGAGCCTGGACGCGCGACACGCCCCACATCGTTGCGCCCCAGGTCCACCAGCATGGCGTGCTCGGCGATCTCCTTGGGGTCCGCGAGCAGTTCGGCCTCGAGAGCCTTGTCCTCCTCCGCCGTGCGCCCTCGCCGGCGCGTGCCCGCCAGCGGGCGGCTGGTCAGCACCAGCCCACCATCCTGCCCCCCCGCAGCGCGCCGCACGCGGCAGAGGATCTCCGGGCTGGACGCCACCAGGATCGCCCCACCGGTCTGCATGTAGACCATGTAGGGGGACGGGTTGACCGCCCGCAGCGCGCGATAGACCTCGAACGGGTCCGCCCCGCTGCGCCGCTCGAACCGCTGGCCCAGCACCACCTGGAAGATGTCGCCCGCCTTGATGTATTCCTTGGCTTTGGCCACCATCGCCGCGTGTTCGTCGCGGGTGGTGTTGCTGGGCATGGGGATGTTCTTCGCCTCGTCCACGCGGTCGATCACGCCGCTGGGCAGGGTCTTCTCGGTCGCGAGGATCTCGCGGACCATCGCGTCCAGATCCGTGACCGCCGCGTCGTAGGCCGCGCGGGCGTCATCATCCGGATCGACCCGCACCGAGCGCACGAGATGCACGACACGGTCCACATGGTCGAAGACCGCGACACGGTCGTACAAACCAAGGCTGAGTTCGGGCAGGGCGCGGTCGTCCGGCGGGGCGTGGGAGGGATCAAGCTTGACCGGCTCGGCCGCGCGAACGGTGTCATAGGCCGCGTATCCGAACCAGCCGCCCACCACGCAACGGGGAAGCAGGCCGCGCTCGTGCGCACCCGGCGGCACGCGGACCTGCCAGCCCTCGGTCAGGCCGCGCACCAGGCCGATCGGGTCCGGGCACTCATCATCGCTCAGGCGTCCGGCGCGGTGGTCGTGGACGGTGGCACGCCCGTCGCGGATGGCCACCTCCAGCGCGGGGCGCGAACCGAGGATGGAGTACCGGCCCTGGCGCTCGCCGCCCTCCACGGACTCGAGCAGGAACGACGGCGCGGTCCGCTCGTCGGCCGTCACCAGCCTGCGGTAGGCGAGGATGGGCGTCAGAACATCGGCCAGCACGCGGAGACCCACGGGCACCACGCACACGCAGGCCCCATCGGCGCGGGCGGTCCGCACCTGTTCCACGAACTCTTCTCTGGTCACGCCTGGCACGGGCCGACTGTAGGATTGCAGGCCCGCTCCGGGCCGTGCCTGACCAATCCCCGGAAAGCGAGAACGGCACCGTGATCCGCTCCGTACAGTCCCGCATGCACTCTCCCCTTGCCGTGTTGTCCTTGGCCGGGCTGTTGGCCGCTGCCCCGGTATCGGCCACCGGTGTCGGAAGCCAGCCGGGCGATCAGTCTCCTCCAGCCCACACCCCCCCCGTCGCCCCCGCCCCCCCCACGCCCCAAACCCAGACCATGACCCTGCCCGAGCTGTTCGCTCAGATCCAGCGGGTCGAGCCTGTCCGCCGGGCGGGCCTGCGGGCGGACCTGCTCCGGCGTGCCCAGCAGGTGGCCCCGACGGTGGTGATCGTGTCGGACGCGCGGTCCTATCTGGCCGCCATCGCCGCGTGGGAGGGGCCGCGCCGGTTCCCCGTGCTGTGGGATGACGGCTCGATCGGCAGCCGCGAGAATATCGCGCGGTTCGTCCGGGCGTTCAAGCCCGAAGAGGTGCTGCGCTTCGAGGCCAGCGACAAGACCCCCGCCTGGCCGCGAGCCCGTGCCGACCGGGAGAAGCTGGTGCTCAGCGTGCTGGCCAAGGCCTCCGACGAACGGATGCCCGATTTCGACTCGTTCCTGCGCGATCTGCGCGCCGCTGGCGTGATCTCCCCCGGTGTGGTTCTGACCGATGTGGACGACGCGGCCTGGCCCGCGGCGGTGGCCCTGGCCGCCGGACGCAGCCAGCCCCTCGGCTTCATGCAGAACCCGTCCACGCTCAACCCCCCCCTCACGCCCGCGCAGGCGGACCTGCTGGAAGAGGCCGCCCAGCGTGCCGCGACCAACACGGGCCTGGCGTGGCAGGGCATCGGCGATGACATCGACACCATCACCCTGTGCCTGAACACCGGCACCCGCATCAAGACCGGCGAAGGTGCCCGCGACATCCTTTCCACCACCGACCGCGTCGGACGCACCGGCGACAACGGCGGAGGACGCCGCTGGGCCCACACCGGACAGATCTTCGGTGCCTCGCCGCAGGCCGTGTACAGGGCGATGTGCGCCCTGTTCCTCTCGCCCACCGACGCCTTCATCTTCGATGGGTATGACGACACCCAGCCCTGGGTGCAGTTCAGCGGGTCCGAGGCGGCCGATGTGCTCCGCCCGCTCGGCATCGAGCCCCAGCTCCACGCCCGCCCGCGCAACACCACCGGGCACTGGCTGGCGCTGGGGGCCAGGCCCCTGCGCGCGGGCCTGATCTTCATCAACAGCCACGGGGCACAATCGGTCCTCAACTTCCCCGGCGGGCAGGTGCGGGGGACCGACATGCCGCTGTTCGACCGTCCGGCCATCGCGCATGTGGTCCACTCCTTCTCGCTCCAGAACGCGCCCCAACGAGCCACCGTGGGCGGCGCGCTGCTTGACCGTGGTGTCTACGCCCTGCTCGGCTCCACCGACGAGCCCTACCTCCAGGCTTTCATGCCCACGCCGATGGTCGCGCGACGCCTGGCCGCGGGCATGAACCTGGGGGCCGCCGTGCGCCTGGACGACGCGCCCGTCTGGAAACTCACCCTGCTGGGCGATCCGCTCATCACGCTCGGCCCGCCCGGGACGCGGGTCGAAGGTGTAGAAATCAGCCTGCCCGGCACCACCACGGAACTGGATGCCGAACTCAAAGACGCGCTGGGCGATCGGGACCTGGCCAGGGCCGCCCGCATCCTCACCATCCTGGGCCGGGACCACGACGCGGCCCGTCTCGCGGCGGCAGCCATCGCGGACGAGCAAACCTCCATCACCCCGGATCTGGGCGCGTCCGCCATCCCCGCTCTGTTCCGCGAGGGCCAGCACGAGCAGGTGTTGACCGCCTACGCCAATCTCACGGAAGAGCTGCGGGCCGACCCGGTGCTGGCCGATTGCTTCTGGTTCTCCGCCCGCTTCCTGCTGGGCTCTTCGCGAGACCGCCAGCGTGTCGAATCACTGATGCGCATCTTCCAGCGGCCCTCGTCCCGCGTGGCCGACGCGGAGGAGATCGCCATGCACATCCGCCGCCGCTCGCTCGAAGAGGCGGTGCTGATCCTGGAATCCCTGCGCCCGAAAATCACGCAGGACTGGGAGTTCCGCCTGCTGGAGGCCGCCCTGCAGCGTGTCCGCGCCACGCAGTGATCCCTGCCCCTCCCTCCCGCGCTCCGATCACTCCCGCATCGACCCGACTTGTACAGTCCCGTCCGCGCGGATCCAAGCGAACAATGCGCCGCCCTCGGCGGTGGACAGCCACCAGCGTCCCGCCCGGACACCGGCCCAGCGTTCGTCGTTGAGACGCGACGGCCCGGTGGATTGCAACGCCACCGACGCGCCAGACGCGGACACCAGTTCCATCGCCAGCGGGATCGCGCTGCCGTGGTGCGGCACCTCGATCACCGTGGCCCGGGTGTCCGTTCCCGCGGCCAGCAGGCCGGCGATGCCCGCACGCTGCACATCACCGGTCATCATCAGCACGCCGGGGCGCTCGGCCGTCGGCACGGTGAACCGTGCGACCACCGAGCGGTCATTGGCCATGAGCCGCTCCGCCCGCGCCTCCGGCGGCCAGAGCACCTCAACCGTGGTCTCCCCCATCATCCACGCATCGCCCGCACGAATGGCTTCGATGACCACGCCCATTCTCACCAGATCCGCGCGCACCATCGCCCAGCCCGTCCAGCCATCCTCATCGCCCGCCACCATCTCCGGCGGCACCAGCACGCGCTGTACGCCCAAGCGTTCCGCCACGGCGGGCAGGCCGTTGAAGTGATCCAGGTTGGGGTGCGTGACCACCGCCGTGCGCACCCGGCGCACGCCCAAGGCGATGATGGCGTCCGCAACGCGATCCCCTACCTCACGCTGAAGGCTGCCGCAGTCCCACAGGATGGCTTCATTGCCCGAACGGATCAGCACGCTCGTGCCGTCGCCCACATCGAGCATGTCGGCCCGCAGCCCGTCCACGCGCCCGGCCACCAGCGACATCGAACCGGCATACGCCACGCCCAGCCCCAGCATCGCGACGAACACACGACGCTGCGCCCTCCAGAACAGCCAGCCCAGCACCGCGCCGGTGACAAACGCCGCCCACCACCATCCCACCCCCACAATCAACAGCGAGGACCCCGGCAGCCCGTCGAACCATGACGCGATCGAGCCCGTGAAGTCGCTGGCGGCGGCCATCAGGCCGCTTGTGCGCTGGCCCGCGCCGGGCCACAACACGCCCAGCATCGCCTGTAACCAGCCGACCGCCAGCAGCGCACTGGCCACGGGCACAATCACGATGGTCGCGATCGGTGCCAGCGGACTGAAAATGCCCGTCGCTGCGATGATCGTCGGCGCGGAGACCGCCCAGCACGCAATGTTCAGACGGAATGCGTCCCACAGCCACCGCGTGCCAGTCCGCGCCACACCCCGAGGCCGCTGGCGTGTGAGCAACAGCCAGCGGTCGCGCCGGTCGCGCTCCGCCAGCGCGATGAGCAGGGCCGTCACGCCCACGCTCAGGATGTATCCGAGTGACATGGCCTCGCTGGGCTTCCACACCAGCAGGCCCAGCGCGGTCCAGCCCAGCATGGCCAGCCGGTCCCACCGGCGTCCGAGCGCGTCCCCGGCGATCACCGCCAACGCCAGCACCCCGGCGCGCAGGATCGGCGACTGTGCGGGCACGAACACAAGCATCAGCACGACCAGTCCCAGCACCGCAAGCGTTTCCAGCCGCCCGTGATCGCCCGTCATGCGCACCACGAACGCCGCCAGACCACCCAGGAACACCAGATGAAATCCCGATACAGCCAGCACATGGGCGACCCCGGCCCGCTGGAACACCCGATAGATCGCCTCGAACGACTGGTCCCGCTCACCGAGGACCAACGCCCCGACCACCCCCCCGCCGTCCTCGCCCACGCCCAGCGCGACCAGGGCCCGCTCCCGGATCACGCCACGCGTGCGCACCACCCACAACCAGGCACCACGCCACCCGCCCGGTCGGGCCTCGACCGTGAGGAGCACCCCTTCACCAACGAACAGCGACCCGGCGCGCCCCGCCTCGTTGCCCAGGAGTTCCCAGTCCGGCTCGCCCGGGTTCACCGCGCGGCTGGGACCACGGAACACGCCCGTCACCCGGACCCGATCCCCGGCCCGCGTCTGATCGAGCAGCCCAAGCCCGCCCGACACCCGCAGCACACCCGACGCGGCCAGATTCCCGTCCGCGTCTTCCACTTCCGTCACGCGCAAGCGCAGCCACGCGGAATCGTCCATCCAATACCCGGGCGCACCCGGCACCCGCGAACGCACCCGGCGTTCCGGCGCGTGCGTCACCACGCCGGCGACGGTGGTGATGCTGCCGTCTGTCACCAAACGATCAATCCGGTCCACCGGCGGCTCACGGAACCGCACCGCCGACCAGCCCGCCAGCACGCACAGCACCGCCCCCGCCGCGGCTGCCGCCCAACCGAGCCGCCTTGCGGGCAGCACGCCCGCCAGCAGGGCCAGCACCACCGCCCCGCCGAACCACCACGCCGATCGCCCCCCGCCCCCCAGATTGGCCGAGACCCACACCCCGATCAACCCGGCCGCCAGCGCACCCCAGGCCCGTGCCCGGGCACGAATGAACGCGGGCGTCGGACCAGGGTCCGACGCCCGCGATGGATTCACTGGTGGATCGCTCGACAGGCCCATGCGGGCCACAGCGTACCCGATCAGCCGCCCACGGCGTTGATCACATCGTCAAAGTCTTCCAGCAGGTCGATGTTGGACACACCGCCGTCCTCGGACTCGAAGCGCTGACCGCTCTGGTTCTTGAAGGAGCTGCCGAAGTGGATTCGGTCGTTCACGGCGTTGGAACCCCAGCCCCGCTCATCCGTGCCGAAGAAGTAGCCGTTCGCCCCCGCGGACTGGACGATGAACCGGCCCCGGGGACGCGCGGGATAGATCTCGTTGTAGGCGGCGGTCTGGAGCGACCGTCCCTGCTGGGTGAGCGAGTAGGACGGACTGGCCAGCAGGCTGGCCAGGGTGATGCGTCGATTCTCCAGCGGCACGCCCTCGCCGATGGCGCTGGTCCGACCGGAGGCGATCGGTCCGGACTGATTCGTGCCGCTTGCCCCCATCGAACGAGCCTTCAGAAAGCCCGCGTTGGAGGCGAGGTAGAACCACGCCAGGTTGTCGTTCCCGGTGCTGTACTCGGCCACGAACTGCTGGAATGGGCCGGGGTTCGTTGCGGACGGGTTGATCGACCCGCGGCTGGCCAAATCCTGCGACCAGACCAGCAGTGGGTTGCCGAAGGCATCCACCACATCCGGAATGCTGGGGCCACTACCGAGTTGCTGACCCTCGCCCGTCGGGTGCATGACCATCTCTTGGAAGTTCTCGGAACTGGGCGTGAAGTACGCACCCTTGCCGGTCCCGATCCGCTTGATATCCACCCAAACCCGACGACCGGCATCATTCATCGGGCCAACCTGCTCGGCGGAATCAGGGGCACCATTCGGGCGAGTGGCGCTGGCACCGAAGATCGCGTTGCCTCCCGCCAAATCCAGCATGGCGTTCTCCATCGCCGTGAAGCCGCGCGTCAGATTGTCCTGACTGCCCATCTGCTCCTCGGAGAAGTAGCCGGGCATCCGGTCGGCGTTGTCGCCGCTGAACCGCACGGCCGCGGTGGAGACATCGTTGACCAGGGCCTGCGTGGATGCCTGCCGGGCCGAACGCCGGATGCCGCCGATGGCGGGCAGCAGGATGCCGATCAGCACCGCGATGATCGCCACGACCACCAGCAACTCGATGAGGGTGAACCCGCGTGCCCTGTCGGAGAAAAGGATGCAACGGGAACGGGGGCAAAGGGGGGGGGCGGCGTTCATTCCGTATCTCCTCGCGTATCGTCGGCTCGACCGTGTCCCCGGCCCGCCCGTTCGGGCGCGGCTCACTATACGGGCCCTGCGCGGGTCTGGATGCCCAAGCCCGGTCGGGACACACCCCACACATCGCACCCAAAGCACGACGGGACCTCGGTTTCGACGGCACGGACCCCACCCATGCCTGCCCTCCCCGCCCCCCTCCCCCCCTCCCCCCATCCCCCCCAACTGGGGCTGATCCACCCGCCCCCCCTGCGCCGATATCCTTTCCATCATGCCCCCCACCGGGCCCATCGCTGGCAGCAACCCCGCCGACCGCGACCGCGCGACCACCCATGCCGCCGAAACGCTGCGCGAGTCGGGCCTGGTGGTGCTGCCCACCGAAACGGTCTACGGCCTGTTCACCCCCGCCACGCCGGAAGCCGTCGACTTCTTGGACACCTTCACCGTCAAGCCCGAGCCGGGCCTGGGTCCGCGCGTCACGCTCCACCTGGGCGACTTCGCCCCGCTGGGCGAGTTGCTCGACCTGCCCAGCGCCACGGCCCGCCGCCTGACCGCCCGCCTGTGCCCCGGCCCGGTCCGCTTCGTGCTCGAGCAACCCGCATCCACACTGGCCAAGATCCGCAAGGCCCTCAACATCGCACCGAATCTGGTGGATGACGGCGAGCGGATCGCCTTCCGCGTGCCGGACCACCCCATCGCTCGACGGGTGCTGCGCGACGCGGGCCGCCCCTGCGTCGCCCGACGCCTGGGCTCGGCCTTCTGGTCGCTGGGTGATGACCCCGGAACCACGGCGGCCATCATCCCCGACGATGCCAGCCCCGCCCCCGGTGTCGTGATCGACGATGGAACCACCCTTTTCAAGGCCCCCTCCGCCACGGTGCGCATCGCGCTGGACGGTCGCCTGAGCGTGGATCCCGGCGGCGCGATCAACGAGCGGGCCGTCATGGACCACCTCGACCGGCTGATCCTTTTCGTCTGCACGGGCAACACCTGCCGCAGCCCCATGGCCGAGGCCATCGCCCGGTCCATCGAGGCCAAGGGGCCGCCGTCCGGGGTGACCACACGGTTCGCCTCGGCGGGGATCGCGGCGGCCGAGGACATGCCCGCCACGCCCGAGGCCGTCAAGGCCCTGAAACGCCGTGGAATCGTGCTGGGGGACCACCATTCTCAGCCCCTGACCCCCGAACTGATCGAGCAGGCCGAACTGATCTACACCATGACCCCTTCGCACGCGGAGGCGGTGATGCACGCCGCCCCGGACGCGGCCCACAAGGTGTTCCCCTTGGGCGAGGCCGAGATCGTGGCCGACCCGATCGGGTACCCCCAGGATGCCTACGACGCGACGGCGGAGCAGATCGAGCGCCTGGTGCGCGACAGGCTCGCTACGATCGCGCCATGAGCACACCAGCCCGAGTCGCCGTTGGCGCCGATCACCGTGGGAGCGAGGCCGCCCGGTCCATCGCCGAAACCCTCCGTCGCGCCGGCCATGAGGTCACCCTCTTTGAGTCCAGCGCGGAGACACCCTGCGATTACCCCGAGCAGGCGTGGAAGGTCGGCCAGGCATTGCGGAACGGCACCGCGGACCGTGGCGTGCTGATCTGCGGCACGGGCATCGGCATGTCCATCGCCGCCAACAAGATCCCCGGCGTGCGGGCCGCGGTGGTCCACGACGAGATGACCAGCCAGCTCAGCCGGGCGCACAACGACGCCAATGTGCTCTGCCTCTCCGCCGACCTGCTGGGCGCGCGCCTGATGGACAAACTGGTCGGCGTGTTCATGGCCACCGAGTTCGAGGGCGGACGCCACGCCCGCCGCGTCGCCAAGATCGGCGCGATCGAACAGAACCACAACCCCGCCGAAGCGGCCACCTGCTGACTCCACTCCACCTGTAGGGGGGGGGGGGGCGGACTTCCAGCCGGTCTCACTTTCTTCTCGTGTCCCGGCTTGCCGAGCCCGGCTTCCTGATCGACAAGCCGCGTCCGAGATCCCCGGCTATGGGAACGGTTGTTTCCCCATCCGTCATGAACTGACCCCACACCCCGCGCGTTGAGGGTCTGCGGTTGCCTCTGCTTGTTCTAACAGCCCGGCCCGCCGAATCGGTAGCGTCATGGACGCGTCGATCCAGGCCAGTCCGATCGTGCAACCGAAACCCAGCCCAACGCGGGCTGGTTTTCGGACCGTGTTCCGCCAGAGGCGTTCCCGGGTGGTGCTGCTGGGATCCGCGATCGCGGCCATGTCGGTCGTCGATCTGTACATGACCCTGCTCTACCTGACCCACACCGGCATGTCCGAGGCCAACCCCCTTGCTCGGCTCATCATCTCGTACCAGTCTCCCGCGGTGCTGGGTGTCTGGAAAGCCCTCACGGTTTCGTTGTGCGTGGGCATCCTGTACCTGATCCGGGAACGACGCAGCGCCGAGCTTGGGGCCTGGGTGGGCGTGGCCGTGCTGGGCTGGCTGATGGTCCACTGGGCCCGCTACGCGGACTGCAAGCGGGATGTCCCCGCCGAGTTCCACCTCGTCGGGCCTCAGATCGACCCGAAGTTTGTCCGGATCGGGCATGTCGTGCCCTGACCCACCCGCCCTGCTACGCTGCCCCCATGCGCCGCCCGCTTCCCCACCGTTTGGCCCCCGCCCTTCTGATGCCGATCCTCGCGGCGGCCCTGACCGGCTGCTCCGCCTACCGCTCCCCATCGTTCGAGGCCATCGGCGTGCGCGAGGTCGAACGCACCGACGAGCACGCCGTGTTGGTCTTCACGGTCAAGGCGACCAACCCCAACCGCGAGCCGATGCCCCTGCGCCGCGCGGACTACACCGTGCGCATCGGCGACGACGCGATCTTCACCGGCACGCGCTCGCCGGAATCGACCGTCAACACCTTCGGCACGCACACCTTCGAGCTGCCCGCGGTCGTCCCCGCGTCCGCCGTGGGCGCGCGGGGCCAGATCCCCTACGCCATCCGCGGCTCCGTGATCTACAAACGCCCCGGCGCACTGGCCGATGTGCTCTTCGACGCCAACCTCAGCGTGCCGAAGGCCACGCTCGTCCTCGACGGCAGCGTGAACATGGGCGAGTGACGGACACCGCCCGAAGATCAACGACGATCCGCATCACACGGCCACGATGTAGTCGCGGTCCATCTCGCTCACGCGGATGTCCGCGCCCTCGCCCAGCAGGTCTTCCAGCCGCACCGCCAGCCGCTTGAGATAGCCGCGCTCGGTGTTGCTGTGGCCCGCGAGCAGGATGCTCATGCCCGCTTGGCGCGCGGCCAGGATCTCGTGGTGCGTCATCTCGCCGGTGACGAACACCTCGCAGCCCTCGGCCAGCGCCAGATCCTTGAGCGAGCTGCCCGCCCCCGGAACCACGCCGATCGTGCGGAACGGCCGGTCGTCGCCGGATAACGCGTACCGAATCCGTGCCCGTCCCAGATGGCTCTTGAGCCGGTCGCCCAGTTCACCGATCGTCGCGGGCTGGTCCAGCACGATGCGGCGACCTGGCCCGGCCCGGCGGATCGGCTCGGGCACCAGCTCCACGATGTCGAACGCCGGCTCCTCGTACGGATGGAACTGGCGGAGCGTCTCGATGACCAGCGGCAGCGCACGCTTGGAGCACACCATCTCCAGACGGCGCTCGCGCACGCGTTCCAGCCGGCCGATCTGGCCCACCGCGGGCTCGGCCCCTTCCATGGGCAGGAAGGTGCCCTCTCCCTCCACGCTGAACGAGCAGAGCCGGTAGTTGCCGATACCCCCCGCGCCCGCCGTGCCCAGGGCCGCCCGCAACTGATCGACCTTGTCGCTGGGCACGAAGGTGACGATCTTCACCTCCCGCTCCGTGTGCCCGCCCACGGCCGGGGACAGCCCGCGGCAGTCACCGTGGATGACGCCCTCCTTCGACTGGCCGATCGGGGCGCTCAGCCCCTCGGCCAGCCAGTCGGTCACGCCTCCGGGAGCGCCGTCGAGGGCCGTGTGCGGCACGAAGATGGCGATGCCCGCCTCCGCCGCCCCGCGCACGATGCGCTCGCTGTGCGTGGCATCGGTCAGCGTCTTCAGCGGGTTCCAGATCACGGGGTGGTAGGCCACGATCGCCCCGGCGTGCATCCGCAACGCCTCGGCCAGCACGGTCTCTGTCAGGTCGATGGTCAGCAGCACCGGGCCGCCGACGGGGCGCGAGGGCACGCCGAGCTGAAGGCCCACCCGGTCCCACGATTCCGCCCCGCGCAGTGGGGCGATCCGCTCCATCGCGTCCATCAGGTCCTGAACGATCATGCCCGCTCCTTTCGCTCGCGGTGCGTGACCCGCGGCCCGGCGCATCATAGGGAAGCCGGCCCCTTCCCTACCCTGTGACGATGCCCATGCCCCTCCACGCCCACGCTTTCGCCAAGGTCAACCTGGCTCTGTCGGTGGGACCAGCCCTCCCCCCATCCCCCCCCTCCCCGTGTGACGGGCCGCACGCGGGATACCACCCCATCGCATCCTGGATGCACGCCATCGACCTGCACGACGAGATCACGCTCGCGCACGCCCGCGAAACCTCTTACGACATCCGTTGGGCGGATGACCAGCCGGTCAGCTGGGCACTCGGGAACGACCTGTGCGTGCGGGCCCACCACGCGCTGCAATCGCTCGCGGGGTGTGATCTGCCCGCGACAATCACGGTTCGCAAGTCGATCCCGGAGGGAGGCGGTCTGGGAGGCGGCTCCGCCGACGCGGGAACGGTGCTGCTCGGACTGCGCGATCTATTCGCCCTGGATCTGGACGATGCCGTGTTGGCCGCCTGCGCCCACGCCCTGGGAACGGACATCCCGTTCTTTGTCGATCCGGTCGGGTGGATGGCCGAGCAACCACCACGCCCGGCGCTGGTCACCGGTGTGGGGGACCGCATCGAACGGATCGGCCGTCTTGACCAAGCGCTTACGCTGATCTGTCCTCCCTTCGGTTGTCCAACGGGCGCTGTCTATCGCGCCTTCGACGCGGCCCCCACGCGGGCGTGCGATGAACCCCGTGTGCGCTCGCTGGCTACACCACCGATCCGAACCGAGGACCTCTTCAATGACCTCACCGAACCGGCCGAGCGGGTTGAACCCCGCCTGCGGCTGCTGCGCAAGTCACTGGCGGATGCCCTGGGTGTGCCCGTCCATGTTTCCGGCTCCGGCAGCACCCTGTTCTGCTTGGTGGAACCAGAGCGGATCCACCCGCACGCACCCGATTGCCGGGTGATCGGCACGCGGTTGGTGTAGGACCCGGGTGGGGTTGGAAGGAGTTTGTAGCTCCTCACTTTGACGGATTGGTGTCGGGACGGGCGGGGTGCCTGATACACTGGTTCTCCATGAGGATCCGCTGATGCCAGAGTCCGCCGTCACACCGCCGCCCTCCGCCCGCAACGACCGTTCAAGTTCCACGCTGGCCGTGGGTGTGGACCTCGGGGGAACGAACATCCAGGTGGGCATCATGCGCCCCGATGCCAAGATTGTGGGCCGGGCCAAGCTCAAGACGGACGCGGATGCCGGGTACGAAGCGGTGGTCGATCGGGTGGTCCGCGCGATCCGCGAAGCATGCGAGGAGGCGGGGGCCAACTTTGATGAACTCTGCTGCATCGGCATCGGCACGCCGGGCCCCGTGGACCCATCCACCGGCGTGGTGCTCGAAGCCGTCAACCTGCGGTGGGACAACGCGCCGCTGCGCAAAACCCTCTCGCAGAAGACCAATCTGCCCGTGTCCGTCGACAACGATGTGAACGCAGCGATCTTCGGGGAGTGGAAGCACGGCGCGGGCCGTGATGCCACCGACCTGCTGGGGGTCTGGATCGGCACCGGTGTGGGCGGCGGACTGGTCCTGCGCGGCCAGCCGTTCTCCGGCCATTTTCACACCGCGGGCGAGATCGGCCACATGATCCTGGTGCCGGGGGCCGCGCCGGGAACCCGCTCGATCGAGCACAACTGTTCGCGCACCGCCGTGGCGGAACGCATTGCGCAGCTCATCCGCGCCAACCGCAAAAGCGTGCTTGTCGGACAGATCGGCAAGGGCGGACGCATCAAGAGCAAAATGCTCGCCGAGGCGTATCAGGCTGGCGACGAACTCGTCTGCGAGGTCATCAACGACTCGGCCGACCGCCTGGGCATGGCCATCGGCTCGATCGGCACGCTGCTGAGCCTCCAGCGGGCCGTGATCGGCGGTGGGCTGACCGAGGCGCTCGGCGAGCCGTATGTGGCCCGCATCCGCGCTGCCGCGGTGCGCGAGGCCTTCCCCAAGGCCGTCAAGAAAATGGAAGTCGTCGAGAGCACGCTGGGAGACGACGCCGGAATCATCGGCGCTGGCCTGCTGGCCCTGCACAACCTGGGCGTGTAACCGCCCCTCCCCCCTCCTCCCCTCCCACCGTGTGGCGGACTTCCACTCAGCCGTCTTCTCTGCCGCCCATCGAGCGGCAGGGCTTTCACACCAACAAAAAGCCGCCACCCGATCCGGGTGGCGGCTTTGATTGAAAACACCAGGTCCGGCCGCGCGATCAGCGCCGACGGAGCTTGCGGGCACCGGCCATGCCGCCGAGCACGGCAAGGCTGGCCCATGCCGCCGGGGGCAGCGGGACCACGGCCATCGTCGAGAAGCCGTAGAACAGGAATCCATCATTGCCCACGGGGGTCTGACGCAGGGTGACGGACGCGATCGACTGGCCCGCCGCAGCCAGCAGCGAGACATAGCCGCTCTGCTGGTTGTCCGTGGTCGTTGCGACGATGCTGGTGCTGCCGTCGCTCCAGCTCACCTCGAGTTCGGCATTGGACACATCGCCGACATCCGAGAAGTTGAAGATGAAACCGGCGACACCGGGGTTGAAGGTGATGGTGACCGTCCGGGCGCTGAACCCGCTATTGCCGAAGGCAAGAACCGTGTCACCGCTCAGCGCGGCCGCACCACCGGCCACATTGCTGAACCAGTCACCGGTCCCGGAGGAGTTCAGGCCAGCGCCTGAACCCAGATAGAAGTTGCCGGCAGCGCTGCTGGCTTCGCCGCTCGTGATTGAGCCAAAGGCCAGATCAAAGCTCGGGCTGCTGCCGCTCATGCTGGTCAGGCCGCTCTGGATAAGGCTGTAGCCCGAGCCGAACACGGCGGCATGGTCCGCCGCCTGCTGCGCGGCGGTGTTGACGGAAGCAGCAGTGCCGACCGTCACCGTGCCCGCTGTGACCGCACCAGCGAGAACGGTGAGTACCGCCGCTCCAACTGTGGTCTGATATCCCATCTTCATCTGTCTTCTCCTCTTTCTTTCGATGAAACCACACTTCCGGGTGGAACCTGCGAGACAAACAACCTCCCAGCCAGGCTTTGACCAAGCCTGGGGCAACTCCATCCGGAATCTCATGCGACCGCCCCCCCCAGGATGCGGATCTCGATCTAACCTAACCCCTTGAGAGCAAAGAGTCAACGAAAAGTCTTTCACGAACTGGAAAAGCGTCCGCACCAATCGACAAGGCTGGTCCGAAAACGCAAGAACCACCGCAGACGGTGGTTCTTGGTGGAAAGAATCGAACAGTCGTCAACCTGTTAAATCAGCGATGACGCGGCTTGCGAACGCTGGCGATCCCGCCGAGCATCGCCCGCCCGGCCCACGCCGCGGGAGGGGGTTTCGAGCCGCTCGCAAGACCGCGAAACTCCGGCACGGCTCATCACGGCTCGCACAAGCAGGACGAGGTGGGGCGCAGGGTGGCGTCGGCCAGTGCGGCTTCCAAGCGCACGCCCGCCTCGGCCGCCTCCGCGTGCTTGCCTTGGGCCTGCAGGGCCGATCGCAGGCCGGTCAAGGCCCACAGGTTCTCGCGGTTGCGGGCCAGATCCTCCCGATAGATCCGCTCGCACTCCGCGTAGCGGGCGTCGGCCATCATGAGCGCGCCCAGCGCGTGGCGCACGGGCAGCATCCAGCCCGGCGGCTCGTCGTACACCAGCCGGTCCTCGAGCGTGACACCCTCCCGCAGGCGCTCGAAAGCCTCTTCGCGCCGGCCCTCGCGGAAGAGCAACTCGCCTTCCGCCACCGCCCGCGCGATCGGCAACACATCGCCCGCTCTGTTCTGCACGATGAACCAGTCTTCCGGGACCAGCTCGGCCCGGCGCTCGAACTCGGCCAGCTCCGTGCGCGCCTGTTCGGTCCGCCCCAGCGCCGAGCACGCCACCGACCGGGCGTAGGCGCGCGCAGCGCGGGACATCAGCCGCCACTCGGGGTAATCCGGCTCCTCCAGGATCTCCTCCCACCGGCCGAACCGCGCCAGCACATGGAAGGTGGTGGGCATGATGCCGTCGATCACCCCGGCGAACTCGCGCAACGGGGCCTCGGGCATGTCCGCCTCCAGGTCCCGGGCGGCCCGCAACGCCTCGGCCTCGTTGCCCGACATCATCGTGGCGAAGGCCAGGAAATGCAGGTTGTGCCCGTAGTATGTCGCGTAGATCCCGGACGCCGGCGCGGTCTTGAAGTACGCGCGATCGATCGCCACCGCCCGCTCGTTCGACCGGCGCGCGTCGGCGTACCGCCCGACACGCACATAAATGTGCGAGGGCATATGCACCAGATGCCCCGAGCCGGGCACCAGCGTCATCAGCCGGTCGGCCGCGGGGACGGCGCGGTCCGGGTCGTCCGACGCCTCGACGGCATGGATGTAGAAGTGGTTCAGGCCGGGGTGGTCCGGATAGCTTGTCAGCCCGCGCTCGATGACCGAGACGATCTCCTCGATGCGTCCCTTCGGCCGGCCGTCGTGGGTCCAGTAGTCCCACGGCTGGAGGTTCATCAGCGACTCGGCGTAGAGCGCGACAACATCCGCATCGTGCGGGAAGGCCGCGTGGACGCGGCCCATCGCCTCCGCGTAGGCCCGGTCGAGGGGCGAGCGGTCCTCGGGCGCGGGCCATGCGTACCGCTCGGACAACGC
This sequence comes from uncultured Phycisphaeraceae bacterium, assembly GCA_964640595.1. Classification (GTDB taxonomy): domain Bacteria; phylum Planctomycetota; class Phycisphaerae; order Phycisphaerales; family UBA1924; genus UBA6054. The sequence continues at coordinate 66,697 of CAZXGL010000007.1, read as the reverse complement.
CTCGATCATGGCCTTCTCGACCGGCGCGGCCGCGTCCAGACGCGCCTTGGCCTCGTTCACGGCCTCCCACGCGCGCCTGGACCGTTCCTCGCCCATCACCGGATCATTGATGTTGATGCCCATGCAGTAGGCGATGCCCCACCAAGGCATCGGCGCGCCCGGATCCAGATCGGCCGCCCGCTGGTAGGAGCGGACCGCTTCGTCATGGTTGAACCCGTAAGTGAGTTGCAGGCCCTGATCGAAGTACCGCTGGGCGCGGGCCGAGCCGGTGGTGATGGGGCGGGTGTGCGACCCCATATCGGCGTACAGACGCGCCGTGTGCTGCCGGGGAGCGCATGACGACAGGCCGATCGGTCCGCCTGCGCCCAGCACCAGCAGGGCCGTCATCACGGACGGGAGCGTGTTGCGGATCCGTTCTTTGCGGTTCATGCGTGCCCTTTCGCGCAAGGCCTCACCCAGAGCGCGGGCGGCCGATCCTCTTCCGGACAAGCGGCAGCCGGACGCCGTTCATCATGGGCAATTCCGCGAATCCGATCGGATTCTCACGCACCCCAACGGGAGACATCGGTCCGCCGCGCCTCCATCCGGCTGTTTGAGATCGGGCAACGCAACTTCGGATCATCCATGAAAAAACCCGCGTCCGATGACGCGGGGCTGGGGCTGGTTTCAGACGCCACGGTCCTGATTCAGTCTTCCAGATCGCTCAGCAGCTCGCCGATCGCGGCCTCAAGCTTTTCCGGGGTCTCGTAGGTCCCCTGCTCGATCTCGGAGCGGATACGGTTGACCAGTTCCATGCGGACCGGTCCGCCGTTCTTCAGCTCGACAAGGTACTGGACATGGGAGGAAAACTCCACCTGGTCCTCGCCGCGATCCCGACCCGGCACGCGGCTGGACCCGGACGAGCCGGAGCGAGACGATCCTCCGGGGCCCACACGCCCCACGCGGCTCGCAGCTCCGGTCGAAATCGGTGACAGTTCTGACATCAAGGCTGGCCTCCCATTCTTGCGTGTGCCTCTTGTGCCCACCACATCGGCACACACTACATATTGGATACGGAACGATTCGTATTCCCTGTCTGTTGGTTCTATCGACGACCCATTTCACGACCCTGCAAACTTCACGAATTCCTGTTCCACGCATGGAACCCCATGCCTCCCAGTATCTTACCGACAATAACCGATGCACGGACCCACGAAAAAAATCGACAAGGAGCTTCAAGTGCCCGGAATTGCCCTTTGTAAGGCCGTTTTTCGTTTGTTCGGGTGTTGGGCAAGTCCTGCGCGGCTCGTTCCGTTTGGGGTTCTTGGGTTGTGTTCTCCCTTATTCTGGGGATGTGGATCGGCCGAGACCCGGGACAAGCAAGCCCTTGATCCATACGCCCGCGAGGCATCGGCCATCTTTGCGCTGGACGAAACATCCGGCACCCCAGCCGAGTCTTCGTCGTGGTGCGTGCTGGTCGCTGGCGTTCCCAGCGGCCGCATGGACGATGCCAACCGCATGTTGGAAACCGTCCACACCACCGGGCTGAGCGGCGCATACATCGCCCTGCGCGACAAGCGACCCATCATCGTGTATGGCCGGTACAACGATCCGGCGACCCCGGAAGCGCAGGCGGGCCTGCGCCAGGTCCGTGAGACAAGCATCGGTGGCATGAGTCCCTTCGCGGCGGCCATGCTGATCCCGCCCGCCGCGCAACGCACCGACGCCACCACCGATGAACTCAATCTGCGCACCGTCCGCCAGCGTCTGGGCAAGTCCGAGGCCGCGTACACCCTGCAGGTCGGCGTGTACGCCCGCCCGGACATGGGACGCCCGGCACCGGAGGAACTCCAGTTGTTCCAGCGTGAGGCCGAGCGGGCTGCGCGACAGTTGCGTGCCGATGGTGAAGTCGCGTTTTACTACCACGGTCCCAGCATGTCGATGGTCACGGTGGGCGTGTTTTCCGAGGATGACCACGACGGCGAGACCCAGCCGCCGATCGAGTCCATCCGTCTGCGCCAGACCCGCCAGAAGCACCCGCACAACCTGCTGAACGGGCAGGGCATCAAGGAGACCGTGCGCACCGGCACCGGCGGATCCGCCCAGCGTCTTCAAGCCAGCCGGCTGGTGGCCATCCCGGACAGGTAGAGCATCGGCGGCGTATGGAAAAGCGGGAAATGGCAAAGCGAAAAAGGGCAAGTCAGGAGGCGGCACGGGCATCCATTCCTCTTGCTTTGCCCTTTATCGCTTTGCTATTTGGAGTTTTTCCACACGCCCGTTCATGATCCGGCGGGGTTGGTCATGCCCTGGATCCACTGCGGCTCGATGAGGGTGGCCTGCCACGGTGCATCCTCGGAAGCACGCTGCCAGTCGATGGTCCAGATGCTGGCGGGGGGGATGCCATCGGCCGTGACGGAGAGCCGCAGGTGGGTGCGAGCCACCCGGGGACCGCGCATGTCCACCTCCACACGCCGCACGCTGTGCCCGGTGATCCGGCCGCGGACCATGTCCACCAGCGGCAGGATGCGCTCCCGGCCCTCCGCACGCGCGTAGCTTGTGCGGACGCGGGCATCGGCGTGCAGCATCGCGCCGACCGCCGCGCGGTCGCCGTTAGCCGTGGCCCCCACGAGCTGCCGTACCGCGGCACGCAGTTCTTCGCGGGGTGTGACCACCCACTGACCGACCGCCAGCACCCCGGCCCCCAGCACCCACAGGCCCGCGGCGACGGGCAGGGCCAGACGGGCCCGGCTGCTCCTGGAGAGCATCAGGTATGCCACGATGCCCAGGCCGATCAGCACGCCCGCCCCGGCGAAGCCCGAGCCTGTGATCCATCGTTCCAGGAACGGCGTGGCCGGAACCGACGGCATGGCGGGCTCAAAGACCTGGGCGAGCGGCAGCAGGGATCGGACCATGCCCCATGGTTCGCACGCCATGGGAGCGGGGTGTCGCACAATCTGAAGATACGAACGCCGATGGGTCGATTCTCTCAACAGCCCCACCTCATCCTCTCCCCCCCTCCCCCACGACTCCGAGCCAACCAAGGATTCTCATGAACAGCCCGGATGCCCCGATGCCCGCCAACCCCTTTGATCTGGATGCCGTGCTGGGGACAGGCTTTTCCGGGCTGGGCGGCATGTCCAGCACCCCCCTGGATCTGGGTATGCCTCCCGATCCGGCCATCTTCGAACGCAACCTGTTCGCCCTGTCCGCCCGCAACGCCCCGCTGGTGGATCGGCTGCGTCGTGCCCCCGCGCGCGCCGGCTTGCGTTTCGAGCCCGGCCAGGATGGGCTGCTCTCGGCCACTCTGGAGGGCCGCCGACTGTCCAGCCCCAGGCGCGGGGCGGAGGAGGCCGCCCGGCTCGCCGAGGGGATCGATCCAGTCGAATCCGCCGCGGCGTGCATCATGGGCTTCGCGCTCGGGCACCATGTCCGGGTGGTGCAGGAGCGGATGGGCAACCGGTCGATCGTGATCTGCTACGAGCCGGATCTGTCCCTGCTGCGTGGCGTGCTTGAACGCGTGGACCACAGCGCGTGGCTGGCCCTGGGCCAGTGCGTGATCGCCACCGATCCGGATGATGCCGCATCGCTGACACGACTGCTGACTCACAGCGAGGGATTGCTGGCCGTGGGCGTGAAGATCCTTGAGCATCCGGCGAGCATGGCCCGCCTGGGGGACGGCGCGGCACGGTTTGGAAGCACCATGGGCGAAGTGGTGCGATCCACCCGGACCCATGTGGTCACCACGCTGGTCCACGCCCCCGTCACGCTGCGCAATATGCTGATGAACGCCGATCACTACACCACCTGCGCGGGCATTACCGCGTTGAAGGATGCCTGCAAGGGCTTCCCCGCGGTGGCGGTGGCCGCCGGGCCGAGTCTTCAGAAGAACCTTGCGCTGCTCGGCGAGCCTGGCGTGCGCGACCGCGTGGTCATCATCGCCGTGCAGACGGTGCTCAAGCCGATGCTGGCCGCGGGCATCAGGCCTCACTTCGTCACCGCGCTGGACCACCACGAGATGAGCGGCCGCTTCTACGAAGGCCTGACCCCCGAGGATGTGCGCGGCGTGCGCCTCGTGGCGGAACCCAAGGCCAACCCCGCCATCCTCGAAGCATTTCCAGGCGAGATTCTCTGCACGCAGGACGATGTTCTGGATGATCTGATCGGCCCCGACCTCAAGCGCGACATGGGGCGCATCAAGCCCGGCGCGACCGTGGCACACCTCAGCTATGCGCTGGCACGCCATCTGGGTTGTGACCCGGTCATCCTGATCGGCCAGGACCTGGCTTTTACCGACGGGCAGTACTACTCCGCCGGCGCGGCCATCCACCGTGTCTGGCAGGGTGAGCTGAACGCGGAGCGCAGCCTGGAGATGCTCGAGTGGGAGCGGATCGCCCGGATGCGGGCCAGCCTGCGTTCCGTTCTGGACCAGCGCGGGCGCCGCGTCTACACCGACGAGCAGATGGCCACCTACCTCGCCCAGTTCGAGGCCGACTTCATGGCGGACACCCAGGCGGGCCTGCTGGTGATCGACGCGACCGAGGGCGGTGCCTCCAAACGCCACGCCACGACCATGACCCTGCGCGAGGCGTTGAATCGCTTTGCCAGCCGCCCGCGCCCCGCGCTGCCGGACACCGCCCGGCAGGCACGCGACCCCCAGGCCGTGCTGCCCCGGTTGCGGGCCCATCTCGACACCGTTCGGACGCAGTCCCACCGGATCGCCCATGAAAGCCGGGCTGCCAAGCAGCATCTCACCAAGGCGCTCGCATGCCTGCACGACGCCAGAAGGGCGGATACTTTCATCCAGGAGGTCCACCGCATCCGTGATGTGGTGGCCAAACTCCAGCCGGCGTTCCGCCTGGTGGAGTTCATCAACCAGTCCGGCGTGCTCAACCGCTTCAAGGCCGACCGGGCCATCGCGCTGCGCGGCGGGAATGATGAGAGCGCGGTCCATCGTCTCACCATCGAGCGCGACATCAAGAATGTCGGCTGGATCGGTGAGGCCGGGGACGAGCTGGGGCGAACGATCAGCGTGGCGCTCGACGCACTGTCTGGCAATCGCGCCAAGGTGACCCGGGATGAGGTCGAGTCCGCCGAGACTCCAAGATCGGACACGCACCGCGTCACGAATCCCGAACTCTTCGTGCTTTGCGATCCGGACTATTCCGGGCTGGGCGTGCGTCGCGACCTGGCCGAGCCCGTCTGGCGCGGACGCGACGCGCTGTCGCTGACGCTGGAGCGCATCCTCCGCTGCCGTTCGGTCCGCCGCGTTCGCGTGCTGACCCCCGAGCCTGAACGGACCCGGATGCTGGTGGAACGCTCCGGATTCGGATCAAGCGTGATCATCGAGGCCGTGGACCGCGCCCGCTGGCGGGAGCGCACCCGTGCCGTGGGCGTTGCCCGGGCCGCCGCGGCGGACTGCTACCGGGGCGGCATCGCCCAGACCACTGTCTTTGACGAGCAGTTCGACCCGACGACCATCCTTTCGGTGATGGAACGCCACGGCACCGATGCCTGCGCTGTTGTCGGCGCGGACTGGTGCTTGACCGACCCCGCCCTGCTCGACGCGATGATGGAACGCCACCGGGCCGAGCCCGAGCGTCAGCAGATCGTCTTCAGCCAGGCCGCGCCGGGTCTGGCCGGGTGCGTGCTCGGAAGGGAGGCGGTTGCCTCCATCGTCAAGCTGCAGGACATCGCCAGCCCGCTGGGCACCATCGGCGGTGTGCTTGGCTATGTGCCCGTTCGCCCGCAGGCCGACCCCATCTCCACCCTGTTGTGCGTGAAGGTCGATCCGTGCGTGCGTGACCTGGGCCTGCGGGCCATCGCGGACTCCACACCCGGACGCGTGCTCATCGCCAACGCCATGGAGCGATTGGGAGACCAGGCCGCGGAGGCCTCAGCGACGCAGGCCGCCCGCGTGATGGAGACCGTCAAGCCATTCAGATCCGCCCGCACGCTCATCCTTGAACTGTGCCCCGGCCGTCTGGCCAGCGCCGACTTCGGCGCGTGGAGGCGCGGCGGCCCCATCCCCGGCGACCGCAGGCCGATCGACCTCAAGGCCGCCCACAGGCTGATCCGGGAGCACATATCGCTCCGCGAGGACGCGGTCCTTGTCCTCGACGGACCCGGCGACCCCCTGATGCACCCGGGCGTGATGGACATCATCGAACTGGCCGACGAGTCTGGCGCGGCCTGCGTCCACCTCCGCACCGATCTCCTTCACGACGATATCGACCCCTCCCGGCTCGCCGCGAGCGGGCTGGGCGTGCTGTCGGTGGACCTGCTCGCCAACGATGCCCGCTCCTACAAGCAACTGACCGGCGTGGACCGGTATGAGGCGGTGATGGAACGCATGGGCGCGATCGCCGACACCCGCCCCGCCCTGGTCGCCGGTCTGCCCACGCCCTGGGTGCTGCCGCGTATGACGCGATGCGATGCCACGCTGGAACAGATCGAGTCGTTCTACGACCGCTGGACCATGACGCTGGGCGGCGCGGTGATCGACCCGATGCCAGCCTGGACGGAGGATCGCATCCAACCGCTCCCGATCCCAGCGGAGCGGGCGGCTCGCATTGAATCCGAGATCGTCCGCGTGCGCTGCGACGGCATGGTCTGCGATGCCCGCTGGCGCAGCCAGGGGCTCGACGCCTTTGAGCACGGCCTGATCGATGCCGCCCGACTCATCCGCAAGCGTCTGGGCACCACCCACGCCGCCCAAGGCAAGGCGACACAAGCCGCTGGAACCGCGGCGTGAACGCCACCGCCATCATCCTCGCACGGGCAGGGTCCAAGGGCCTGCCCGGCAAGAACACCGGTCCCATCGCCGGACGACCCTGCATCGCCTGGACCATTGACCACGCCCTGTCATCCCACGCGGTGTCGCGCGTCGTGGTGTCGTCCGATGATCCGGTCGCGCTGTCCGTGGCCGCCGAGATGGGCACGGAGACCATCGCCCGTCCGCCCGAACTGGCCCACGACACCGCCCGCGTGGACGACGCCGCCCGGCACGCCTTCCTGCAACTGGGCTCGCCTCCCAACCCCGTCGTCATCCTTTATGCCAATGTGCCCGTCCGCCCCCCCGACCTCACGGATCGGGCCGTGGACCTGCTCGTCTCCTCCGGCTGCCACAGCGTGCAGAGCTACGCGCCGGTGGGCAAATATCACCCCTGGTGGATCGCACGCCTGGACGAAGCCGGAACGGTGCGCCCGTGGGAAGGCGAGGTGCTCAACCACGGCGTGTTCCGCCGTCAGGACCTGCCTCCCGCCTTCATCCCCGACGGGGGGGTGATCGCCTGCACGCCGAACGCACTGATGCTGCGCACGGGTGCGCCCGACGGGCCGCACGCATTCTTCGGGACCGACCGGCGCGGCATCAGCACCACGGAGGGCGCGGTGATCGACATCGACACACCCGCCGACCGAGTCGCGGCGGAGATCGCCCTTACCCCCCCCGACTGGACCGCAACGCCCGGAAAAAATCGCTGAGCATCGTGGCGCACGCCTCGCCCTCCACGCCGGGGATGACCGTGCAGCGGTGGTTGAGCCGTTCATCTTCCAGAAGTGTGAACAGCGAGCGAACTGCCCCCGCCTTCCGGTCATCCGCTCCATACAGCACGCGCCCCAAGCGGGCGTTGACGATGGCCCCGGCGCACATCGGGCACGGTTCGAGCGTGACCGCCAGGGAACAGTGGTTCAGCCGCCAGTCTCCCACCGCCCGCGCCGCGGCCCGGATCGCGATCAGTTCCGCGTGTCCGCACGGGTCGCGGTCGTGCTCGCGCGTGTTGGCGGCTTGGCCGAGCACCGCGCCTGTCGCGGTCTCGTACACGACCGCGCCGATCGGCACCTCACCCGCCGTTCCGGCCGCGCGGCCCAGCGCGATCGCGTGGGCCATCATGGCCAGATCGACCGGCGTGACCTCGCGCGGATCAGGCATCACAAATCCCCCGCCCCCGCCGGCTCCTTGCGCTTCCCGACGACCTTCTCCGCCGGCAGCACCCGCAGAATGAACAGGCCCAACTCATACAACCCGTAGAGCGGGATGGCCAGCAGGAGCATGGAGATCGGGTCCGCGGGAGTCAGCACCGCGCCGATCAGCGTGCAGGCCGCAATCGCGTGCCGCCGGTATTTGCGCATGGCCTGTGGGTCCAGGATCCCCACCCACCCCAGCATGATGACCACCACCGGCGTCTGGAACGCGATGCCGAAGGCCAGCGCCAGGTTCAGCAGCGTCTTGATGTACTCACTGATGCGGTACTGCTGCACGATGCCCTGACCGTCCACGATCTCGACCGACTTGATCGTCACATGTCCCCGCTTGTCCGGAACCGCGATCCGCAACTGCCACAGGTCGCTGTTCACCCACGCCGTGCCGGGTTCCAGCTCCACCGGATCCCGGTTCAACACCGGGAACTGCGGCAGCACGATGCCCTCCGGCAACGGCGCCGACCCGGGGTGCGGCGGGTCGATCTTCGAGCTGAACCCGATGAAGAACGCCAGGATCACCGGCAGGATCGCCAGATACATGAACACCACGCTGATCGCCACCAGAATCCCCGAGAACGGGATCAGGATGTGGACGAAGCGTTTCTCATGCTCGTACAACCCCGGAGAGATGAACTTCCAGAGCTGATACAGAATCCACGGTGCGCCCAGCAGCACCGTCACCACGAACGCGATGTGGACCACCGTGCCGAAGGTCTCGAAAGGCCCCGTGGCCAGCAGGGAACTGGCCTGCCCGCCGCTGATCAACGCCGACCGCGCCGGGGCGATCAGCAGGCCCATCAGCGGCCGCCCGAACGCAAAGGTGATGCAGAAGATCGGAACCACCCCGATCATGGCATACAGCACCCGCCGGCGCAAATCCTCCAGGTGATCACCGAAGGACATGATGCCGGGGTCCGATGGCGAGACACGCCCCGGGATCTGGCTGGAGGAATCTCGCATAGTTCTCGGACGCTGAGGAAAATATCCAAACCGCTGACGGACAATCGACCCAGACGCATCGTAGCGAAGGGGTCCAATGCCCGGAACCGGGCGCACAGGCAGTTTCAGGGTCAAACGGGTCGTGGACGAATGGAACACCAACCGGGACACGATCCTGTCGGCCATTGCCGGCGACCGGGATGCCCTGCGCCTTGTCTGGATCGAGCACCGGCGCTGGGTGGCGGCCATCCTGCTGGCCCACAAGCCGCGTCAGGCCGATCTGGAGGACCTGCTTCAGGCCGTGGCCGTGCAGATGTGCCGCAAAGCCGGCGAGGTCCGGGATCCGGAAGCTTTCCGCCCCTGGCTGCGGATGGTGGCGATCAATGTCGCCCGGGCCGAGGGGCGGGGCACCACCCGCAAACGCCAGGGGTTCCTGCGTCTGGTCGGCAGAACACCCACCGAGCCCCAGGCTGAACCGCCCCCGGAACAACTCGAACGCCAGCGAGAGGGTGAACGCCTCATCACATTGGCTCGGGATTTACCCGAGGGATACCGCGAGCCATTGCTGATGCGATGCCTGAAGGGCATGAGTTACCGCGAGATCGGGGAGGCGATGGACCTGCCCGAGACCACGATCGAGACACGCATCGCCCGAGGGCGACGGATGTTGCGCGAGCTGGCATCCAGTGATGAACGGTCCGCCGCCCCGGTCGCGACCGGAACGGCATGAAACACCGCCCGGATGCGGGCACGATGGAGGCGGAGCATGGACGAACACAACCCGCAACCGACCGCCGGGACCATCCGCCCCGATGCCACCACACCGGATGGACGCGATCTGCTCATCTCCCGCATCATCGATGCCCGCGCCGGGGCCGACGACTGGCAGGCCTTCCGTGCCGCGGCCGAGCAGGATGCAGGCATCTGGCGTGATCTGGCCGAGGCCCAGCGCCAGCACGAACTGATGTGCGAGGGCCTCCGGGCGGCCTCGTCCTGCGCCGACCGTGTGGATCTGCCCGAGTTCATCACCGACGGCGCGCCGCTGCAACGCCGTCTGGACGGGCTGGCCCGCTGGGGCGGATGGGCCGCCGCCGCCGCCTTGCTGCTCGTGTGGACCACCGGGACCCCGATCCTCCACCGCGCGGGCAGCACGCACACCGCGGGGCTGCTGCCCGCCGGACCTGGCCTGCACGAGGCCACGCCCGACCAGGCGCTCGACCGCTATCTCAACGCGGGGCGCACCGCGGGCATCGTGGTGGGTGAGGTGCCCGAGCAGCTCATCGTCGAAACCACGCCGCGCCCGGATGGCTCGGTGGAGGTGGTGTATCTGCGTCAGATCATCGAGCGTCGCATCACCGACCGTGTTTATCGCGAGGTGCGCGACGATACCGGTCGCCTTGTGCCCGTCGCCATTCCCGCGGCCGAGATTCAGGTCATTCGTTCGTACTGAGACCATGCACGAAAACAACACCGGTGCCTGACGGAAAGCCGCCCGGGCCGCATCCAGTGAGTCGGGTCGCCACGCAAGCACCGCCGGAAACACCGGCAACGAAGGAGAACCATTCCATGACACGCCTGACCAGAGCAATCGCCCCCGCGGCCTTGATCGCCATGATCGCAGGGGCCGCCGCCGGGCAGTTCACCGTGGAAGCCGCCCCGACCGCCCCTACCGCCCCGACCGCCCCTACCGCCCCTACCGCCCAGAACGCCCCGACCGCCACGGGGTCAAACGCCGCCAGAGCACCCCAGGCCTCGGGGTCCGTGCAGACCATCGTGCAGATCGAGAACGGCAAGCGTGCCGAGCTGCGCATCGAGGACGGCGTGATCGTGCTGGTCCAGCTCGACGGGCAGGACTGGCCAAGCAGCCGCGTGGTCCGCGAGGCGGACCAGGTGCTGCTGCTTACCCCCGACGGCTCCACCGTTCACCGCTTCATCCTGGCGCCTCCCTCGCCCCCCCCGGCCCCATCCGCGCCCGGGCACATGTTTGTCCAGCGTGCCCCTGGTGCGAGAATGGTGAATGTCTCCCCGGGCGCTCCCGTGCCGCCCGAGCCGCCACGCGGGTTTGCCGCACGGGCTGTTCAGGCGCCGCCCCCGGTCATGCTCGGCATCAACTTCAGCGAACCGGGCGAGGCCCTCCGCGCCCAGTTGGGACTGGGTCAGACGCCGGCCCTTCTGGTGGACAGTGTGATCGACGGGCTGCCCGCAGCCAAGGCCGGGCTCCAGAAGCACGACATCATCCTTTCCATCGATGGATCGGACGGCGCAACGGGCGAGATCCTCCTCAACCGTCTGTCCACGGCCAAGGCCGGGGATGCGGTCCAGATCGTCGTGAAGCGCGCCGGGACGACCCGGACACTCCGGGCCGAACTCGCCGCGTACAACCCGGAGGCACTGTCCGTCAACATCACACCCGGGGTGGCCACCCCCCACTCGGGCATCAGGATCACGCCCGGCTCGACGAATGAACTGAGTCTTGATGTCGAGATTCAGTTGGACGAGAACGAAGCCGCCCGGATCGAACGCATGGTCCGTGAGCGAGCCCTCGATTTCCAACGCATGGCCGAGGGCTTGCGCCGCGATGCCTCCCGCCAGTTGCTCGAACTCCGTGACGGACGCCTGTTCGTCCATGCCGCGGACGAGGCCGAAAAACGCCTGGAGGAACTCCAGCGGCACATCGCCCGCGGCGTGCCGGAGGCCCAGGCCCGTTTCGATGACCGCATCCAAGCCGTGGAGCACCGCATGGAGGCGATCGAACGCAGCTTCGAGGCCCGCATGGACCGGCTGGCCGCCCTGATGGACCGCATGGTGGAACGGCTCGAAAAGGACACCCAGCATAAAGAATAATTCATTCTCTGGGAAAGCGGAAACCCGGCCCGCATCGGGCCTGTAAACCTGAAACACACGACGCGGCTCTCCCAAAGATCCGCGGCCAGAACCACGACGCCGGCCCTGGAGTTGTTTCAACGCACAGGGCGGCTCACACGGAGCCCGCGCGCCGAGACCCCGCGCGGGCTCCTGCTTTTTTTGACACCCCCCCACCATCCCCCTCGCTCTGCAAAATGGATATCCGCATCATCAAGGAGGACGGAACGAAACGGACCGAACCCAATAAGCGACCCCTCGGTAAGATGTCGTGGCACACACCGGAGGCTGCATGATCGATCCCACCCGACCAAACAGGGAATACTCCTCAAGAGCAAGGGATACCCTTGTCACTGCCCGAAGAGATCGGAGCTTCCTTTGTTGAATCAGACCGCCGAGTACGCGTTGCGTGCCATGAGCTGCCTGGCCTACGAGCCCGAACGACTCATGCCCACCAACGAGCTGGCCGAGATCACCAAGGTTCCGCCGAACTACCTGGCCAAGGTGCTTCAATCCCTTGCCCAGGCGGATCTGATCGTCGGGCGGCGCGGCGTTGGCGGCGGATACCGGTTGGCCATGCCCGCCGAGCAGATCAGCCTGCTGGATGTCATCAACGCCATCAACCCCGTGGAACGCATCACCAAGTGCCCACTCGGGCTGGAGAACCACTCCGGGCGCCTCTGCCCCCTCCACCGGCGACTGGACCTGGCCGCCAAGCAGACCATCGACACCTTCGGCGGCATCAGCCTGAAGGAAGTCATCTCAGAACCCGATGCCAGCCGTCCCCTGTGCGACACCCAGCGCACTGCCCAGGTCGAGGTGACTATCAACCGGCGTTGATCCCCGCTCGTGCCTCGCCGCAGGCCCGGATGCCGTGCCCCACGCTACGATCGTCGCGTGAGCGACACCACCACCGAAAACCAGCCGCAGGACCTCCACCAGCTCGAACTCCAGCGCCGCGTCAACCGCGACGCGGTGGCGGCGATGGGGCTCAAACCCTACGGCCAACGCACCGACGGACTGCTGTCCCTGGCCGATGCCCGCCAGGCGTACGACGAGGCCGCCGATCAGGAACACCAGGAGAAGGGCAAGGAAGAAGGCTTTCAGGACCGTCGCCCCACCGTTCGCATCGCGGGGCGCATCGTCCTGCGCCGACCGACCGGCAAGCTGATCTGGCTGAACCTGCGCGACCACTCCGACGAGTCCTTCCAGGTTGCCGTCTCCAAGCGGGACTGTGATGCCGAGGGATTCGCCTTTGGCGAACAGTCCGACCTGGGCGACCTGCTCATCGCCGAGGGCCCGCTGATGCGGACCAAGACCGGCGAAATCACCTGCTGGGCCACCTCGCTCCGCCCCGCGTCCAAGTGCCTGATGCCCCCGCCCGAGAAGCACGCGGGCCTGACCGACCCCGAAACCCGCGCCCGCCGCCGGTACATCGACATGTGGTCCAACCCGGAGACCACCCGCACGCTGCTGCTCCGCTCGAAGATCATCGCGGGCATCCGTCGCCTGCTCGACGCACGCGGCTTTGTCGAGGTCGAAACGCCGATGCTCCAAGCCCAGGCCGGCGGCGCGGCCGCCCGCCCTTTCCTGACCCACCTCAATGCCCTGGACATAGAGCTGTCCCTGCGCATCGCGCCGGAGTTGTACCTCAAGCGCCTGCTCGTCGGCGGAATGCCCAAGGTCTACGAGATCAATCGCAACTTCCGCAACGAGGGCGTGGACAAGCGTCACAACCCCGAGTTCACCGCCATCGAACTCTACGAGGCGTACGGCGATGTCCACTCCGTGATGGAAGTCACCGAGGCCATCGTGCGCGAGGCGGCGCGTGTCGCAGTAGGCACAACGGATGCCAATCGTCTACGCAAACCAGTATTCAACGCTGGGAAGCACGCAGGGCAATCTATTGGCCAAGTCTTCGATACCGATCAACCTTTTGTTTTCCAACTGATCGAACACCTCGATTACCACAAGAACAATCTCCCGCTCGATGTGTATGGTGCATTGGTACAGGCAAAGCAGTCATCCAATCCTTTGGACGCTCTGCGATTCCGTACGCCGCAAGAAACTCAAGACAGTCTTGAGATCAAGTATGGCGATCTGGTCATCAACTACGCCAAGGATTTCGAGGAGGTGACCTACGCCGATCTGTTCGAGCGGGTGCTGGGCTTCCCAATGGAGGATACCGTCCGCGTCCACGCCAAGGCGGTCAAGCACGGGCTGCCGGTGAAGGGCAAGGGCGGTGTGCCACTGGACCACCTGCTCATTGCCAATGAGCTTTTTGAGGAGGTCGTTGAAAAGGATACCAAAAACGGCATCAAACCCGACCGACCGACCTGGGTGACACGCTACCCCGCCTCGCTCTCGCCCCTGACCCGCCCGTGCCCGGACGACCCGCGCTTCGCGGACCGGGCCGACCTGTTCATCGCGGGCATGGAGGTCGGACCGCACTACACGGAACTGAACGACCCGGACATCCAGGAAGCCAAGTTCCGCGAGCAGCTCGCCGGGATTGACGATGAGGAGTCCACCTTCCGCTCGTTCGACCAGGACTTCATCGACGCGCTCAAGGTGGGCATGCCGCCCGCCGGCGGCATGGGCCTGGGCATCGACCGCCTCGTCATGCTGATGGCCGGCAAGGAGACCATCCGCGAGGTGATCCCCTTCCCCTTCGTCCGCCCGCTGGACAAGCCCCATCTGGACGCGTGACCCCATCGGATTGGGTGTGGAGGGCCCAGGGGGAAAAGGCGGGGAGGGGGCCGGGAAAGTGCGCATGAAAAACCCGGGACGCCATACGCCCCGGGCGGGTGTGTTGTCCGAGGTTCACTCCTCGGTTTTTTCGGTCTTGGCGGCGTCGTTGGGATGAACCACATTCTTTCCTGTCTGGACAATGGCGGTCAGCGCGCTGTCGGACTGATCCGTCTTGCCGGGGTGCATCACATCCACGCGCACCACGGTGGGTGAGACATTGGGATTCGGGCGCAGGTCACGCATGTGCGACAGCAGCTTGATGGCGTCATCGACCTTCATGGTGCGCAGGGCCGTATCCATCCGCTCGACCTGCTCGTCGCGTTCATCCGGATCATCGGACACGGGGCCTGACAGGGCGAGGAGGGCTTCGTTCTTGAGACCCGCATCGGCCAGCATCTCCTTGGCCTGGAACTTCAGTTCAACCAGCAGACCGTAGTAGGCCAGGTTCGCCTCATGGATCGAATCCTCAAGGATGAATCGCAGGAACTCCATCATGCCGTCCGTGCCCTCGGCCAGCTGGATCTCGTCGGCGATGGCCTGCTTGTACTCGCGCACGATGTGCTCGTTCATGCCCCCCTGCACGCGGGTCAGGATGCCGCGGTTGGTCAGTTCCTCGGACAGCGTGGTCCTGCCGACCAAGGGCTTGATGGTCTCCGTCAGTTCGGCGAGCGACTGAAGATTGTTCATGTCGGTGCTGTGGATCGCGCCGTCGCGCAGGCTCCACATCAGGTCAAGATTGTCGATCACCAGCATCTCGAATCGGGCGCGACGGCCGTACATGACCGGCATGATCCCGTCCACCGACTTGGGCCCGACCGTGGGGTTGGCCCTCAGGGCCACCACATCGGGCAGATCCTTCAGGCGGATGATCTTGCCGTCCTCGCCACGCTGGGCGAGCTTGGGATAGGGGATGTTGGTCGGCAGCGTGGCCATGCGCTGGGGCGCGGTGGAGGGCTGGGGATTCTCCGACGGCTGCACCGTGGGGCGGGTCTGCGGCTGCGGCTGGGCCGCCGGAGCCTGCTCGGCCTCCGCCGGCTGAGACGGAGGGGGCGGCGCGACCTGAGCGGAAGCGGCTGCACAGGCAAGCCCAAGGGCAAGAACCAGACTGGTGATCGTGGGGCGGGTCATGTCATCCTCCGTATCGCATCAAAGGGCATCGAACTCGTGGGCATCGAACAAGTCGTGGATTGGGTCCGAGTTCCAAGCGTAGTGCCATCGTCGGTGGCCCGAACCACCATCGGCCCGATTGCGGATCAGATTGATCCAGCCCGAAACCCGAGGGTCCATCTGATATGCCCAAAGGGCCGCCCGGGTTTCCAGAAAACCGTTCCAAGCCAAGATTCATTCCTGCGGACCTACGGTTCCGCATGACGAACCCCGCGATGCCAACCAACGAACCCTCCACCAAGGTCCGAGAAGACCTGGCCCGGGCCATTGCCGATGCCGCTCTGCTGCGGGGCACCTTCACGCTCCGTTCGGGACGCACAAGCAGCTATTACCTGGACAAGTATCGCTTCTCCACCCGCCCTGAGGTGTTGGGCCCTCTCTCCCATCTCTTCGCGGAGCGGATCGCCCGCATCGCCGCCGACCGCGGCCGGGTGGACCGGCTCGCCGGCGCGGAACTAGGGGGAATACCACTTGTTGCGGCCACCTGCCTTGTCAGCGGCCATCCGACCCTTTTCGTCCGCAACGCCAAAAAAGACTACGGCACCGCCAAACAGTTAGAAGGGGTCGTCAACCCCGGGGACAAGGTCGTGTTTCTGGAGGATGTGGCCACGACGGGCGGCCAGGCTCTGGAAGCGGTCGGCGTTCTTCGAGCCGCCGGGGCCGAGGTGGTTGCCATCATCTGCACCATCGACCGACTGGAGGGAGCCCGGGAAAACATCGAGAAGGCCGGGATCCGCTTCGAGGCACTGTTCACCAAGCGGGACCTGGGGGTGGATGAGTAACGCGGCGACTTCAGAGCATCCAGAACAGCAGGACCCCCACCAGCAGCACGATCACGCCGATGGACCACAGGGGCAGGGTCTTGGCCGGTGCTTCGAGGATGTGGCCGCACTTGGGGCAGATCTCGGACTGGTCGTAGATCCGGGCCTTGCAGGCCGGGCAGGGGACCAGTTCATCACCGAACCGATCGAGATCGGCCGCGGAGGGTCCGTCCGGGTCGAGTCCTTCCGCGATGTCCCAATCGGTGTCACGCATGGAGAAGGGTATCACCCGCTGCGGGCTGGCCTGCGGAAAAGCCGACGCAGCCCGTGATGTGCTGGAGTCTGATATTTTGACGGATAGGGAGATTCCCGCTGGAGTTATGGGGGGTGTAGGCCCGATCCATGGTACGTGGTTGGAATCCCCGGCAACTCGAACTGGCTGACCAACCTGCGATCACTGGGTCAGCATCAGCAGGCCCAGCAAACCACGCTGGAGCGTCTGTCCACGGGCAAGCAGATCAATCGGGCCGTGGACGATCCATCCGGCCTGATGGCCGCCCAGAACTTCAAGGTCCGCCAGGTTGTGATCACCAAGCGGATCGACGGCTTCGAGCGGGAGACCGCCCGGCTCGGCGCGACCGAGGGCGGCCTGAGCGTGCTGCAGGACATGGTGCTTGAACTGTCCGGCCTGATCGTCCAGGGCGCCAACACCGGCGCAAGATCTCAGGATGAGCAGAACGCGCTGGGCGAGCAGATCGACGGCATCCTGAAGGGCATCGACCACATCGCTCAGAGCACGATGTTCAACGGCGACCAGATCCTGATCGGCTACAGCGCTTCCCACTTGGGGCTGGTGCCGCGCACGCCCGAGGGGGAAACCCCGGTGGATCTGAAGACCCTGCTGTTGAAAGACCCGGAGGCGGCTCAGCAGTTGGTGAAGCGTGCGGAGAACATCATCTCCGGCGACCGGGCCGCCATCGGCACTCGGATGATCCAGATCGATACCGAGATGGATGTGCTGCGCGAGGAGTTCGCATCCAACGCCTCGGTGCTGAGCCAGATTGAGGACGCGGACTATGCCAAGGAAACCGCCGAGCTGGTCCGCTCGCAGATCCTGGAGCAGACCACGATCAAGGCCATTCAGATCGAGCGTGAGAACGCCGAGCGGGTGCTGGACCTGATCTCCGTGGTCAAGCCGGGATGAAGCGGATCGGCTCTTGAGGGCCTGCTACCGTCATCGCATTCGGATGAAGCACACCCCGGGCACATGGCATGACCGTTGAAATCGCGCTGGTCCTGGCGGTCCTGGCGGGTGTTTTGGCCTTGCTGGCCTGCACCCGGATCGCGGCGGATGCCGTGATGGTGGCCGGGCTGACCGTGCTGATGACCGCCCCCATTCCCACTGACACGGGCTGGACCATCGGAGTGATCAGCGCGGGCGAGGGGTTCTCCGGCTTCAGCAACACCGGCCTGCTGACCGTGGGTGTTCTGTTCATCGTGGTGGCGGGGCTGAGGGAAACCGGCGGGGTCGAATGGATCGCGTCATCGCTGCTGGGCAGACCGAAGACCGACAGACGGGCCATACTTCACCTCTTGCTGCCCGTGCTGGGCATCGGGGCGTTCCTCAACAACACCCCGCTGGTCGCCATGATGATCCCCGCCGTGCAGGACTGGGCGAAGAAGCTGGGCATCAGCCCGTCCAAACTGCTCATCCCTCTGAGCTACTCGGCCATCCTCGGCGGAACATGCTCACTGATCGGCACAAGCACCAATCTGGTCGTGGCGGGACTGGTGATCGCGCAGACCGATCTGCGTCCGTTGCGGATGTTCGACATCACCTGGGTCGGGCTGCCCACCGCGCTGCTCGGCTCACTCTTCCTGGTGTTCTTCGGCCCGAAGCTACTGCCCAGCCGTCGGGCATCCGAGGCGCCCCTGTCCGACCCGACGGAGTACACGCTGGAGCTGCTCGTGCCCCCAGGAAGCCCCCTGGCTGGCAAGTCGGTTGATCAGGCGGGCCTGCGGAGCCTGCCCGGCTGCTTTCTGATCGAGATCGCGCGGTCGGACGAGGTGGTCGCGCCGGTGGGCCCCGAGCAGGTGCTGCGGTCCGGCGACCGCCTGCTGTTCGCCGGCGTGGTGGAGTCCATCCGCGAACTGACGAACACGCGCGGGCTGACGCTGGCGACGGATCAGATTTTCAAGCTTGATTCGGCGCGAATCCGGCACCGGCTCTTTGAAGCGGTCATCGCGCCGGGGTGCTCTCTGGCGGGTTCCACCATCCGTGAGACGGGCTTCCGCAATCACTACAACGGCGCCGTGATCGCCGTGGCTCGCAACGGCGAGCGGGTCAGCGGCAGGATCGGTGACATCCGCCTGCAGGGCGGGGATCTGCTGCTCGTCGAGTCCGACGCGGGCTTCGCGACGCGGGCCGCGGCCGCAAAGGAGTTTCTCCTGGTCCACCCGCTGGAAGATTCCTCGCCTCGCCGCCACAACCGCGCTCCGATCGCGCTGGGCATCCTGCTGGCCATGATCGCGGCCGCGACGGCTGGGATCTATGACATGCTGCTGGCCAGCACGCTCGCGGCAGGGGCGATGACCCTGACCCGCTGCTGCACCCTGACCGAAGGCCGCCGGGCCATCGACTGGTCCGTGCTCATCGTGATCGGCGCTTCACTCGGCATCGGCATGGCCATGGACACAAGCGGCACGGCCCGGCTGCTGGCTGATACCGTGCTCGGCATGGTGGGCGACAACCCGTGGCTGGTGCTGCTCGCCATCTATGCGACGACATCCCTGCTGACGGAGGTGGTCACGAACAACGCCGCGGTGGCCCTGATGTTCTCCATCGCCCAGGCCACTGCGGAATCCCTGGGCGTGAACTTCATGCCGTTTGTCATCGCCATCATGATGGCGGCCTCGGCCAGCTTCGCAACGCCGATCGGCTATCAGACCAATCTCATGGTCTACGGGCCGGGCGGGTATACCTTCGGGGACTTCCTGCGCATCGGTGTCCCGATGAACATCGTCGCCGCGCTGTGCCCGGTGCTGATCGCGCCACTCGTGTTCCCGTTCTGACCCCGTGCCGCCGGGAGGGGGGGGGACGCAAAGGAACACGGGCGGCCGTGGGGCCGCCCGTGTCCATACAGGAACAGGATCAGTTGGTATCAGCGACGCCGACGCGTGCCCACCAGTCCGCCCAGCGCGAGCAGGGCGAAGGCCGACGGGGCCGGCACCGTGCGGATGGAGATGTTGTCCACCTGAATGTCGAAGTTGGTGAACCCGAAGAACCAGCCGGGCACGAAGGTGGTGAACGAGATCTCGTCCACGCTGGCCAGCACGCTGGCAAAGGTGCGATCGGCGGGGAGGATCGGCTCGTAGGTGTTGGGATCCTCATCTCCGTAGCCGCCCCAACCCGAGGGGAGCGCGGTGGCGAAGGGATCGTCGATCACCACGCTGTAGGTGATCCAGCCGTCGTTGCCCTCGGTGGCGGCCTGGAGGGTGCCGAGGTTGTAGTACACGCTGGTCCAGGGGTAACCGTTGCCGTTGGTGTAGTCGCGCAGCTCGACCACGAGGTCACGGGTGACCTCCTGGCCGAAGAAGGTGATGGAGTTGACCTGGATGTCGATGCTCAACTCGAAGCTGCCGTAGCGGGACAGGTCGCCCAGGAACGCGGCGTTGCTGTCGTTGCGGATGTCGGCGCCGAACACATCCAACAGCACGCCGTGCAGATTCGCGCCCGGGTTGCCGCCGGTTGGGTTGATGTCGGTCCGGCCGGAGATCGACCAGCCTTCGAGGCCGTTGTCGAAGGTCGTGGTGGTGTCGGCCAGGGCGGGGGCCGCGAGGCCGGCCGCCAGGCAGGCGGCGAGAATGCGCGTGTTCATGAATCTATCTCCTCTTGAAGGGTCAATGGTCCGGCGCGGCGTCAGCAGAGCCGGAGAACGCCTCCCCCGCCGTTCCCGGCGGGGGAGGAAGGGTCATTCTTCAGCGACGCCGACGCAGGCCGGCGAACGCACCCACCGCGAGCAGCCCCGCCGCGCTGGGGGCCGGAACCACCGTGCCGGACACCACCAGCCCAGGCACGCCCTCGCCCCAGCCGGAGATCCACCCGCCGTCCGGGTTGAACGCATTCCGGATCGAGTGCCACACCGGCTCGGACTGCTGGGAGGCCACCCAGACGGGGTTGTAGAACACCGGCTCGTCGGACTCGGCCACGATCCAGTAGGTCGTACCGGCAGCGAGCAAGGGGTTGAGCACCGATGTCATCGAATCAAGCACCGGCATCCATCCCGTGGCTCCCGTCGCCACCGTCCACGACTCGATCACCGTCCCACCCGGGATGGTCATCCCGCTGGCGGCATCGGTGCGGAGTGACACGGTGTAAGTCCGGCCCGGCCCGTCGAAGTCGTTGCTCATCATCCACAGGGCGACGGAGTCGAGCCGGTACTCTTGGTCGGGGGTGAAGGCGATGCCCACGGACTGATCGGCGAAGAGATCGAAACCGTAATACCCCATGAAGCCGGGGTCTGGGGTGCCGGTGTTCATGATCACATCAGCGGAGGCGACGGGGGCCACCAGGGCGAGCAGGGTCGTGGACATTGCGGTACGGATCATCTCGGTCTCCTCGATTCGGCCGCCGGGGTGGGTAGGGCTGGGCCGGTCCGTGTGTTCTGGGAGCGCCGCGGCTCCCTGGATCAAGTTGTAACCGAGCACGGGGATCAATTGCAAGGAAGTTTCTCTGAAACTCGACAGAAATCTTGTGCTCGCCCGGATTTCCTGATACCCTATCCTCACCTCACAAAGAACGCATCCTTTATATAGGGATCCGTTTGGTATTTCGCCCCGCCCTCTCCCCTCTATGCCAGACCAAGTTGCCATCCCGACACCCGGCCCCCAGCGCCCCCTCGAGTCCATCGAGGTCCGGATCACCCAGACTGGCGATGCCCTGCTGCGCGGGCTGACCAGGGTCATCGAGCGGGTGCCCGGCTCCGAGGCCGGGCCGCAGAAACTCGCGGGGCAGTTGGGGGTGGACAAGGTGTTGGCCTCGCGTCTGCTCAAGGCCCTGCGATCCTCGGACCCGATGGCGATGGTCCACCGCACGCCCGGCCCAGAACCGCTGCGGCGCGTGCTGGCCGCCAGCGCCAAGCTCGGCGTGCCCGCCGACCTGCTGGCCGAGGCGCACGCCGCGGTGGATGGCTACGAAGACCTGATCCGCTCAGACATCGGCGACCGCAGCGCGCTGGAGGCGATCCTGAGCACATGGGTGCCGGAGGCGCGGCGCGAGTTTGAGCTTCGTCGCAAGCAGGCCGCTTACCGCGCCATGAGCCAGCTCAAGGGCGTGGAGGCCGATGTGTATGCCGAGGCCGCCCTATTCTGGCCCAGCGCCGACGGCGAGCACATCGACATCGTGTGGATCAAGGCCGTCATCGGCCTGCACCGGCTGCGCCCCGGCGTGCCCATCCACTTCACGAGCCAGCGTCGGGTGGAGGGGCGCGAGGGACGACGCCCCACCACCCTGACTGGCGAGGCCGTGGATTCGGTACAGGGCGCGGTGGTTCCGGAGTTCTCCAGCGACCCGGTGCCGCGGCTGAAGGCCCAGATCGCGGGAGAAGCCACGCACTACCTGCTCGATGAGCCGGGCTTCGGGGCCGTCTCCGGCGTCAATCTGGTCACCTGCGAGGTGAACCGCGGCGAGATCCCCCGCTATCTGCCCGCAACCCGCAACCGACGCGCCTGGGCCTCCAGTGACATCAACATCCCCGCGCGATCCAGCCAGTTCGACATGCTGATCCACGAGGATCTGTTCCCCGGAGAATCACCGGAGCTGCGTCTCTACGACACCACCATCCGCGGCCAGGCCGATGTGAACGACCGCACCCGCGACATCGACCAGCTCGATCTGCTGGAAACCGTGGAGGCGCTGGGTCAAGGCTCGCACCGCTTCGGTTCCAGCGTGGTGCCACAGTACCGCGCGCTGCTCGCCCACGCATGTGACGCCCTGAGCTTCGACGGCCAGAAACTCCGCGGCTTCCGCGTACACAGTGAGTACCCGATCTACGGCAGCCAGTTCGCCCTGACTATCCGCACGACCGAACCCCACGGATGAGTTCGTCGATCGCGTGGGAGGGGGGGGGAGGAACGCACTTCAACTGCTTGGTCTTTGCGGCCTCCGCGTTCCGGTTCAGGGCTCTCAACCCGCAAGGTGCTGATCGAGCAACTCGCCCACCGGTCGCCAGGCGAACGAGCCGAGCAGGTCGTCGAACCGAGCGTCGCAGCGGTCCAGGTTGTTGTAGTGCCGGAAGCGGTGGCTGCGTTTCAGCCCGTCCACCCGCGGCTGGCCGGGATCGACTTCCCAAGGATGGATGTAGAACACATACGGGTTGCCTGACGCGAGGATCTTCTTCACGCCGCATTTGAAGACGGGGTATGGAAACAGTCGGAAGTACCCGCCGCCCGCCCAGGGAATGCCCTTCTTGCCCATTTTCAGCACCGAGACGCAGACCTCGTGAAAACCGGGGCGGATCTCCACGATGGGTGTTCCCGAATCCATGCCGGCCAGCTTGCCGTAGCGATCGTGGGCGACCGTGGGGAATGCGGAGGAGTCGTACGACAGGCCGAGTTCCTGAAGGATGTCGATGGCCCAGTCGGTGATGGAGAACGACGGCGCGCGGTAGCCGCGGATCTTCGCACCGGTCAGATCTTCCACGATGCCGATGCCGCGTTTCATGTCCTCACGGAACTGATCGTGGGTGAGCGAGTAGATCAGGTCATGGCCGTAGCCGTGGCTGGCGATCTCGTGCCCCGCGTCGGCGATGCGTCGGATCAGGGCCGGGCACTTCTCGGCGACCCAGCCCAGGATGAAGCAGGTGCAGCGGACACCGTGGCGGTCCATCAGCTCCAGCATCCGGTCCGTATTGCGCTCGACGCGGAGTTCCCGCTCGTCCCATGTATCACGCGCGACCACGGCCTTGAGGTTCTCGACCTGGAACCAGTCCTCCACATCGATCGACATGGCGGGGGAGATGGGACCGGCCGCTTGGGACTTGGGACGAGGGGTTTCCATGTACTTCCGACATTCCTTTCCGTATCCCCACTGGCAAGTGGCCAGTCCCCAGTCCGTCTCTTCACAGCATCCGGTGACCGCGTTTGCGGAACGCCTTCACATCCGCCGGCTGCGGGAATGAGAAGTACTTCTTCTCCGACATGTCCAGCGGCGTGGCGGGCGCCTCGCCCCGCTTCATCCTGAGGAGCACATCCATCATCAGGCGTGCGCCGTCGCGTTTGGTGCCGGTGATGACGCGGTCGAGCGAGTCCTTCGCCTCCAGCGGCCATTCCAGCGTGCCCAGGATGCCGCCCGCGTCGAGCTTCTCGACCATCTCATGCACCGTGACCACGGCGTGCTTCTCGCCGTGCAGAAGCTGCCAGAAGTTGGGCATCATGCCGCGGTAGATCGGCAGTTTCCCCGAATGGATGTTGATGCAGCCCAAAGCCGGTACGCCCAGGATGCCCTTCTTGAAGATCTCCGGCGCGGCCACGGACGCGACCACATCCGGCCCGATCGCCCGCACCCGCTCGATGTACTCCGGGTCATTGACCGATCCGCACGGCACCAGCGGCAAACCCTTGGCCGCCGCCAGCTTGGTGATCGAATCACCGCGCAGCTTCACACCGACATATCGGAAGCACAGGCGGACGAAGTCGATCGGCCCGTAGAAGCGGAACATGCGCCGCGCGGTCTTCCAGATAGGCTCGTGGAAGGCCTCCTGCACGGAAACGCCCACGATCTCGATCTGGTCCTTCGGGTATTCATCAAAGAACACCTCGAAGAAGCGGATCACATAGAGCGGGTCGTCCTCGGTCACGAAGAGCAGCCGGAGCTTGCGGTCGGTCACGCTGGTCATCGGGCGGTCTCCGTGCCATCGGGGGTGCCGCGGTGGGCGGCGTCGATCTCCACGGCCGCGCCATCCGCCAGCCACGCGGCCAGCTTCTCACGACGCTGGGCCGTCTCCTCTGGCGTGGCCCTCGGATCCGCCAGACGCAGCACCTCGGCATACTTGGCCGCGCAGACCTGACGGGTGTAGCCGGCATCGAACACACGCCGGGCGTTGTCGCCCAGACGCTGGATGCGGCCCGGATCACGCATCAGCTCGCGGAGCTTGCGGGCCAGACCCTCGCCATCGCCCAGCTCGCACCAGATGCCGCAGTCGTTGTGCTCGACCACGCGGCGCAGCTCGGACCAGTCCTCGCTGAGCGCGACGATGGCCTTGCCCACCGCCAGCGATGTGTAGAGCTTGCTGGGGAAGCTGATGCCCTCGATACCCTTGGCGATGGACACCAGCGAGGCATCGCACGCATTGAGCGAGTCCGGCAGCTTGTCGAACGGCTGGTAGGGCAGGATGAGCACATTGGTGAGCTTGCGCTGCTCGATCTGCTCCTCGATCCACTTCTTCTTGCCGCCACCGCCGATCAGCACCAGCTTGAACGGCTCGCCCTTGAGCCGCTCGGCGGCGTCCAGCACCGTCTCGAACTCATAGTACAGCCCCATGTTGCCCGAGTAGAGCAGCACGAAATCATCCACCAGCCCGTTCTCCCGCGCGACGGAAGACTCGGACTTGTGCTTGGGCCTGAGGTCATCGCCGTCCGCCCAGTTCGGGATGACATGCACATGCTCGGGCGAGATGGGATAGGTCTTGCAGACCAGATCCTTCGCGGCCGAGCACAGCACGATGGCCTCCCGCGACCGCTTGTACTTGAAGCGGTTGAGCACCATCCAGGCACGCTCGATCATCGAACCCTTCTTGAAAGTGCCAACCCACACACCCAGTTGCGGGTGGGCATCGTGCAGCAGCGTGACATACCGGTGCCGCCGGAACAGCGACACGAATGCTCCGATCGCCCCCAGGAAGGGCGGGTTGGTGGTGTAGAGATACACCGTGTCGTGCCGGCTGGTAAACAGCACACGCAGGATCATGGGCACCACGAATGTCAGGTAGTTGACCGCCCGCCCCGGCAGGAAGTTCTTGTCGAACCGGGCCACCTTCAGCCGCCGGATCGTCACGCCCTCTGCCCGTTCGAGCAGCGGGCAATCCAGCCACGATTCGGGCGGACCGTACGAAGGCCGCCCGGTCAGCACCTCAACCTCGAAGCCCAGATCCGCCAACTCCACCGCCAACTCATGGAGCAGGTGCCCGGTGGAGGCCACATCGGGGACATAGTACTGGTTCAGAATGACGACGCGGGGTTTCCTGGAGCCGCCTTGCCGGGTTGAATCGTCTCGCGTGGGCACGGCAAAGCCTCAGGATGCACTCGCCCCGGCCAACGCGGGCGCGGGGCCGAAGGTCTCGGTCAGATGGTCACCCAACCAGGAGATCAGCGCGGCCTTCTCCCGGCGAAGGAACGCAAGATCAACCCGCTGCGGGCGGTCCTTGATCCCTTCCAGGCCGAGCCGCTTGAGCAGATACGCCCGGGGAGACCGCGTGAACAACATCGCCGGATTCCCGTATGAAACCGTGGCGACACAGGCGTGAACACGGTTGGAGATCGTGAGTTGAGAGTTGGCGTAGATGCTCAGATAGGTGTGTGGAATGTCACCGACATAGGTATTCGGCGAACGGTAACTCTTGAGCATCAGGAATGGGTTGTAGCGGTGGTCCGTGCGCAGCACCAGACGGCCGTCCACACGCTCAGGCCCCGGCTGGCGGAAGAGCATCGCATCGAGGAACGGGTACGCCCGCCGCCGGTACGACCACTCCGTTCGCTTCCGCGCTTGTCTCACGCACCATTCACGACCATCGAACTCGAATGTGCGGTCCACCCGCCCGGAAAAACCTTCCTTCGGCCCGATCACCGGCTCGGGGATCTGATCGAAGTTGAGCACCATGTAGGGCTCCAGGTCGGTCGGCACACGCGGGAACACCTCGGAAACGAAGGTGGCCACATCCACGCCGTCATAGGCGTGGGTCGCCAGATCCCCCAGGGCCTCAAAGGTTTCGGTGTCCCGCGTCGTGAAAATGTGCGGGGGGCACTCCGCCATCAAGCGGCGGGAGAGTGCGATGGTGTCCTTGTCGTACTGCATCATGCCCGCCGCCAGCACGATGATCTTCGCTCCCTTGCGGTGCTGGGCACGGAGCATCTGGCCGGTAATTCCCTCCATCTCCGGCCGAACATAAGGCCCCAGCACGACCACCGCATCCAGATCAAGGTGTTTGGCGTAGTCGAGCGCGTTGGAGGGATTCCCCTTCCTGGTGTTCCAGTAGCCCGGCTGATCCCCGATGAGAAAAACATGGGCTCCGGGATAGGCCCGATTCAGGGCGTACTGAGCCCCCAACTGGAAAAAAGCGTTGCCGATATTGGTCGACCAATAACCAGTCAGCACGCCGATACGGGGAATGCCCGTAACATCATCCGGCTTGATTTCAGGAATGGCATCCAATGTTCTGTCTCGCTTCGGGTTCCAGGCCACATATCGGCCACTTCAGGGCACCGAGTCAGCACGATTGCTTGTGGCAGGGGCTCCAAAGGTCGATAGTACACCCGGTCAGGCTCCAGACTCGGAACCGCACCGTTCTCGGACGATCAGAATGCTCGATCAGACAGAACCTTCATCTCTACCGGCGGCATCAACTGCGCCTCTCTCCTCGGAGCCGCCACGCAAGAGCCCTTGGTCCCGCCGAGCCCAATGCGTGCGCATCTTCTGGGCCTTGGCTTATGCCACGGTCTGGAAAATCCTGCCGACGGACAACGCCCGTGCCCGGTTGCTCCGCCTCTTTGGTGCCTCGATCGGCCCCGGGGTGCGCATCCATCGTCAGGTCCGCATCGAGATCCCTTGGCATCTCTCGATTGGCGCCGGAACACTGGTCTGCCGGGGAGCCATCCTCTATTGCCTTGGCAGGGTCACCATCGGCGAGCGTTGTCTCATCGGCCCCTTTGTGTACCTGTGTGCCGGTACCCACGATTACACCGACCCGAACTTCACACTGCTGCGCGAGCCCATCACAATCCACGACGAATGCATCCTCATGTCGGATGCATTCATCGCGCCCTCGGTCACGCTGGCACAGGGCACGGTGGCCCGACCGCGAGCCGGGGTTTTCAAGAACACGGAGCCCGGACGCACCTACGCCGGCAACCCCGCCAGAATGATCGAAACCGGGGTGGACCCGGTATGACCCCCCCCGCCCCCCCCGCCGATCCGACCCGACGACTCGGCAAAGACGACGGCCGACACCGATCCCGCTTGCCCGCCAGCCTCTGGCCCTTGGGATCCGTGGTTTTCCGCCTTCTACCCAAGCCCCTGTACAAAGCCAGGACCTCGCTGCTCAGGCTGTTCGGCGCCCAGCTCGATCCCACGGTGCGGGTCCGCCCCGATGTCCGGATTGATCGCCCCTGGAATCTATCCATGGGCCGCAAAAGTTCGCTTGGTGATGCGGTGGAGGTATGGGCACATGCGCCGATCACCATCGGAGCAAGAAGCACGATCAGCCAGTACAGTCGATTGGCCGCATTCCGGGAGGATGATCTCTCACCCGCCGGACCCACGCACCCGATGCCGCTGACCATCGGGAGTGATGTCTGGATCGCAGCCGGCTCGTATGTTGCCGGCGGGCAGGTCATCCCGGATGGGGTACTTGTCGGGGCCCGCTCCGTGATCGACGATCGCGCGGGTGGGCATCTGGAACCGTGGTCCATCGCCTCCGGTGATCCGGCGAGGTCACGGCGGCCACGCCCTTTCCGAGGGAGGCCGCAATGACTCCGGAATCAATCCCCACCGTTTCCACCGCCAGGAAGAGCCCGTTCTCCGCCCGCAACCGTCTTGCGCGTGTTTCATGGGGCTTTGTCCAGGCCACGCTGTTCCGCTTCTCCCCACGCCCGGCCCACTTCTGGCGGAATGCGATCCTTCGGCTCTTCGGTGCCCACATCCACCCCACGGCCCGTGTCTACCCACGGGCCCGCGTCTGGGGCCCGTGGAACCTGACGATGGGCCGGCACGCCACGATCGCCAATGATGTGGATGTCTATTGCATGGGCAAGATCACCATCGGCGAGGACACTGTCATCAGCCAGTACACCTACCTCTGCGGGGCCACCCACGACCACACGCTGCGATCCCGCCCGCTCACTCCCATGCCGATCAGCATCGGCTGCCGCGTGTGGATCGCCGCGGATGTGTTTGTCGGACCCGGCACCACCATCGGGGACGATAGCGTGGTCGGCGCACGCTCCAGTGTTTTCACGGATCTCCCGGCGATGAAGATCTGCACGGGCACGCCCGCCAAGCCCGTCCGAGACCGCACATACCGTGACGAGGCGGACAGCACGCCGCGGACGGTGAACCGTTGAGCGTCTCCATCTTCATCCAGACACTCAACGAGGCAGAGAACCTCCCGGGACTGCTCGACTCACTCGATGGTTTCGACGACATCGTCGTGCTCGACTCGCTCTCGACCGATGCCACCCGAGCCATCGCGGAGTCCCGGGACTGCCGCTGGTTTGAACGCAAGTTTGACGGGCGTGGCCCACACCAGAACTGGGCGATGGAGCACATCGACTTCAAGCACCGTTGGGTCTTCTACCTCGACGCCGACGAACGCATGACCCCCGAACTCCGCCGGGAGATCGAGTCCATCGCCGTCCGCTGGGAATCTGGTGAGATGACCCGCGACAGCAGCCCCGTCGCCTACTACTGCGGACGCAAAAACTACTTCCGTGGCCGCTGGCTCCGGCACGCCATGCCGCCGGGCAACATCATGCGCTTCTTCCAGCCCCCCCACATCCACTTCGAGCGACTGGCCAACCCCGTCCCGATCGTGGACGGGCGGGTGGGCTATCTCAAGGAACACTTTCTCCACTACAACTTCTCCAAGGGCCTGCGCGAATGGATCGAACGGCACAACCGCTACTCGTCCTATGAGGCCGTCGAAACCGTCAAGGCCCTGGAGAACAACCCCGTCCGGATCGTCAATCTGTTCTCCTCCGACCGCAACACCCGCCGCCTCGAACTCAAGAACCTTTCTTTCCGCCTGCCTTTCCGCCCGTTTATCAAGTTCTTCTACATGTACCTCCTCGCCCGCGGTTTTCTCGACGGACGCGCGGGCCTGACCTACTGCACGCTTCAATCCATCTACGAATACTTCATCGTGCTCAAGGCCCGCGAGATCCGCCAGCCCGAACTCAGCCGCCTCGATCGGGGCGAGACCACACAAGGACCACCAGTGTGAAGATCCTCCACTCCATCGATGTGCTTGATTTCCGCCACGGCGGACCGGTCCGGGCCGTGATCGATCTTTCCGAGGCCCTCACCGCCAAGGGCCACGACATCACCGTGATGGTCCGCAAAGGCCCGGATACTCCCGCTTCCTGGAAGCAGCCGGGCTCACCGGTGCGCGCGGTCGAACTCGGCCAGCCGCAGATCGCCGGAGC
Organism: uncultured Phycisphaeraceae bacterium; assembly: GCA_964640595.1. GTDB lineage: Bacteria > Planctomycetota > Phycisphaerae > Phycisphaerales > UBA1924 > UBA6054. Next base: position 36,845 of record CAZXGL010000007.1, on the reverse strand, counting down.
CTGGTTCCGGGGTGAATCCGTCGAGACAATCCGCTCTCTCATCACCGCCGCCGACATCGTCCACATCCACGGCATCTGGACCCCACAGAGCGCCCAGGTGGCCAGGCACGCACGAATGATCGGCAAGCCATATGTCGTCTCTTGCCGTGGCATGCTCGACGACTGGTGCATGGAGCAGCGCAAGCTCAAAAAACTCGTCTACCTCCGCTTCGCAGGCGGCTCGGCCATGCTCAACAACGCCCGACTGGTTCACTGCACCGCTGATGGCGAACTCCAGCAGTCCGGCAAGTGGTTCCCTGGGTCGACAGGCGTGGTCATCCCCAACCTGCTCAATCTCAAGCCGTACATCACCATGCCCGGCATGGAGCGGGCCAGAGCCAAGTTCCCCCAGCTTTCTCGCCCGGAACCCACACTCCTGTATCTTTCCAGACTGCACTACAAGAAAGGTGTCGAGCACCTGATCGACGCCGCACGCATCCTTCGTGACCGAGGCCGCCCGCATCAGGTGCTCATCGCGGGCAGCGGCGACGATGCGTACGAGGCCACACTCCGAGCACATGTCCGTGCCACCGGCATGGACGATCTGGTCTCCTTTCTTGGTATGGTCATCGGCGATGACAAAGTCTCTCTCTACCAGGCGAGTGACCTCTTCGTGCTGCCCACCAGCCAGGAGAACTTCGGCTTCGTGCTCTACGAGGCTCTGGCCGCCGGCTGCCCCTTGGTTACCACCCGCGGCGTGGACACCTGGCCCGAGCTCGAACAGGCCGGCGCGTCCATCACCGAGCAGGACGCCACGCAACTTGCCGATGCCATCGAACCCCTGACCCGCGACCGTACCGAGCGCGACCGCCTGGGTGCCAAGGGCAGGGCCTGGGTCTTCGAGAACCTCGACCCGGGGCATATCGTCGATGCGTTCGAACGGTTTTACTCGCAAGCCCTGGGCCGCTGACGCACACCGGAGGAGGGAGGGGGCGGCGCGGGGGGGGGGGGGGGGGGGGGGGGGGGGGGGGGGGGGGGGAGCACCAGCCATGCGAGTTCTGCACTATAAACCGACCATGCGTGCCGAGGAGGGCGGCGTCGTGAAGGCCGTCTTCGACATGTGCGTGCTCACCGCCTCGCCGGAGCTGCAGGTCGGGCTCATCACACACCACACGGATCTGGTCAGGGAAAACCTGCCATCGCCCGCTTCCGAACTGGTCCGGCTGCACCCGATGCCCCTCCCAACGAGGCACACCGCCCACCTCCTCGGCCCATCCTCCCTTGCACGGATGAGCAAGGTGATCGAGCAATATGACTTGGTCCACCTCCACGCGATGTGGACCCCATCCAACCCGCAGATTGCCCGTCTGTGCCGAAAGCTCGGCAAACCCTACATCCTCTCCCCCCACGGCATGCTCGACACATGGTGCATGGGGCAGAAGCCCTTGAAAAAGCATGTATACCTCACGACATGGGCACGCAACATCCTTCCGAATGCCGCGCGCGTGCTTTGCACCGCGGATGCTGAACTGGCACAGGCCGCGCAATGGTTCGACCACGCGAAGGGCGAGGTCATACCGCTGCCGATGGACCTCTCCATGTACCGGCAACTGCCCGGCCCGACCCTCGCACAGCAGGCGTTCCCTGCGATTGATCCCAAACGCCCCAGCCTGCTTTTTCTCAGCAGGCTGCATCCGAAAAAGGGAGCCGACCGCCTGATTCGCGCCTCCGCCTTGCTGCACCAGCGTGGCATCGACCATCAACTGTTCATCGCCGGAACCGGAGCACCTGGCTATACCCAGTCCCTCGAAAGACTCGCCCAGAGCATGGGCATCGAGCGGAGTACCCACTTCCTGGGTTTCGTCGGCGGCACACTCAAGGTTTCCCTGCTCCAGGCCGCTGATATTTTCGCTCTGCCCACCAGCCAGGAGAACTTCGGCTTCGTCTTCTTCGAATCTCTGGCCGCGGCCACGCCCGTCGTCACCACCGCCGAGACCGACACCTGGCCGGAGCTGGAACGGTCCGGCGGTGCGGTCGTGGCCCAGAACACACCGGAATCCTTCGCGACCCAAATCGCCATGCTGTTCGCGGACCCTGCACGCGCCACCGCGATGGGCCGGTCGGCACGCGGGTGGGTTCTCGACTCACACGATCGCAACCGCACGGCTCAAAGCTACGAGCTTTTCTATCGGGGGTGCCTGGGAGTTTCCGTGTGACAAACAGTCACCTTGCTTCCCGGCGCCGAACAATCCGCGCGGTGCCCCGGAGCATGGCGGCTGTTTGAAGGGTTGAGAGCCACGGCGTCCCAGGCCCGCCGCCTGTGTGTACTCAAAGGCTGCTTGTTTCCGCCACAATCGGCCTGATGCAAAGCGATACGCCCGAACCCTTAGGAAGGAAAACTCGGCTTCTCACCGGGCCTCGCCAGAGAAACCATCCAAAGGTTTGGTCTCTCGATTTTTCCAGACCGGGCCACTCGGAATCCGCATCGGCGCGGCCTGACCTCAATAGGCGCCCGCCGGTTCAGACCCGCTTTCATACAGGTCCTCGCCCTCGGAATCCGGCGAGAAGCCATCATCGGCACGCATATGCAGTCCGTCAGCCCGACGCAGCGCGGCATACCGAGTCGTCGCGGCCATGGCACCGGCGAACACCATGTAGATTGGCAGTGCCGGCGACACGCGGGAAATCATGTACCCCTCCATGATCGCCCCGGCAAAGTACATTGCCACAACGCCCAGTGTCAGGTCCAGCACCCGACGCTCATCCAGCGTCAGCCATGCACGAAGGCGGACAGCCCGTAAAAATTCGATCCCGGCCACAAATGTCATGAGAACTGCCAGCACCAGCGCGCCGATGCCGTACGAGGCGAAGGCATACAGCCAACTGTTCTCGCTCCGATCCAGTTCGTCCATCCCTGCACCGAACAGTGGGTTCTCGCTTCCGGCGGACAGCAGCCGCATCCAGGCCGCGCTGCGCGTGTCCTCGAGCGTGGTCAGGCGGTCCGCCGCGATATCCAACCCGGTGATCGAAAGCACCATCTTGAACCCAACATACGCAAGTATGAGCGCGAACGGCATGAACAGGATCGACCTGCCCATTCTCGTGTACATCACCCCCGCGAAGCCGATCGCGGTCATGCCCATCCCCGTACGCGATCCCGACCAGACCAGCATCACCATGTTTGCGCCGAGCATGCCCGTGTACACAAACTTCGTGATCGCGCCGCGATCATTGAGCAGCAACCACAAGGTCGTCACGCCGAAGAATGCCATCAGCACCCCGGCGTGCTGCGGGTTGCCGAGCATCCCCTGGAACCGGAACTGATTGCCCTGTGTCAGATAGTTGGAGTTGACGACGAACTGCAGAGCGCACATCGCGATCCACAGGGCATTGACCCCGGCGAACAAACGTAAAATCCTTCGAATATCGCCCGGCTCGTCCATCAGCATGGGAGCCGCAATCACAAGCGGCATCAGCGTGAACACCACAAAGATCATGGATTGAAACCCGTCCGCCGCTCCACCGTGGTGCAGACGCAACATCGCGCCGTACAGCCCGATCGCCATGAGCAGCACCGCGGAGAGCGACAAACGCTTGCCGGACAGCCGCGAGAACTGGGCCAACGCCATCAGCGACCCAGCGATCCCCGCTCCCAGAAATATCTCGGATCGACGCACCTGGATCCCCAGCCACACCGTCGGGATCACCCGATCCATCCAGTCCCGAGGGGTCGCAAGGCACGCGGCGAACACGAGCAGGAACAGCGGGACCAGCATCCCCCACCGCTTCGTGATCCCCAGCAGATAAAGACACGGCCACACCACACCGATGAGTGCGACAAGGGCCAGGGCTGGCGGGGTCAGGTTCATCGTCGCAACGCTCCTCGCAAGCTAAGCTAGCCCAGTATCGACCCAACACCCGCTCCCGTTCGCTCGTTTTCGGGCTTTGAGCCACAACACGGAACCCAAAGAGCATGGCCACAGAAGCGCGGAGGGGCATTCTACGCATCCTCTGCAACTACGCCCGCCTCCTGACCACGCTGCTCCTTGGCATCGCCGTTGTTCCCCTCACCATCGCCTGGCTCGGCGATGATGCCTTCGGCCTCATCTCATTCCTGGGGGCCAACCTCGGCCTGGCCGCCATCGTCCGCCAGATTGTCCATCAATCCCTCGTCCGTGAACTGGCCGCCGCCTACCACGGCGGGCAGGAAACCATGGACCGCACCTACCCTGCTATTTGCCGAATATCGCTCGCCGCCGCGGGCCTCACCTTCCTCCTCTTCCTGGCCGTCGCCCTCGCCCTGCCGCTGTTCAACATGCCCGATGTCTTCCGCCGCGCGGCGTTCTGGTTCGTCATCGCCCAGGGAGTCCAGAGCGCGGCGATGGTCATCCTCGCGCCCCAGCTCAACATCTATCTTGTCCTCGAACGCTTCATTGGTTACAGCATCTGGTTCGTGGCCGTCCGGGCCACCCAGATCATTTCCGTGCTCGTCCTCGGCTACATCCTCCATGTCCGCGACCCTGCCAGCGGCCTGCTGTGGCTCGGGGTGCTCTGGTCGGCGCTCTCCATCCTGGGATATGTCATCGCGGCGATCTGGATCATCCGTGTCGATCGGCGCTTCGGCATTGATCTCCGCCGCCCCCAGCCCGGTGCCATCCGGGAAGTCATGGGCACCTTCTCCTGGAACTCTGGCGCTCAGATCGCCATGAACCTGCACGAGCAGATCCCCCAGTTCCTGCTCAACCTGTTCATGGGCACAAACGCTAACGCCGCCTGGGGCCTGGGATTCCGCCTGGTCGCCTACATCCGTCAGGTCACCACCGGCATGCAGTTCGGGTCGGACGCCGTCAGCGCACGCCTGGCCTCCGGCACCGACCGGGATGCAGCACGCTCGAGCCTCCAGCGCCTCCTCGCCCAGCAGACCCGCCTGACCGCCCTCGTCTCCCTGCCGGCCGCGTTCGGGGTGCTGCTCTACGCCTTCCCCATTCTTCACCTCTGGGTGGGCGATCGACTCAAGGACTACGGGGGCGTGATGGGCATGGCGGTCTGGATGGCCCGTGTTCTCTCCCTCGCCCTGGCCGCGCGGGCCGTGTCCGACACCTGGGTGCTCGTCCTCTATGGGGCCGGTTATGTCCGCCGCTACGCGCCCCTCATCATGCTCGGTGGCCTCATCGCGCCCGTCCTGGCCGTCATCCTCATGTTCACCCTTCCCACCGAACTTCGCTTCATCGGCCCCGCCGTCGGCTTCACCACCGCTTTCTTCGGCCTGCACCTCTTCGGCATCCCGTTCATCACCGCACGCTGCCTGGACATCAGCGCGACGCGCCTGCTTCTCTCGCTGGTGCGTCCGTTGCTCGTCACCGCCGCCGCCGCGGGCGCTGGCATCGCCGTCCTCGCGTTCAACGCCCGGCTCGGCGATCTGTCCCTCTTCTCCACCCCCACCCGCGCCGCGGGCGATGCCATCGACCCGGTCCTCATGATGACCTCGATCGGCGTCTTCGGCTTGGTGTATGCCCCGCTCGCCTTCCTCTTCATCCTCGGCCCGGGCGAGCGCAATCGCCTCATCAACGCCGCCCGCCGCGTGCTGCGACTTCACGGACGCTGAATCACCAGGTCCGCCACCACCACCCGGTGGTCGCTCCCGATCGGTTGGAATGAAGACCACCCGACCACGCGCACCCCCGGGCCGACCCACACATCATCAATCTGAATCCGCGCCGGACCGGGCCATGATGACTCGAATGTCCCCCACCCGCCCGTCAGCGGCTTGGACATCCGCAGCCCCGCCCGACGCACCGCCCGCGAACGCCACGCAGCCGGACCCGCGTTCAGATCCGCGGCCATCACCAGCGGCAGACCCAGCCGCTCGGCCTCGGGCAGCGCTCCCTCCAGCGTTCGCGCCATCATCTCATTGCCCTGCTCCCACCGCCCCCGTGTCCGCGGCGAGTGCGGATGCACCGCGAGCACCAGCATCTCCCCAACTCCTCCCCCCACCCCCACCCGAGTCAGCAAAATGTCCCGCTCCGCGTGCTCCACACCAGGCACCTGCACCCGCTCCACGCCACTGCGCCCGAGCACGAAGCACGGTGATGCAAACCCATCCACCCAGGCTCGATTGGCAAACACCCACCCCTCATCCTGAAGAGCCCCGCGTCGAAGCAGCCGCCACAGCGTCGGAGGCGTCTCCAGCAGCACCACCGCGTCCGCGTGCCAGCTCAGCACGCGACGCATGTCCTCCTCCCACACCAGACTCTGCGGCCCGACGTTGAACGACACCACCCGTACCACGCCGGGCGCGGGGGGGTTGAGCACATCCACCGGTCCCACCCTCAGCGCCCGTCCCTCCACCAGCGGCCACCCCCCCACCATCACCGCCAGCAGACACACCCCGACCGCACCCCACCGCCGCAGCATGAGGCAGCCAGCCAGCACGATACCGGCAAACACAACCGCCACCGATTGGAACGAGACCAGCACATCAACCGGATACGCCCACCCCGACACGATCCACAGCAGCCCCCACACCAACGCCACCGTCGCGCACGCCCACGCGAGCAGGCTGACCCAACCATGCCTTGCCGGAATGCCCGCCGTCATGCCGACATCCTTGACCCCGCACGGGAAAAGAAAAGGGGGCGGGCCACCATGGCCCGCCCCCGGAGCATACGAAAGACCGGGAATCAATTCCGCTGATTGCCCTCTTGCCCGAAGAGGGAGAGCGGCATCATCCCGCCACCGATCTGGTCGGCGTTGTAGATGTAAGCCGCGTCCAGTGCCCGCTCGATGCGGGTGCTCGCCTCGGCGAAGTGGGCGGAGGTGTACGCGTCCAGGCGTGAGGGATCCTTCAGCTTGCCCTCCAACCGCTTGTGGAGATCACGCAACTGCGCCACCGCCAGAGTTTTGACCGGCATCGACGCCGCATTGAGGTTGGTGGTCCCCATCGACAGGTCGATCAGCCGTTCGAGGTGCTCACGCTGAAGGTTGCGCCGGAACGAGGAGACCATTGGCTCACGATCGGTGAACCGCTTGGACTGGTCCGCGCCAAGCTCGGACCACGCCGCGTCGCGCACCGCGCTCATCACCTCGGCCAGGGTTAGGCTGTCCTGATCCGCGTCCACATACAGCTCCAGGTCATAGACCCGCTGCAGCGTGCCGGGGTTCATCAGCATGGTCAGGGCCGACGCCTGGATGCCCATGATCTGATCGTGGATGGGCAGGGTGGCGTCCTGCAGGGCCTCGCGGTAGCCGTAGTTGTCGAACCACTTGTCAACGGTCGTCGCCCGCAGCAGTTCGGGCGTCACGCCGAAGGCCTCGTCGCGGAACGAGTTCTCGATGACGAAGTTCAGCGCCTCGCGCTGCCGCGCCGCCGGCACCGGGTCAATCGGCATGCGCCCGTTGGGGTCGCCCTTCATGTCGCGGTACACATACGCCGAGCCGACCCAGTTGGCCGCCATCGACAGCATCTGCGTCTGCGTGCCCAGCGTGATGCGGTAGCCGCGCCGCGCCTTGGCCCAGGACTCGCCGTCCTTGACGAAGCTCTCCAGCAGACCCGCGCGCAGGCGACGCACGAACTCCATCTGGTTCTCCGCCCATTCCAGCGGGTTCTTGCCCATGTCGTACCGGCGGGCCGTGGGATCAGGGCCCCAGGTGTCCTCGTCCGTGCCGTACATCAGCTCAGGCTCGGCCACCCGCTCCAGCGCCTTCTTTGGGTTGCTGCCGTAGCCATACTCGATCGCCCAGTAGTCGTACGGTCCGATGTCGATCACCGAGTAATCGCCCTGCACCTCGCCGAAGCCCGGCATCCGCAGGTTGATCCCGTTGTAGTCCATCACGCTCGTCGACCAGGGCTGCTTGCCCTTGAACTCTCCCGAGTTGATCTCACTCAGGTCGTACGCGCTTGAACCCTTGAAGTTGTGACGCAGGCCCAGCGTGTGCCCGACCTCGTGCGCCACCAGCTCGGCCAGCATCGGCCCGACGAACCATTCCGGCACGCCGTCGATCAGGTCCGTGTCGTCCTTCTTGGGTCGCGGGGCCTTGGGTGCCGCGGCCTCGGCCTTGGGCTCCTCGGCCGCGGGCTCTTCCGCCTTGCCCTCCAGCATCGCCAGATACTCTGGCGGCACCATCGCGCGCAGCCCCGGATTCTCTTCGAGCTGCTTGCGGATCATCTCCAGCATCTCAGGGTCCAGCGGCGGCTTGGTGTCGTCCTGCGCGACGGAGGACATCATGCCCGCATCCTCGAACAGGTCGAAGGCGGCAAGGTACATCTGCATCATGGCCAGGTCCAGCGACTTGCCCATCGAAGCGTTGCACAGCCCGGAGATCTGGCTCGTCCGCAGCAGACCGGCATACTCGTTCTCGCCGATCACGCTCGGATCCGCCGCGCCCAGCGCGTGCCCACCGTACCGCGTGATGCCGCGTGCCCGACGCTCGATCAGCAGCTGGTCGCGCCGCTCCGGGCTGGCCATCCGCAGACGCGGATCCCAGCGCGGGTTCTGCTCCAGCCAGCCGATGGTCGTCGGGCTCATGCCCTCGACCGCCAGATCGCCCAGCAGTTCGTCCCACCGGTGCGTGAACACCCGGATCCAGCCGTCGGTCAGCACCACATCCGCGTCCAGAATCTCACCCGTCATCGGGTTCACGCGGCTCGGCCCGATGGCCGTCGCCACATCGTTGCTGATCCACCGCACGAAGTTGTACCGAACATCCTCAGGAGACTTCTCCATGTGCGAGTTGGAGGCCTTGTCCTGGTACCGCACCTCGATCGCCCCATCAATCCCGATCGCGCGGAACGCGTCGTTCCACTGCTCGATGCCGTCACGCACCCAGCGGCGGTACCGGATCGGCACCGTGTGCTCCACATAATAAATGATCGGCTGCTTCGGCGGGCTCATCCGCAGGTTCGGCGCCGCCTTCTCGATGTGCCAGCGGTTGATGTACCGCCGGTTCGTCTCCTCCTGAGTGAACTTGCCCAGGTCGCGGTACGCCGTGGTGAAGTAGCCCACCCGCGGGTCCGCGTCCCGAGGCCTGTAGCCCGGCGTGCCCTTGATCTGGCTGACCGAGTAGTGGAACGATTTCACCGTCCCGCCCTGCACCGGCCCCTCCAGCTCGATCTCGATGTTCTCGGGGAACACCCGCAGGCTCTTGACCGTCACCAGCCCGCGGTTCAGCCCCCGTGCTGAGTTCCCGAAGAACGACTGCATGTTGTTCACCAGCAGCTCGCTCAGGCTGATCACCGGCTGCCCGTTCGGCCCGGTGGATACCACCGGCACATCCAGCAGCACGCGGTCCGTGAACACCGTCTGGATCGAGTCCTTGCTCTCCTGGTCTCCCGAGGAGCGGACGTCGATCTGCGGCAGAACCAGTGCCATCCGATCGTTGATCCGGCGCCACTGCGTGTACATGTCCGCCGCCTGCAGCCCGGCGAACTGCTCGCCGCCCGACACCGTCATGGCGAAGAAGTGATTCTGACGATCCCAGCCCCGCGGCAGTTCCGCGATCAACTGATTCGTCTTCTTGTTGTGCCACACCCCATAGAACGAGCCGTCCATCCCCTGGACCTGCTCAAAGCCGTTGACCACATCCCGGAACGGACGCAGCCCGTCACTCGAGCGGCCCGCCGGAGCGGCCGCCTGCTGGCCCATCAAGGCTGCGACCTGCGCGAGGTCAAGCGCTTCCTCACCCCCCGGCACGGTCTCCGGCTCCATCCAGCCCGAGGCGGACAACGCGCCCAGACCGACCACCGCACCCACCACGCCCGAAAGCGCCCGGGCCGAGATTCCAAACTTCCGATCCGACATGATCGCTCCAACGCGCCAAGGCGCACTCAGTCCGGGCGGGCCAGCCGCACCACAGCCCCGAGGCCCACCCCGAACAGGGGCGGTTCAACCGCGGGGCTTCCGGTATCGGCAGACTGCCCGGAAACCCAAAAATCACACTCGGGCACCTGCGCATCTCCTGCGCCACCCTCGCTCTCACAGGCAATTACCGCCGAATCCGTCACCGGATTCAATAACAATCTCAAGATATCCCATCTTCCCGCCTTCCCGCAGCCCCGCCATTATGGGGAAAACGCCATCGCCAACACCGTCAGCATCACGAACCCCACCCCACACACCCGAACCACCGCGTCATGCACCGCCAGCTCCGTCGGATCGTCATAGGTGCCCCGCTCCAGCTGCACCATCGCCCGCAACACGGCCAGTGTCGAAGGTAACATCGTCAGCCACAAGAGGTTAAGTCCAAAGCCCCCGCCGCTGGCTTCAACCGGTGCCGCCCCAAACTTGACCGTGAAATCCCCGGCCCGGCTCTGGACATATCCCGCGTAGGTCAGCAGCGTGGCCACCGCCGTCACCACCACCGCCATTTGCAACAGGGCATCCGAATACAGCCCCTGCACCGTCCGGGCAGCCGAGGCATCGTGCCCCAAAGTCCGGCGTTCACCCAGTCGTTTCCCGAACGCAAGGAACATGCTCAGAAACAGCGTGGCATTCAGCAACCAGGTCGAGGGCTCGATCTCCGCCGCCGCGCACCCCGCCAGCACCCGCAGCACGAACCCCATTGCCAGACTCAGCACATCGACGATGATCTTGTGCTTGAAGTAGGCGGAATAGACCAGCACATTCCCGATGTGCAGCCCGAGCAGGATGCCCACCGCCGCCACGGTGTGCCACGCCGGGATCAGCATCCCGACCGCCCCCACCGCCAGCATCAGCAGAACCGCCGCGTACACCAGCCCCGCCCGCGCCGAAACCGCCCCCGAGGCCAGCGGCCGGTGCCGCTTCCTCGGGTGCATCCGGTCCTTTTCCCGATCAAACCAGTCATTCACCACATACAGCCCGCTCGACCCGAGGCTGAACGCCACCATCGCCCACACGACACTGACCCAGTCGATCGACTCGCCCTGCGTCACGGCGTACAGAGGCCCAACCAGCACAAAGATGCTCTTGGACCACTGCGTCGGACGCGCGAGCTTCAGATAGGCCCGCCAGCCCGTATACCCGGTCGGCTCCCGCACGGCTTGTTCCTGGTCGTGTGTCATGCGAACGGGCCGATCGGCCGATGCTCCTGATATCTTCTTTCGGCAGTCCGTCTTGCCGAGCCGGATCTTGCGAAAACCCAACTCCCAACCGGCAACATCAAAGCCCACCCAACACCGTATCATCGCCCCGGAACGCCCGATGCCTACCCCCAGCACATCGAACACAACCGATGCGACCTGGCACGATATCGGACAGCTCGCCCGCGATCTCTACCCGGATGGGCCGTTCCTGGCCCGGTTTATTCAGCACCATCGCCACCGGATCTGCCCGATCGACCGCGTGACCGCGCAAATCCCGCCCGGGTCTTCGATCCTCGATATCGGCTGCGGGGGCGGGCTTCTGATCGCCCGCCTGGTGGCCGAGGCACGCATCACCGCGGCCCACGGCATCGACAGCTCCGCCCCTGCCATCGCCCTGGCCCAGCGCATGGCCGAGCACCTCGCACCGTGGGCACCCGACACCAACCTCCAGTTCGAGCACCGCACCGTTCAGCAGGGCCTGCCCAAGCGGGACTACGACGCCGTTTGTCTGATCGATGTCATGCACCATGTTCCTCCCGCCCATCAGGAGCGAGCCTTCCGTGACGCCGCCTCGCGTGTGCGTCCCGGCGGGCGTCTTGTCTACAAGGACATGGCAGACCGCCGATTTCCCCATTCGCTCCTGAATCGCCTGCACGACATGCTTCTTGCTCGCCAATGGATCCATTATCTGCCGATGGAGCGTGCCGAGCGGATCGCAGCGTCCGAAGGACTGACCCTCGTCCACGCCGAGGACATCACCATGCTCTGGTATGCCCATGAGCTGCGTGTCTTTGAACGCCCACCCCAACCGCGCGAGATCGTCACATGATTGCCGATACCCCCGATCAGGGCGCTCGCAGACGGAACGCCCTTCTGGCCCCGCTGATCACCGCGCTCGTCGCTCTGGGAGCGCCAGCGGCGTTGATCGTGTGCGGGCACAACGCAGGCCGAGCAGCCTGGGACTCGACAGTCTACCACGAACCGTTCATCCGGCAGCTCGCACGGGACTGGCCCCGGTTTGATCTTTCCGACCCGCTGACCGCCACCACCCCTGGCTACCACATCCTCATCGCTGCTGTTGCATGCGTCTGCCACGACTCCACCACGGTGCTCCGGATGGGAAGCGCACTGATCGGCACCTGCCTGAGCGCACTCCTCGCCGGGTGGATTGCTGGCCGAACGGGGTGGCGGCAGGCCATCCTCCTCACCCTGCCTCTGTCGGCCTCGATCTATGTGATCGGCTCGAGCGCATGGCTCCTGCCCGACAATCTCGCGTGGATCGGCGTGCTGCTTGTGCTCATCCTGTGTATCCGCGAGCCACGGTCGTGGCGTCCGCTTTTCTGCGCCTCCGCCGTTCTGGCCTTGCTCGTCCTCGTCAGACAGATCCATCTCTGGGCGGCCGCCTCCATCTGGCTCGCCGCGTGGATGGGCACTCAGTCCACCGATCCAGGCTTGTTCAGCAAGCCGGACCAGCGCCTCAGACGCGCCGCCCTCGCCTTCTTCCTGACCCTGCCGGCATTCGTGATCGTTGCCTGGTTCGTTCGGCACTGGAACGGGACGACCCCCCCACGCTTCCGCACCGACATCACCGGGATCAACCCGGCCACCCCCGCCTTCATTTTGGTGCAGACCGCGATCCTCTGGATCGGCTTTTCCCCATGGCTCGCCCCCGCGTTGTTCCGAGCCCTGCGCGACCGAACCGCGCTGATTCTTCTGGCCGCGGTCACCGGTCTTCTGCTCGCGGTCATTCCTCACACCACCCACAACCCCGACGCGGGACGGTACTCGGGCTGGTGGATCCTGACCGCACATGCACCGGTCCTGTTCGGTCGCACCAGCACGGTGTTCATCCTGCTCGCGCCCTTGGGCGCCAGCGCGCTGGCCGGAGCCTTGATCGCCATCCCCCGCCGGGCCGGCTGGGTGATCCTCGCTTCCCTGGCGGCCTTCGCCGCCGCCCAGAGCAGCACCATCAATAGCTGGCAGCGTTACCACGAGCCCTTCCTGCTCATCCTTCTCGCGATGCTCTCCGCGCTGCAACCACCGGACCTGCAAAGAACCCCATTTTCCCGGTTGATGGTCCCGGCAATCGCAGCCCTGACCCTCACGCTCTCCGCCATTACCTTCCTGGAACTTCGAGGCACCCCGGTCATCCCCGGCACCACCCCTCCGCCCAAGCACACCACGCCCGCTGACCCCTGGTACTTCCCCAATCCAACCGAGCCGTCCGATCACCCCCCAGAATCCTCCTGACCCCATATCACCCTGCAAGCCCTGGCAAAACAGCCGACTGAATCCGAAAACCAGACCGGACCAGCCCTCGTATCACTGGCCCGCACCCCCGGATTCCCCTCTCGCGCTCAATCCCAGCCAAGCCCACGCCTCGCCCGGCCGATGATCCAAGAATGCTGACCCGGGTGACCTCCCGGTGGCCCGGCTCGCCGAGCTGGGTCGTTTGACCCCTTTCCCTCGGGCCGGATCCCAGCCGCCCAAGCCCCAGACCCTTCCAGCCCCCGGAGCCTTCCCTCATGGCCGACGCGAAACGAGCACTCATCACCGGCATCACCGGCCAGGACGGCTCCTACCTCGCCGAGTTCCTGCTGGCCAAGGGCTACGAGGTCCACGGCATCATCCGCCGCGCCTCCACCTTCAACACCGACCGCATCGACCATGTCTACCAGGACCCCCACAACCCCGCCCCCAAGCTCAAGCTCCACTACGGCGACCTGTGCGATGCCAACAACCTCGCCAAGCTGATGGAGGACACCCGCCCTCATGAGGTTTACAACCTGGGTGCCCAGTCCCATGTCCGCGTGTCCTTCGACATGCCCATCTACACCGCCGACACCGTCGGGATGGGATCGCTCCGTCTGCTCGAGGCGGTCCGCGACTTCCGTGACCGCTCGGGCCAGGATGTCCGCTACTACCAGGCCTCCTCTTCCGAGCAGTACGGCAAGGTGCTCGAAGTGCCCCAGACCGAGAAGACCCCCTTCTACCCCCGCTCGCCCTACGCCTGCGCCAAGGTCATGGCCCACTGGGCCACGGTCAACTACCGCGAGTCCTACGGCCTGCACGCCTCCTGCGGCATCCTCTTCAACCACGAATCCCCCCGGCGCGGCGAGACCTTCGTCACACGCAAGATCACCCGCGCGGTCGGCCGCATCAAGCTCGGCCTGCAAAGCAAGGTCTTCCTTGGCAATCTCGATTCCAAGCGGGACTGGGGCTTCGCGGGCGATTATGTCAAGATGATGTGGATGATGCTCCAGCAGGACACCGCCGACGACTATGTGATCGCCACCAACAAGACCATCTCCGTCCGCCACTTCGCCGAGCTGGCCTTCACCCACGCGGGCCTGAACTTCGCCGACCATGTCGAGTTCGATCCCCGCTACCTCCGTCCCGCTGAAGTCGATCTGCTGCTGGGCGACCCCGCCAAGGCCAAGCAGAAGCTCGGCTGGGTGCCGGAGACCACAGTCGAGGAACTGGCCGCCATGATGGTTGATCACGACATCGAGCTGGCCCGCCGCGAGAAAACCCTCAAGGACGCCGGCCACGAACTCCCCGCCTTCACCGGTCACGATCAGTAACAACTCCGACGCGTTCGCATCTGGATGCGTGCGCAAACGGCCCGCAAACTGCCCCTTTCCGTGCCGACCCTTCACCTTTCCCACCACCAAAGAAAGACCCCGGCTCCGTGGGCCGGGGTCTTTTCGTGACGCGGTCGGGCGATCGGCAGTTCGTCCGAAACCCCTGCAACAAGGTGGGTTCCCTCGGTCCGGATCCCGGTCTTCCACTCGTAGGAGGCCTGACCATCGCCCGGATCTATCCTCGGGCTCCCTCGGGGAGTCCATAGGGTTCAAACGAACCCTGCCGATCGCCTCACCGCGTCCCGGTGATGTACGACACGCTACCACAGGTGGTCGGCCCCCGCTCATGAATTCGCGTTCAGATTCCCCGAATGTGACTTCCGGACCTATCCCCCGGCCTCTCCCGAATGCCGGAAGCGCGTCAATCGCGCTCTTCATCCGTCATCCCCCCCAATCCCCCCCTGCCCCCCCCACCCCCACGCCCCCTTCATCCTCTCAACTTACACGAGGACCGCAACCCGGGCGGCGGAAACCCCGTATCGGTTGCCCACCATGCTTCGGGCGCGCACGGGGCCACCAAATGCCCTATGCTGCCCAGCCGGTCCCCGCGAGGCGGGCCGCGGAATCCCAGACCATGCGCCCCTGCACAGGGCGCTTTGAATCCAGACCAGCATCCACCGCGAGGTTCTCAGAATGCGTACCACCCGCCGCACCATCACCGCACTCGCCTTGGTCATTGCCGCCTGCTCGGTCGGCTGCTCCTCTTCCGACGGGCCGCGCCATGCCGGCGATGTCAGCGCCATCCGCGCCAACCCGTCACCTGCCATGCACACCCTGGCCGGTCGGAAGACCGATGCCCGCAACCGGCGCACGGTGACCATCGATAACAACCTGCGCATGTTTACAGAGGACTGGGAGCGTGCCATGCTGCTCGATCGGCCCAGCCGCCTGACCATGTACCCCACCATCCACTGAGTTCCGCCCGAGCAATCGGTTCTGAAAACAAAGCACCCGCCCATCGGGCGGGTGCTTTTCGTTGACTCGGCTTTGTTCAGCCAGCGTTGATCAAGGTAGGCCCACCCGATCGGGTTGGACCAAGCCTCCACTTCAAACTGGCCGGTTCAAGCTGGTTGGTTCAGGTTGGTTGGTTCAGGCTGTGCTGGTTCAGGCCGAATACTGCCCGCGGGCGACCTTTTTGAACCGCTTGTCCTTCAGCAGGGCCTGGTTGACCATGGTGCGGAAGTTCGCGGCGGTCGAGGCATACCCGGATGCGCGCACCGCGTCGGCGGCCTCGGTCACGGACATCGTCCGGCCCTGCAGCACATGGTGCAGCGCGTCGGGCAGGGTCATCGAGTTGCGTCGGCCGGTTCCGGAAGCGGCGGGGCCGAAGTCCGCGAGCTGTGCGTTGATCTCGGCGAGTTCGGCCATCAGCTTCTCACGACGGCGCTCGAGCTTGGCCGCGCCGCGCTTGCGCCGAGCCAGTTCCATCTGAAGTTCGCCGATCGACATGTCCGACAAGGACGCGCCGCCACGGGGCGTAGCCTTCGCCGTGCTCTTGCGTCCGCGCTTTGCCGTCTTCTTTGCACGCTTCGCCATGATCTCATTCCTTCTTGAAGATACAGAACCCGTCGATGCCATTCGCTTCGTGATATGCACGCCGTTCGGGTCTATGGAAACGAACATGATAGCCGCAGTCTTGCGTCCCATGTATATCACGGGCCCGCGCGTACGCAACATGAAATCAATGCCAAACGAATGTCTTACGCAAGATCGTGCGAATATCCGAGCCGATCCAGCAGGCCATCGAACTGATCCAGGTTAAAAAACTCCAGGGTCAGCGTGCCTTTTTGGCCTGTCCGATCGGTCTTCAGTGTCACACGCGTGCCAAGATGCTCGGACAAACGACGCTCCATGTCATCCAACACCGCACGAGCGCGTGCCTGTCCGGATGTATCATTCTGTTGCCTCGGTGTTGAATTGAAGGAGTTTTCCTTACCAGCCTCTGCGGCTGGCTCCCGCTTCATCTCGGGCTCACCCGTCGCGGCCCGTTCCACGGCTCGCACGCTCCACGATTCTTCCGCGGCCACCCGTGCCAACGCCACGCGTCGCTCATCATCCGCAATCCCCAGCAACGCGCGCGCATGCCCGAAGCCAAGGCGTCCCTCCGCCACCATCGAGAGGATCTCGTCGTCCAAGTCCAGCAGCCGCAAGTGGTTAGAGACGCTGGTCCGGTCCATTCCTACCCGCTCGCCGATCTCGGCGTGCGTCAGCTGATACCGATCCGCCAAGGCCCGGAACGCCAAAGCCCGCTCCACCGCGTTCAGATCCGCCCGCTGGAGGTTCTCGATCAACGCCAGTTCAGCACTGGTCCGGTCGTCCACATCCCGCACCACCGCGGGGATCGTCTCCATTCCCGCCAGCCGCGAGGCTCGCAGGCGGCGTTCACCCGCTACCAGCTCATATACGGCTTCATCGCCCCCCCCTCCCCCTCCGCCAAGCCGGCGCACCACCACCGGCTGCATCACCCCGTCCTGCCGGATCGACTCGGCCAGGGCGATCAACGCATCATCATCGAAGTGCCGACGGGGCTGATGCGGGTTGGCGCGAATCGCCTCCACGGCCACCAGCACGAGTCCACCAAGATTCGGCTGCTCAACGGCCTGAATGTTCGTTTTTTGTGCGGCATCGGGCGATGGATCCACATGCACCGGGGGGTTGGTTCCCACCAGCGCACTCAGGCCCCGGCCGAGGCGGGCGGGCTTCTTGAACGATGACGATCCGCTGGACATGGTGTGGCTCCTTCGAGCACGATCGTATCCGATCGGGTCCGCAGTGTCATACAGACTCTATCAAAACCCGATCAAAATCCAGCAGGTTGACGGTGTTCCACATGGAACACTCAAGAAGCCTTTTCCCCCGTTCTCCCCTACCATCCCCCATGCATCAACCGATCGAGACCATCGTCCGCGGCCTGATCCGCTCCGGTAACTCTGTACTGCTCTGCCAGAGCCGAAAGCACGGGTATCACTACCTTCCTGGCGGACACATCGAGTTCGGTGAGCCGGCCCGCACGGCCTTGGCCCGCGAACTCCTCGAAGAATGCGGCCTCGAGTCCCGCATCGGCCCCCTCCTGCTCACCGAGGAGCAGATCTTCACCCAGAAGAATAAGAACCGGCACGAGATCACCCTGATCTTCCGCGTGGACCAGCTCGGCCCAACCGCCGCCATGCCGGAGACCGTGCCCAGCGCCGAGGATCACATCAGCTTCGTCTGGGTCGATCTGGCCGCCGTGCCGGATCTGGTGATCTATCCGGAGTCCACGAAGGCCTGGCTGGCCAGCGGCGGGGGGGTCGATCCATCTGAAGGCCCCTTCCTCGCCGCTCAACGACCCACAGACTAAAGCCCCCGGCTCGTTGTTCCACGGGGAACATGCGGTCCACCTCCGAAGCACTCCAAGCACGGATCGATTCGCCGCGGAACCTCGGCCGGAGCCTGGCGACCAACAAGCCGCAACTGCAAGAGAGCGGCCGCGGTTGCGTCAGCGGGTGGAGCATCCTGATGGAGACCGCTCCCGGTTGATTTCCGTGTGGATTTCGTCGGTCGCTGGGCCGAGACCGGCCGCAATCACAGCCGAGAGGGCTTCCGGATCGTCGTCGTTTGGAAGATGCGAAGGGCCTGTGCGTCGTTCGGCCGCTCCCTCGCAGTCGCGGCTTGTCGATGCGGCCACCCCCTCGAAACCATGGCCGCGCGGGCTAGGCCTGCGGCTCCTGGTTCATGCGGCTTGGGATAGCGAGTCATGCTCGGGGAGCTCGATGACCACTTCCGCACCATGACCGGTAGTAGGGGAGTCAAAGCGGATCGTTCCGCCGACGGAGCCGATCAGGTGCCGGCAAAGGGCCAGGCCCAGGCCGTGCCCTTTCCCCACCCCCCCACCCTCACTTGTCCCCCCCCGCTGCCACGGCTCAAAGATGGCATCGGTCAGTTCGGGATGGATACCCGGCCCGTTGTCGATCACGCGGATCTCCAGCGTGTTCCACATGGAACATGGGGCCTCGAGGGATGTGGTCCGGTGACAGGCGTGGACCGTGATCTGACCGCCTCCCACACTTCTCCCAATCCCTGCCATTCCCCCGCTCCCCCCCGTCCCCCCCATCCCCCCCACCGCTCGCCAGGCGTTGAGGTAGAGATTGACGAGCACACGCTCCAGGGCGTCGGGATCGATCGCCGCCCGCAGGCGCGGATCAATGCCGGAATCATCCACACAGGCGCGAGCCTCGCTGGGGAGGGCATCCAAGGCACGCCGGTGAACATCGAGGACGCCGCAATCGCCGGGCAGCGGCTGATCCGCGGCCGCCAGAATGGCCTCCGCCACCCGTCCGGCATGTAAGCCCAAACGCGTGATCCGCCCGGCGAGTTCACGAACTCGGGCAGGATCGTCCGAGTGACGCTCGATGAGCTGTGCGTTGCCGGATACCTTGGAGGCGATGCCGCGGACCTCGTGAGCGATCATCGAGGCGAGCGTGCCCAGCACTCCCAGGCGTTCTGCCTGGTCTGAATCCGTGCGCACGCCATTGAGTTCGCGCTGGAGCTGGTCCAGGCGATCCAAGATGAACGCGGGATCGGTTTCAGGACGCTGGTCCATCACAAGCGGCAGCATCGGCGTGATCGGTGGGGGGGTTGAGGGAGAGCAAGGGATTGAGGATTGTGGGAGACGAGTGTTCCCCGTGGAACATGAGCGGCAGGCTGTAGCCCGCGTGGCCATGGTCCCGAGGGCGTGGTCCCATCGACAAGCCGCGACTGCAAGGGAGCGGCCGCGGTTGCGTCAGCGGGTGGAGCATCCTGATGAAGATCGTTCCCGCTTGATTTTTGGGGCGGATTTCGTCGGTCGCTGGGCCGAGCCACGAACACGATCGTCGTAGTCGGCAGGCCATGATGCAGACAGGGCTGGCCTGTCTTGGTGACTCCCGATGTTCAGGGGAGTTTTCTCCCTTGCGGGCGAAACACGGGCGAGAAGACTCGGCTCGCCGAGCCGGGCCGGGCCACCAAGAGGTGACACCCAAACCGGGCGGGCTGAAGCCCGCGGCTCATTCAGTCGGGATCGACGGGCACCACTTCGCACGGATCAAAGCGCACACCCACGATGTCGCCCGGTTCCGGATGCACCCGGCTCGAAACGCCGAAGGGGTTCATCTCCGCGATCTTGATCGGGGGGCAGCCCTTGATCTCCACCAGGTGCTGCGCCGTCTCACCGAGGTAGGTCGTCTCCAGAAGCGATCCTTCCAGCGTGCCCGACTCACCCGGCGGGGTCAGACTGGTGGCTTCTGGTCGGATAGAGACCAGTATTTGTTTGGATTCTGATTGGATTTGCCCCAATCGGGTGGCCTCAAACACGCCACCCTGCACTTGGAGGGCGGTGGGGGAGGCGGTGCGTTCGGCGTGGATCAGGTTGGTCTCGCCGAGGAACTCGGCGACGAACTTGGACCGCGGCGCGCGGTACAGGTCACGCGGCGAGCCGAGTTGCACGATCCGGCCGTCGCGGAGCAGCGCGATGCGGTCGGCCATGCTCAGCGCTTCCTTCTGATCGTGCGTGACATACACGGTGGTGATGCCCGAGGCTTTGCAGATGCGCCGGATCTCGTGGCGCAGGTCGTTGCGCAGCTTCGCGTCCAGGTTGGACAGCGGCTCGTCGAGCAGCAGCACATCGGGCTTGATGACCATCGCGCGGGCGAGCGCCACGCGCTGCTGCTGGCCGCCGGAGAGCTGCGTCGGCTTGCGCTCGGCGTACTGGTCCATCTGCACGGCCGCGAGGGCCTCGCGGACCATCTGGGCCTGCTTTTCCCCGGTGATTTTGCGGACATTCAGCCCGAACGCCACATTCTGCGCCACCGTCATGTGCGGCCAGAGCGCGTACGACTGGAACACCATGCCCGTGTTCCGCTTGTTCGGCGGAGCGTGGGTCACATCCTTGCCATTGAAGGCGATGCGTCCGGCGGTGGGGTCGATGAAGCCGGCGATCATGCGGAGCAGCGTGGTCTTGCCGCAGCCGGATGGGCCGAGCAGGAAGAACAACTCGCCCGGCTCGATGGTCAGGTCGATCCCATCCACGGCCCGCGCGGCGGCTTGGCCGTTGCCGAAGACCTTGACAAGCTTGTTGATCTCGATCCGGGTGCCCATGGGCGGGCATGATACGCGCCGGCTGGCGAGCCGCGACCGGGAGGGAGCGAGAGAGGGGGGAGGAGGAGGGGGGATCAGAAGTGGCCAAGTGGAACTCTGGCCCCACGGGGTCGGTGGCACGGTCCTTCGTTGCGGGTTTGGCCGCGGTTCACGCATTCTCGTGGGCGGCCCTCCCTCCCCACCCCCCCCGGCGGTGGGGGGGTCGAAAAGCCCGGCCGGCCAGGTGGCGGATCTGGTAGCATCCGCCCCAAGGAGTTTCCCTGCCATGCGTCCGCTTGCATTCATCCTGATCGTGACATGCATCCTTTTCAGTGGCATGTCGCAGGCCCAGTCCGGCGGGGCATGGATCGATGCGATCCCGGAACCCCAGCAGGCCATTGAGAAAATCACGGGCAAGGACGAGCTGGAGACCAAGTCCCGTCAAGGGGCGGCAATCCATGCGATCGCCGGGGTGATTCTGCGGTTGTCGGGCAATGAGTTCGCCCAGCAGCGGCGTCTGACGGCCCGTGAGCAGGCCCTGCACACCCGTTACACGGAGTTCTATGTCAGTTTCAGCAAGGAGTACACGGACAAACTCAACCACGGCCTCAGTCCCGAACGCATCGCCGAGTTGGGCTACCAGCGTCCCAGCACCCCCTTCGCGAATCTGGAATTGGACTACCGCAGGAGCCCCGGTTTCCAGCGCCATGTGTTCACCGAGGTAATGGGCGAGGAGTGGGTGAAGCAGTGGTACGAGCCGATGGTCGAGCGCGACATGCGCACTGTGGACAATGTGCGGGCGTGGTCCGACGCCCAGATGAAGGCTTCGAAGGCCAGGAGCCAGGAACTTATCGAGCAGGACGCGGCGAACGCGGTGGTCCGCCTGATCGGTGTGCTGATCTTCCTGGCGGGCGCGGTCTGGATGGCGCGGGGCTCGCGGAGCGTCCGGCTGGACCCCGACGACCCGATGCGCCTCACCGGACGCCGGCGCGGCTGGACCCTCTCGCCGTACACCGGATTCGCCTCGGACATCCGCGTCTATACCTCGCAGCAGACCGTCACCACCGTCCAGCGGCACAACAAGGTGGGTCCTGAGGATGTGTCCAGGCACACCACGACCACCCATCACTGCGAGTTCATCCTGAACAACAAGAACAGCAAGCACCCGGTCCACCTGACCGACGGTGGTCTGCAGGTGGGCGAGGGTCACTTGGTGTCGTGCGTCTGGCCCGGAAATGGCCGCAAATCAGCGGGCATGCTGCTCGCGTACAACCACGATACGAATCAGCGGGCGGTGTTCAGCCAGACCATCGGCTGGCTGGTTCGCCCGCGGTTCCTCCCAGGGCCGGTGATGATGCTGGGGGTGGCGATCGCGGCCCACTGGTCGATGGCGTTTACCTTTTTGCTGATGTTCACCCTGGCCGTCTGGATGGTGGGTGTGATCCGTACGCGGGCGTTCTGCCAGCGGGATCTGCCCAAGATCTTCGAGCGGCTGCGGGCTTTGGAGTCGGAGTTCTCGCCGCTTGTGGGGGTGGGGGGGCGGTAGACCGGGCGTGCTGACCGTCGTCGGGCCGGATCACCGGAGCCATGCCCGGCGGCCGCGGTACACCGAGCAGCGGCCCGTGCCAAGAAAGACCAACGCGAGCGAGGAGAACATGAACAGCAGGTTCAACTCGACCGCCAGCCCGCCGAACTGGTTCAGTCTGAATCCGTCCAGCCCGAACGCCAGGTAGATCGAAAAAGCCATTGTGAATGCCACCACGGCCGCGGAGAGGCGGACCGCCACGCCCAGCAGGATGAGCACCGGCGCGAGCACCTCGCCCACCGGCACGCCAAGCCAGAGCAGCTCCGGCAGGGCGTGCTCGGCCAGCGTCTGACGGATGAACCCGTGCCCGTGCATCAGCTTGTGAACACCGTGGAAGATCATCAGCCCGCCCACGCCCAGACGCAGGAGCAGGATGCCGACATCGGGGCCTGAAACGGAACTGAGGGGACGGTCGCTGGTCATGGGCGCTCACTGTTCGTGTGCTGGGATGAGGGGGGAGGGGGAAGGGCTCGGAAAGCAACAGCTCCGTGCCGCCACATATTCAAGATGGAGGCCGATCCACCGTTGTCTGGCAAGGGGTCAAAGTGAGGAGAAGACAGGGAGAGAGGAGGGGGGAGGAGGCTTGTGAGCACCACCCAACCGGGGTGTGTATAAACTCCGGCATGGGCCGCCGCGAAAAACCCGTGGGGCTTGATGCAGCGGCCCTCGACCGTTTGCGCGGGCATCGGGTGCGAGCCGAGCGCGGGCGGGCGCTGACGGATGAACTCACATCGTTCGTCAAAGGGATCAAGAAGCTCAGCGATCAGGCCCGGCGTGCGGCGGATGCCTGGGCGGCGGCAGCCCCGGACGCGGTGGCGGCCTCGACGCGGGTGGTGGATCTCAAGGCCGGAACCTTGGCCGTGGCGGTGCGTTCTTCGGCGGATCGGCACGCGGCCGACCGCTGGTTGCGCGGGGGTGGGCTTGCTGATCTTCGCGCCATCGCCAAAGCCCCCATCACCCGGGTGAAGTTCGTGCTGGACGCGGAAGGCTGGTAGGAAGGTGGGGCGTGGGCTGTGTGTGGTGGCGGGGTGGGGGGGGGTGGGGGGGGGGAGCTGCGTAACTGAGGGCCAATGGTGCGCGACCGGAGCTCTGTCGGGAGTTCAAGATCGCGTGGAAGACCCCGGATGAGCATCAAAAATGCCCGGCAACTCTTGGAATTATCACGATGGTTTCCGGACCCCGTGAAATCCCTTTGACAAACCATTCAAAATCGGGGATGCTGGGCGTGCCGGCGTCGTGGTCGGCGACAACCTTGGGGTCCGCCGAGGGATCCTTGGTGCGAGCGGAGCAGCGATGCTGTGCGAGCGACCGGGATTCCGAGGTATCGCGCGTGTGGGGGTGTCCGTTCTTCCTCCTGGAACGGTCGCTGCAAGCACGCTGGGGCGGCGTCTTCTCGTGGGAGACGCCGCCTTTGTTTTTGTTCCGAGAACCAATACGCACCCATTCCCCCGCGGTTGCCGCCGCGAAGTGCTGTGTATTGATGGGCGGAGTGGGTGTTGGATGAAACAGAGCCAGAGGGCGGCGGGGCGGGTTGGTGGTGGGGGGGCCGGAAGGCCCAGGTCGGTCACTGTTTCACGCCCTGTTGCATAGGGAAGCGCGAAATGGCAAAGGGATGAAGGGCAAACCCGGAAAGGGGTGGATGCCCAATCCATCTCTTGGTTTGCGATGGAACGCGTGGCCAGCCGGAGCTTTTCAGGTGGCATGTCACGCCCCCGTGCGGTACTCGGACCGGGCGGAACCGGGTTCTGCGGGTTGAGCGTGTCCGATAGCGGGGGATTGTGCCCCGGGCGGCGTTGTTGCCTGGGTTTTTGCGTGCGTCGGGGTAGTTTCGTCTCGTGGGCCGGCCCGGCTGGCCACCTTCCACACGAGAACGAGAGATCCGAACGCCCGTGCAAGCGGGAGGAGAGAAAGCCATGAAGAACGGACTGATCATGCTGGTGCTGGCCGCGGGTTCGAGCCTCGCCATGGCGGACACGATCGACGCGAAGTATGTGCAGATCGCCGGCGGCAACAGCGCGACGCACCTCCGCGTCGGCGGCACGACCTACTACGCCGGGCACATGATGCACGAGTACACCACCGGCGCCCGTTCGGGTGAGCAGTTCGCTTCCTTCTGCATCGATCTCGGCGAGTCGGCGGTGAACAGCGCCAAAGGCTACCAGCTTGTGGACCTCGCGGACGCTCCGATGCCGGGCACGCCCTACGGCCATGTGATCGCCGGGAAGATCAACGCCGTGGTGGCCAACGCGGTGGCCCTTGGCTGGATCGACGACAGGCTTCAGGCCGACTCGGGCCAGGCGGACTATCTTGCGAAGATGGGCGCGATCCAGGCCGCGATCTGGCAGGCCGTGGGCGGGGATGTGCGGCTGAACGCGGGCCAGACGAACGCCTCGCTGCGGAACTACCACGCGGTGCTGATGAACTCGGCGACCTTTGACCACGAGGCGCGGATCTCCGGCCTGAAGGCCATGGTCGCCCCCGGGGCCCAGGACATGCTCTATGTGGTCCCCCTGCCCCCCGCCGCCTTCGCCGGTGCGGGCCTGCTGGCGGCTGCGTTCGGTGTGCGGGCCGTGCGTCGCCGGGGCTGAAACGGTTTGTGGATCCCTTCCTGTGTGGTTGCACGACACACGCCCGGCCAATGCCGGGCGTGGTCGTTTTCTGGGACTCCCAAAATTGGGTAGTCCGATACCCCCTGTTTTGGGTGTTTTGGGTGGAATCCTTCCCAAGGCACGGCATATTGAATGTGGGCGCAAAGCCTTGCCGACGCTTGTGTTCCATGCGTGCGGGCTATCCATCAATGAGGAGAGAAGAGATGAATCTGAACAGCATGATTGCCGGTGTGGTGCTTGGGCTGGGGGCGTGCGTCGCCTCGGCTGACAGCCTGAACCTGTCGTTTGATTCCATCGCCGGGGGCGATGCCTCCGCCCGGGTGCGGATCGGTGGCAGCAACATCCAGGCCGGTCACATCTTCCATCAGATCACCAGCGGCCCGCAGGCCGGCACGGTGTTTGGGAGCTTCTGCATCGAGCTGGCACAGAATGTCGGCTCGGGCACCTTCGAGATCGTGGAGCTGACGGAAGCCCCCGTTCCGGGTGCTCCCTTCAGCCAGGGCCAGGCTGACCTGATCAGCGCGATCGTGGCGAACGCGGCGGCCAAGGGCTGGATCGACGGCCGCCTGCAGGCGGATGCCGGCCAGGACAACTACATCGGTCGCATGGGCGCGATCCAGGCCGCGATCTGGGAAGCGGCCGGCGCTGCGATTGATGTCGAATCCGCTGGAACGACGGCCTCTCTGCGT
Source organism: uncultured Phycisphaeraceae bacterium (assembly GCA_964640595.1). GTDB lineage: Bacteria > Planctomycetota > Phycisphaerae > Phycisphaerales > UBA1924 > UBA6054. The sequence goes on along the minus strand of CAZXGL010000007.1, from coordinate 11,187 downwards.
GACGCGTACTACGAGCTGATGAGTGGCTTCAACTCGTCACTGCGTCTGTCCGGCTTGAAGGCCCTGGTCAACGAGAGCCGTCAGGACATGCTGTATGTGGTTCCGCTGCCCCCGGCCGCGTTCGCGGGTGCTGGCCTGCTGGTGGCCGGCTTCGGTGTGCGGGCGGTGCGTCGTCGCTGAGAGACGATGCGAGAGGATCCTGCGATCCATGAACGCCCGGCTTCGTGCCGGGCGTTTTTCTTTCTGCGTGCGGATACGCATTCCACCTGATTGCCGAGCGGGATCCGCCCCCCTTGCGCCTCAATCAGGATGCTTCGCCTGCTTACTCAGCCACGGCCCCTGCATTGCAGCTGCGGCTCGTCGGCCCGGGGCGGGGGCGATGTCCGATAAGCAGGTGTGGGAGCAAGAACCCTGGTTTTCTGGGGGTTTCTGACTGCTTTATCCTTGAAGCCCCCTTGATTGGGTGGATACTGGAAATCCCGGCCGATGGTGCGGTCGGGGTTTGTACTCATTCTTAGATTCGGGAGAGAAGACATGAATGGTTTCAAGGGAGTGGCCGCGCTGGGCGCGGGGCTCGCGATGTCGGTCGGTTCCGCCGTGGCGGGGACGGTGGACATGAGCTACACGGGGGTGGCGGGCGGGTCGTCCGCGATGCACTTGCGTGTGGCCGGGGTCACCTATTACGCGGGGCACATGACCCATGTGTTTACGGGTGGTGCGCGGGCGGGCGAGAGCTTCAACACATTCTGCATTGATGTGAACGAGGCGGCGACACCCGGCCCGGCCACCTACCAGATCATCCGCCTGGAGGACGCCCCGATCCCCGGCGCGCCCTACGGCACGGTGAAGGCCGCGGCGGTCAGCGATGTGCTGGCCAACGCCATCGCGCTTGGCTGGATCGGAGCGGACCTGCAGGGGGATCAGTCGCAGGCGGGCTACCTGGGCAAGATGGGCGCGATTCAGGCCGCGATCTGGCAGGCTCTGGGCTTTGATGTTCAGGTCGGTGCGAGCCAGACGAGCGCGAGCTTGAAGACCTACCACGCCGAACTGGCGTCGGCGATGATGGTCAATGCACAGATGTCCGTTGAGGGCCTGCGTGCCTTGGCCGCCCCCGGGCAGCAGGACATGCTGTACATCGTGCCCTTGCCGCCCGCCGCGTTCGCCGGTGCGGGACTGCTCGCTGTCGGGTTCGGAATCCGGTCAGTTCGTCGGCGTGCAAATTAACAAATTAAGCCCTGAGGATTTTATCGGATTTTTATCAAACACCGCCCGGTATCACCGGGCGGTGTTCAATTTAGTGAATTTGAGGACCCGGTCTACGCACTAGCACGGATAGATTTTTGGAGTCTGCGCGTGACCCTGGGGACAGGGTCCCGCTCAGCCCTTATCACCTCTGGAGAGAAGACATGTTGCGCATGACCACCGCTGGACTGATCGCTTTGTGCCTGACCGGAACCGTTGTTGGACAGGCAGCTGCGGAACGCGTTTCCGCGAAGCCCGAAGGATTTGCTCGGGGCACCTCGCAGGGCACGATTGACCTGGAATGGACCGGGATTGCCGGGAACGGCAGCGCCGGTCGCGTGCTGGTCAATGGCGTGCAGCGTCAGGCCGGGCACATTGTGCACGATGTCGTGAGCGGGCCCGGGGCAGGCTCTTCCTTCGCCACCTTCTGCATCGAGCTTCGGCAGAATGTGGGCTCCGGGGTTGTGACCTATGACATCGTGGACCTCTCGGAGGCCCCGCTTCCCGGGCCGCAGTATGCCGCGGGTGTGGGTGATGCGATCAGCGCGGTCATCGCGAATGCGATCGCCTTGGGCTGGATCGATGGACGCCTGCAGGCGGATTCGTCCCAGACCAACTACCTTGGCCGCATGGGCGCCATCCAGGCCGCGATCTGGGAAGTGACCGGCGGCGTGCTCGACATGAACGCGGCCGAGACCAGCTCGTTCGTGCGCAGCGCCTACCTGGAGCTGACGGATGCGAACACCTTTGATTCGTCGCTCCGCCTGAGCGGTCTGCGTGCCTTGATCAACAACTCGCGTCAGGACATGCTGTATGTGGTGCCGCTGCCCCCGGCGGCGTTCGCCGGTGCTGGTTTGCTGGCGGTAGGCTTCGGTATCCGTGCCTGGCGTCGGGCCCGCTGACCCCT
>CAZXGL010000007.1:0-9028 GCA_964640595.1 uncultured Phycisphaeraceae bacterium | reverse complement strand
CCCCCCCCCCCCCCGTCATTTGGTCGACCCGGATGGGTTTGGCGGACATCCTGATTGCATACTCAACCCCGTGGATGCCACGGGGTTTTTCTTCGCTGTGGCGTAGTCTCTGTCGCTTTGAACCGTCTGGATTCCGGACCTTCTCCCATCGTGTTTGTCCGGGTGCGATTGATGCCCCGGTGGCCTTCAACAGTCCAAGCCGGTTTCATTCGCGCCCGACGCTGGCCGGCGATCAAGGTACTGCGGCACCGGCTCAACTTCTCTCGCTCGCGGCGATGCTCACCCAGGCCGATGCCCCCGCGATGCCCATGACCACCGTGGACAGCCCGCTGCTGGACATCCTGATCTTCGGGGCGTTCGTAGCGACGACGATGGTGATCGTGCTCCGGGCAAGCTGGAACAAGAAGACGGCGACGGACTCCTACGCGGCCGGGCGGTCGCGCGGAAAGCGTGGAGGTGGTGGGGCAGATGGAGGTCGGCTCACTGACCGGGCGCGGCGTGGAGAAGGGGGTCAATCAGTGATTCGGACGGGCCGCCTCTGTGGCAAACCCAGGCTTCGCGCAGGCCCCGCAAGAGCGGGGCCTTTTCATGGGCCGGATGCGGGGTCCGGGCTGGTGGGTGCCGTGCCCGCGGTGCGGACGGCCTCGGCGAGGATGGTGGGGTAATCCTCACCTTCGATGGTCAGGGTCTCATCCACCACGACGAAGCGGGTCTTGAAGCAGAGGCTGCACCGGCCAAGGCAGTCCCGCAGCTCGCAGCCGGAGGCGATCAGCCAGTCAAACTCGGCCAGGCCGCGGGGATTCTGGGAGCAGAACTGGATGTGAGGGGTGTCTGACATCCGTTTACATGGTATCAGGGGCGGAGGCGGATCGGGCAGGGCAGAAATGCGATTGCGTGCTTGGAATACGGACATCTTGATCGGTTAGGGGGGTCAGCCTTCGCGGAGCTCAAGTGCCTTCGGTCATAATAAGTTCCGTCCCAGAGCAACAGAGGATCATCAGTGGGCAGGACCCTTTCTCGGGTGCTGCTCCATGTCTTGCTTTGGACCAAGAGGTGAAGGCCGATCAACACGCGAGACATCTCCGGCTGGTGTGCATGCATCACGGGAGTTGTGCATGCAGGAGGCGGAACCACGGCGGTCTCGAAAGTGAGCGTGGTGGGACCGTCGGGAGATTCTTTGCCTTACTGATGTTGGGGCACGGGAGTTCGCCGCCGAGGCAACGATCCAACTACGCCGCCGGCCAATACACCGAGAATAACCATCGGCACTGTAATCATGAAAGCGTACATAGCCAGCGTCTCGATACCCCACTCGTTAAACGATCGTTCCCGCTTGCGTTCGATCAGGAATGCCCGTGACCCGCTGACTTCGTAGGTGTAGTACTCCCTGATCCATCCGTCCTGCGGATGTTGGGGGTAAAGGATGAGTTCCAACCGAGTGGTATCAGCGTTGGGCGTGATAGTCATTCCACCGGCTTGAAAATCGTGCTCGCCACTCGGAATCGTGCTGTTGAGATAGGTTGGTGGACCGGGTCCCGTCCAGGGACCCAGGGTGATATCGGTTTCGCTTGTCGGAATGAAACGATACCCTGGAAGTGCCTCTGATTTAGGACCTCGCGTCTGCCAAAGCGTCGTGTTATCCAGATCGTCGTACAGGACAACCCAGAACATCGCATGCGCCGGTGCTGGGTCGTTGATGCTGTAGAGCGTTTCTGATTCCCCGTCATTCTCATGGAAAGCGATCCACCAGCCAATCGTACAGCCTGCAGGACATCCGACGGCAAACAACACAAAGCCACCGATCAGGGCTCCGATCGCCACGCGGGCAAGGTTGGGCATCGTGGATTGCTTCAACTTACATCCGTATCCCCGCCTCGTGCCGGTTCTGTTCGAACCACTGAATGGTGCGCTTCAGGCCCTCCTCAAAGCCGACTTTGGCTTGCCAGCCGAGGCGTTGCTTGGCGCGTTCGACATCGAGGCAGCGGCGGGGCTGGCCGTCGGGCTTGGTCGAGTCCCAGCGGATCTTCTGCTCGATCGTCGACTCGTCTGCGAAGCCGGTGAGGCGGGCGATGAGGTGGACGAGGTCGCGGATCCGGATTTCCATGTTCGTGCCGAGGTTGATCGGCTCGGGATCGTCCATCTTCTCGGCGGCGGTGAGGATGCCCTCGGCGCAGTCCTCCACATACAAGAACTCGCGGCTTGCGCTGCCGGTGCCCCAGACCTCGATGTGGTCCGCGCCCGCCTCCCGGGCCTCGATGTACTTGCGGATCAACGCGGGGATGACATGGGAGGAGAACAGGTCGAAGTTGTCGTGCGGGCCGTAGAGATTGACGGGCAGCACATAGACGCCCTTCATGCCGTACTGGAGCTTGTAGGCGTCGAGCATCTGCCACGCGGCTTTCTTCGCCACGCCATAGGGGGCGTTGGTGACTTCGGGGTAGCCGTTCCAGAGGTTCTCCTCCTTGAACGGGACGGGGGTGAGGTTGGGGTAGGCGCAGATGGTGCCGGTCTGGACGAACTTGCCGCCGCGTTCGACGAGGCCGTCGAGGCGGGCCTGCTCGATGAGGTGCAGGGCCATGGCCATGTTGGCGTAGAAGTAGCGGCCGGGGTTGGCACGGTTGGCGCCGATGCCGCCGACCTCGGCGGCGAGGTGGATGACCATGCTGGCCTTGTCGGGGCCGAAGGCCTCGCGGTAGAGGCGGTGGCAGTCGTCGTGCTCGGTGAGGTCGTAGTCGCGGCGGCGGGGGATGAAGATGCGGTCGTCGGTCACGCCGCGGGCGTGCAGGCCCTGGATGATGTGGCGGCCCAGGAAGCCCGCGCCGCCGGTGACGATGACCCGTTGGGTGGTCCAGTCCGTACTGCTCATGGGGCCTCCTTGGGTCGGTCTTCGAGGGTCATCCGCCTTGGTTCGTGCTTGCGGCGGGGAAGATGATAGAGTCGGTCCGGCATGGGCCGATGGTGAGGTGCATGTCCGAGAACAGACGCAAATCGGGCCGTATTCGAGCGGGCAGGCGGGGTGGGTGGGTGCGCCGGCGTCTCTTCATGTGGGCCGCGCGGTGCATTGCGCTGGTGGGGGTGCTGGTCATCGGCCAGTTCGTGGTGGGGCGGGTGATGACGGACCGGGCGCATTGGTCGCAGTATCTGTGGTGGATTCCGGCGTTGTGGTCGCTGTTGGCGGCGTGGGTGCTGTGGGGCGTGTCCGCTGCCTGCGGGCGGCTGGCTCTGCGGCCGGGCGGGGTCATGCTCCGGCCGGTGCTGCTGGCCGGGTGCGTGCTGGCCAGCCTGTGGCTGGTGTTCGGGGAGTGGGGGATGCACCGGGCGGTGCTGGGGCCGCGGGGCGAGGCACGCGAGCGGACGCTGCGGATCCTGCACTGGAACCAATCGGCGCGGAGCGAGATCACCGGTGCCGGCGAACTGTTGGGAGCCTCCGACGCGGACATCGCGGTGGTGGTGAACTGTCGGAACAACGAGATCCGGCACGAGATCATCGGGACGATGTTCGAGATGATGGCGCCGGAAGCGGAGGGGACCGTGCGCGTCCTGCCCGCCATCGAGGACAAGCGGGAGGCGGGGCATATCTACGCGGATTGGCGTGTGATCGTGGGCACACGCGGCAAGATCCTGCGGGCGGGCGTGGTGCCGATAGGCCGGGTGACGGAGGAGCCCACTTCCTGGCCGACAGGCTCGGCCGCCGGGACGGTGGTGTGGTGCGAGATCGATCTGGGCGAGCGCTTTGCCGATCCGGAGGGCGGTGGTGGGTCGGGGCGGCCGTTGGTGCTGTGGGTGGTGGACATGCCCAGCGATCCGTCTCTGTGGCGCATGGATGTGATGCGCACGGCGGCGGAGGCGGTGGAGGCATGGCATCAGCCCGCGCTCGAGACGACGCCCGGCGGATGGTGGCGTACGGCGGGCGAGCCCGTGCGTGTGCCGCGGCCGGATGTGGTGATCGGGGATTTCAACATCCTGCGCGGGTCGGCCTCGCTGGAACGGCTCACGCCGGGGATGCGCGATGCATTCGAGGAAGCGGGGTGGGGGCGTGGGCGTTCGTGGCGGCAGGCGCGGGTGATCGGACCGGGTGGCGCAAGGCTGGATCGGGCGATGGCGCGCGTGACGCGGACGCTGTTGCCGCTGGCGGACTGGCACATTGATCTGACGCGGGTAGGGGAGCGGTGGCGGACGACGCGGTATCGGCTGGTGGAGCCGGGGGCGGGGCCGCACCGGGTGCAGGTGGTGGATCTGGGGGAAAAGCGATAAATGGCAAAGCGAAAATAGCAAACAGGAGATAGGGAAGTACGGCGGTCAGCCACACTTCCTGATTTGCCCTTTTCGCTTTGCCATTTATCGCTTTTCCACCTGCCGGAGTGGCAGGTTGGCGGGTGGTAAGCGGCTGCTAGCACGGGGTTTGGCGTGTTGGGGAGGGGCAGGGGCGCGGGAATGGGTTGGGCAGGGGATGAATCCGTCTGGCGCGCGGGTTGCATATGGAGTGGGGCCGGGCCGGACCTGCCCGGCGGAAGGAGACAGTCATGCGGATGGATCGGTTCACCACGGCGGCCCAGGAGGCTCTGGCGGGGGCGCAGACGGCGGCCTCGGGCGCGTCGCATTCGGAAGTGGGGGGGTTGCACCTGCTGAACGCCATGCTGGAGGACCGCAACGGGCCGACGGCCGGACTGCTGAAGAAGGTGGGCGCACCGCTCGATCGTCTGGCGGGCATGGTGCAGGGCGAACTCAAGCGTCTACCGACCGTGTCTGGCGGTGGGGGCAGCGGTCAGGCGGGGCGGGCGATGCTCGACATTCTGGGCAAGGCCGACGCTGAGGCCAAGGCGATGAAGGACGAGTATGTCAGCACCGAGCACCTGCTGGTGGCGCTGACACAGGCGCAGGGGCCTGCGAAGGAAGTGCTGCAGGTCAACGGCGCGGGGACGGACGATGTGCGCAAGGCGATCAGGGCCATCCGCGATGCGTCCGGGGTGACCAATCTGAACGACCCGGGGGCGGAAGGCTCGTTCGAGTCGCTGAAGAAGTACGGGATTGATCTGACCGAGCGGGCACGATCGGGCAAGCTTGATCCGGTGATCGGGCGGGACGAGGAGATCCGCCGGTGCATGCAGGTGCTCAGCCGACGCACGAAGAACAACCCGGTGCTGATCGGTGAGCCGGGCGTGGGCAAAACGGCCATCGCCGAGGGCATCGCGCTGCGGATCATCAACGGCGACTGCCCGGACGGCATGAAGGACAAGCGGATCATCGCGTTGGATGTCGGGCAGTTGCTGGCGGGGGCGAAGTACCGCGGCGAGTTCGAGGACCGGCTGAAGGCCGTGCTGCGCGAGGTCAACGCGAGCGACGGGCAGGTGGTGCTTTTCATCGACGAGCTGCACACCATCATCGGGGCGGGCGCGGCCGAGGGCGCGGTCAGCGCGGGCAACCTGCTCAAGCCGGCCCTGGCCCGCGGCGAGCTGCGGTGCATCGGAGCGACCACGCTGGACGAGTACCGCAAGCACATCGAGAAGGACGCGGCGTTCGAGCGGCGCTTCCAGAAGGTGCTGGTCGATGCGCCAAGCGTCGAGGAGACCGTGGCCATCCTGCGCGGGCTGAAGGAACGGTACGAGACGCACCACGGCGTGCGGATCCAGGACGCGGCCATCCTTGCGGCGGCCTTGCTGAGTGATCGGTACATCACCGAGCGCTTCCTGCCGGACAAGGCGATCGACCTGATCGACGAGGCGGCGAGTTCGCTGAAGATGGAGATCGATTCCATGCCGTTGGAGCTGGACGAGCTGCGCCGGCGGATCATGCAGGTGGAGATCGAGCGGGAGGCGCTCAAGCTCGAGGAGAACACCGAGGTCAACAAGCGGGAGATCGACCGCGTGGAGGCCGAGGTCGCGGGTCTTCAGGAGAAGAACCGGGCGCTGACCGCGCGCTGGGAGGATGAGAAGAAGGATCTGGCGGCCGCGGCCGAGATCAAGGCCCAGATTGAACAGAAGAAGACCGAGCTGGAGCAGGCTCAGCGGGCGGGTGATCTGGAGCGGGCGGCCCGGATCCAGTACGGCGAGCTGCCCGAGCTGACCAAGAAGCTCGACGCGGCCGAGGCACGGATCGACGAGCGCCGCGCCCGCGGGGACAACCTGATCCGCGAGGAGGTGGACCCGGAGGCCATCGCCCAGATCGTGGGTAAGTGGACGGGCATCCCCGTGTCGCGGCTCATCGAGTCCGAGCGGGACAAGCTCATCCGCATGGAAGAGTTCCTCAAGCACCGCGTGGTGGGACAGGATGAGGCGCTGCGTCTGGTGTCGGACGCGGTGCGCCGGTCGCGTGCCGGCCTGGGCGATCCGACCAAGCCCATCGGCAGCTTCCTGTTCCTGGGGCCAACGGGCGTGGGCAAGACGGAAACCTGCAAGGCGCTGGCCGAGTTCCTGTTCGACACCGAGGACGCGCTGGTGCGCATCGACATGTCCGAGTACATGGAGAAGCACTCGGTGTCACGGATGATCGGCGCGCCTCCCGGCTATGTCGGTTACGACGAGGGCGGCGCGCTGACGGAGGCGGTGCGCCGCCGGCCTTACGCGGTGATCCTGCTTGACGAGGTGGAGAAGGCGCACCCGGATGTGTTCAATGTGCTGCTCCAGCTGCTCGATGACGGACGCCTGACCGATGGGCAGGGACGCACGGTGGACTTCAAAAACACCATCGTAGTGATGACCAGCAATATCGGCAGCCAGAAGATCCTGTCGATGGCCGAGTCCGGCGCGGAGGACTGGGAGATCGAGGCGGCGGTGCGCGACCTGATCCGACGCGGGCCGGGCGCGGACCTGGACGCCAAGGGCCTCAAGGCGGACATGGAGTCCGGCGAGATGAACGCCCGCCTGAATGTCGGGATGCGCGAGCCATTCTTCCGGCCCGAGCTGCTCAACCGCATCGACGAGGTGGTGGTGTTCCACCAGCTCGGCAAGAGCACGCTGCGCGGCATCGCCCGGATCCTGCTGGAAGGACTCAAGAAGCGCCTCGGCTCCCGCGGGCTGGGCATGGAACTGACCGATGCCGCCTTCGAGCAACTCACCACCGAGGGCTACGACCCGGCCTATGGGGCGCGCCCGCTGGCACGGACTATCCAGAAGCGGATCGAGAACCCGCTGGCCGGACGGATCCTGGGCGGGGAGTTCGAGCCGGGCGACACGGTGGTGGTGGACGCGGCGGGTTCGAGCCTGACTTTCAGCAAGGCCGACAAACTCAAGGCCGGCGCATAAGGCGGGGGTTCTACGGCAGATCGTCCGCCGGGGCGGGATCGGATCCCGCCCCGGCTTTGCATGGTGCCAAAGAAGAAGTCGAAAGGCTTTGGGCTGTTGCATGCCCTCGGCCATGAACCATCATCATGAGCACGGCGTATCCCGGCGATGAGCGCAACGCATGGTGCTGGATTGGCAAGATGGGTAAGAGGGTGGATCCGGTTCTGCTGTGCGGTGTTTGCGTTGGGCTGCGGGGCGTGGCTGCTTTTCGGCTTTTTGTGGCGGCATGACGCGTCGGATCAGACCCCGCTGGCCGGCTGGATGGCGTTCGCTGCGTTATGCAGCCAGACCTTCGCCTTCCATCTCGGCTTTGCCGTGCTGTCTGTGTTGATTGTCGCCCTGCTTGTTCGCGCCCGGCATGCCGCGGTGTTGTTGAGTCTGCTGCTGTTGCCGACCCTTGGCCCACGGGCATGGACTTTCGCGCCGTGGCGAGGGAACGGCGGCGTGGAGAGTGTGCAAGGCTCCGCGGCGACTACCGGCGATGGGATCACGGTGTTCAGCGCGAATCTGCTGTACGGGCGCGGGAGGCTCGAGGATGTCCAGGCGCAGATCGAACGGGCGGACCCGGATGTGATCCTGTTCCAGGAGTACACGCCGGAATCCTCGGTGTATGAGGCGCTCCTGCGTGAGCGGTACCCGCACCATGTGGTCCTGCCGCGCGAGGGGCCGTTCGGGCAGGCGGTATTCTCGCGTCTGGGGTTTGTTGGCGAGCCGGAAGCATGGCATGGCCCTGCTGGATCCGCCATCCCAGTCATCGCTTGCGAGGTGATGGTGGGTGAGAGACGGATCGGTGTGTGGAACATCCACACGCGTGCGCCGGTGCGGTGGCGGGGCACGGTGTTGCAGCGTGCGATGGTGGCATGGATCGCGGAGCGTGTGTCAGCCGTGATGGAAGACCCGGATGCGCCCCACGGCCTGATCGTCGCGGGTGATTTCAATGCGCCGTATCGAACGAACCATCTGCGCGAGCTGCGTGGCGTGGGCCTGCTCGAAGCGCACCACGAGGCGGGCGCGGGGCCGGGATCGACCTGGCCCCGGCTCTGGTGGAAGCGGCATTTCCCGGGAATTCGCCTTGACCACGCCATGTACACGGGCGGGCTGGAGGCGGTCCGGGCGGCGGTGGGGGAGGACTTCGGTTCCGACCATCGGCCCGTGGTGGCGCGGTTCCTGGTGTTGTCTGAATGATGTTTTCTGCGCGAGATCGTGGGAAGAATGCCCGACTTTCCGGGAATGGAGCGACTTGCCGCAACCTGGATTGGAACCGAGTCAGGCTCGCGGCGTATCGCATGACGAGATCGTTTGGGTCTCGTTGAAACGCCCCGGATCGGGGCACGAAAGAAGCTTGATTCTCAGTTGGTGTGTGTTGGAGCGAGAGTCAGAGATGACGGCCGCTGTTGCCGCGCGAGCGTGCGATCCGCGCGGAGAACCAACGGCTGGCCGAGTGCGCCGGGCATTCATCCCCTGATGCCCGGTGCTTTGCAGGATGACACCTTGACGCCGGGTGGGTAGGACTTCTCGGTCCGCTCGGGGTGTCGGTTTGTGTGCCCTGTCCGCTGCCTGTGCGGCGGGGCTGGTGCGGATAACCGTCGTGGCCCGGGCGCTGGGAGAGAGAGTCGCCCGGGGGTGCGTCCAAGCGGTTTCCGCCACCGACCGGCCGGGCCGGAGCAGCCCGGCTGGTCCTGTCTCCACTCCCTGCCCCCCCCCCCCCCCCCCCCCCCCCCCCCCCCCCCCCCCCCCCCCCCCCCCCC
>CAZXGL010000006.1:70864-111761 GCA_964640595.1 uncultured Phycisphaeraceae bacterium | reverse complement strand
GGGATTATATAAAAAGAACCGCCCGAAGGGCGCTCCTCCCCTGATCCCTGATCCCTGATCCCCTCCCCCTCAAAAGAACAACCGCCCCGTTTCGGCGGGGCGGTTGTTCGCCTGTCTTGGCAAGAGAGAAAGAGAGAAAGAGAGTTCGTCAACCAGCGGGGCGTACCCCGCCAGCGTTTTTGGTTTTATCGTCGGACTTTCGCCCGCACATCTGAAACATGCCACGGATCCGCAGGTGTGCAAGGCTGTTGCCACGATTTTTTGGGACGAATGAAAAACATTTGCCCGGCCCATCCCACACACCCCCGGAACAGGCGGTTTGCACACCGCTCGCACAGGCTGTACGCTTGTCCGGAGGATCCATGACCGAAGGTCAAACCCTGGCCAGCACGCTCGAACCCGTCCTCCGGGACACCTGCCGCGGACATCTCTCGCCCATCCGATGGTTCAAGGCCACCTGGCAGCACGGCGGAGCCGGCACCGGCTATGCCGAGTGGACCACTGCCTTGGGTCGGACCATCGAGTGCGTTGTGAAGTTCCCCGTGGGCTATGCCGAGTACGCCTGGACCAAGCACCTGGGCCTGACCCACGAGGAAGATTGGAACAACCCCGAACCGAACAACCTGCCTACCCCTCGGGTTCTTGCTGGGGGGTTCGACCTAGGATCCTACGACTTCGCTTGGCTCGTCATGGAACGGTTCCCCGGGTTGCCCCTCGGCTGTCACAAGATGGATGCGGGGGACATCTGGAACCTGTTTGAAACCACGGCCGAGTTCCATGCCGCCGCCGTGCTCGACCGGCCCGTGGAGTCTGAGCCGCCCCCCCCGGAGCACGACTGGGCCGACTTGCTCGACCGTGCCGCCCGTGAAATCGCCGAGAGGACAGTTCTCGACGCCGGCGACGGATGGGCCGATGCCCTCGATCGGACCCGCGATGCCCTGCCCTCCCTGCTCGACCGCTGGGACGCCCGACCCTTGGATACCTGGTGCCACCGGGATGTGCACGCCCACAACGCCATGCGTCGCGCCCCGACCGAGGGCGGACGCGGCCCCCTGGCCCTGATCGATCTGGCGCGGGTCGCACCCGGCTGTTGGATCGAGGATGCCCTGTACCTGGAACGGCTGTGCTGGGGACGGGATGATACCCTTTGCGGGATAGACCCCGTCACCACCCTGGCCCAGGCCCGTCGGAGCCTTGGTCTGCCCACCGATGCCGAGGATCTGGCCCTGGCAGATGTCCGCCGGGTCCTGATGGCGGCCACAAGCCCTGCTTTTTCCCGAACACAGGGCGATCCCTTGTATCTCAGGGCCGCTTTGGAACGGTTGGAGCGGCTTTTGCCGATGGTGATCGGCTAAGATGGACACCGCCGGGCATCGTCGCCCGGCGCGAACTGCATGCCCACCGCCCACGGCGGTTTCTCCCAGGAAGGGGACTCCTATGGATTCACTCGACAAGCTTCAGGGTCTCGTGGAGTCCTGCCGCGAGGATTACAACAAGGCCAAGGGCGGCAACAAGGCCGCGGGCACCCGCGTGCGCAAAGCCATGCAGGAGATCAAGAACCTCGCCCAGGACATCCGCAAGGAGATGCTGGGCAAGGACGGCGAGGAATAAGCCCCGTCATGTCATCGATCGCACGCGATACGGACCAGGATGCCGCCGCCGCCCGCCCCAAGCTGGCGCGGCTGTTTGATATTTCCGCGATCGACCTGACCGCGACGATGCACACGCGCGAGGGAATCGCCGAGATCATCCCCCACCGCTTCGAGATGGCCCTGCTCGACAAGATCGTCTGGGCCAGTCCTGACTACACCCAGGGCATCGCGTCCGTCCGAGTGACCGGCGAGGAGTTCTGGGTGCGCGGGCACTTCCCCAACCGGCCGATGTTCCCCGGCGTGCTGATGGTCGAAGCGGGCGCCCAGCTCTCGTGCTGGCTCTGGAACAAGCGCCAGCCCGCGCCGCGCATCGCCGCCTTCCTGCGCATCGAGAACGCCGTGTTCCGCCAGAGCGTCGCCGTCGGCGACGAGATGTTCGTTCTGTGCAAAGAGATCAAGGCCACGCCGCGACGCTTCTTCACCGACATCCAGGGACTGGTCAACGACCAGATCTGCTTCGAAGCCAAGATCAGCGGCATGAACATCGGCTCGGCGTAAGACCCACAGGTCACGCCCACGAGAAGTCCTCGAACCGTGGGGTTCCTCCCGCCGTGGGGCCGACTTCGAGTCGGCGGGTCTTCCCCCATGTTCCCAGCTTGTCAGAGTCGTTCAACGCCCGAGAGATTCAACGGTGATCCGTACCGGTTTTCGCCCTTGAGGGCGAACACGGACGGGACGCCCGTGCCACCACAGCCGGCAAGACCCGGCTCGGCGCGCCGGGCCACCCCGATCACAGCGACACCTTCTTGTTGTACACCCACCATTCCAGCAGCATCACCGCCAGCGCCCCGACCACTACGAACGGCCAGAGTTCCAGCAGGCGGCCGGCCGTGGACTGCCGGGCCTCCACCACGCGATCGGCCAACCCCAGCTCCTCGGCCGGGCGGATATCAGATTCCGCCGCGTTGAGCAGGTTGGCGGCATACGGCCGCGTGACCAGACCGCCCTCCGAGACATCCGTCTCGCCCGCCAGCCCCGTCCACTGCACGCGGTAGATCCCCCGCTCGCGGATCGGCCCATAGACCACCCGTCCATCCAGACCGGGGAACAGTTCCTGCGAGGCGCCGCCGGGGGTCAGCACGCGGACATTCGTCACACCCTGCGGCAAGCGATCCGAGAGCACCCCGCCGGGCATGATCTGACGCGGGTTGGAGCCGGACTCGTCCGTCACGCCGCCCGTCAGATACTCGACCGCCGAGGCCAGGTACACCACGAACCCGACCTGGAACGGCCAGTTGGTCTGTCCGAGATCGAACGAGGCGGCGATCGCACGCACCGCGCCATCGGAGATTTCCACAATGGTCGGCCCGGTGGGGATCTCCGCGAGTGAGACCACGCCGGAGTTCTCCGGGATGCGCAGCGGCTGCGAACGCCCCATCACCAGCCCGTCCAGGGTCAGGTGGCGCATCACCGGGTGATTGCGCCGCCAGTCGATGATGGTGCTGGGGCCGCCTTCTTCGAGTGATTCGACACCCTGCGGCGGCGGCGGGGCTGCGCCGAAGATCAGGTAACGACCCGGATCGAGCGCCGGCGCGTCCGCCACGGTGCGAGCGGGCAGATAGCGATCCAGCACGATCAGATCGAAACGGGCCAATCCTCCCGCGGCCCGCTCGGACTCGTACTGGCTGGGGCTGAGGATCTCGAACCGGCTCAGGGGCAGGCCGCGGAGGGCCTCGGACAGGAACATGCTGCCCGGCCCGACCAGCGCCACCGCCGATCGCTTGGCGGGGGGGACGATCAGGATGCCCTCGTCGTCGGCCGCGAGCGCATTGCCGGGCATGTTGGCCACGCCCGCCAGACGCACGCGGATCTCCACGCCGCGCGGCTCGGTCAGTTGGAAGACCACGCCGCCCGCGCCCGGGCGTCCCCCCGCCCCCCCCGACGCCGTTTCAACTTCCGTAGTGTCCGCACCCGGCAGCACGACCGAGCGCACCGAGGCCAGCGTGCCGTTGACCAGCAGCTCGACATCGACGCTGCGCTCATTCGGCTGGGTCCCCTCGATGCCGACGAACACCGAGAGCCGGTTGGGATCGTCGAAGGCCCGCTCGGCCCGCAGGGCGACGATGCCCAGGTTGTTCGACTCGGGCTGACCGATGCGGTGGTACTCGAAGGTGGGCGCCTCGCCGCGTTGCGCATCGGCGTGGAACACACCGGCGTCCGGGATGCGCCCGTCGCTGAACAGGTGGTAGACATGCCCCGGCCCGGACGGAATCGTGTCCGGATCGACGGCATCACCGCCCTCGGCAGGCTGACCGGCGGGCCGCTGGACCTGGGCGAGACGGTAGGCCTCCTCGATCGAGGTGGGCGCATCGGTCGCGCGGACGGCGTTGATCGCCTCGATCAGCGCGCGTTTGTCGGTGGTGAAGGGGTGGACGATCTCGGCGGTCGCGTCGAAGGCGACGACCATCGCCTCGTCCGCATCCTTGCCGCCGCGCAGGTCCAGCAGGCCCGGCTCGCGCAGGGCCTGGACCCGTTCGACGGCCCGCTTCTTCGCGGCCTCCAGGCGGGTGACGTCGTCCCGCCCCGGCTCGCCGTCGGCGGCGCTCATGGAGGCCGAGCGGTCGAGCATGATGACGATGCGCTGCCCGCCGGTGCTCTGCTCGGCCGTGCGCGGCTGAGCCAGCGCGGCGATCAGCAGCCCCAGCACGATCAACTGGAGCAGCAGCAGGATGTTGCGGCGGAGGCGCTGGAACGGCGCGTTCGCCTGCATGTCCATGATCGCCTTCTTCCACAGCAGCGTGGTCGAGATCTCGACGGGCTTGCGCCGGAGCTTGAGGAAGTAGAGGATGATGAGCGAAGGGATGGCGACAGCGGCGACGATGCCGGCGAGGAGGGGGGTGGCGAAGGTCATGCGTCACCACCCAGTCCGCCAGGGGATATCCCAAAGGTCTGGTCGTTCTCCCGCCATGAGCGTGGATACTCACGATTGCGCAGCAGATCGGCCCATGGACGGTCCATCTTCTCAAAGTACCGGAGGAACTGTGTCTCCTTCGACGCATCGCGAGAAGCAAGCCATCCCGGCACATTGTGCAACTCATCGCACATCGCCGCGAAATCCATCGCCGCAGCCTGACTCCCGCTTGAGTTTCCCCGACCCCAGAGACACACAAAGCTCAGAAGATTGATGAGTGTCAGCTCCAGATCTCGGTCCATCGGAGCATGCTCCGTGCTGCAAAAATCCATCGCACAACGCTTCGGCGGCAAGCATCCCGGATCCCAAGCATCTTCCTGTTCTCGCTGGCGGCACGCTGCATTATTGCGTTCACGCACGATTAGGTGGCATATCACAATAAACTCAACCAACACGACAGCCGAAAGCACACCGATCGCACTGAGAAGAAGATTGCTCACCGCAGCACCCCCCGCTTGCGCATGTAATCCAGCAGCAGCGTGTCGATCGGCGTGTCGGTCTGGACCGTCAGGGCCGTGATCTCGCGGCGGGCGCAGAAGGTGCGGAGGTCCTCGCAGTATGCGCTCAGGTTCTGCTTGTACTTCTTGAGCAACGGGGCCGAGATCGTGACCTCGGCGTGGTCCTGGTCCTCGATGTCCACTAGGCGCAGGTCGCCGGCGATCTCGGGGTTGACCTCCTGCGGGGCGAGCACCTGCACGACGAACACATCGTACCCGCGGCCCGTCAGCAGTCGCAGGCCCGTCTCGTAGCCCTCCTTCATGAAAAAGTCCGACAGCACCAGCATGATGCCCTTGCCGCGCCGCGTCATGGCGATGCGCTTGGCGGCCCGGCCGAAGTCCGTCGTCCCATCCGGTGTGAGCGAGCACAGGAACCGGGCGATGTCCCGCGTGCGCCGACGCCCGCGCAGGTCGCGGATGGAGCCGGCGATGCCCTGCTCGCCCATCGGGGCGACCGCAGGGTCGCGCGTGCCCAGAGCCGTCACCGCCACGCGGTTGAGGTTCACCAGACCGATATACGCCATCGACATCGCGACCTGCTGCATGTAAAAGAACTTGTTGGGCTCGCC
This sequence comes from uncultured Phycisphaeraceae bacterium, assembly GCA_964640595.1. GTDB lineage: Bacteria > Planctomycetota > Phycisphaerae > Phycisphaerales > UBA1924 > UBA6054. Next base: position 106,132 of record CAZXGL010000006.1, on the reverse strand, counting down.
CGTGTCGCCGGACGCGCTGGCGTCGATGACGATGTGGAGCGACAGGTCCTCCTCCTCAAGAAACATTTTCATGAAGAGACGGTCGAGCCGGCCGTAGATGTTCCAGTCGATGTGACGCAGGTCGTCACCGAGCGCGTACGGCCGGTGGTCGGCGAACTCGACGGACTCGCCACGCTTCTTGCTCCGGCGCTCCCCCTTCAACTTGCCCGCAAAAATCTTGCGGCTGGACAGGTCGAGCTGGCTAAGACGGCCGACAAGGCGGCTGTCGAGCAGCTCGTCGATCGTCGTGGGGCGGGGTGGGTTGGGGGATTTAAGCATGATTCAACCAGGAGTTTTAACGCGAAGGCCGCGAAGGACTCGAAGAGTTTTGGGAGCAACGCTCGTTGTACAGGCGATGGATGCCATCTCTCGCGAGTTTCGTGTTGAAGTTGATGAGGTAGCCAAGCGGAAAATCGCCCGCACGGAGGTAGGAGAGGAGCTGGGCTTTGTGGACATCCAAGACTTGGGCGATCGACTTGAGTTCCACCACCACGATTCCTTCCACAAGCAGGTCGATCCGTTGTCCTTGGATCGGGACGCCTTTGTAAACAACTTCGATCGCCGCCTGCTGCACGGCACGGATCCCGCGGATTCCGAGTTCATGAAGCAAGGCTTGTTCGTACACTAACTCAAGCAGACCTGGGCCGAGTTCTCGATGGACCTCGATGGCCGCGCCCAGCACACCACGCCCGACCTCCTCGATCCATTCCGGCAGATCCGATTTCTCCAGTCGAGCAGGCATCTTCACCCCGATCGCTTCGCGTTCTTTGCGATCTTCGCGTTCCAAGTCTTCTCTTACGCCTTCCCGACCACCGCCATCGGCTGGGTCGGCGTCTGTTTCAGAATCTCCTTGACCAGCGCGTCCCCGTCCACGCGGTCGGCTTCGGCTTCGAAGTTGAGCAGCACGCGGTGGCGGAGCACGGGCAGGGCGACATCCTGGATGTCCTGGTACGAAACATGGAACCGGCCGTCCACCAGCGCGCGGACCTTGCCGGAGAGCACGAGGGCCTGAGCCGCGCGGGGTGATCCGCCGCAGCGGATGTAGCGGTTGGTCGGGCCGTTGGGCCCGCCGGCGGCCGAGTCGGTGTCCGGGTGCGTCGCCAGCACCAGGCGGGCCGCGTACTGCTTGACATGCGGCGCGACGACCACCTGGCGTACCAGGTGCTGCATGGCCAGGATGGTCGGCCCGTCCACGACCGCGCCGGCCTCGGGGGTCACCGCGCCGGTGGTGCGGTCGAGGATGGTCATCAGGTCTTCCAGCGGGGCGTAACCGACATTGACCTTCATCATGAAGCGGTCGAGCTGGGCCTCGGGCAGGGGGTAGGTGCCCTCCTGCTCGATGGGGTTCTGCGTGGCGAGCACGAGGAAGGGGGCCTGGAGCTTGTAGGTCACGCCGCCCACGGTGACGCTGCGTTCCTGCATGGCTTCCAGCAACGCGGACTGGGTCTTGGGCGTGGCGCGGTTGATCTCGTCGGCCAGCACCACCTGCGCGAAGATGGGCCCGCGCTGGAACTCGAACCGGCGGCGGCCGGTCTCCGGATCCTCACTGACGATGTTGGTCCCGATCACATCCGCGGGCATCAGGTCCGGCGTGAACTGGATGCGGCTGAAGGGCAGGCTCAGCGTGTTGGCCAGCGTGCGCACCAACAGGGTCTTGCCCAGGCCGGGCACGCCCTCAAGCAGCACATTGCCGCCGCAGAAGAGGCAGACGAGCACGGCGTCCACTACCGGCTGCTGGCCGACCATGACCTTGCCGATCTCGGCGCGCAGTCGCCCGAACGCCTGGCGGAACTGCTCGCACTGGGCCTTGACCTCGGCCGGGGTTTCGTTGGTCTGATTCGCGTCGGCCATGCGGCCCTCCTTGCAAGGCCCGGGCGGTCATGCGTCCGGGCGTTGTTTCGATCGGTCTTCCAGGTCTTCCTGCGCACGCTTCTTGGCGGCCCGCAACGCGGACAGCGAGTCCTTCGGCCCTTCGTCGAACACGCGGGGGCGTTCCTGCTTCTTGAGAGGCGAGGCGGCTTCTTCCTGGCCGGAGAGGGCCACCGGCTCGGCGCTGACCGGACGGTCGGCGGCGGCCTCGAAGCGCTGGGCGGCGCGCTGGCGCGGGGCCTCCGCGTCTGTCGTCGCGGGTGTCGCTCCCCCCCCGCGCCGTCCCTTGATGCTGCGGAACGCCTCGGTCGCCTGCGTGGAACGCTCGCGTTCCTTCGATGCGGACCGATGCAGCCATGCCGCGACGGCACGCGGCTCGATCCGCACCCGCCGGATGCCCACATCCGCCAGGAAGACCGCCACGCCCGCGATGAGGAAGGCCAGCCACACCGGGCGGAGCGCGACCGGCATGGTCATCCCATCGCGCGACCACAGCCCGGCCGCCAGCGGATCGCCCGAGAGCACCCGCCCGCCGGTGATCGCGGCCACCTGCTGCAACAGGGGCGTGTTGGTGCGCAGGGCGCGGAACTCATCCGCGTAGGACCGCGTCACGGCCGCACGGATCGAACCCTCCATCACACCCGCATCGCCACCCTCCGCCCCGCTCACCGCCGCGGCCCTGTACCGTGCGGACACCACATACGCCCCGGACTCGGCGGAGTCGAACGCCCCCTCATAGCGCCCCGGACCGACCTGACGCAGCTCGAGCGATGTGCCGCGTCCGTCCGGCGTGGCCACGCGTGCGTCGAACCGCGCGAAGTTCAGGCGGTTGCCGTCACCATCCATCGCGTCCACCACCACCACGGTCCGGTCACCCCGGCTCTCGGTGGTGACGCGCATCACCGCGTTCTCGTGCGGGCGCATGGCCCAGCGGACATGCTGCTCCCAGAACTGCTTGAATCCCGACCACTCCACCCACGAGGGCGACCATCGCGGGCCGCCGTCGCTGGTGAAGGTCACCACCCGGCCCAGCCCGTGCTGCCACTGGGCCGAGATGGGATCGTTCTCCTTGCCGCGCAGCGTCACCAGGCTCAGGCCCTCACGCTCGGCGGCCACCACATACCCCCGGACCGGCGGCACGGCCGAGATGCCCCGCATGGTCTCCGTCGGTGCTCCGGTCATCGCCGGGCTGAACGCCTCGCCCTCCCAGATCAGCGCCCGGCGGACCGTCTGGGCCTCCTTCATGAAGATCTGCGGCAGAACATCCTTCGAGTCGGAACTGCGGACCTGGTACCACCGCCCACCGCCGTAGACCGCGATCTCGCTGAGCAGCAGGTCGTTCGCGCCGTCGCCGACCGAGACCGTCGAGATGGTGATGCCCGACGCGCGGAGCATGTTGGCGATGCGCACGCCCTCGGCGTCGCTGCCCATCGTCTGGCCGTCGGTGACGATCAGCATGTGCTTGACGGCCGCGTCGCTCTTGAGCAGCTCACGCCCGGCCATCTCCATCGCGGGGAACATGTTGGTCCCGCCGCCCGAGCGGATCGATCGGATCTGCCGCGAGATGGAGGCCATGTCGGTGAGTTTGGTCAGTGAAACGATCATGTTCGCTCCGCCGTCGAACGAGATCACCGTGCCCTCGTCGCGTCGGCTGAGCGCCTGCAACGCCGCGACGGCCGCCTCGTTGGCCATCTGCTGCTGCGTCGAGCCGGTCGCGGACAGCGACATGCCCATCGACCCCGATGAGTCGATCACCAGCGCCAGCGCGCCCAGCGGCATCTGCCGTTTCTGCGGAGGATCCAGCCGGATGGGCAACGCGTCCGCCAGCGGCGAGCCTATCCAACCGCCCGCACCGAACGAGTCCGGCCCACCGATCTTGACCAGGCCGCCGCCCGTGTCGTGGACATACTGCCTCAGCAGCTCCTGCTGCTGGGTCGTCGAGTTGTACGCGCTCTGGTTCAGTAGGATGATCGCGTCATAGCCGGCCAGTTCCTCCAGCGTCGAGGGCAGTTCCGCGGGAGAGATCCGTACCGGGTCGATCGCCGCCGCGGAGAGCGCGTCGATGAGCGGCGCGGCCTCCTCTGCCCCGTTCGACACCACCAGCACCGCGCCCTCCGACGCCACGAAGGTCACGGCCCCGAACCGGTTGTTCTCCATGACCGAATCGCCCGAGGAACTCAGGCGGTTCCCCCGTGCGTCCAGCGCGGCGATCGGCTCGAACACCGCGTCGTAGCGGTGCGCGCCCGCCCCCCGCGGCGTGACCGGGACGCTGAGCACATGTCGGCCCGCGTCCAGTCGCACCAGCGAGCTGGTCTGCGTCGGGTCGTCCGGGTCCAGGTCGATCGGGCGTCCGTTCTCCAGCACGGCCAGCCGGCCCTCCACCGGCCCCGTCGTGGATACCACCACCCGGAGCTGCACCGTCTCACCCACGCGCACCCCGGACGGAACCTGGACATCCTCCACCATCACATCGCCGCCGAAGCCCGACTCGACCGCAAGTACATCGATCGGCACGCCCAGCGCCTTGGCCTGCCCCGCGGCCCGCAGCAGCGAGCCGTCCGTCTCATTCCCGTCCGAGATCAGCACCAGCCTCCACGCCGCATCCGCCGGGCGGGCGGCCAACGCCAACCCGATGCCCCCGCCCAGGTTCGACGCATCCCGCCCACCCAGAAACTGCCGCTCGATCTCCCGCACCTGCCGACTCGGCGAGGCCTGCACGAACGCGCCCTCGGCAGCCGTCACCACCCCCATCCGATCATTCTCGAGCCGCGTCACTTCCTGCGAACGCTCCACCCACTGATCGATCTGCTCCTGCGCTGCCGGCGGCACCGAACGCGACACATCCACCACGAAGGTCACGCCCACCTGCTCGGCCACCCGCCGCCACTGCGGCTGAGCCAACGCGCCGGCCAGCAACCCCACCGCCAGCACCCGCGCCACCAGCGCGGCCCGACGCGACCCCTTCCCCAGCCCGCTCAGACTGCGACGCGACAACCACCAGCACACCACCCCCAGCACCGGAACCAGGAGCAGCCACTCCGGGCGGTCGAACTGGACCGGTCCGACCACCACGGCCGCCATGGTCAGACCGGCGGTCAACAAGACGCATCCCCCAATCCAGCCTTCTGATCTCCCCCCGCCTCTCCCACCCCCCCCACCAGTCCCCGCTGTCCTCCAGAAAGGACGCAACCAACCCCCGGCACACCCTGTGCCTCAGGCTGCCCGAACCGAGATATGCCAAGGCTGTACCTCGCCACGCCGCCGATCATACGAAAGTGCCTACTGCCGCGTTCCCCCGGGGTTGCCTTTCCCCGATTTTCTTCCTCCAAACTTTCCCCCCCTCCCCCTCCCCCCTCCTCCCCCCCTCCTCCTGCCCGCTCTCTCCGCTCCACTTCCAATGCATCAAGCGGGGTGAAGGGATACCATCCCTCCCAGCGTCCGTGGCACACCCGGGCGCCATTTGTCCGGCTCTCGGGCACGCATCAACGGGACCACACACCCCCCCACCCCATCCCCCCATCCTCTCTCTGGGCGACAACATGATCGATATCCGCAAACTCAAAGAACTCGTCCGCCTCATGGTCGAGAACGAACTCTCCGAACTCGACCTGCGTGACGAACAGGAAACCGTCACAATCAAGCGCGGCGGTGCTGGCCCGGCTTACATTGCAGCCCCCGGCATGGCCCCGATGGGTCACATGATGGCCCCGGCCGCCCCCCGCGCGGCCTCTTCGGACGATGCTCCGGACGCTGGGGAAGACGCTTCCCTGGTTGCCATCGAGTCCCCCATGGTCGGGACCTTCTATAGCCGGCCCAGCCCCGACGCCCAGTCCTTCACCCAGATCGGTGCCAGCATCGGCCCCGATTCGGTCGTCTGCCTTGTCGAGGCCATGAAGGTCTTCAACGAAATCAAGGCCGAGACCAGCGGCACCATCGAGAAGATGCTCGTCAAGGACGGGGATTCGGTGGAGTTTGGGCAGAAGCTGTTCCTCGTGCGTCCCGCCTGACTGCGGGCCGAGGGATCAGGGATCAGGGATCAGCCATCAGCCGCTCGTCCCGATCGCTGCGCCCTCCTCTTCCCTGATCCGTGATGGCTGATCCCCGATCCCTTCCCCCCATGTTCAAACGCGTCCTCATCGCCAACCGTGGAGAAATCGCCCTTCGCATCATCCGGGCCTGCCGGGAGATGGGGATCGAGTCCGTCTGCGTGTACTCCACCGCCGACAAGGACGCGCCCTATCTGAAGGATGCGGACGAGGCGATCTGCATCGGGCCTGGCCCGGCCAAAGAGTCCTACCTCAACATCCCGCGGATCATCTCGGCCGCGGAGATCGCCAACGCGGATGCCATCCACCCCGGCTACGGCTTCCTCTCCGAGCGGGCCGACTTCTCCGAGGTCTGCCGGGACTGCAAGATCGAGTTCATCGGCCCCAGCCCCGAGGCGATGGGCAAGCTCGGCGACAAGGTCGAGGCCAAACGCTACGCCAAGGCGGCCAAGGTGCCGGTGTTCCCCGGCTCCGAGGGCGCGATCGAGGATCTGGACGAGGCCGTCAAGGTCGCCGAGGAGATCGGCTACCCGGTCATCATCAAGGCGGCCGCGGGCGGCGGCGGGCGCGGCATGCGCGTCTGCCGGAACGAGGCCACCCTCCGCACCAACATCTCCAAGGCCCAGCAGGAGGCGCTGGCCGCCTTCGGCAACGGCGCGGTCTTCATCGAGAAGTTCCTCGAGCACGCCCGCCATGTCGAGGTGCAGGTCCTCGGTGACAAGCACGGCAACGCCATCCACCTGTGGGAACGCGACTGCTCCATGCAGCGCCGCCACCAGAAGGTGATCGAGGAGGCCCCCGGCCCCGGCATCGACCGCAAGAAGATCGAGAAGGTCTGCGAGTCCGCCGCCCGGCTGGTGAAGAGCGCCAACTACGCCGGCGCGGCCACCGTCGAGTTCCTGATGGACGACAAGCAGAACTTCTACATGCTCGAGGTCAACACCCGCGTGCAGGTCGAGCACCCCGTGACCGAGATGATCACCGGGGTGGACATCGTCCAGATGTCCATCCGCATCGCCGCGGGCGAGGCCATCCCCTACCGCCAGAAGGACATCCAGGTCCGCGGCCACGCCATCGAGTGCCGCATCAACGCCGAAGATCCCGACCGCGACTTCATGCCCTCGGCCGGTCTCATCGAACGCTACCGCGCCCCCGGCGGCTTGGGCGTCCGCGTCGATTCCCACGCCTTCGCAGGCTACCGCGTGCCCCCGAACTATGACTCGATGATCGGCAAACTCATCTGCTGGGCCGACACCCGCGAACAAGCCCTCGAACGCACCAGCCGCGCCCTGCACGAGTTTGAGGTCGGCCCGATCAAGACCACCATCCCCCTGCACGCCCGCCTGATGCAGAACACCGACTTCCGACGCGGCGGGGTGGACATCCACTACCTGGAACGGCTGCTCAAGGGGTGAAGTACGCGACAGAAACCCCCTGTTTGCTCCCAACATGCGTATTCCGCGTCAGTCCCGGAACCATTTCAAAGTTGATGGCATGACACCCACTTCATCACCCGACTTTCCCACGGCAAAAACATTGAAACCGCCATCGCTGGCCGAGTGGATGGTGATAGTCACATCGCCACGACTGTCTGTTTGAAACTCTTGCCAAGTTTGTAAACCTTCTCGGAGTCGGAACACCGTCGTTCCGTTCGCCATACGCATATTCAACGAAACCCGCTCTCCTCTCTCCGCCCGAGAAGAAACCCACTCCATGCCCGGCTTGAGCGTTGCTGCAAAATAATAACCGCCTGATGCGGGGACTGAGTAGCTGGGCCAAGGCAGCGCGAGTTCCAGATGGACTGAGTATGGCGACTCATTGTGGAACTGGATGGACTGTTTGCAGGCGCATCCGGTCGCAATCACAGCCATCGCCAAGATCAATGGAGCTGCCAAATGTTGCATCGGTGTCTCTGCAAACGCAATCCGAACCAAGTCTCTGTCTCTCAGGGATGAATGACGATCTCATACTCTGCAAATCCTGCCGATGAAAATGCGTTCTTTGGAGTGAATTTTTCGCCGTCCCAGTGGGAGATCAGAATTGTCTTTTTTCCTCCAAGATCGCCAGAAGTTTGAATGATCTCGGGAATAAAGTCGCCATCCAAATCAACGATGTTCCACCCGAACCGAGAGTGATTATCATAGATAATTTCTGAACCACCCTCAGGAAACAATCGGATGAGTGTCAGACGGAGCATGGAGGCGCCCTCCTCCGATTCTATGACGAGTACATGGCCGATCGAAGGAAGATATTTCGAATAAACCGCAGTGGGCCTAGTCTGGCCAATCTCTACCGACCATACTGTAGAGGATATCGGCACATCGACAATCAAAACGAATTTGTCACCCGACTCGTTTTCTTTCAACACAAAACGGGACTCTACAGACCCCCGATCAGAATCGATGCAGAGAGGTCCAGTTGCAACGGGTGTCGTTTTGACGCTGCCGCACCCCCCTAATCCCACGACGGTTGCGACTGTCGCCATCACACGGATCATTCGTTAGCTCCAAGCTCTTTTCTGATTACGGATCGCCCCTCACCGAACTATCGAGCGTTCTTTTGATCGCGTCGCACTTCTCGGAAGCACACTTGCCCAGTTGACCAACGGTCATTTCAGTTCCGGGAGGAACACCGCACAGATTTTTCAATGCTGCAATCCCCTTCATCGCCTGCTTGGCATATCTGCTTCCCTCTCCATACGCGCCGATCCCATTTTCAAGACTGCCTCCCCGAGAAGCAATTCTGTCTAAAAGGTAGGCGTACGCAGCGGTTGTGGCTAGACCTGGATCGTACCGCCAGTCATTTATGGATGCACCGGTATTGGGGTCCGTCGCCGGGTAGGGCGGGAACCCGTTACCGCCAACAAATCTGGGCCAAACGCGATTTTCGATATCACTCTTGGTCCCATCAAGGATTTGGAACATTCCAGATGCAGATGAGTTTGGATTTTTTGCTGAAGGATTGAAACTGCTCTCCTTCCACGCCAAGGTATACATGGTAGCCAAAGAGTCAATGCCACTCGCATCCCGAGCATTAGCCAAGCGTCCGCCATCTTCAAGCGCCGGAAGACTAAACGCTATCCGGCAGTACGCTTTCTCGCAGTCATTTAGTCCAGCTGTATTGCTGCAATCGACTCCGTCATTGCAACCCTCAGCCCTTGCGGCCTCTAGACCAAGCGGATCTACCCAACTGACGGGGCTTGAGCCAACATACCCGTAGGTATTTGTTCCACCAACATACCCCGCCGGATCCCGCTGGATCCACCGCCCCGTCGAAGGGTCGTAGATCCGAGCCTGAACGATCTGCGGGAACGCCGCCAGCACCAGGACGATCCAGAGGAGCGGTCGGGCGAGCTGTCGCATGGCGGATCTCCTTGACGAAGGGCAGCATACCGGATTCCTCCCGGTCATGCAAGCCCAACTTCACGGCCCGTAGAGCCGGTTTCTGTCTTTGGCGAGCGTCGATCGGATGTCCACATTCTCGGAAAAACACTCAGCAGCCAGTTGTACATCGGCGAATGCCTGGTAGGGTTTTCCGCTGGCTCGCCAGTAGGCCGCCCGCTGCTGGAGCAGCACCCCGAGGGTCTGTCGGGCGGTCAGGCTGGTCAGGTCTGAGCCCGATTCGATGAACTCCCGCGGCGTTCGGAAGTCTTGGGTGTATTGCTCGTCGGTCGGCGTCGAGAAGCCGCCCCAGCCGCCCCCGTCGTTTGAGGCGGCCGTGGCTTCGAGGTTGAAATAGCTGCCGCCGTCGTCGGGGCCGGGTTCCCCATCGTCCCATCGGCACCACATATGGTCACGGGTCACGACCGCCCTGAGCGGTCAGCCGAGTCGCCATGCGATTGCCAGGTGCAGCATCGGCATGTTCGAGCAGGTGCCCTCCTTCGTCTCGATCATGCCCGGCACGAAGAGATCCGCATGATCTGTCAGCGTCACATCCCTCGTGTAGCTGATACCGATGGATCGACCCGCCACGGCGATCGCCATACCGCCCGCTCGCCAGATGTTCGGATCGGCCCGATACGACGGTTCAACGACACCGCCCGCCTCGGCAGCCGCAAGCCCGTCGCCGATCCGCTGCGCCCAGGCGTCAACGAGACGGACATACTTTACGAAGTCAAGGCCCGAAAGCTCGGGCAGTCCCTTGGCGACGATCATGTTGATGATGAGGGATCAATGGCTTCAAGTTCATCATCGGATAGCGCCACAAGATCGGCTACCATCATCGATTTGTAGCGGGGCAGGTCCGCTGTTGTCCGGATAGAGACGGAACGGAGTTTCCCGGTTCTTTCCTCGGCGGTCGAAGCGGTCGCTCCACCCGATTGTTTTGAGCCTCCGACCACTGATACGAAAGCCAGAACGCCGAGAAACAGAAGAACCATAAGGCCGTTCAGCCAAAGCATCCGCTTCGACCGTCTGGGCTTTGGCTCGATCCGCCTTAGCAGAGGCCGCTTGTGTTTCGACTTCTTCATTGACACATCTTATACGGATTCTACTTGATTTCCGGGCGTGGTCGGATCGACAAGCCGCGAACCCAAGGGAGCAGTCGCAAGTAAGCGGCCGTCGGGACCGCGCGGGCTGAAGCCCGCGGCTCATTTTCCGTCCGGGCCTGCGTGAATCTCCCCGCGGCTGAAACTCAGATACGACCCGCTTGGTATCACCCTCGGGGCTGTTTGGAAACCGCCCACATCGTGCCGGCAACGCGGCCCCCTGACCCTGACCCAATCCCTCGCCAACCGGCGAACAACCCCCCGGCAGCGACCGCTGAACCACGATGCGCCTGAAACGGCCATCCCGCTCGCCCGCCTTCACGCTGGTCGAACTGCTGGCCGTGCTGGCGGTCGTGGCGGTGCTGCTGGCGATCCTGCTGCCCGCGCTCTCCGGGGTATGGGCATCGGCCAGGCTTAACGCCCACCGCTCGAACATGCGGGAATGCCTGAACTCGATCTCGATGTACGCGGAGAACTTCGGGTCACACTTCCCGTTCATGGGCGTCGTCGGGCGGCCCGAGCTGGGGGTCGAGGAGTTCAACGACCTGGAGCCTCCGGGGTGGGGCATGTCGTACAACGCGGCATACTTCGCGGCCCATTCGTTCCACTGGCCCACGGCGCTCGTCCGGGCCGGGTTCCCCGTTGAGCAGGTCGCCGACCCCGATCCCGAGCGACGGGAGGCCCTCGCCGAGCGCTACGGGAACAATGGATTGCTCGGGTCCGACTATTTCCTGACCCACGCGGCGGTGGCCGCCCCGCAGTACTGGCTGCCCGGCCCCGTGCCCGACCCGACGCCAGGCATCTTCAAGCCCATGCGCACCGACCAGCTCCGCTTCCCGAGCGCCAAGGGGCTGCTGCTGGCGATGCGGCTGGGGGCCTACGACACTACCAACGAAAAAAGAGAGACATGGATCCTTGTCGGCATGGGCGACTACTCCGTATCCAGGCGAGAGAACCCGGCGTTTGCGCCGCTCGACCAGCGGCCCTACGCTGCGTTCGACTTCCCCGTGCTTACCACCGAGCGCGGCTTTGAAGGGCGAGATTTTTAGCCCCCCCGTGGGGCCGACTTTCAGTCGGCCATCTTCCCCTCAGGTCACGCCCACGATGAGTCCTCGAATTGTGGGATTCTTCCAAAGCAAAGTCACCCACCCCTTCCTCGAAGGGTGGTGTGAACACATTTCTTATCCTCCAGTTATCGCTTCCGTTCTCAGTGCCCCCATCGCATCAACCCATGCCATTCCGCCACCCGTCAAAGACAGCGGGCGACCCCTTGAGCCGCCCGCCGCATGATCCAGTCCAGGTTGAACTGCCTGTTCACCCGCGCCGACGCACCGCCCGCACGCCGCCAATCACACCCAGCAGCCCCAGCCCCGCCCATGACGCGGGCGGCAGGGGAACCATCGCCGTGCCGTAGTACAGGTTGTCCATGCCAGCATATGAGTATGAGGCGACCGACTGAATGACCATGGACCCGATGGCAACCTCACTCGTGAACGCGATGAAACTATCCCGGCCCGTGGAAGCGAAGTTCATCGCATGGATCTCGTTCCCGGCCATGTCATACAAGCGCACCGACATGTTGCCGCCCATCACCACGCCGGAAGGGTTCGCCATATCCGCCTGCTGATATCGAAACAGGTTCGCCCCGACCGCTGTCACCGGCGCAAGGCCCATGAAACTCACTTGGAGGCCGAACATCTGTGGATGACTGGTCAGGTTGGCAACAAGAAACCGATCCGCCTGCGACGAGTCGTAGGCCATCACGCCCAATCCGGTACCGTCCGACATTCCTGCCACCCCCACGCTGTACGCGAAGTCATTGAATGCCCCCGCCACCGGGCCGCGCGAGCTTGTGAGTGCCAGATCATTGAAATCCGCAGCTGGGCCTACGCCGGACCCAACCTGCGAGAGGAATGCCGATTGTGAAGTGAACACCATCGCGCCCGATGCCGCGTCCACGGCCAACAACACACCGGCCAGCGCCGCAGTCTTCAGTTGCATCTCTGGTCTCCTGGGAATTCCGCTCTTTGCAATTATCGGACAATGCCAGGCCGAACAACCCGCCAGTCGAAGCACGGATTTCTTCCCAGCCCCATGAATTTCGGACGACGACACGAGCGTCTCAAACGAAAACGGGAAAACAGCGAGCGCAAGAAAGAACCCCGGATAACTCCGGGGTTCTTCAGGATCAGGACGGAACTGAAAGCTTGGATCAGCGACGGCGACGGCCGGCGACCAGACCACCGAGGCCGAGCATGGCCAAGGCGCCGGGAGCGGGAACCACACCGACATAGAGGTTGTCCAGGGTGGACCAGGCGTTGACCGGCAAGTCGGCCGCGTCGATGGTCAGGCTGGTGATGGTCACATTGGAGGTGAAGCCGCGGAAGTCGTTCGCGCTGCTGGCGTTGAACGAGACGGAGGTGCCGTCGCTCAGGTTGATCGACACGGTGGCGGGGATGGCGCCGAAGTTGATGTCGGTGGCCCAGAAGTTGCCGCCGACGGCGGAAACATTGCCGCTAGTGAAGTTGATCTGGATCATGTCCAGAGCGCTGTCGGTCGAAACAAAGCCCGTGCCGTTGTACAGGTTGTTCGTGCCGGGGCCGGTCGCAACGATGTCGTAGGAGAACCCGCCGCTGCTGTAGCTCAGGCTGGGAACCGAACCGGTGGGGACGCCGGTGAAGTTGTTGAAGTAGTAACCAGGCTGGATAGCAGCCAGGAACGAAGCCGAGTCGGTGTACACGGCCGCCATCGCCGGGGTGGCCATCACGGCACCCGCCAGAATCATCATCTTCTTCATCTTGGTGACTCTCTTTCTCTCAAGGTAACCAGCAATCCAAACGCCCACGAGAACGCTGGTGGGCTGACCAAGTGTGAGGGTACTTCACCTGGACACGGAATGCCACAAAATTTTGCTAGATTGCAGGCTAAGTCACATTTTTGTATTTTGTTTGTATTCTCACTCCCAAGCCGATACCATGCCCAGACCAGGATCTACCCATGAATCCCCACCCATCTCCCCTCACCTTTAGACCCATCCTCATGCCCAAGGTCTGGGGAGGGTGCCGCTTGGCCGCCCTCGGGAAATCACTGCCAGACGGCCCGATCGGGGAATCGTGGGAACTGGCCGACCTAGGAGCCACGACCGCCTCCGGCGGCGGGGGCCAGGCGGTCCGTTCCCCGATCGCCACCGGCCCGCTGGCTGGCCAGACCCTCCACGACGCTCTGACCGCCTGGGGACCGGCCCTGCTCGGCGGTGCCACACCCTCCTCCGAGGGCAACTTTCCCCTACTGGTCAAATACCTTGATGCCCGTGAGCACCTGTCCGTGCAGGTCCACCCCGACGCGGCCTACGCCGCCGCCCACCCGGGGGCGAACCTCAAAACGGAATCCTGGTACATCGTCGCCGCCGAGCCGGGGGCGGAGCTGTTCATCGGCCTCCAGCCCGGCACCACCCGCGATGATCTGGCCCGCGCCATCGCAGACGGAACCGTTCCCCGGATCATGCGGTCCCGCCCCGCCGTGCCGGGCGAGTGCCACACCCTGCCCAGCGGCACCGTCCATGCCCTGGGCGCGGGCGTGCTCGTGGCCGAGGTCCAGACCCCGAGCGATACCACCTACCGCCTCTATGACTGGACCCGCGAGTACGACCGTCCCGTCCGCGAACTCCACATCGAGCAGGCTTTGGCCTGCGCGAGTTTCGACGAGCCGCCCCCGCCGCTGGCGGCCTCGGGCGAACGGTCGGTCGTCGCGCAAACCGAGTTCTACACCATGGAAGTTATACGCGCCCACTGCAAGGCCGTGCCGCTCGGCGCAGCGGACGGGCCGGTTGTGGTGATGGTGACAAAGACCATGGGCGCGGGCATCGCCAGCACATCAAACGCATGGCCCGAAGTGACTCTGTCCGCCGGCCAGACCTGCCTCATCCCCGCCGCGTGCGTTGAGGATGCCATCCTGCGTTGCGGACCGAGCACGGAGATGGTGCTGGCCACCCTGTCATGAAAAAACGCGTGCAAGGGCACGCGGTCGGAACGGGTCAGCAAAGAAAAAGCGGATCACTTGCGATAGGCGTTCGCGACCTTCTCGATCGCGTCGCACACGCCGTGGGCCTGCTTGTCCGTCAGGTTCTGGTGGATGGGGATGCAGAACACGGTCTGCGAGAGCTTCAGGGCAACCGGCGGCTCGTGCCCGCCGTTCTGCTCGACGATGTGCTTGAACGCGGGCTGGCGGGTCAGGCTCTTGGGGTAGTGCAGGGCGGTGGGCACGCCCTCCTTGCCCAGGGCGGCCATGAACTCCTCCCGAGTGCAGGTGAAGGCATCCAGATCCAGGCGGCAGGTGTAGAGGTGCCACGCGGGCTCCGAGCCGGCGGTCGGCACCGGGCGGAGAACACCATCAATGCCGTCGATGCGGGCGTCGTACAGCTTCGCCACCGCGCGGCGGCGATCGGTCTGGGCGGGCAGCTCTTCCAGCTTGCTCAGGCCGATGGCCCCGGCGATGTCGTTCATGCGGTAGTTGAAGCCCACCTGCTCGTGCAGGTACTTGTCCGTCTCGCCGTGCGAGCGGAGCAGGCCCATCTGCCGGGCCACGCCGGGATCGTTCGTGGTGACCATGCCGCCCTCGCCGGTGCCCAGGTTCTTGGTGGCGTAGAACGAATATGTCACCGCGTCCCCGAACGCGCCGAGGCCCTTGCCCTTGTAGGTGGCCAGGTGCGCCTGCGCGGCGTCATAGATCACCTTGAGGTTGTGCTTCTTCGCGATCGCCTCGATCGCGTCGATGTCCACCGGGATGCCGTAGAGATGGGTGACGGCGATGGCCTTGGTGTTCTTCGTGATCCGCTTCTCGATGTCCTTCGGATCGACCTGGTAGGAATCTTCCAGCGAATCACAGAACACCACCTTCGCCCCCGCGGCCACCAACATGGAGACCGTTGCGATGTAGGTCCAGGCCGGAGCGATCACCTCGTCACCCGGCTGGAGCAGCGCGCCGTAGGCGAGCTGCAGGGCACAGGTGCCGTTGGCGCAGGTCAGGCCGATCTGCGCGTCGCTGGCGGCCGCGAACTTTTCCTCAAACGCGGCGCACTTCGACGCCGAACGCAACATGCCCGACTCGAGCACCTCGTTGGCGGCGGCGATGTCCTTCTTCGTCAGGCCGACCGCCATGAAGGGGACTGGCTTGTCGAACACGGGGGCGCCGCCGTTGATGGCGAGGTCGGTGGTGGCCAGGGTGGGCATGGGTCTCAACTCCGTTGGGTGGCCCCTTGGGAGAAAGGGGCCGGTGGCCGCGGGCAGATCCCTCATCGCCCGCGGGGTATGAGGAAGCGTAGGGGGGGCGATAAAAGGGGGGAAGCGAGCGATTCGGGGGCGGGGAGGGGGAGGGGGGCGGGTTGGGTTGGTTCCGGTCTGGCCTGTGGGGCCGACCGGGGGCTGGAAGCACCCCGCTCCGGGTTATGTGGAGGAAGCCGCCCGCTCCAAGGCGGCAGCGAGGGCGACCATCTGGGGGACCGACAGATCCTCGATGCGATCCGTGGGGTTGACCCCCTCCGGCCATTCGATGTCCGCCCCTGCGATCTGCCTGGAGGGCTTGGCCAGCTGCTTGCGCCGGGACTGGAACAGGGTCTGGGTGATGTCCGCCAGACGCACCCACCAGTCCGGATCGATGGGGATCGACGGGTCCCGCCGCCAGGCCATCATGGCGCTGGTGACATCCGGACGCGGCCAGAAGCACTCCGGCGGCAGCTTCGCGATGCGCTCCACCCGCCCGAGGTGCTGCGCCACCACCGAGATCGATCCGAACGCCTTGGTCCCCGGCGAGCCGGACAGCCGGTCCACCACCTCGGACTGGATCGTCACGAACATGCCCGAGCAGTCGGGGTGCTTGGTCATCAGCGTCATCATCAACGGCGTGGCGGCGTGGTACGGTAGATTGGCCACCAGTTTGAACGGCCCCCGCTTCTGGATGATCGCGGCCACCTCGGTGTTCATCGTGCGCTTGTTGGCCAGGCAATCGCCTTCGATCAGCGTGAAGCGATCTAGGTATTGAGCGCCCAGCGTTTCACGCAGAACCTGTGCAAGCCCGGTATCGAGTTCGCAGGCCACGACATGCGCGCCGCGTTCGAGAAGACCCTCCGTCAGCGTGCCAGTTCCGGGGCCGATCTCGAGCACGGTCTCACCGGGCTGGACATCGGCGGCATCGAGCAGCTTGCGGATGAGGTTGTGGTCCAGAAGAAAGTTCTGGCCGAGCGACTTCTTGGGAGCGTGTCCGGCCCGTTCAAGCAGTTCGCGGATCTGGGCGATGGTTTGCATGGGGGGAGTGAGGAAGGGACTAGGGACCAGGGATGAGGCACTAGGGGAGGATGGAAGCCACGGCGGGATTGGGATGGACGCTTTGGTTCACCTGCGTTCTCTCGACGAACGCCCGTGCAAACACAGAATCGTATCCGGATGGTCGCTCTGAATACGAGTGAAGCCCGTCGGGCGACGGATCGAATCGGCATCATTCGCACTGGCGTGGACACCATCCCGCGATCGGCCATGATCGCTTCAGTCGGCATCGTTCATCCGGGGCGGCCAGCCTTCCAGCGGCGAGGCGTTCTGTCGTTCCGCCTCCTGTTGCAGCCAGAGTTGCCGTTCAGTGCGAATACCGAGCACGAACTGGCGCAGAGACACCAGCCACGGCTCGGCCTGTTCCAGGGCTGCCAGGGGCGTTCCCGGCTCCGGCGCGGTCACGATCGGTTCCGTGACACTCTCTTCACCGGGGCGACGGATCACTCGGCACACCTGCTCGAATGTCGGGCCGGGCCTGTCGGCGGCCGACTCGGGCCTGACCGTGATCCTGACGGGGTTTGACTCGATGACGGGGTACGCGGACAGATCGACCGGAAAATGCGCGTACGCATCGGCCGACATCACCCGGTACTTCGCCGTCAGCGTGTAGGTGCCAGGTTCCTCGAAGCAGTACCCTAGGTTCATGGGGGGCCTTGAAACACGGTACTCATAGATGAATGAATGGACGATAATCTCAGCCCCAGGATTCCACACAAGATCGCTCGTCAGGCCGCAGTTCAGACCACGATCCCCTTCGATTGGATTGATGATCTTCCCCGACGGAGTCTCAAGCTCGCACCAGAATCCGCCGTACGCTGAGAACCATTTTGAAGAGATCGGCTGATCCCCGGCGTTCGACAGCCTCAATGAGAAGAACAACGGCGCCTGGCCTTTGACTTCGCCGAGGGCAAGCATGCCGTGCTCAAGTTCGAGATCCGAATCCCACCAGGCGGTTCGGATACTCATGTCGGTATCCGGCCGGACCCGCAGGTCCAGCACCAGCTCCGGGCCTGCCTTGCCCGGTGAACCGAAGGAGGCAAGCGTCGTCCGAACGGCGGCGTGGTGCTTCTGGAGGGTGAGGATGAGGAGCACCAGCACGGGTGCGACGGTCATGCAGACGATGGTGCGGCGCTTCATGGGTCTTCCCTCTTTCCCCTATCGGGTCGACGCCCGCCACGGATGACCCGGCTCCGGCCGACGATTATCTGTTCGCGCTTTGACCGGACCCGCCGTCCGGGTTCTCTGCCCCCGCGGGGGGAGGGGGGCGTCTCATCGAGGCCGCCCGGCAAACCGGGATGGTCGTTGCGAACGGAACCTATAGGGAATCCGAACCGGTGGGGATCGCGGATTTTTTGGGGGTCCAGAGGCCGCTGAGGATGTTGTCGATGGCGTGGGCGACGCCGTCCTCAGCGTTGGTGGCGGTGTGGTGGTGGGCGTGCTGCTTGATGAGCGGCTTGGCGTTGCCCATCGCCACGGAGAGTGCGGCACTGCGGATCATGGTCAGGTCGTTGATCTCATCGCCAATGGCGGCGGTGCGGGCGGGGTCGAGGCCGTGCTGCTTGCAGATCCACTCGATGCCGCCCCACTTGGTCGCGTCGGGGCTGAAGAGTTCGAGGATGTGGACGATCTCGGCCTGATGGTCCAGCGGGTGGACGGCCGCGAAGTCGTGCATGACGATGGACGCGCCCAGCTCACGCTCGGCATCCCGGGCGGCCCTGGCGGAGATGTCACCCACGGCGCACATGCCGACACGGACGGTGTGCTCGGGGTGATGGTCATCCTGAACATGCAGGCCGGTGCGGACGCGGAGCTTGTGCTCACCGAACCACCATCGGGTGGTGGGGTCGAGGGGGTGGCGGCCGTCGCCCTCGAGCACGAGATAGTCATAATCGAGTTCCGCCGGGTCCTTGAGCACCAGGGCGGGCGTGCGGTGGGTGTGGAAGATGTCGGTGGCCGCACGGACGATGTCCGCGTGGATGGTGGCGCGGTGCAGGGTTCGTGCGGTGGTCGGATCGGCGACGATCGAACCACCCGCGACGACAACCGGGTCGCGCTGGTCGATGGCATCCAGAGCGCCACGGCACTCGGACAAACCTCGCCCGGTGCAGATCAACACGGTGACGCCCGCATCACGGGCGCGGGCCACGGCGTCGGCGTTGCGCGGGGAAACCCGCCCGTCCGGGCCGAGGAGGGTGCCGTCGAGGTCGATGGCGAGGGTGTCGATGGATTGAGGGGGCGCCACGGGGGAGGGTAGGGGGATCAGGGATCGGAGGGTGGGATGTGGATGATCCTCATGTCGCACGACCGGGTCAGGCCGGGTGGGCTGGGGATGCGGGCGAGGGTGCCGGCGGCCGTATCGGCCAGAAAAAAGGTGCCGTCCAGACCTACGCCGACACATTTGAGCAGGAAGCGAACGCGGTCCGCGTCGAAACCCACGGTGGTGTTCATCCACGCCACCGGACGCGGGTTCTCGATGCCTTGCGCATGGAGGTATGCCCACGCGGTGTCGTGCCAGTCGTCCGCGCGACGTTGTGTGCGCTCGACAGTCTCGCCCGGCGGGACCGGCTCGACCGATTTGGTCCGTGGATCGAAACGGAAATCGCTCAACTCGGATGTCTCTTGGAGCGCGACGGGCTTAGCGCTCTTCCCGCGCGGGATCCGATCAGTCGGGATTGCTCGGTAATGCAGTCGCCCTTGATCGTCAAAGGTGAGATCCGGCCCGATGAGCGGGTTGACGCCGCTTCCAAAGTACCTGTACACCCATGCCACGAATGTATGCCGCTTGTCCTGTTCGAGATCAAGCACAACGATGCGACCGAAGACCGGGAGAGCCATATAGAGGGTGTACGGCTGCTCGGCATTCTCCAGGACTTCGACCTCGACGAAGTATGCGAGGTGGGATCCGTCGGGCGAGAGCACCGGCCGGGCCTCGTCCCCTTCGATGGGGTTGCTGTGCCCGACAAGCCGGGAGGCCCCTGTCGCCGCGTCGTACAGGTACTGCACGCCGTCGCGTCGGATGATGTGGTGCCGGTCGCTGATCGTAACCGGGCAGACATGCTCGAACGGTTCGGCCAACGCCTCCGGCTCGGCCGAGCCGGGGGGGAAGCGCAGACGCACGAGCGGTCCGTCCCCTGCCTCGGTCGTTTCGAGGTAGACCGCGCCCGCGTGCTCGAACGCGGGGAAGGCCTTGTCACCCCGCGAGACCTCGCGCACCGTCCAGTCGTCATAACTGATGTGGTAAAGGACGACGCGGTAGCCGCGGGGCGCGGCCGAGTCAGGAACCTGAAGCCGGAGCAGGTCCGGGCGGGCCGGGTGGAGTTGCGTGGGTGACCAATGGGATTTCTCCAGATGGGCCACCGGGACGATCTGGGAGGCTTGCTCATCCAGCCGCCAGACCGCGGCGGCAACCGTCTTGGGCCCATCAGGGTGCAGCCCGCGGGCGAGGATGACGAAATCGCCCGATGCCCACGCGGGACCGGCCAACGCAGCGGTCAGAAACAGGACGCGGGTGAGGTGATGCATGAGGCCAGTGTACCAGTTGAAGCGGCCAAACCGGGTCACGGCTGTGTCACAGGATCCTGCCGGTGCAGCCGGAAAACCCGGGCTTGCAGGGGTCATGCGGATTCCGCTTCAGATTCGGGTGTGGCGATAAGCGACCTGTACGACGAGCCTGGAGCGTAATCGAGGGCGGGGGGGGGGCAGGGTCTTCTACCAGCCCTGAGCGTGAGCGACGGGGGCTGGAAGCCCACCGCTCCGCGAAAGTTCCGGCACGCCTCCCCTTCCCCTCCCGCGTGCCGACCTCCCTGTTTTGCACCCGCGGCCGACCCCGATCCGATGAACCCGTCATGCTTCGTGCCGGGCATGGGATTTTGTTGTGCGCGCTCGCTCTGCTCATGCTGGGCGTGGTGATGGTGCAATCCGCGTCGATGGGGGTGCGCCCGCTGGGAGCGGGGGTGGACCCCCAGGCGGCGGCGGCGGTCTCCGGCGTGACGGTCGAATCCCTGTTGTTCAGCCGCACCTCGCTGTATCTGGTGCTGGCGGTGGCGGCGATGGGCATCGCCAGCCGCCTGCCGCTGCGTCGGATGGCAGAGCGGTGCGAGCGGGTGGCCTTTCTGCCGCCGGCGGGTGATCTGGGGCTGCTGGTGCTGGGGTCGGTTGCGTTGCTGGCGGCGTTGGGGACGGTCTACATCCCGGGGATCTCACGCGAGGTGAACGGGGCGGCCCGGTGGGTGAACCTGAAGCTACCGGGGCTGGAATCCGTCCAGCCCTCCGAGATTGCCAAGTGGGGGCTGGTGATCCTGGTGTCGGTCTACGCGGCGCGGATGGCCACGCGGACGGACAACCACATGCGCCGCTTCACCGGCGGGCTGCTGCCCGCCATCCTGTGCGTGGGCGTGGTGGCTGGGTTCGTGGTGCTCGAAGACCTGGGCACCGGCGTGCTGATGGTGACGGCGGCCGGACTCGTGCTGCTGGCCTCCGGCGCACGGGTGTGGCACTTCATGATCTTCGCGCCGCCGGCGATCCTGGCGGTGATCGTGGCGATCGTCACCAGCCCGTACCGCGTGCAGCGGATCACAAGCTTCATGGACCCGTACGCCGATCCGCAAGGGTCGGGGTATCACATGATCCAGTCGCTGACGACAGTGGCCGGCGGCGGTGTGTTCGGACGCGGGCTGGGGCACGGGCTTCAGAAGTTCGGCTATCTGCCGGAGGACACCACGGACTTCCTGTTCGCCGTGGTGTGCGAGGAGCTGGGGCTGGTCGGTGCGGGCCTGGTGATCTTCCTGTACGCGCTGCTGGCCTGGTTCGGCACCTCCGTGGCCAGGCGCGAAAGCACACTGACGCTGAAGCTGCTGGTGCTGGGCATCACGGCGACCGTGGCGGTGCAGGCGCTCATCAACCTGTTCGTGGTGACTGGGCTGGCACCGACGAAGGGGATCGCCCTGCCGCTGATGTCGTCGGGCGGCACGGGGTGGATCCTGACGGGGTTCGCGCTGGGCCTGATCGTGGCGGTGGACCGGACGCAGGGAGCGGCCGCGCGGGGCGAGGGCTTCGCGGGCGAGTGGATCGCGCGGGAGGGCGTCGAGGACGAGGATCGGGCGGAGATCGTGGTGCGTCCCGGCATCGGGCTGCCGCGGACCGGGCCGGCGCGGGCGCCATCGGCACCCACCCACGAGCGCGAGACGCAGACCGCGTCATGAACGAATCCGGAACAAACGCATTGAACCTCGTGTTCGCCGGCGGTGGGACCGGGGGGCACATCTACCCCGCGCTGGCCATCGCGGAGCAGGCGGCCAAGCAGGACCATCGCGTGACCGCGCACATCCTGTGCTCGTCTCGCCGGGTGGACAAGGAGATCCTGGCGAAGGAACGCGTGGCCCACACCGCGCTGCCCGCACGCCCGCCCGTGATGCAGCCAGGTGCGTTGGTCAAGTTCGCGCTCTCGTGGGTGCCGTCCGTGGCGCTGACGCGGCTGGTGCTGGAAGAACACCTGCGGACCGGCCCCACGCTGCTGGTGGCGATGGGCGGGTTCGTGTGCCCGCCCGCGGTGAAAGGGGCCATCAGGGAGCGCGTGCCGATAGCTCTTGTCAATCTGGACGCGGTGCCGGGCAAGGCGAACCGGTGGGTGGCCGAGCGGGCCGCACTGGTGTTCACCGCGACGGGGGTGGAAGAGAACTGGCCACTGGTCGGCCCGATCGTGCGGCCGGGGCTGATCGATCCGTACTCACCCTCGTTCGCGCGGCAGCGGTTCAAGCTGGATCAAGCAACCCGGACGCTGCTGGTCACGGGAGGCTCGCAGGGAGCGAAGTCGATCAATGACCTGATGGTCTACCTGCTGACCCACCATGCTGATTCGTTCGCGGGGTGGCAGGTGATCCACCAGACCGGGGGGCAGCATGATCCCGCGCCCATCCGCGCCGCCTACGCCCAGGCGGGCGTGAAGGCGTGGGTCGGGGCTTACCTCGGGCCGGACGAAATCTCCGCGGCCTGGGCGGCGGCCGACCTGTCGATCGGACGGTGCGGGGCGGGCACGGTGGGCGAGGCGTGGGCCACGCGGACGCCATCGGTGTTCTTCCCGTACCCCTACCACAAGGACCAGCACCAGAAGCGCAACGCCGAGCCGCTCGTGAAAGCGGGGGCGGCGATTGTGATGGAAGATCTGATCGAGGCGAAAAAGAATGCCGACGCGCACGCCGGGGTACTGACCGCCCTGCTCGGCGACTCGGCCCGATTCGCGGCGCTGGCGGAACCGGCGGCGCGGCTCGGCCCGGCCGACGGAGCGGCCCGCGTGGCCAAGGCCCTGCTGGATCATCTGACCACCAGCAACGAACGCAGTGCCACTGGGGAAAACCACGAAGGAAGCGGCAGGGAGTTCTCGGACGCGTAGAGGGCAGTGCCGGGGAGGCGGGCGGGGGGGGAAGCTCAAAATCGCAAACCGATCGAGGGCAAGTTCCAAAGCGGCTCGGGCATTTACGCCACTTTGTCCGCCCTTTATCGTTTTGCCCGTTCCCGCTTTACGCCGCCCTCGGCGGCGACGCTGGCACTACACTGTGGGCGTGGGCGAGTTGAAGAACGGGCATCCCGCGCGGTGCGTGGTCTGGGTTGGTCAGCCCGGAGCGGACGCGGTACCGTCGGCTCTGGAACGGGTGCTGCTCAGCCGCGGATTGGTGCCGGTGGCGGTGGGATCGGGACATGCGGCCTTGGCGGAGCTGTGCGTGGCGCAGCGGGCTGGACTGCGATCGGCCCTGATCCTGTGCGGCGTCGGCGATGCGGATCGGGTGCTGACGGGGGTGGAGCGGTTCACGCCGCTGGCGGTGGTATGGGTGTACGAAGAAGGCGCGAACCCGCCGCTGCGCCCGGTCGTTGTTCAGAGGGCGGAGGCCTCTCCCAAGGCGGGGGAACCGGCAAAGATTGCGCCCGGGAGGCCCGCATACGCCCCCTTGAACAGGGCGGAGCCCTTGATGCGTCTCGTCCGAGAAAACGGGCTGAAGCCGGATCGGCCGCTCGTCGATTCCAACCGGCGGGAGCGTGCGATCTCAGCGCGGGACATCCTCGACGATGCGGAGCTGGAAATGCTCCTTGCCGGCGAGCGACCGATGGAGGAGCACCCGCGGTGACCACGATGCAACGGACGATCCCAACCCGGTCCGGGCACAACCCAGGCGACGCCTGGCGCGTGATCCTCGTGGGACGAACGGGGCTGGATCAGGCGTTACGACGGGATGCCGCGATCGAACTGGTGCGGGCGCGGGACTCGATCGATGCGCTGGGGGAACTGTCTGACCCGATCGACGAGACCTCACCCTCCCGGGCGGTGGTGATCGTGTCGGCGGACGCCGAGCCCGCGGGCGAAGAACTGGGATCATTCCTGGCGGCGCTGCGCCGGGTGGACCCCTTCGTGCGGGTGCTGCGCGTGGGCGGGATCAAGCCGGGCTACGACGGATCACTCGGGCGCGAGGCCGACGCGGCCGCCCTGCGGGCGACGCTGGCTGGCTTCGCGCCGCTGGCCGAGCGGGAGCCGGGCATCGACCCCGCCACGCAGCCCATCTCACCCCCGGCGACCATGCCACCCCCGCCGGAATCGACGCGGGAAGTGTCCCCCGCTGCGGACGCACCCAGGCAAGCGCCGATCGAGGCCATGCACGCGGACGCCGTCGAAGAAGACCCGCACGAGCGAGCCATGCGGGGCACGGCGGCCCCGAGCCCGATCCCCTGGCCGAACGCGCCCTCCGACGACGGATCGCTGGTGCGTGCCCTGCTCGCGGGGCGATCGATCCTGGAGCCCGCTCTGGAAATCGCCAAGCTGCGTGCGGGCCGGGACGACCTGCATTACGACACCACGAGCGGACGCATCGTGTGCGCGGACAACGCGTGGTCGATGGCGCACGCGCACCGCGTGGCGGAACTCTCCGGCTGGCTGAGCGCCTGGGTGAAACTCGACGCGCAGCACCGGGAGCTGCGCCAGGCGGCGTTCACCGACCCGCTGACCGGCGCGTGGAACCGACGGTACTTCGATCGGTTCATGGACGCGGCCATCGAGCAGGCGAAGAAGGCCCGGCGCAGCCTCACGCTGATGGTGTTCGACATTGATGACTTCAAGAAGTACAACGACTCGTATGGGCACGCCGCGGGGGACGAGATCTTGGTTGAGACGGTGCGTCTGCTCAACTCGGTGATCCGTCCATCGGACCGCGTGTGCCGCGTGGGCGGCGACGAGTTCGCGGTGATTTTCTACGAGCCACAGGGGCCGCGGGCGGCCAACTCGGCACCGCCGGAATCGGTCTACACCATCGCCACACGCTTCCAGCAGCAGATCTGCAACCACCGCTTCCCCAAACTGGGCGAACAGGCGGCGGGAAACCTGACCATCTCCGGCGGACTGGCGAGCTTCCCTTGGGACGGGAACAACGCCGCCACACTGCTCGACCGGGCTGACCAGCTCTCCCTCGAATCCAAGAAGCAGGGCAAGAACGCCCTGACCTTCGGACGCGCGGCGGAGACGGAGTGTCGGCGGGAGGGATGAGGGGCCGAGGAAGAAGGGATGGGTCACGCCCACGATGAGTCTTCGAATCGTGGGGTTCCTGCTCCATTGACGCATCGCGCCCCCTTCGTTCAGTAAACTGTGGGCATGACTTGCGTCTGGTTCCACATCACCTGCAACACCTACGGATCCTGGCTTCCCGGCGACCCGTGCGGCTTTCGGGATCATGACCACCGGATTCACTCGTCCGGCAACTACAAGGGACCGCCGCCAGCCGGTGAGCACACCCTGTTACACCAGAACGCCCGGCGCTCAATGACGAAAGCGATGGTGACGATTGATCCCGCCTGGCGGCCGCGCGTGGCGTTATGCATCGTCGAGAAGAATGAAAGGATGGGCGTGGAGTTGGGCACGGTCGTGATGAAGACGCGGCGGTGTGGCGGTGGAACCGAGAAGGTGGCGGGCTGATTGAGTAGAAGAACGAAGAATCTGACGATCTGGAAGCCCATGGTGGAAGCGCCAAGGCCCTGCAATGTCCAACCTCGCATGAAGAACCCCACGATTCGAAGACTCATCGTGGGCGTGACCTATACCAACGGCAGCGAGAACTTCTTTTCCAGTTCCGTCACCGGACGGGCGATGAGGTCGTAGCCGCTGGATTCGACGATGGTGCAGCGGACGAGTTCGCCGGGGGCGAGTTTCTCGCGGGACTGGACATAGGTCACCGCGTCGATCTGCGGGGCCTGGAAGTAAGTGCGGCCCTGATAGAGCGTGCCGCCCGACGAAACGCCTGTTGTGGCCTCAACCACCGAGTTGGTCGGCTTGTCGATCAGCACATCGAACTGGTGCCCGGTGTTGGTCGGGTCCTTCTCGTCGAAGTGGGATGCGATGAAGGCCGCCTGATCGTGGGCGATTTCCTGCTGCAATGCCATGATCTCGTCGTGGCGTTGCTGCTTGATCTCCGCGGGCACGGCCAGGTCGGGGTCTTCCTCCATCGTGCCGGCCACGGTGCCCTCCTCGTGGGAGTACTTGAAGCAGCCGACGGCGTCGAAGCCGATCTCGTCGATGAACTCGAGCAGTTGCTCGTGGTCCTCCTCCGTCTCGCCGGGGAAGCCCGTGATGAAGGTGGTGCGGATCGCCATGCCGGGGATGCGCTCGCGGAGCTTGAGCATCAGGTCACGCTGCTGCTCGGCCTTCACATGGCGGCGCATCGCGGTGAGCATGTTGTCCGAGGCGTGCTGGAGCGGGATGTCGATGTAGGGAAGCAGGTTGCCGCGCTCGACCAGCTCCGCGAAGGCGTCGATGATCTCATCCGAGAAGTTGGAGGGATAGGCGTACATGAGACGCAGCCAGCCCTTGCCCACTTCCTCACGCATGGCATCGGAGAGGGATTTGAGGACTTTGGGCAGACCGGCATGGAAGAGCCCGCTTCCTTGCGGGCGCGGCTGGTTGAGCCCCACACCGATATCGTCGCCGTAACTCGTCGTGTCCTGCCCGATGAGCAGCAGCTCAAACGCGCCGTCCTGGAGCAGCTCGCGGGCCTCGGCCACCAGCGGATCGACGGCCTTGGAACGCATCTTGCCGCGGATGGAGGGGATGGTGCAGAAGGCGCAGTTCTGGTTGCAGCCCTCGCTGATGCGCAGATAGGCGTAGTGGCGCGGGGTCAGGCGCAGACGGGCCGCGTCGGATTCGAAGTAGCCGATGCCCTTGCCGTCCTTGCCGTTGACGGTCAGGCCGATGGTGTCACGCCCCTCGCTCTTGGCCTTGACCAGCGCGTTGGAGGAGATCCAGTACTTCGGGCCCTGTTCGACGGCGGTGTTCAGATCGGTCCGCTCGGCCTTCACGCCGCGTACGGCCTCGAGCACCTTGTCGCGGTCGAACACGCCGAGCATGGCATCGATGCCGGGCGCCCACTCGAGCATCTTGGCCCGGTGACGCTGGACGAGGCAGCCCGCGACCACCACCCGCTTGACCTCACCCCGCGCCTTGGCGGCCAGCGCGTCGTGGATCACGCCGAGCGATTCCTGCTTGGAGGCTTCGAGGAAGCCACAGGTGTTGATGACCACGGCATCGGCCGCGGTGATCCGCCCGGCGGCGGCGGACGCGTCCTGCTCCGACCCGGCGATGGACAGGTCATCCTCCCCGACCACACCCCCGCTTTCGCCTGTGTCGATCGCCTCGGCGGAGACCGGGGCGATGCCGTCGGCGGCCAGAACGCCGAGCATCCGCTCGGAATCCACAAGGTTCTTCGGGCAACCCAAGGAGACAAAGGAGACCGTGCGGATCTCCGGGTCAGCATGGGCGGCGGTCAGGGTGTCGGGGGTCGTATGTGCCAAGGGGACAATGGTATGCGCACGGTTGAGGACATGGAAGAATCGGCCCTGCCACGGCCCCCCGTCGCTTGATGAATAGAATTCCTCAAGGCATTCATTCCCCCCCCCCCCCCGCATCCGGGCCAATCCCGTCGGGCTATCGCATTCTTCGGAATGGGAGTCCATCATGCCCAGCCGGTTGTCATCACGGTCTTGTTTCTGCGCCAAAGCCGCGACCTTCGGGCTTTGCCTGCTTATGTCCGGCTGCCACCTGGATCAGCAAGCCCGGTTCGATGCCATCCAGCGGGAGGCCGAGGCCGCGGAAGCGCGGGCCGATGCCAGGCTCGCAGCCGACGAGGAAGCCTGCGCGGGCGACCCGGACTGTCTCCGCGCGGCGGGCGATGAATATGCCCGGGCCATGCGCGAACTCCAGGCCACGCGGGACGCGCGGGTGGATGCGGAGCTGGAACGCGGTCGGACGAGGAAGAGGTAGACTCGGCCCGTTAGGCCGACGGGGGCCTGGAAGGCCCCCGCTCCGCGGCCTATGCCGCTTCGAGGTCGTCGATCACCCGCTTAAGGAACGCGCCGTCCATGCCGTCGATGGGGTAGTGCATCGACAGGCCGATGGCCAGCGTGTCGCGGTCGCAGATGCAGAAGGTGCAGGGGCCAGGGATGCGCCAGCCGGTGAAACGCAGAGCGCGGGCCAGGTCCTCCACGGTGGTGACGAAGACGGTCTCGTCACCCTCGCGCCGGACCGGGATCAGACGGAACTGCCACGCCTGGCGGCGTTCGATGACGCCCAGCACCTCCGGCTCGACCGCGTGCAGGCGCGGGTCGAAGCGTGGGGCGATGGAGGCGTACTGAGCGGCCCAGGCCGTCTCGACATCCGCGGGGGAGACACCGAACAACTCCTCGGCCAGCACGCCGAAGGGGCGGGCCGTGTCGTGCTGGACGCGCAGGATCTCGTCCCGCTGATCGGGGGTGATGCAGCGTTGGGCAACGAGCAGATCGCCGAGGCGGATGGTCATGGGAAGCCTCCTCCAGAATCCCGGCGGAGTCGCCGGGTCGGGCGAAGCATCGGAAACCGCCCGACAGGGGCTGGATCAGGCGGGGGGGAGAAACGGCAGATTGCGGTTTGAGGGCGAGCGTGGGCGGCGGAAGCGTTTCAGAGCGGTCCCTGGCCGCTGATTTGTGAGATTTTGCGTGCGGATGGGTGGGCCGAGCGGGAGGGGGTTATGGGGCGGGCAGACAAGCGGAGATTGAGGATCCCGGCTCATCAAGGCAAGAGAAGCAGAACGAGAGGAGGCGGGTACAGTCTGGGATGATCGACTCCGGACACCGCGCGGAACGGGTCACGCTGGCCGCGATCCTGTGCAATCTGGTGCTGGGCATCGGCAAGCTCACGGCCGGCATCCTGAGCGGCTCATACGCCCTGGTCGCGGACGCCGCCGAATCCCTTGTGGACATTGCCGGAGCCGCGCTGGTGTACTCGGGCCTGCGATACGCACGCAAACCGCCGGACGAGAACCATCCGTACGGGCACTGGCGGGCGGAATCACTGGCCGCGCTGGGAACGAGCGTGCTGATCCTGGGTGTGGGCGCATGGATCATGCACGGGGGCATCGAGCGGCTGGCGCAGCCCACGCCCGTGCCCGCGGCCTGGGCGGTGGCCGCGTTGGCGGGCGTGATCGTCATCAAGGAGGGGCTGTTCCACCTCATGCGCCGGGAGGGGCGACGGATCGGGTCCGACGCGGTGGTAGCCGAGGCCTGGCACCAGCGGACGGACGCGATCACCTCGGTGGCCGCCCTGGTGGGGGTGACTCTGGCGGTGTGGGGCGGTCCAGGGTTCGCGATGGCGGACCCGATCGCCGCCCTGATCGCCGCGGTGGTGGTGCTGTTCAACGGCGCACGCCTCGCGGCCGGACCGGTGCGCGACCTCATGGACACCGTCAATCCCGAGGTGGCGGACCAGGCCCGGGCCATCGCACTGGAGGATCACGCGGTGATGGGCGTGGAGCAATCACACGCACGCCGACTTGGACGACGCTACTGGGTGGACATGCACATCGAGGTGAACCCCGCCATGAGTGTGGCCGACGCGCACCGCTGCACCGGACGGATCAAGCAGGCGGTGCGCGAGCGGATACCGGCGGTGGCCAATGTGCTGATCCATGTGGAGCCGGGGGAGGGGTGAGAAGAAGATAAAGAACCACGCGATTCGAGGACGCATCGTGGGGTGAATGGGGGTGGCGCGAGCGGGGGGGGATTACTTTCCCACGCAGAACGCACTGAAGACACGGGCAAGCAGATCCTCGGTGCCGACGGGCCCGGTCAGTTCACCCAGAGCATCCAGCCCGGCACGCAGGGCGGCGGCGGTCAGTTCCGGCTCGGGCAGGGATCGGTCTGTCGGATCAATGGCGGCCGTGGCAATGCGGAGGTGGGCGAGGGTCTGCGCGAGCGCACGCCGGTGGCGGGGGAGCGCAAGAGCGCCCGCGGGAGCCGTCGCACCAGCGGCATCGGCGATGGCGCGGCGGAGGGTCGGGAGGTTGGTGTGGTCGAGGGCACAAACGGAAATCATCCCCTCGCTTGCGTTCGGGGCGAACTTATCCCGGGACGATGAGGTCAGGTCGGACTTGGTGCGGACACGCACGGTGGGCTTGCTGAATGGACGGAACGCGCCGGCATCGAAGCGGCCGCCGGGATCGCACCAGATGAGGACATCCGCGCGGGCGATGCGATCGCGGGCGAGACGCTGCGCGGCGGCATCGATCCGGTCGATGCCGTCATCGGCGAGACCCGCGAGGTCAACGAGGGTGATCCTGCCGGCCCCGGGTGCATCGCGTGACAAATCAAGCGGCTCGGCCAGCGCATCGCGCGTGGTGCCGGCGTGCTCGGAGACAATGGCCCGCGGGCGGGCGAGCAGTGCGTTGAACAGCGTGGATTTGCCCGCGTTTGGCGGGCCGACGAGAACCGCCTCGGGCTGGTCACGGTCGGCCGCGCGGGCCGTCGTCGGACCGAGCAGGACCGCCAGATCATTGGCGATGGCGGCCAGACGCGCGTGCAGATCGGCGGGCGCGATGGGGACGACATCCTCCTGATCCGCAAAGTCAACACCGGCCTCCACCAGGGCCAGGCAGGTGGTCAGCGCGTCGGCGTGGGCGTGCAGACGGGCGGCGTGCGATCCATCCATCAATGCGTCCGCGGCGGCGAGCTGCTCGGTCGTCTCGGCCGCGATGCGCTGGGCGATGCCCTCGGCCTGCGCCAGCGTCAGTCTGCCATTGAGGTAGGCCCGGGCGGAGAACTCCCCCGGCTCGGCCTGACGCACGCCGGGACGGGCAAGAATGACATCCAGCACACGCCGCACCAGGTGCGGGTTGCCGGGCAGCAGCAGCTCGAGAGTGTGCTCGCCTGTGAAGGAGTTGGGCGCGGGGAAGGTGAGGACGAGGAGGGGAAGGGAAGGGGGAAGGGGAAGGGGAAGCGACGGAGCGACGGAGCGACGAAGGGAGGAGGAAGGCATCCCCCCGTCCCCCCCCTTCGTCGCTCCATCGCTCCGTCGCTCCGTCGCTTCCGAACTAAGCAGAACCCGTGCCGGCCGCACCGCTCGCTGAAACCCCGCAAGGCCCAACAACTCACGCGCGACATCGGGCGCGTCCGGACCGCTGACGCGGATCAGGGCGCGGGCCGAGCGGCCCGGCGGGGAGGCGACGGCGGCGATGGTGTCGCCGGTGGGCATATCACTTCTTCTTGCGCTTCTTGTCGGGGATGATGGGCGGGCGCCCGCCGTGGGCCTGAGCCTGGAGACGCTTCTGGGCGTCGGCGGCCTCGGAGAGCCGAGCCATGAAGCCGGGACCGCGGGACTGGCGTTCCGCCTTGATCTTCTCAGGGTCGAGCATGCCGTGCTTGTTCATGTGAGCGCGAATCCACTTGTGCTCACCGATGCCCAGGGCGGAGTTGGTGATGAAGTAGATGGTCAGGCCGGCGGGGGCGGCGTACATCATCAGGGGGAACATGACGACCATCATGACCTTGATGATCTTCTGCTGCTGCTCCTGCTCGGGAGTCATGGCGGCGGAAGGGGGAGGGGTGAGGAACTTCTGGTGTGCCCACATCAGCGCGCCCATCAGGATGGGCAGGATGTTGATCGCCTGGACCGCGCCCCACAGCGGGAACGAGAAGTGCATGAACACCGGCAGGGGGATGGCGTGGTCGGGCACGGAAAGATCGGCCAGGAACTGCCAGCGTCCGCCGGAGATGGCCTGGAATGCGCCATAGAAGGCCGCGGACTGGCGGAGTTCGATCGCGAAGAACAGCGTCGCGTACAGGGCGATCCAGACCGGGGACTGGAGGAACATGGGCAGGCAGCCCAACATGCCGGCGGGGTTGATGCCCTCTTCCTTCCAGAGCTTGGCCATCTCCTGCTGGAGCTTCTTGGGGTCGTCCTTGTACTTCTCCTTGAGCTTGGCCTGCTTGGGGGCCATGCCCTGCATCTGCACGCCGAACTTCTGCATGCGGATCTGCGACCAGCGGGTGACGGGGTGGAGCACACCGCGGACCAGAACCACCAGCAGCATGATGGCGACCGCCCAGTCACCGGTGAGTGTGTGGAACAGGCGGAGCACGCCCATCAGCGCGTCGGTCAACCAGTGGAAGGTGCAGGGGGCGCACATGCCGCCGAGGTTGTACACGACGAGTTCGGGAACGCGGAGCGAGGCGAGGATGGCGTCCTGACGCATGCCCGCTCGGGACATGGGGCCCGCGTATACGCCGAACCGGGTGGTGTGGGTCGCTCCGGGGGCGATGGGCGTTTTATCCCCGTTGAAACGAAGGACCATCACCGTATCCGGCGCGGCCGCGCCGGGGTTGAGCAGAAGCCGATCGACAAAGCCCAGACCCGTGAGAAGTTTGTCCTCCGGCTGCGTGACGGCGGTGGGATCGAACAGGGGATGCACGACCACGGCGAAATAGCGGTCGGAGAACGCCAGCCAGGAGAGACGCTGGCCGCGGGCGGTGGTGCGGTCATTGGGCCAGACCGCGAACTGACCCGGATAGACCTTTGGGCCACCCTGATACACGGCCACCCGCTTGCCGAGTAGCGCGGTGCGGGCATCAAGGCGATCGTCCACATGCACGCCCAGGTCCGCCTGCCGCTCCGGCGGGTTCAGGAAGCCGAAACGGAAGCGACGCTTGTCGCCCGCGTAGTTGTTCTCGGCCTCGGGCAGGTCGATGGGACCGGTCTGGACCAATCGAGCATTGACGGGGTTGGCGGAGAGATTCTCCAGCGTGGTGGTGACGGTGAAGCCGTAGCGATCCTGACCGTTCAGGGCGTAGGCACGCGTGATGCGGAGCAGGGGCGAGCCGTCGGCCGCATCGACATGGGCGACGAACACGCCGGGGGCGGACTGCGACCAGATCGGCGAGCCAAGTGCCCCCGAGAGTGACACAAAGTCACCCTCAATCTCCACGCCGAGCACCGCGAAGGGCACCGCGGCGAATCCGGAGGCCGGATCCGTGGCAAGGGCCTGGAGTTCGATGTGGGAGGTATCACCAACCGCGTTGTAAGCATCCGGAAGGCTGAGTGAGGCAATGCCCGCGCTATAGGGAGTGAAGCGGATGTGGGCCTTGTCGTCGCCATCCTCGGAACCCAACGGGACGGGTTCCGTGAACTCGGCCGGGCGGGGTACGGGAAGAGCGCGGGCCTGGACAGGCTGGGCCTGGACTTGGGCCTCCGCCGCGGGGGGAGCCGTGACGGACGCATCCTGCGCATGAACGCCGGACACGGACAGGGCAAGCAACACCCCGATCACGCCCCGCAACAGGAAGGGCAGGAAGGGGACGCCGTGGGTGGTGTGGTATGCGGGCATATGGGGAGAACGGGGGGAACAGGGGGAGAAAGCCGACTGAAAGTCGGCTCCACGGGGAATCGGAAGGACACGGCTCGGCGAGCCGTGCCACCGCGGAAGGATCAGCGGCCTTCCAGGAGGCGGTCGCCCAGGAAGTTGTTCAGTTCAGGGATGGCGTGGATCTTGTCAACGGTCTTCCGGATGTCGTACTCGACACGGATGAACTCGACCTGACCGGGGGAGAGGATGACATAGGACGCACGGGGGTCGTAGTCGCGCGGCTGGCCGACCGAACCGACATTGACGATGGACTTCTCGCCGTCAATGAACCGGTAGGTACGGGTCTCGCCGAGCTCGGTGGGGGGGTAGAAGTCCGGCTCGTCCGAGAAAACACCCGGAACATGGGTGTGCCCGACCAGGGCCACACGCTCCACCCGCTCGAAGATGGCCTCGAGCTTGTCGGGCTGGTCGGCGGCATCGTCGGGGAAGATGTACTCGTTGACCGGACGGCGGGGCGAGGCGTGGACGGCCAGGACCGGGGTGTCATCCCCCAGCAGGTTCTCCACCGCGCGGACGCGCAGGCGGCCGAGGTACTGGTAACGCTCGGCCCGCATCTTCTCGTCCGGCTCGGCATCGAACACGGCCCGGGTCCAGAAGGCCGAGGCCTCGGCGGAGGGGTTGAAGTTCGTGGGCTCGTAGAGGACACCGAAGTCGTGGTTTCCCATCAACGCCCAGGCACAATGCTGGCGGACCAGATCGACGCATTCGAGGGGGTCCGGCCCATAGCCGACGATGTCCCCCAGACAGACGATCTTCTCGACACCGCGGTCCGCGATGTCGGAAAGGACGGTGCGCAGCGCCTCGGCGTTGCCGTGGATATCGGAGACGACTGCGGTGCGCACGACGGATCTCTCGGTGGGTGAAGGAGTTACGATTTCAGCCCCGCAGGGACGGGCCCCGGACCGGATGGCAACTGTAGAAAGCGCCGGGGGTTGGGGCAACGCGGGGGGGAGCAGGGGGCTTCGTGGGGTCGATGGACTCTTTGGGGGTTTCGGGCGGCGCGTATCATGCAGCGTTCGGATCCGGCCGATGGAATGCCGGAGCCTGTCCGCGGGTTTGGGGTTTGGACCCCGCACCGCAGCGGCGGGACGAACAAGCACGGACCCAGCTGGCGGCCAACCCGTCCGGCGAAGACCAGGGATGGACGCATGGCTTCAGCCTCTGTGAGCTACCAGCGCACGCGAGAGATGACGATCGACGAGCTGCTGCTCGAGAACCGGATCGTCTTCATGATCGGTGAGATCAACCAGTCCAGCGCGGCCCGCGTGATGATGCAGATGCTGTATCTGGAAAACCAGCGGCGCAACCAGGAGATCAGCCTGTACATCAACAGCCCCGGCGGGGCGGTGGATGACACGCTGGCGCTCTATGACACGATGCGCTTCATGACCTCGCCGGTGGCGACCTTCTGCATCGGACGGGCGTACTCGGGCGGCTCCCTGCTGCTGACGGCCGGGACAAAGGGGCGGCGGTTCATCCTGCCGCACGCGAAGGTGATGATCCACCAGCCCTACGGCGGCGTGACCGGCCAGGCCGAGGACATCCGCCTCCAGGCCGAGCAGATCATCAAGAGCAAGAACATCCTGACCGGCATCATCGCCAAGCACACCGGGCAGGACATCGACCGGGTGCGGGCCGACTCCGAACGCGACAAGTACTTCACCGCCGAGGAGGCCAAGGCCTACGGCCTCGTGGACGAGGTGCTGACCGAGCCGCCGAAGAACCTGCCCCTTGTGACCGGCAGCCCCACGGCGTAACCCCCTCACTCCTCTCCCCCCCCCCCCCCCCCCCCCCCCCCCCCCCCCCCCCCCCCC
>CAZXGL010000006.1:0-70854 GCA_964640595.1 uncultured Phycisphaeraceae bacterium | reverse complement strand
TCCCTCCTCCCGCGATGCACACCAGACACTCAACGAAGGGCACGGAAGACCGATGACCAGCTCTCACTCTCACTCGCCGCTCACCAGCACGCTCGTCCCCATCGTGGTCGAGCAGTCCGCCCGCGGCGAGCGTGCATACGACATCTTCAGCCGGCTGCTGAAGGACCGGATCGTGTTCGTGACCGGACCGATCATGGACGACATGGCCAACCTGATCGTGGCCCAGCTCCTCTTCCTCGCGAACGAGGACGCGGCGGCGGATATCCACATGTATGTCAACTCCCCGGGCGGCAGCGTCACGGCGGGCCTGGGCATCGTGGACACCATGAACTTCATCCGCCCGCATGTCTGCACTTACATCATCGGGCAGGCGGCGAGCATGGGCTCGGTCATCGCCGCGTCCGGTGAGAAGGGCAAGCGGTATGCGCTGCACAACAGCCGCAACCTGATGCACCAGCCGCTGCTCTCCGGCGTGATGGAAGGCCAGGCCACCGACATCGAGATCGAGGCCAAGGAGATGCTCCGCCTGCGCGACCGCCTCTACGAGATCTACTCCAAGGCCACCGGGCAGGACAAGGAGAAGATCCATCGGGACTGCGACCGCAACCTGTGGCTCGATGATAAGGAAATGGTCGAGTACGGGCTGATCGACAAGGTCCTGCACTCCATGCCCAAGGCCCAGGACGGAGACTGAAGCGGATCTCGGGCAACCGGTCGGCAAGCCACGACTGCAAAGAAAGCGGCCGAACGACACGCATACCCGTCATTCCAAGCAAGCACCACGAACCGGGCCCTTGGCCCGGTTTTTTCATCCCCGGAACAAGGGGCCTGTCGGCCGAAACACCGATCCTCTCCTCCCCAGCGTGGTAGTCTCACGCAACGCACAAGGAGCAAACCATGATGACCGACCTGATCTCGCTATGGCTGCCCATCCTCGCATCGGCAGTGGCAGTCTTCTTCGCGAGTTTCGTCCTCTGGGCGGCCACGCCGTGGCACAAGCCAGACATTCGCCCGGTGCCGAACACCGCTGCCGCGGACCGGATGCTGGAGGATCTCTCGCTGCCTCCCGGCTTCTACATGGTGCCCTGCACGCACGATGCCAAGGAGATGAAAAGCCAGGCTTATCAAGACCGGTTCGCCCGCGGACCGTGGGCCTCCATCACCGTGTTGTCGGGCAAACCCAACATGGGCCGGAACATGGCATTGTCATTCATCACGACACTGACCATCTCGCTTCTGATCGCCTACCTCGCGGGCAGCGTCCTGGCGCCCGGCACGCAGTACCTCCGCGTCTTCCAGGTCGTGGGAACCGCGGCGATATTGGCCTACACCTTTGGCGGAATCATGAACGGCATCTGGTTTGGCAAACCCAGGGGGTGGATGATTCGTGACATCATCGATGCCCTCATTTACTCGATGCTGACCGCGGGAATGTTTGCATGGCTGTGGCCCGCGGTGACCGCCTCCAACCCGACGCTGCCCATCCCCTAAGACCCGTACGATCCGGGATGAAACGACCCGGCCTGGTGATCTTCGATTGCGACGGCGTGCTGGTGGACACCGAGCCGGTGGTGCAACGGGTGCTCTCGGACTGGCTGACCAGCCAGGGCTGGCCCATGACGCCAGAGGAATCCGCACGCACGCTCAAAGGCTCACACATCGTCGAGATTCAGCGCCTGACCGAAGCCCGGCTGGGCCACGCGTTGCCGGGGTTCGTGGACGGATACCGGCGGTCCATGTTCGAGGCATTCGAGGCGGGCATCCCGGAGATCCCCGGCGCCGGCAAGGTGCTCGACACCTTGGCAACGGCCGGCATACCGGTCTGCGTGGCCTCCAACGGGCCCCGTGTGAAAATGGCCGTGTCGCTCCGCTCGGCGGGTCTGCTGGACCGGTTCGGCGGCATGGACGGCGGACGGATCTTCTCCGCAGATGATGTCGGCGCTCCCAAGCCTTCGCCCACCCTGTTTCT
Organism: uncultured Phycisphaeraceae bacterium; assembly: GCA_964640595.1. Classification (GTDB taxonomy): domain Bacteria; phylum Planctomycetota; class Phycisphaerae; order Phycisphaerales; family UBA1924; genus UBA6054. The sequence goes on along the minus strand of CAZXGL010000006.1, from coordinate 68,885 downwards.
GCACGCCGCGGCCCACATGGGGTTCGAGCCATCCCGATGCCTGGTGGTGGACGACTCAACCCAGGGCGTGATCGCCGCGCTCGCCGCTGGCATGGACATCGTCGGCTACGAGGACCTGACCCCCGCGGAACAACTCCGCGCGGTGGGCGCACCCTTCGTCATGCAACGCCTGGAAGAGCTGCCAAGCCTGATCGGGGCGTGAGTAAGAAGAGGAACGCAGAACACGCAAAGATCACGCAGAGGCCGCAAAGACAGAATTTAAACGCGAAGATCCGAAGACCGCGAAGAAGTACATCTGGATCATGCGTTCGGAATATCCATTGATTCTCTCATGACAATGAGGCGGTCGGCCGGCCAAACCATCCCTTCGCGGTCTTCGGATCTTCGCGTTCAAAAATCCCCTCCGCGTGTTCTGCGTTCCCCCCCCCTCCCTCCACCCTCACCACAGCACGCGGGTGCGGATGGTCTCCGGGATGGCCCGCAGGCGGTCGTTGAACGCCTCGGTGTCGGACGGGTCGATGTCGATGACGACATAGCCGATGTCGCCGAGCGTGCGCAGGTACTGGCCCGCGACATTCACGCCCATCTCGGCCGCGGCCTTGTGGATCTGACCAAGCACGCCGGGCACATTGCGGTGGAAGTTGAGGATGCGGTGCGGGCGTTTGTCCTCCGCCGCCTGCTCGGGCAGATCCACCTCCGGCGCATTCACCGAGCCGATGGTCGAGCCGGTGTCCATGAAACATGTGAGCTTGGCGGCCACATCCATCGCGATGGCCCGCTGGGCCTCGGCCGTGCTGCCGCCGATGTGCGGGGTGAGGATGACATTGGGCATCCCCTGGAGCGGGCACTCAAAGGCATCCCCAGTGCGGGCCGGCTCCGACGGGAAGACATCCAGGGCCGCGCCGCCCAGGCGGTGGTCCTTGAGGGCGGCGGCCAGCGCGTCGAGGTCCACCACGCCGCCGCGTGCGTTGTTGATGAGGTAGGCGCCCCGCTTCATCCGGGCGATCTCGCGCGCCCCGATCAGGCCCTTGGTGGTCCCCGTGTCGGGCACATGGACCGTGACGACATCGGACTCCGTGAACAGTTCGTCGAGCGATGACACCTGCCGGGCGTTACCCAACGCCAGCTTGGTGGCGATGTCGTAGTACAGCACGCGCATGCCGATCGCCTCGGCCAGCACCGAGACCTGCGCCCCGATATGCCCATACCCGATGATGCCGACCGTACGCCCGCGGATCTCATGGCTGCCCGCGGCGGACTTGTCCCACTTGCCCTTGTGCAGCGTGTCGGACCGCTCGGTCAGACGCCGGTGCAGGGCGATGATCTCGGCGATGGTCAGTTCCGCCACCGATCTCGTGTTGGAGAACGGCGCGTTGAATACCGGGATGCCCGCCCGGGCCGCCACATCCAGATCCACCTGATCCGTGCCGGCGCAGAAGCAGCCGACGGCCAGCAGTCGCTCACACTGCGCCAGCACATCGGCGGACAGCCGGGTCTTGGAACGCACGCCCACCACATGCGCCCGGCGGATCTCTTCGATCAACGCATCGCCCTCGAGCGCGCCCTTGTGGGCACGCACGGTGTACCCGGTGCGTTCCAACTCGGCGATGCCGTCCTCATGCACGGACTCGAGCAGGACGAACTCGATGCGATCCTTCGGATAGGAGGTCTTCATGGCACGGTCTCAAGGGGCGCGGGAGGGTCGAAGTCAAGAGGGATCGAGGAGGCCGGAACAGGCTCCGAAACACCCCCATCCGGGCCGCTGAGCGTGACCATCCCTGCAGCGATCAACCCGCCCAGCACGGCGGCCAACACCAGGCGGTAGTAGCCGAACACCGCCAGCCCGTGCTTGTTCAGAAAACCGACCAGCCAGCGGACGGCGATCACCGCACACACCGTCGCCGCGGCCATACCGACCACGATCGGCCCCCATCCGATGACCTCGAACATGTTGGGCCCGTCGCCCTTCAGGTTCTTGTAGAGCGAGAACACGCACGCCCCCCCGAGCGTGGGCAGGCCGAGCAGGAACGAGAACTCCGCCGCCCTCCGAGGATGCAGACCGACCAGCACCCCGCCCGCGATGGTCATCATGGAACGGGAGGTGCCAGGGATCATGGCCACGCACTGGAGCAGCCCGATCAGCAGGGCCTGGGCGAAGGACATCTCGTGCAGATCAGGTCCGAGTGCCTGACCCGGGTCCGCCGCGGCCGCATCTCGGAACTTCTTCATGCGGACCTTGTCCAGCACGATCATGAACACGCCCCCCAAGGCCAACGCGGTCAGCACGCTGGGCGTGTTGAACAGACGCGCCTCGATCTCATCGGCCAGCAGCACGCCCAGCACCGCCGCGGGCAGGAAGGCCACGATCAGCCGCAGCGCCAGCGCCAGGCCCTCCGCGTCCTTGCCCAGCAGGCCCTTGGTCATGCGGAGCACACGAGGGAAGTACAGCCCCAGCACCGCCAGAATCGCCCCCCCCTGGATCACGATGTTGAAGGTGTCCACGGCGGACTTCTGCACCGGCGTCTCGTCCAGGCCCATCAACGCGGAGGCGATGATGAGATGCCCGGTGGAGGAAACCGGCAGGTACTCCGTGATGCCCTCGACGATGCCGAGAATGAGGGCCTGGGTCAGACTCATGGCGCTCATGCGTGCCGCTCCCGCGTATGACCCGACCGACTTTGCGTCCGAGAACCTGCCAACACACCCGTCTCCCGCGCCGGGAGGGTAGCCTTGCCTCCATGGCAGACACGATGGACATCATCGACCGGTTGACCCCCATCCATGACCGCGATGACCCGCGGGTCGCCTGCTACCTCAACCAGAAGGATGCCTGGCTGCGTGCGGCCCACAATCCCATCGCGCCCCCCGCCCCGGGGAATCCGGCGGGGACCCCGGATTCGCCGCGGAACCACAGCTTGTTCATCGCTGAGGGGTCGCTGGTGGTCGAACACCTGCTGGCCTCGGAGTATCCGGTGGAGTCAGTCCTCGTCTCGGAAAGTCGGGCGGGGGCCTTACCCGATCTTTTGAGAAAAACGCCGGAGCATGTTCCGATCTATGCTGTTTCCCGGGGCGTGATGCAGTCGATCGTGGGATTCGACCTGCACCGGGGACTGCTGGCCGTCGGGCGGCGTCTGCCGCCCCGAGACCCCATCGAACTTGCCTCCACCTGCCGAGCCCTGGTCATCCTCGAAGATTTGGCCAATCACGACAACCTCGGGTCGGTGTTCCGCTCGGCCGCGGTCCTTGGCGGCATCGGGATCGGCATCCTGCTCAGCCCCCGCTGCTGCGACCCGCTCTACCGCAAGGCCCTGCGGGTCTCGATGGGGCACGCGCTGCGGATCCCGTTCGCCGTGATGGAAGACTGGCCACATGGACTGGGAGCCATCGCGGAACAGGGGTTTGACCTGATCGCCCTGGACCCCGCACCGGATGCCGAGCGGATCGACCAGATGTCCGTACCGGAGCGACCCGCCCTGATCTTGGGGGCCGAAGGCCCTGGCTTGAGCCCCGCCCTGCGGGGCATCGCCCGCCGACGGGTGGTGATCCCGCAGATGCCCGGCGCGGATTCCCTGAATATCGGTGTGGCGGCGGGGATTGCTCTGCACAGGCTGGTGCCGGTGGACGCCTGACTGAAGTTCTCAAGCCCCAGGGCACACCGGCGAGCCCAACGAAGAATCACACGCCCGAAAATTTTTTGTCAAGGTGATTCCCCCGGGCACGGTTTTCGGAGATACTGGCGGGGCAATCCATCCATCCCCCCTCGCCCCCCTGCTGAACCATCAGGAGCACGACCATCATGAAGAACACCGCACACCGACTCATCCTGACTGCCGGGCTGGTCGCGGCCGCCGCTGGCATGTTGGCCATGTCACCCGCCGTCGTGCGCGAGGGCGACTCGGCTCACCGGGAGAAGGTGTCGCAGTTGGAGGCCAAGGCCTTCCCCGCGACCGCGCTGGCAGGGCTGGCCGATTGGGTGGGTGGCGAAGCCTTCACCGAGGCCGGTCTGACCTCGGGTGATGTGGTGGCCTTCGCGGTCATCGACAGCCAGAACGCCGCCGCCATGACCGTGCTCAACACCATGACGCGCTTGGCCCGCACCCACGGCGACAAGGGCCTCAAGGTCTTCGCCGTGCATGGCGAGGAAAACTGGGATGCGCTGACCGCCCTCGCAAACCAGGGCCGCGTGCGCATCCCGGTCGCCAAGGACACCGGTGACGCTTTTCGCACCGCGGTGCTGTCCGACGATGTGCCCGATGTCTACATCATCGACCGCGCTGGCAACCTGCGCTACGCCGATTTCGAGACGCGGGTGCTGGAACTGGCCGTCACACGCCTGCTGCGTGAATCAGCCGCCCAGGCCGCAGAGAACGCCCGCCTGGAAGGCAAGTCCCGTGACGCCCTGATGGCCGAGCGCCCCACCCCCGCCGCCACGCCCGCACGCACCAGCACCACCAAAGCCACCCCCGAGCAGTACCGCGCCGCGGCATGGCCCGCCCACAACGACGGCAACCTCCACGGCAAGAATGTGCAGGGTCAGCCGCTGCCTGTTCCGCTCGGCTCGGAGACCTGGCTCACCACCAAGCAGGACCTGACCGGCAAGGTGGTCGTGCTGGACTTCTGGGCCACCTGGTGCGGACCCTGCATCGCCGTCATGCCGCGGCTGGATGAGATGCAGAACCGCAACCCGCAGAAGCTGGCCATTCTGGGCGTGGCCGGCCAGGCACGCCAGGGCTATCCGGAGGACGCCAACGCGATCCGCAACTTCATGAACAAAAACAAGCACTCCTACGGCCAGGTGATCGATCCGCAGCAGCGGGTGTACAAGTCATTGGAGATCCGCGCCATCCCGCATGTGGTCGTGCTGTCCAGCGACGGCGTGGTCCGCTGGCAGGGCAACCCGCACGGCGCGGCGTTCCAGGCCGCCGTGGATCAGATCCTCCGCGTCGATCCCGGCCTCCAGTGATCCCGACCCGCCACGAAGCCAACCACTTCTCAAGCCCGCCCGTCGGCGGGCTTTTTCCATGTGGGAACGAACACGCGACAACAATCACGGATGGACGCGCCCGAGCAAAACTCCCACATCCCACTCCACCCCCCCACCCCCACCACCCCCCCCGCCCGGGTGGTGCTGATTGAACCCGAAATCCCCAACAACACGGGATCGGTGGCACGCACCTGCGTCGCCACGGGGTGCGCGCTGCACCTGGTGCATCCGCTCGGTTTCGACATTGATGAGAAGGCCTGCCGCCGAGCCGGGCTGGACTACTGGCCGCGCGTGGATCTGACCGAGCACGCGGATGTGGACGCATGGGAACGCTCGCTGCCGGACCCCGGCGATCCGTCCGCCCCCGGCATGTGGTTGTTCAGCGCACGGGCGACCCGTTCGATCTACGACGCCCCGATGCTCCCGGGCGATTTCCTGGTCTTCGGACGCGAGAGTGTCGGCCTGCCCCCCGGCCTTCAGGAACGCCACGCCGACCGCCTGGTCTCCATCCCCCTGCGGCCCGGAGAACGCTCATTGAACCTGTCCAACGCCGTTTCCGTGGCCGTGTATGAACTTGTTCGGAAAATGATTGGGCAAGGTGCCCTCCGCGTGGATCAAACCGGGCGTCTGATGGGCTAGGAAACAGGCATTTGCCCGATTCGACCGGCATTTTGAGCCAAAGTCGAACAATGACGCATTGGGCTCCGTATCAATGGGGTCGGGAACGAGAGTTCCAGGCGGAAAACAGACAGGTACCCAGTAAGTTTCATCTCTCCTCTCTCCAGAACAGTGTGCCGCCCCTTGTGGGCGGTACACTGTTTTTGCATCCGGCGTGCCGCCGGACCATTTCGGAGCCCGGCGTTGCGTGGAATGAACATGAAACGATTCTCGGGTCTTGTGCGGCTGCCCTCGGTGCTGATCCCGCTCATGGCGTGCCTGGTCGCGGGCTGCTCAAAGACCGCGTTGCGCCCAGACGATGTGCGATCCCCCTACGACCGCTACGAGCGGGTCCGCGCCGAACGCGCCGAGCCCTATCTGGAGGACGAGTTTGGCAGACGAACCCCAAACCTCCGCGGGCGATTGCTGGAGCGGTCCGAGTAACCGGGGCCGCATGAACCAAAGGTGGGGTGGCACGGCCTGTATGGGTGATATGTTCGGCATTCTTGCGGGATATGCCGCGCATTCCGCGCGTCCGTCGTGGCACGAAGTGAACGATCGCAATGTTTGTGCAAGAAATCCCGAGGCTTGACCCGATCCTGTGAGATAATCTTCTCGGAGAGAGTTTCGCACGATGCCAGCTTCCCGCGCCAACCCGCTGCCCGGATCCCGTGTCCGCACGAAGGTTGTCTGGTGCGCGCTGGCCACCGCGATGACCGCCGGAGTCGGGCTTCTCTCGCTGCTCGACCCCGGCTCACCGGTCCGCTCCGGCGGGCTCTCGCTCTCGCCACTCATGGCCACCGGCGGCACCCGCGGCGTGGAGGCCGTGCTCCAGACCCGGACCCCCATCGAGGACGGACGCTGGAACCGCATCGTGCTGGTGCATTCCGGCTCACCCACAGGCTCGCCCGCCACCATCGAGGAAACCCACCGGAGCGTCGGCTACGACGGCCTGGGCTTCCACTTCGTGGTCGGCAACGGAACGGGCATGTCGGACGGCCAGATCCATGTCGGTTATCGGTGGATGGACCAGCAGGACGGAGCCCAACTCGCGGGGCTCACCGGCTCGTCCAAGGGCATCATCGAGGTCTGCCTCGTGGGTGACGGCGACCGCCGCCCCTTTGGCAAGGAGCAACTGCTCCGGACTGCCCAGCTCGTCTCGGCCCTGGCCGAGCACCTGGGCATTCCGCCCGAGGAGGTCCATCTCCACCAGGATCTGGCCCAGACCACCAGCCCAGGCCGGTATTTCCCCCGCCAGGCCTTTGAGGAACTCCTCGCTTCCATGCGCTAACCTTGCCACCCCGATCGGGCGCCCCTCCCAGCGTGCTCTCGGGCCTTGTCGCGACGATCGGCAGCGTCGCGCCGGGGATACCATCGAACTGCCAAGCTTCTGGGAGGAGACGCGGGGTCCGCGTGCAACCGTCCGACGATCCGACCGAAAGAGTCTCGGGGAGTGTTCTCATTCTCCCCATCGCCCCCGAGACACGCCCGGTCCCGATCGGCCGCCGAACCCCCCGTCAAAGGTGTCATGAGCGACGACCTGCCCGACATCCAGCCTGTTTTCAAGAAGGGTGACACCATCGAGGGCATGCGTGTGCTCTCGGAACTCGGCCGCGGTGCGGCCTCGGTCATCTACTTGGTCCAAGATCCCAAGAGCAAGCAGATCTGGGCGCTCAAGCATGTCCAGAAACGCTCCCCCAAGGAGCAGCGCTTCCTCGACCAGGCCGAGGCGGAGCACAAAATCGCCTGCGCTATCAACCACGAGTCCATCCGCAAGATCCCCAAGATCATCAAAAAGGGCAGCCTGCTCAACACGCGGGAACTCTTCCTGGTCATGGAGTTTGTCGACGGGGTCTCCCTCCATGAAGAGAAGCCCACGCGCCTCGACCAGCTCGTCGATGTCTTCCGCCAGACCGCCCACGGCCTTGCCCAGATGCACGACGCGGGTTACGCGCACGCCGACATGAAGCCGCACAATGTGATCGTCGGCCACGACTTCGACGGCAACCCCACCGCCAAGGTGATCGACCTGGGCCAGTCCTGCAAGGTCGGGATTGTCAAGGAGCGGATCCAGGGCACGCCGGACTACATCGCGCCCGAGCAGGTCCGGCGCGGGGCCATCACGCCGAAGACCGACATCTACAACCTCGGCGCCACCATGTACTGGGTGCTCACCGGCCGCAACATCCCCACCGCGATGGGCCTCAAGAACGACGCCCTGACCAGCTCGATCGACGAGAGCAAGATCGAGCCCCCGGTGCCGGTCCGCCAGATCAACCCATCCGTGCCCGAGCGTCTGGACAACCTGATCCTCGAGTGCGTCAAGGTCCGCCCCGAGGATCGTCCCGACAACATGCATGTGGTGGCCGACAAGCTGGACCTGATCCTGGGCATCGTCCGTGCCGCCGCCGCCCCTCCGCCCGCGACCACCGCCGGCGCGGACGACAAGAACTGAGCCTCATGTGCCCGTGCTCGACCTGGCAAACGCGGAGGCTGTCATTGATACGCTCCGCGCGGGCGCATCCGCGAACCGTTCGGCCGCGTGCCGCGTCGGCTCCATCGATCGGATCGAGGCCCCCGGCCGCCTGATCGCCACCGGGGATATCCACGACAACCCGCTCAACTTCGCGGCCGTCCTCGAAGCCGCCGGCCTGGATGATGCGGCCGCAAACCCCCCCGCCCACCTCACGCTCCACGAGATCATTCATCCACCCACCCTCGTCGGCGGGATGGATTTTTCATACCGTGGTCTGACACGGGTGGCCGCCCTCAAGGCCCGCTTCCCCGAGTTCGTCCACACCCTCCTGGCCAACCATGAGCTGGCCCAGGTCGTCGGCTCAGGCATCGTCAAGAACGGCGTGCGCGTCGTGGACGCCTTCAACGCGGGCGTGGAGTATGTTTTCGGCGACGATGCCGACGCCGTGCAGGAAGCCATCAAAGACTTCGTGTTCTCCATGCCGCTCGCGCTGCGCTGCGTGTGCCCGCAGGGCGACATCCTCTGCGCCCACTCGCTGCCGGCGGCCGCCAACATGGCGCGCTTCGATCCCACTATCCTCTCCCGCGACCTGACCCAGGACGACTACCAACCCCGCGCTGGCTCAGCCTACTTCATGGTCTGGGGCCGCGGCTACGACCACGAGCTGCTCGAAGACCTCACCGAACGCTGGGGCGTCAACCTCTTCATCCTGGGCCACGAGCACGCCCCCAGCGGCTTCGCCCTCGTCGAACCCAACGCCCTGGTCCTCAACACCGACCACGAACGCGGCGTCTACCTGCCCATCGACCTCTCAAACAAACCCCGCCTGCACGACTGCCCCACGATGGTCGTCCCCGTCGCCGGACGCTGACCCCCCGCCCCCCGCCCCCCTCCTCCCCCGCATCCCGTCCGCCCCATTGCGGTATCGTCCCCACATGCCCACGCATGGGTCCACGCACGGTCCGATCACACCCCACTGCCCCCGCTGCGGCTACGACCAGTCCGGCGAGGTCAGCACATGGACCGACCGCTGCCCGACCCGCGGCACCTGCCCCGAGTGCGGCACGCGGTTCGATTGGGCCGACCTGTTCAACCCCTCGCGCCAGGACATCCTCTGGCTCATCGATCACGCGAGGAGCCTGTCGGACGCGCGTCGGCGCACGCCGCAAACGCTGCACCGGATGGCGTGGCCGCCCGCGTTCTGGCGCGGCGTACCGGTGACGGCCAGGGTGCGCCCATGGGTGCTGGCCGCGTGGTGCCTCGTCCTGCTGCTGATGCTGCACGCGCTCACTACAGGGGCGTATTACCACGCCCACGCTTCCTGGACGCGGATGTGGTTCGGCGCGAGCGCGACGGGTGGGGGGGGCGTGCTGAGCAGCGGGGTGAGCACGGGCGAGCTGCGCGGGCTTGCCCTGCGCGTCGCGCTGCTGGATTCATGGATCGAAACCGCACAATCCGTCACGGGCAGGCGCAAGTTCCGCACGGCCTTTTTCACCACCGGCGGCGTCCTTGCCCTCCGCCCGCTCCTCTGGGCGGCCGCCGCGGCCGGTGTCACTGGCATCTGGATCTGCATCCTCACCGTGGTCCCCGTGACGCGCCGCGCCGCGGCCCTGCGCTCCGCGCACATCGCGCGGGCCGCCATCCTGGGCCTCTTCGCCGCCTGCCTGATCGTGGAACTGCACCGGGCAACCAACGCTGCGTCGATCCTCTGGCGGACGCCCGCCCCGCAACGCATCGCGTACTGGATCAACAGCGTGGGATCGCCCCTGCTTTTCCTCTGGACCGTCCTCTGGTGGCGGGCCGCGGCCAAGTCCGGCTGGAGCCTCAACCGCGCCGGGCCCCTCGTGGCCCTGGCCACCCTCGCCGCCCTGCTCGGCGCGGCCGTCGCCGTGCTGATGATCGACCGCAACGCCATCGCGTGGCTCCTCGTGCGGTGGACCTAAAGCAAGGTGGCATCAGCGTTCCGCCTGTGCTCTTCCAACATGCCCCAAGCGGGGCTTGGCTCTTCGGGCCCACGGGAGGCAGGATGCCCCCCGCTCCGGGATAGGCGAGCGGAGCCTCCACCCGCCTTTCCTTACTATCATCCGAGCATGCCTGCCACCCACGACACCATCGACCGCCTCATCCTCGACCAGATCGCCCGCACCGATCCGGAGGTCGCCTCCATCGTCGCCGCCGAGTCCGACCGGCAGGAGCACACGATCGAGTTGATCGCCAGCGAGAACCACGCTTCCCCGGCCGTCATGCTGGCCGGGGGCACCTGCATGACCAACAAGTACGCCGAGGGCTATCCCGGCCGTCGCTACTACGGCGGTTGCGAGCACCACGACAAGATCGAGCAGCTCGCCCGTGACCGGGCCAAGCAGCTCTTCGGCTGCAAGTTCGCCAATGTGCAGCCGCACTCGGGCGCGCAGGCCAACACCGCCGCGTTCATGTCCATCATGCAGCCGGGCGACACCTTCCTCTCCCTCGTCCTCAAGGACGGCGGCCACCTCTCCCACGGCATGAACCTCAACTTCTCCGGCATCTTCTACAAGCCGGTCCACTATCCCCTGCACTACGACCGCAACCACCCCGAGCACGAGCGGATCGATTACGACGCCGTCCGCCGCGTCGCGCTCGAGACCCGGCCCAAGGCCATTCTCTGCGGCTACTCCGCCTACCCCCGCGTCATCGACTTCGCCCGCTTCCGCCAGATCGCCGACGAGGTCGGCGCGGTGCTGATGGCCGACATCGCCCACATCGCCGGGCTGGTCGCGGCGAACGAGCACCCCTCTCCCTTCCCGCACGCGCACATCGTGACCACCACCACCCACAAGTCCCTCCGCGGCCCGCGCGGCGGCATGATCATGACCAACGACGAGGAACTCAACAAGCTCATCAACCGCAATGTCTTCCCCGGCGTGCAGGGCGGGCCACTGATGCACATCATCACCGCCAAGGCCGTGGCCTTCGGCGAAGCGCTCAAGCCCGAGTTCAAGACCTACCAGCAGCAGGTGGTCAGAAACGCCAGGACGCTGGCGGTGGCGTTGCAGAACCTGGGCTACCGCATCACCTCCGGCGGGACCGACAACCACCTCATGCTGGTCGATCTGACCGCCAAGCACCCCGACCTGACCGGCAAGGACGCCGAAAAATGGCTCGAAGGCGCGGGCATCATCACCAACAAGAACGGCATCCCCGACGACCCCCGCCCGCCGATGGTCACCAGCGGCATCCGCCTGGGTACCCCCGCCACCACCACCCGCGGCTTCACAGAGCCGGAGATGGACCGCATCGCATCCTGGATCGACCGCGTGATGATCGCCGGGCTCAAGGGCGAGACCGACCTTGCCACGGAATCCGCCAAAGTGAAGGCCGAGATCAAGGCCCTGTGCGACCGCTTCCCCCTGCCGCACGCGACACTCGAAACGGCGTGAGCCAGGCCCACCCTGTTCCCGGCAGCCCAACGCACGCAAGGGACCATCGATCCGGGCTATGGCCGATCACTCAGCGCACGATCCTCATCGATGCGGACGGTCCCCCAGTTGAAGTAGCCTCTGGACGAGCGCACCCCGCTGCCAGCCGTCCCGCCCGGATTGAGGTATGAGATCTCGCCGAACTTGTCGATGCGATAGATCATGTCGCCAACGGAGACATACTGATACCCGAACTGACTCTGGTCTGCCTGGCCCACCCGTGAAACCTGCCCCATGCCTCCGACGAGCAGGCCGATCACGCCCGCCATGCAGGCTGCCGCCGCCAGACGCCAACGGGCATTGCTCTTCTCCAGATGACGCAGGCGGACCTCGACGCTGTTCGGTGTGGTATCCATGCGATAACACCGCCCGGAAAGTCCCCGCCCTGACACCTTTCCTTGTTTCACGCCCTGGGATTCCGGCCCCTCATGACGGCCAGCCGGGCCGTGTCACCAAAGATCCCAGAGGTCACGCCCTCCCAGCCGCCCGGTGACGCTCCTGCCGGGCCTTGCCGTTCTGACGCACCGCATCGACCGTGAACACCACGATGGCCACCCAGATCAGCCCGAAGGCCGCCCACTTCAGAGGCGGGAACGACTCACCGAAGAACACCGCCGCCAGCAGGGTCTGGCCCGTGGGCGAGAGGTACTGCATCAGCCCGAGCGTGCTCAGCGGCAGGCGCTTGGCCGCCGCAGCGAACCACGCCAGCGGCGCAACCGTCGCCAGCCCGCCCGCCAACATCACCACCGACACCCAGCCCGGCCCGACCAGGAACATGGTCCGCCCCGCCACGCTCAGCCAGATCAGCAGCCCCAGCGAGACCGGCAGCAGCAGCAGAGTCTCGACAGTCAGCCCCACCACCGGCCCCACGCCGGCCTGCTTGCGCAGCAGGCCGTACAGGCCGAACGACACCGGCAGAATGATCGAGATGATCGGCAGAAAACCCTCGGCCGCGGTCAGCACGCCAACCGCAGCCACACCCAGCCCGAGCGCCACGAACTGCAACGGGCGCAGGCGTTCCTTCAGAAATAGATACCCCAGCGCGACCGACACCACGGGGTTGATGTAGTACCCAAGCCCGGCGTGGCTGAGGTGGCTCGTGTGTACTGCCACGATGAAGTAGTACCAGTTGATCCCGATCAGTATCGTGCTGGGAATCAGAAACTTGAGGATTTTCAGATCAGTGAACGAGCGTCGCAAGGCTCCCCACTGCCGCGAGTACGCGATCATCAGCAGCAGAAACGGCACGCCGAAGGCCACCCGCTGGCCCACCATCTCGAATGGGTCCACGCCCTGCTTGCTCAGCACCCGGAAGAACACCGGGATGATGATGGCCCAGGTCCCGAACGCGCCCAGGGCGTACATCATGCCCTGGCGGATCCGCGGCGAATCCTCACCCGGCAACGCCGGCCCGCCCGCCGGGGCAAGCGCGTCGGGCGAAGCCTCCGACCGGGGCACCGGGGCCAAGGGCGGAGCCGGAACCGGAAAAGGGGTGGACGACGGTGAAAGATTCGGCTGATCGGTTTGGCTGGACATCGGGCCGCTCGGGTGGAGAGACTGTAGACTGTTGTCGCGAAAACTCTTCCGCACGCCGCGCCGCAAGGCGCGGGCGAACACCCGATTCCACTGGAGCCGTTTGCCGATGATCGCCGGTCTGGGCCGCGTGCTCTCCGCCATCTCGATCCGCCTGGTGCCCAGCCCGTTCGTGCTGGCGGTGCTGCTCACGCTCGCGGCGTTCGGCCTGGCCCAGACCTTCGGAACCTTCCCGCCCGAAACGAGCCCGCTGACCGCCTCGGTCGATGCCTGGCGCGATCCCTCCACCGGCGTATGGGGCTTGCTCGGATTGACCATGCAGGTGTGCCTGCTGCTGGTGACCGGGCACGCGCTGGCCGAGTCCCGCCCCGCCCGGGCCGCCATCCAGTCCTTGGCGGGCCTGCTTGGGAAACCCGCCCCCGCGGCGGCCGCCATCGGGCTGATCTCCATGGGCCTGGGCCTGTTCCATTGGGCGCTCGGGCTGATCGTGGGCGCCATCCTGGCCCGGGATATCGCACGCTCGCTCGAAACCCGCGGCGTGCGTGTCCACGCCCCGCTGCTGGCCGCCGCCGGATACACCGGCATGATGGTCTGGCACGCGGGGCTGTCCGGCACGGTGCCGCGCTCGATGGCCACACAAACGCAGGCCGCCGGTGTGCTGCCGATCGAGACCACCCTGATGCTGGCCGATCGCCTCGGCGATGGGTGGACCATCGAAGCTGGACGCACGCTGTTCTCGCCGCTGAATCTGGTCGTGCTGGCGGGCTTTCTGCTGATCGTGCCCGCGTTGTTGTTCTTCCTCCACCCGGGTCCCACCGACCCCATCACCCCGCTGCCCGCCCCGGGCGAACTGTTCGAGGATCCGCCGCGCCCGTGCCGCACGCTGCCGGATTTTCTGGAACGCACCCCGCCGGTGCCCATCCTCCTCGCGTTCCTGATCTTCTGGGCGTTGATCCGGTATCAAGCCACGGGATCCCTGCTGCACCCGAGGCTCGGTGACATCGGCCTGATGCTGCTGGCCCTGGGCCTGCTCGCCCATGGATCGATCGCCTCATACACGGCCGCGGCGCAACGCGCCGCGCGGGGCTGCGCCGCCATCATCCTGCTGTTCCCGCTCTCCGCGGGCATCATGGGAGTGGTGCTCTCCTCCGGGCTGATCGAGCGATTCTCGGGGCTGCTGATCGAGCACGCCACCGACCGAACCCTGCCGCTCTCCGCCATGCTCAGCGCGGGCGTGGTCAACTTCTTCACCCCCGCCGGAGCCGGACAGTGGGCCGTGCAGGGGCCGATCCTGCTCGAAGCCGGGCTGGATCTGGGCGTCGCGCCCGAGAAAATCATCCTCTCCGTCGTGTATGGCGACATGCTGACCAACATGATCCAGCCGTTCTGGGCATTGCCATTGCTGGCCATCACCGGCCTGCGGGCACGGGATATCGCGGGCTACACGCTCGCGCTGATGCTGGCCGCGGCGGGCTGGACCACGCTGGCCCTCGTGCTGCTCTGAGATCGGTCATTCACCCAACGGAACGGATGCCCCGGGCGACCCGGGCACACGCCACCGGTCACCCTCCGGAATCATCTTGCCGCACTCGGGACAGATCTCCGCCGTCAGCTGGTAGAGCAGATACCCACACGCACAGCGGGGCTCCTCCACCTCGACACGGACCACCAGCCGACACCCATCGCAACGGGCATCGCGGTTCGACCGCGCCTCGATCGCCGCGGCGCACCGCGGGCAGGTCAGACGGACGGGCACACCCTCGCCCAGCAGGCCAGGATCGGCGTGCTCGGGCTTGCGCTCAAAGAACCACACCAGACCCGCCCCGATCGTCCCCCCCGCCGCCACGATCGCGGCGACGCCGAGCAGACGAATGAACAACTCATTGTCGAAAACCAAGTTCTCAAACAGCATCCCGACACAAAGGAGCACAGCCGTGATCGCGCCCGTGATCAGGCCCGCCCGGCACGCCACCCGCCCGGTCACGGCACGCGGCCTCAGCGGGACCAGCATCAGCCGCTGCGTCAGCGCGAACCCCGCCACCAGCACCACCGTGGACACACGATGGACCCATTCCACGACGGTCCACCCCATCATCCCGTCGAACCAGATGGCCGCCATGTAGCCCACAAAGCTCAGCGCTGCCGCCGCCAGCACCAGGCCCCGCGTCCGCGACATCCGCGCCCCCACCGAGAACACCACCAGCAGCCCCAGCGCGTACATGCCCGCCACGATGATGCTGAACAGCAGCTCCTCCGGCAGCGTGTTCCACGGCAGCACCACTGCCGCGATGCCGACAAGCACCCCCAGCCCGAGCAGGCCCAGCAGCACCACCAGCAGGACGGCGCGGGTTGACATCACGGCTCCCTTCGCACACCCGCACGCGGGCGGTTCTACCACGATCCGGCATACTCCACCCCGAACGGTCCCGCGTCCCGGCAAGCCAACTGGTGCAGACGCCGACTGATCTGCCGCAGGTGCAGCGCGTCGTGGGCGACCCACGCGCCGAGCAGATCGCCCGCGTGCATCGAACCGAACCTCGGGTGGACCCGCTCGGTGGTCCAGTCGGGATCGCGCAGCGACCGCAACCACGCCACCGACACGCCCCGCTCGGCCTTGAAGCGGTCCAGCCTTTCGGAAAGGTCGTGCCCGGAGTAGCCGCGCTGGACAGCCCAGCCCTCCGGGTCAATCGGATCCCAGTCCCGGCCGGGCGTTTCGAGCGTGGACCTCAATCTGGCCCGGAAATCGTCGGTTTCCTCGTCCACCAGGTGACAGACGATCTCCAGCAGCGACCACGACCGCTCGTCGGGCTTCCATGATGCATCGGCGTGGTGGACCATCGCGCTCATCGCACGCAAAGCCTGCGGCATCCGCTCAAGCCGGTCGATCAGCAGGCCGGCCTGAATGCGAGGGTGATTGCGGGGATCGGGCATCACGAGCTTCCGGAACGCATCCGATCCAGCCCCGCGGGAAAGGGGTAACTGGGGAACACGCCGACATGACCGAGCCGCCACATGCCGGGCGCGGGGTACACATCGCCGCGGTACCCGCTCTGATACATGGTGCGCAGCACCGCCTCGAAACTCGGCTCGCCCTCCGGGTGCGCACCGGTGCCGTTGACCAGCCGGTTCGACCGCGCCCCGAGGAATGACACCGCGCACACCGGGCGACGCTCGGCACGCCCTGCGATCATCTTGGCGATGGTCTGGAAGCCGCGCCCAAGGTCGGCCTTCGTGAAGTAGTCACGCCCCTTGGGCCGCAGCAGCGCGAGGATCAGCACCGAATCCAGATCATACTTGAGAATGTACGGCTCCCGATCATGCGCCGCGTGGACCTCCACCGAGTCCTGGAACATGCGCGCATAACTCGTCACCGCGTGGGAGGACCACTGGCTGGTCGTCACCAGCGACACCAGCTGGGCGATGATGCCGCGGGCGTTGTCCTCGTCGTTGACCGAACAGATCACCGAGCGGTACCGCCCGTCGAGCACATCGCGCAGCATGTCCTGGCCCCACATCACGCGGATCCGTGAGCCGGGTTCCAGCCGCGGGTTCTCCGAGGGCAGCAGGCTGACCCGGTCGGGGAACGACTCGGGGCTGAGCAGCGAATCGGCATCGTCGTCGTAGAGCCGGATGGCGTCGGACATGGTCACCTCCACGGTTGATCCATGGTACGCGAAAATCGGCCCGGCTGGCTGTGCGGGATGAAATGGATCAATCCGTTTCGGGTGACACGCCCGCACCGGCCGCTGGGTGCGGCCCCACCCGGTGCTCTCCGCCGGCCAGATCCCGCCAGATGAACCACCAACCGACCCCCGACTCATGTTTCAGCCCCGTGCTCAGCGGCCCGTCACCCTCGCCGAACGCCGGGATCCCATCGTCCAGAGAGGCGTGTCCGTGCTGTTCCAAGCCAATCGCTCGCAGGCCGTCCGCATCGCCCACGCCGGTCTTCTCGGCTTCCACGAACGCCATCTGCGCGATCGCCTCCACCGCATCAAGCAGGAAGGACGACGGATAGCCGGAACGAACCGGCCCGTCATACACCCGCACCGTGTACGCCCCCGCAACGCCCGCGAGCAACGCCACCGGCAGCGCCCAGCCGCACAGACGCCACGCCCGCTCCCGATCAATCCGCCCCAGCATCCGCGTCAGCAGCACAATGGGCAACAGCACAGCCCCGGTCCACAAGGCCACGGACACGCCCAGGTCGAAACGCTGGCTCGGCATCGCGTACTCGGGATCGAACCTGCTGAACGGGGTAACCTCAATCAGTATGTCTTCGTGCTGCGCCCGCGGCGCAAGCGTGCCGCGCAGCCGCGTCAGGTGCGGCAACCCCGCCCCCACCGCCGCCAAACCCTCGTGGGCGATGCGCACCCGATCCGCACCATCGCGCGTTCCGGTGCGCTCCCGGTCCGGTTGCAAACCCTCCTCATGCGCGACCGGCAGCGAGCACCGCCGCTCCAGCCCGTCCGCACGGGCGGAACCGTCGGCGAAGACGAACAAGTCCAGGCGGATTTCCGTGTTGTCCACGGCTGTCAGGGCCATCGGGTACACCGGCGCATCGGCCCGGAAGCGGAAGCACAGCGGATGGGCCTGATGCTCGCCCCCGCCCCCCCCGCCCCCCCGCGCATCAGAACGCACCTTGGCCGCGGCGAAGACCCAACCGCGATCCAGATAGTTCTGCACCACCGGGCGCACACCCTCCGGGGCGGTAAACCCCTCGGCGGCCAGCCAAGCCAACAGATCATCGGCCTTCTCGGCACGGAGCGTGGCCGTGTCGTACACCCCGGCGGCCGAGCGCCCCAGCACATCCACCGCGGGCGACGGCTCCGATGCCGATTTGCTCTTCCCGATCGCTGGCAGCATCAACCCCAACAGCAGCACGCAGATCGCCAGCACGATGATGATGTCCCCCGCACGCCGGCGGGCGGCCAAGCCGAACACCGTCAGCAGCATGATCGTGACGGCCAGCATTTGGCCGCTCGGGTTCTCGCGAGTCCGCGCCATACGAGGCGCGGTCAGGGCGGCGGCGGAATCGAACACGCCGCGGGTGGCGGGGGTGATCTCCGGCTCCGACGGCAGCGGAACCAACCAGACGAAATGATCGCCCGGGCCCACGAACGCTGTATCGATCGCGAGGGTCTGGTACGGGGGATCCCACGAGATGACGGCCCGCTGGGCGGGGATGGTTGATCCAATGCCGGTTTCAACAGCGGTGGTGACAAAGAACTTTCCATCCGCCCAAGCTGGCATCGCGCAAAGGCCAAGCAGTACAACAAGCAGTCCTGCCCAAGGTGTTTTCCCGCTTCGTCTCATGGGGGAGGGTACGGGACAACGCCAGATCCGGTTGCGGCTGGGGGGGGCGGGGGGCGGGGGGCGGGGGGTCAGGCCGCGCGGCGGCGAAGAGCGGGGACCGCGATGGGCTGGCGCGTGATCGGGGCGGGGCGGTGGCGCGGGTGGCCGGGGTAGTGCAGCTCGAACTCGTGCGAACCTGCGAAAAGAGGCAGCACGATCGCGTGGTGGATCAGGTCCGACACGGCCAGCATGATGCCGATGGCAAGCACGATTGGGCCCAGCCAGGCGAGCATAAGAAAGGGGGATTCGGCACCGGGGATCAGGCCTTGGACGGGGATGGCGGCGGGCATGAGCAGCAGCCCGGGGTAGCCGTGGTGGACGCGCCAGCCGCGGGTGAGCCGACCGAGCGACCGGGTGCGCTCGGGAGACTTCCATCCGAGGCCGAAGCGCAGGCCAACCGTCACCAGCTCAAAGACCACGGCGAGCAGCAGACCAATCCAGATGGCGTGAATCCAGACCATGCGTGAAAGTCCCCTTCCATGAGACGAACCGATGGGGTGCCCTGATTATTGCGTATGGCGGGAAGGACCGGTTCGGGCGGAACGGGACGATTCGTGCGGAATGAAGTGTTTCCCTGAACCAAGACGGGGCACCCGGAAGGAGGACGCTGTCTGGGGACGACAAGGGTGGTTGGAAAGGAAGTCCAAAAATGACAAGACCCCCGAGGTATTCCCTCGGGGGTCCTGAAGAGTCGGCGACGACCTACTTTCCCGCTGAGCAGTATCATCGGCGGCTTAGGCTTAACTTCTGTGTTCGGGATGGGAACAGGTGTGACCCTAAGCCAATGATCACCGACAAAGCCCGTTTCCCGGTGTCCCGGGAAAGGGTGGTGGTCAAGGCAGAACGACGAGCATAGAGGGGTGCGGCCCGGCTCCTTTGAGGAGGGGCAAGCACCGGAGAACCGGACATCTCAGATGTTCCGGTTGGTGTGTGGACCAGTCGCTGGATGCCATGGTGGACATCGGCGGCTGGTCGGAGTGACCAAACCTTCGACCGTTAGTACCGCTCCGCTGAGGGCCTCTCAGCCCTTGCACGCGCGGCCTATCAACCCGGTGGTCTCCCGGGGGTCTCTCGCTAAAGCTAGCAAACCTCATCTCGAGGGGGGCTTCCCGCTTAGATGCTTTCAGCGGTTATCCCTGCCGAACGTAGCTACTCTGCGATGCACCTAGCGGTGCAACAGAATCACCAGGGGTTCGTCCAACCCAATCCTCTCGTACTAGGGTTGACTCCTCACAAGTTTGCAACGCCCACAACAGATAGGGACCGACCTGGCTCACGCCGGTCTGAACCCAGCTCGCGTACCACTTTAATGGGCGAACAGCCCAACCCTTGGGACCGCCTTCAGCCCCAGGATGTGATGAGCCGACATCGAGGTGCCAAACCGCTCCGCCGCTATGGACGCTCGGGAGCGATAAGCCTGTTATCCCTAGAGTACCTTTTATCCGATGAGCTACGACGCTTCCACACGCGATCGCAGGATCACTAGAGCCCGGTTTCCCGACTGCTCGTCCTGTCGGACTCGCAGTAAAGCTGGCTTGTGCTCTTACACTCTAAAACGCGGTTTCCATCCGCGCTGAGCCAACCTTTGCGCTCCTCCGTTACTTTTTCGGAGGAGACCGCCCCAGTCAAACTGCCCAACACGCACTGTCCCTCGCCCGGGTTCACGGGAATCGAGGTTAGGCCACAAACTCAAGAAGGGTGGTATCTCACCAATGGCTCCACCAGCGCCTAAACGCTGGCTTCAAAGCCTCCCACCTATCCTGCGCATCCTGTGCTCGTGACCAATACGAGCCTGCAGTAAAGGTTCATAGGGTCTTTCCGTCTTGCTGCGGGTAGGCGGCATCTTCACCGCCACTACTATTTCACCGAGTCGGTCGTGGAGACAGTGCTCCAGTCATTACGCTATTCATGCGCGTCGGAACTTACCCGACAAGGAACTTCGCTACCTTAGGACCGTCATAGTTACGGCCGCCGTTTACGGGGGCTTCGGTCGCCAGCCTCGGGTCGTGACCCTAACCGACTTCCTTAACCTTCCCGCACCGAGCAGGCGTCACACTGTATACATCCTCTTGCGAGTTAGCACAGTGCTGTGTTTTTGATAAACAGTTGCCAGAGCCTTTTCTCTGCGCCCCGAAGGGCCCCCTTATTGCGAACGTACGGGGTCAATTTGCCTAGTTCCTTCACGACCGTTATCTCGAGCGCCTGAGGCTATTCGCCTCGCCCACCTGTGTCAGTTGTGGTACGGGTCTTGCTTTGCCCACACGGCTTTTCTGGGGACCACTTCCCCCCTCAACGGCCCGAAGGCCTCTCCGTCTGACAGGAGAGAGGAGTTTCATGATCCGCACCGTGCTTTGATCTCCGCAAGAGCTCAGGAATATTCACCTGATGTCCATCGACTACGCCTTTCGGCCTCGCCTTAGGTCCCGGCTAACCCTGGGCGGATTTCCCTTCCCCAGGAATCCTTGGGCTTACGGCGTGAGGGATTCTCACCCTCAATATCGTTACTCAAGCCCGCATATTCACTTCCATACGCTCCACTATCCCTTCCGGAACGGCTTCACCGCATATGGAACGCTCCCCTACCGCTGGTTTCCCAGCCCGCAGCTTCGGCATTCGACTTATTCCCGATAATTATCGGCGCCAGACTCCTCGACCAGTGAGCTATTACGCACTCTTTAAATGGTGGCTGCTTCTAAGCCAACATCCTGGTTGTCACGGCAGTCTGACTTCCTTAAGAACTGAGTCGAATTTAGGGGCCTTAGCTGGCGATCAGGATTATTCTCCTTTTGACTACGGATATTGTCACTCGCAGTCTATCTCCCGGCTCTTGGCTGTTGGTATTCGGAGTTTGGTTGCAAGGGGTACCTTTGGAAAGGCCCACCTCGCATCCAGTAGCTCTACCCCCAACAGTTGCATGCCGAGGCTAACCCTAAAGTTATTTCGGGGAGAACAAGCTATCTCCCGGTTTGATTGGACTTTAACCCCTCCCCACAGCTCATCCCATATCTTTTCAACGATAACGGGTTCGAGCCTCCAGAAGGTTTTACCCTTCCTTCACTCTGGCCATGGGTAGATCACACGGGTTTCGTGTCTGGCCCCTGCGACTGAACGCCCTGTTCAGACTCGCTTTCGCTCCGCCTCCGGATCGGTAATCCTTAGGCTCGCCACAGAGACCAACTCGCGGGCTCATTATGCAAAAAGCACGCCGTCACCCCGCAGGGCTCCGACCGCTTGTAAGCGCATGGTTTCAGATCTCTTTCATTCCCCTCATAGGGGTGCTTTTCAACTTTCAATCACTTTACTTCTTCGCTATCGGTCGTCAAGGAGTACTTAGCCTTGGAGGGTGGACCCCCCATGTTCAACCCGGGTTCCACGAGCCCGGGCCTACTCGAGGGCTGAGTTGCTACATCCGGCTACAGGATTTTCACCTTCTTCGATCTCGCATTCCAACGCGTTCGCCGGGTTCACAACAATCCGCTTTCGCTCGCCGCTACTTACGGAGTATCGGTTGATTTCCTTTCCTCCGGGTACTGAGATGTTTCAGTTCCCCGGGTTCGCCTCGTACACCTATGCATTCAGTGCACGATACCCTTGCGGGTGGGTTTCCCCATTCGGACATCCATAGATCACAGCTTGGTTACCAGCTCCCTATGGCTTTTCGCAGGTTCCAACGTCCTTCATCGCCTCTTGACGCCAAGTCATCCGCCATGCGCCCTTACTGGTTCGATCACACCGACCGGACGCCGCTGCCTGTTTCCAGGTCATCGGTCCCGATGGGTGCTCACTTACGCCCACCCCGCCGCAACGATTAACGGCTTCTGGGGGGAGCGACCCGGCCTTGGAGCAAGCTCCTCATGCCGGGCACCAACTTACAGAACACTCTGAGATTTTCTCGGTTCACCGCCCCACCTTGATCGGCCACGGCTATCCGTGAACCGCCCTGGTGGGGCCCTCTGCTCGTCGTCATGCACTTGTCAAGGAGGCTGGCACTTCCCGGCGTCCGCCGGTCGGTCCCGTGTTTGGCCCCGCTATGGGGCGGAGGAGATACTATCTGGCATCAACGCACGGTCAAATTGCTGGAGACACAATTCCGACAGGGGTTTGCAATTTTCCGCTCCTTTCGGCCCGCGGAGCCCCTGAACGCGTCAGGGTTGCGCGGGGGCCGGCACAAACAAATCGGCCGAGGGGCTCTTGGCGGGCTGTCCGGGCTCGCGCAGCGTGCTCCGAGAAGCCGCAGCCGACGAGTTGTTGGCCAGGTCGTAGGCCGGGCTGGAGGTGTCGGACCGCGGGGTTCGCACCACCACGCCCCCCTCCCGCTCACGGACCACGGCCTCCGTGACACCGACAGAGCGTCCCATGTCATCCGTCACCTGCACGGGCCGTGCGGCCACATCAAGCAACAGCGAGCCCAGACGCACCGCCAGACGCCCCGTGGCCCGCGTCAGACCGGCGGGGAGTGAACCGCCGGGCTCCGCGAACATTGCTTCGGCGGCGGCTCGGGCCTCCAGAATGCGCGTATCGATGTTGAACAGGCCGTCGGGGATGCGGATCGAGGCCTCGATCGGGTCGCCTGGGTTCAAGGTCAGCGTTGCCTTGCGGTAAAATCCGTAGTACATCTTGAAAACTTCAACCGTCGCGCCCGATCGGCCGCCGGTCAGCGAGCCGTCGGCATCCGCATTGGTCACAAAGTAGTACTCGGACGCGCCGACCACCACGGGGGGCGACCAATCCGACCACTCCGCCCGGGCGAAGGGCTCCTTGGCCGCGGCCTGGAGGGCAGCGTCCTGCGGGTCGAGCACCGGACCCTTGCGGAACAGGGGATTGTTGAGGACCACGCGGGTGCGATAGCGATAGGTCGCACCGGGCTGGACACCCAGATCATGGGCCCAGAGCTGCACCGCCCCCTGGTCCAGCAGTCCCAACGGAGCCTGACCGGCGGGCCCACCAGGCTGGGCGGGATTACCCCGCGAATCCATGGGCGTGCCGGGCTGGCCGGGAGCGCGGGTGGAGGGGTCTGGCTCGCCCAGTTCACGGAGGCGTTGGCGGTAGCCTTCGATGTCCTTCTGGAGTTGCTCGATGCGGCGTTGATTGCGGTTGTTCTGGCTCGGCGGCGTTCCGGGGCCGGTGGTGGTCGAGCGTGAGCCGCTGCCGGGGCTGCTGGTGCTGCCCGGATCGGGCTGGCGGGTGGTCTGAGGGTTCTGGAGGCGGTCGAGTTCGGCCAGGGCACGGTCCAGATTCCGCCGGAGGCGGTCGGCCTCGGACACCTGGGCGGCACCGGGGATGGCGACGCGCTCGCTGGGGGGGGTCCATTCCGGCCCGGCGATCGTGGGCAGGGCCATGGGACGCTGGACATCGGCCGCGGCCTGGGTTGCCTTGCCGACCAGCTCGGTCAGTTCCGGCAGACCCGCGTTGTCCATCAGACTGCGGGTGGGCAGGGACGCGCCGGGGGGCGGGGTGGCCGGCTCCGGGGCGGACCAGGTGCCATCGGGGAGTTGACGCTGACGCTCGACCTCAAGGCCGAGGATCTGGATGCCGGTGGCGGCCCAGAAGCGGCGCGGGATGCCCGCGCCGGCTGACTCGCTGAGTGCGTCACGCAGCGCGGAACCCGAGAAGCTGGTCTCCACCGTGACAGACGGCAGATCGAAGGGCTGCTGGGCCGGGATGAACGCGGAGAACTCCGGGACGGCCAGCACGGCGAACGGATCGAGCGTGCCCCACTGCGATGCCGCGACGGGCGTGGTGGACTTGGGCACGCGGAGCACGACAACCTTGTCCGACGACGGACCGGCAACGCCCATGTCGGTGCCCGTGACGGCGCCGATGTTCACCGCTTGACCCAGCGGGGCCGTGAGGGCGAGTGTGGACTCACCGGTCTGGCTGAGGGCGCGGTCGTAACGCTGCACGAGATCCGTGGAACGGACCTCCGGGAGCGCGGGGTTGGCGTCCTTGAGCTGGGAATCGAGGTTCTCAGCCTGGCGCTGCAGCTCTACATACACATTCTGCGGCGGAACCGAGCGGTTGTTGCCGACATCAACCTGGTTGGGCTGCGTGAGGAACTGCTTGGCGAGCACGCCGAGCAGCACCAGCGCGACCAGCGCCAGAATGATCTTCTCGACATGCTGCTCGATAGGGTTCATGCCCTTGACCTTCATGGGTGTTGCCTCGTGTACTGGTCATGCCCGCGGGGGGAGGGGGGGGTATGAGTGCGGGTCTCGGGGTCACAAAACGGTGTGCGGTGCGAGGGAAGAGCGCTTTACGGCTCGGAGTATTCGTCGCCGGATTCGGAGTCCGTGCCACCGACGGGCTGTTCGATCGGAGCGCCGACGGCCGTCCGGACTCGCTCTGGCATCAGGGGGAGCGTCCAGGAACGCAGCCAGATGGACTCGATGTCGATCATGACACGGACGACATGCTCCTCGCCATAGAAGAAGCCCTGGTCGAGTTCCGCCCAGACATCCACCGGCTCCAGCTGGACACCGACGACCGTCATGTAGTTGACGCGGCCCAGGGCATCGAACAGGCGGGGGAGTTTCTGGGATGACACAATGGCCTGAAGCTGGATCCGGCGCATGTCGTAGGTTGCGTCGGTGGTGCGGCCGGTGTGGGTGACGGGCATACCCGAGCCAGCGGCTGGATCACCACCCATGCTCGGTGAGCCGAAGCCTCCCATGGGATCGCCCCCGCCGAAGCCGCTGTCATCCCCGGACACGCTCGCGGGCGCGGGGAGCCTGACCTCGGAGATTCGCAGGCGTTCGACACGCTTGACAGGCGCGTCGGGGATGGGCATGGGGCCGCTGATGCGGTCGGTGTTGGCCAGGGCCACGGCCTCAAGCACATCGGTGACGATCCAGTAGTCCCACAGCCAGACGAAGGCGTCGGCCTCGGTGATGTCGCTCTGGGAGGGGGGCGTGGTCGGGATGCGCGACCAGCCGGACTCCTGCATCTGCTGCGCGACCTCGGGGCCGCGGATGGATTCGAGCGTGGCGTAGAACGCGAGCGACTTGGCACGCCCGGCGTACTCCTGCAGGCGACGCCGGACCATGTCCTGTCCGAGTTGCTGGGTCTGGGCCTCGGTCAGGCGGTTGTCGGTGCTGCCGGAGGCGTAGCGTTCCTGCTCGCGGGTGGCGTGTTCGGCGAGAATGGAGCCGAGTTCATCGGACGCGGGCGGGGCGCCGGCGTTGAGGCGGCGGAGGAGCTGTTCATAGACCGAGGCCCGCACGACATTGCCAGAAGCATCGCGCGTGCCTGCGATCTGCTCGGCCATCTCCAGGCCGAGGCGACGCAGGGCGTTGTTGTTTGGCGCGGCGGGAAGCAGGCCGGGGACGAGTTCTCCGTGGCTGCGCCGGTTGAAGGCGGTGCCCCGCGCCACCACATCGCTGACCTGGGCCTGGCGGACCTTGCCCTGCTCCTCAAAGAAGCGGGTGACGGCCCGATTCGGGGCCCGGGTCTCGCTGACCGACTGCTCACCCTCAAGGACGGCGGGCAGGGCGTAGGTGACGGTGCCGACACGCTGGATATCGCCGCGCGTGGTGGTGTAGGCCTGTGTGGCCTGGTCACGGACCTTCTTGTTCCAGCCGGAAGAGAAGATCCAGCCCGCGGGCAGGAAGACGAGGATCAGCACCGCCGAGATGACGATGACGAGATTCTTTTTGATCCAGTTGAGAACGGGCTTCACGCGTCACCTCCCTCGCTGGCGGCCGGGAGGACGGCGTACCAGGTGATCGTCACGGTCTGAACGCCGGCGCGCGGCGCGGGAGCGCCCGGCAAGGGTGCGAGTTGCTTGGGATCACCGCCGGTGAGGGTCCCCTGCTGCTGATATCCGCCGGGACGCATGCCGCTCGGGCGGTCCTGAACCCCGCCGTAGGGCGAGGCCCCGAAACTGCCTCGCGCCCCTCCCGATCCGCCGGTCCCCCCAATATCACTGGCATTGGCAGCGGTCCACGGCACCTGGCCGTACACGATGGTGTAAGGCAAACCGTCGCGCTGGAGACGCTCCTTGAGGGCGGGCTCCAGGGTTTCCAGCATGAAGCGTTCCAGGTTGGGGGCGGCCACGCGGAAGGTGCCGGTGACGCGGACATGGTTCTTGTCACGAGCCCCGGCTGGAACGGACGGGCCGCCCGTGCCGGTGGGAGCCGTATTGAAGCCGCCGGATGAGTACGGATCGGACATCGCATCGACCGCGCCGGCCCCCCCGCCCGCGTCCACGAACGCGGTGTTCAGCGAGATCAGCTCCATGGCGGGGCCGCCCTCGAGCATCTCGCGGAGGCGTGTATCGGAAGTGGCGGCCTGCGTCGCCGCGTCGTTGGTCATGGAAACAAGGCGTGAGACATCGTCGAGAATGGAGGCGTAGAGGCCTCGCCCTTCGAGCAGGCCGACGATGTTGGCCGCCCGGAGGTCGGGCTCGGCCCCGCTGGTGACCTTGGCGGACTCCGCCTCCTGACCGAGGGTGCGGGCCTCGCGGACGACCGTCTGCAGGATCGGCGGCTTCTCCGCGCCCTGGAAGGCCGAGGAATCCACGAGCGGGCGGATGAACATCGCGCCCGAGGCCAGCGCGGCCAGACCCGCGGCGGCGGCGAAGTACGGCACCTTGCGCTTCCAAGCCGCATCGCGCAGGACACCGGTGGGCATGAGGTTGGCACGCATCGGGGCGACACCGAGCGCCTGCATGGCACAGCCGTAGGCGGTGGTCAGGTTCAGCGACGCGGCCTGGAACTCGCCCGCCTCCGGGCCATCCATCGACAGTTTCTTGAACTGCTCGATGCGGTAGACATCCAGCTGCAACTGCTGCTTGAGGTACTTGCGCAGGCCGGGGAGCTTGAAGGTGCTGCCCAGACCGATCAGACGCTTCAGGTCCGCATCCGGATGCACGGACTGGTAGAAACCGATCGAACGCTGCACTTCCTGGGCCAGATCACCGAAGATCGGTCGCATGGCCTGGAACACATGGCGGGCGTGCTTGGTCTGCTCGGCTTCGCGCTTGAGCTTCTCGGCCTTGCTGTAGCTGAGCTTGAACGCCGACACCAGCGCGTCGGTGAACTGGTGGCCGCCGATGGGGAAGGTGCGCACCCACACGCGCCCGGCCTCGGCGATGATCAGATCGGTCGCCACCGTGCCGATGTCCAGGATGATGGTGCCGGGGGTGTCCTCGGTGAAGCCCAGGTCAACCGCCAGCGCGTTGTACACCGCCACCGGCGAGATGGTCGCGTAGTCGGGCGTCAGGCCCACATCGGCCAGCATCGACAGGCGGTTGTTGATCCGCTCGCGGGTGACGGCGAAGATGCCGACCTCGATATCCGGCGAGTTGGGCGACACGAAGGTCTGGTAGTCCCACTCGACCTCCTCCAGCGGGAAGGGGATCTGCTGGACGGCCTCGAACTTCACGATGTCGCCGACCTTCTTGGGATCAACCGGCGGCAGTTTGGCGAACCGCGCGAAGCTCTGGTGCCCGGGCAACGAGATCGAGATCCGCGCGCCGGTCAGATCCTTCGTGCTCGCCAGCGTGCCCAGCGCGACGCGCATCGCGTCGTCCTGATCCAGATCGGGCGTGGAAAGAACCTTGGGGTGGTTGATGACCGCGTAATCGATCACCTTGATCTCGTCGCCGTCCTGCTGGAGTTTGAGGGCCTTGATCGCCCCGAAACCCATCTCGATGCCCCAACACTCGTTCGACGCGCCCATGCGGCAGCTCCTTGCTTACGGCCCCGACCATCCACCCGCATGGAAACACCACAACAGGGGAACAGGGGGGCGGGGGGACGATCCTACCCGAAATCCATGCCAACGGTACGATCGCGTTCCACCCCGGTTCCTGGTCCGGAACGGGCTGTGACAGTCCCGTGACGAAGCGGGCCTTCCTTTTAATACATGGCCAGCGCGGCCGACGACACGAAGGTGGTCCCCTCCGGATCCATCGCCGCGGCATAGTTCACCAGCTCGATCCGCTCCGGGCGTGCCACACGCACCGCGGCCATCATGTTGCCCAGCGAACACCACCGCGTCGGGTTCTGCTGCCAGGCCATCGAGCCGACCAGATCCTCGATCCGGTTCTCGACCACCATCTGCAGCATCTCCTTGTCGTGGGTGGCCACCCGGGCACGGAACTCGGCACCCGGGCCCTCCTCCCCCGCCAGGGTCTGCTGGTCACCGAAGGCCGGGCCCACATGAGACAGGTCGGCCGACGAAACAATCAGGGTCGTTCCTCCCAGTTCGCCCAGCGAAGCCTTCAACGCCTCGACGAACGGCTCCAGGTCGAGGCCCTTGCCGTCGTAGGACTGGCCGTTGTTGACGATCGGGTCATGTACCAGGGCGGCGAAGACCTTGGGGAAGTTACCGTTGTCGTCGGTCCCGAGCACATGCTGGATCCACGGGATGTGCAGTTCGATGGAGTGCTCGTTCTCATGGTCGTAACGGTGCTGGAACAGCGTTTCGGCCTGCGGACCGAGCTTCTGACGGAGCTTGGCGACCAGCTCAGCGTCCACCGGGCAAACACCCAGCGGAGAGGCGAACCCTTTATCACAGCCACAGACGCCGGTGGACTGGCCGAAATGGTTGGTGCCCAGGATGACGACCCGGTCCGGGCGGTCCACCACGCGCATTCGTCCATAGACCTGGGCGTAGTTGTACCAGCCTCGGGGGTAATCCAGGTGGGGTGCGACGACGGCCTTGGGCAGGGTATCGAACGCGGGGTTTTCCACATTCTGCAGGGCGGCATCGATCCACTTGTCCAGCATCTCTCGGAGCTTGGTCGGCCCGACCTCGGCCTTCTGGGCGTCGGTGGCCTTCTCCCCAAGTTCCTGCATCGCAAGCAGGTCCGCGATCTGGGCGGTGGAGCCGGGGGGAAGATGGTCGGTCTTGTCAAAGTTGGCGTGCAGCTCGGCCAGCAGGCGGTCGAACACCGGGCCCTCGATCAGGCCGGCATCATCGAGCTGGGCGACGAACTGCTCGAGCATGGGTCGCTGGAGCCCGCGGCCACATTCGGCGACGATCTGGTCGATGTCGCGGCTGCCGTCCATCAAGGGCAGCACGGCCTGGAATGCCGGCTGGGTGACCACCATTTTTTCCGAGATCTGCTGCGCATCGGCCAGGCCCATCAGCACCTGCTTCTGCCCGTCCGGAGTCTGCACCGGGAAGGGGAAACCCCGCAGCTTGCGGAGGCGGGGGCGATTCTGATTCGGGGCGCTCGGGTTGAACGCGGCCTGGGCGGGTGGATTGGGGCCTTGGCCGGGGGTTTGATTGGTCATGATTCCTCCGTGGGCGGGAAGTCTAGGGGGATCGGTGGACGCGTTCCGGCGGCGGCGTAGACTTTGGGCCCGACGCGTCCGGCTGGGTGGTCGTGACTGGACGGGATTTTTGAGATGACTTTGTGAAAACGGCGCGCGTGCCACGCGGCCGGGAGTGGGCCATGATCGACACCCTCAACGCCGGTGAGACCGTCACCTGCACCATCGAGCGCGTTCCCAACAACAAGGGCGCGATGGACACCATCACCCGCCTGATGCGCCGCGACCCGGACATCAAGCGCGCCCTCACCCGCGCCCAGTCGCTGCGTCGTCGGCGCATGGTGTCCTACATCCGCGGCAACCGCCTCTGGCACTCGCGTGAGACCGCCTCCAAGGTGGCACGCTGCGTGGAAGGCGCGACCTGGACCATGCCCTTCACCTTCGACATCCGCCCGGACCTGGCCTCCGTCGAGCAGTACCTCAAGGTCCAGAAGGCCTGAGATGCGCACGCGGGCGGTCATCGCCGGTCTGCTGCTGATCTCTCCGTTCGCGCTGAGCGCGTGCAAGCAGGAATCCTCCGCGCCCGTCGCACACAGTTCCGCGCAGCCGTCGGCTTCCACACCCCCCACCACTTCGAGCCGCGAGGATGTCTACACCGGCATCCGCGGCGTGGTGACCATGCTGCCGATCGCCGGCCGCCAAGCGAGCGAACTGAAGATCCAGCACGAGCAAATCCCCGCCTTCCGCAACAAGGACGGCGAGATCGGCGTCAACATGCGCGGCGTACCGGGCATGGCCTCGATGGTCATGCCCTTCCCCATCGCGCAGGGCGTCGATATCTCCGACCTCTCCATCGGCGACAAGATCGCCTTTGACTTCACCGTCTACTGGGGCGGCCCCACCGACGGACCCAAGTGGGAGATCACGCGGTTCGAGAAACTCAACCCCGCGACGGAGCTGGACTTCTCGAACACGACGATCCAAGACGCCGCAGACCATGCCCACGAACATGACGGCCATGATCACAGCGGGCATAACCACCCCTGAGAGACACGCCTTCTCAGCCCCCCACTCCTTCCCCGAACCCCGCGCTTGGCGGGGTTCTTCATTTCAGGAGAGGAACATCAAGGCCGTCAGGCGTTTCGTGCGGTGCTGATGGTCTGGAAAAGCACGGGCCAAAAATAAACCCGGCGCCCAACACAAAGGTCGAGCGCCGAGTCTCGTGGGGGTCTGGATTGAGTTTGTCCGGGCGGCCGGTGAAACCGGTTCGGGCCTGATGCCCCTCGCCGTGTGGACACCACCTGATACGCGGCATCGAACGGTCGGTTCCACGGGTTGATCGGGAAAGTATTCCCACCCCGAATTTGCTGGAAAACTCCCTACGAGTACAGCACGACCGGGCACAAACGAGGTTACTGGACGCGACCGGAAATCAGGAATCGGGCTTGATGCCCAGGCGGTCCATCACCGCCTTCAGGTCCGACCAGACCTTGCGCCGGTTCTCATCGGTATACGACCGGAGCAGGTAAGCCGGGTGGTAGGTCGGCATGACGGGGATCTCGGGCAGGTCCGGGTCGGCCATGACACCGGAAGACGGGGGGAAGGACCACCATCGCCCACGGGCCGCCCGCATGGGTTCCGTGATCTCCAGCAACAGGTGCGTGGCGGGCAGGCCCAGGGTGACGATGGCCTCGGGGGAGACGATGCGGATCTGTTCGATCAGGTACGGCGCGCAGAGGCGGGCTTCTTCGCTGGTGGGCGTGGCGTTGTTGGGCGGGCGGGTTTTGAGAACATTGCAGATGTAGACATCCTCGCGTCGGTAGCCCATCGCGTTGATCATCTTCTCGAGCAACTGCCCGGCACGCCCGACGAATGGCCGCCCGGTCTGGTCCTCCGTCTCGCCCGGGGCCTCGCCCACGAACATCAGGCGTGCGCGGGGATCGCCCTCTCCGAACACAATGTTGGTATGGGCGGTGACGAAGTGCTGGTGCGGCGCATCCCCGATGTACTTCTCCCGCACGGCATCGAGCTTCGCCTGCGGGTCGGACAGGTGCTGGTGGCAGGCCCGGACGGACGCGGCATCCAGACGCACGGGGCGCGCGCTCGACACGGCCGGCTGGGCGGCTGATTGGGCAGATGGCACCGCGACCGGGGCGGGCGTGGGCGCAAAGTCGCGCGGGGGGGCTGGTCGGGATGCTGGGCGGGCGTCCACGGGCTCAAACCCCGACTCGGTTTCAGCCTGAGACTCGGACGCGGCCACCTCGACCGCACGGCCCAACGGCAGGAAGTCCACCCCCATCAGGCGGGTGGTCTCGGCGTGCTGGGCCAGAAGGATGCGGGCGCGGTCGATCATGCCGTCACTCAACACGAGCGACGCGGCTTTGTCAACCGGGCCTTCTCGACCGAGGTTGAACCATGGCGAAGCAGGAATCAGGGATTCGCGGACGGGGCCGCGTCTTCCACCTGACCGGCGGCGTCCTCGATCATCTGCTCGACTTCTTCCTGCGTCGGCTGGCCGGGGATGCCATCACGGGAATCCGTCGGGGTGGGTGTGAACTCACCCGTGGGGGCGGGGATCTTGGAACCGCCGAGGAGATCAGGCAGGAAAGCGCCGGCGACCGCCCCGATGACCAGACCGAGGATCAGGCCGGGCAGGAAGGCCTGGGCGAACGAGCCGGAGTTGGACTTGTTGGATTCGAACATGGCGTGCTCCGTAAGGCGAATGGTGTCTTGGACCATTGTTCGGCCCTTCACACACACAATCGGCAATCGGGACTGGTTTCCCGCGTGATTTAACGCAAGCGGCGTGTTCGCCAGGCCCAGGCACCGTACTCGAGGCCTAAACGCACCATTTCCGACCGACCCCCGGCGGGCATTCCCTCGGGGAACGCGGTATGGGTCCGCCATTGCCAGTACGGCCCGCGGAGGCGGAACCGGGTGGCGAACCCGAGCAGCGTGAGGCCCAGAACACCCTCGATCGCGGTACGGGGACTCACACCCCCCCCTCCCGCCTCCCATGCCCCCCCCCACTCCCGGGCGCGAACTGAGAGCGGTACCAGGCCACGGTCTGGCCCAGACCTTCCTCAAGGGGGGTGACAGGGGTGTATCCCAGCAGATCACCCGCGGCGGTGATGTCGGCTACGGAATCACGCACCTCGCCGACCCGGGCAGGGTGGTGGTCGGGCGTGGCTCCGGTCCGCTCACAGAGCACCCCGAGCCGCTGGGCCAGGGTGTTGATGCTGGTGCGAACACCCGCGCCGATGTTGACGACCTGGCCGTTCAACGCGCTTGGGCTGGTCGCGGCCAGCAGGTTGGCGGCGACCGCGTTGGAGACATGGGTGAAGTCGCGGGTCTGCTCGCCATCGCCATAGATGGCGGGTGAACCGCCCGCGAACAGCATCTTGATGAAGGCGGGAACCACCGCGGCATAAGCCGAATCCGCGGCCTGACGCGGGCCGAAGATGTTGAAGTAGCGCAGACAGGCCGTCTCCAGCCCGTAGCAGGCGGACCAGGAACGGCAAAGCGATTCGCCCGCCAGCTTCGCAGCGGCGTAGGGGGACATCGGCTCGGGGGCCTGGGTCTCGCGTTTGGGCAGGGTCGGGTTGTCGCCGTACGCGCTGCTGGAGGCGGAATAGACCAGACGCCGGGCCTTGGCACGCACCGCGGCCTCCAGCACCCGCATGGTGCCGGTGGCGTTGACCAGCCAGGTGCGGGTCGGATCCTCCACCGAGCGCGGCACTGAACCGAGCGCGGCCAGGTGGAAAACCAGTTCGGCCCCCTCCATCGCTTCATCCAGGGCCGCGCGTTCGAGAATGCTGGCGTGAACCAGGCGGACCTGACCCGGCTCCAGATCGATCAGGCTGGCGATGTGGCCCGCGTCGGAGTTGGAGAGGTCGTCGATGACGGTGACCCGGGCGCCGAGCGAGACGAGCGCATCCACCAGATGGCCGCCGATGAAACCCGCCCCGCCGGTAACACAACAGACCCGCCCTTCAAGGTCGGGTCGGAGCCGGGCGACGAGATGGGAGGGCAGGCGGGTCATGGCTCATCAGTTTAGGGGAGATTGGGCCTGGGCGTGCAAGCCCGAAAGAACACCGCCCGCGACGGGAAGGCCGCGGGCGGCGAGATGGAGAATCAGAGATTTCGGGGCCGGACTCACGGACAGCCGGCACCGAACGCGTCCAAGTAGGCCGCCAGATCGAAGAAGTTGATCGTGCCATACGGCGCGGCCAGGTCCGCCGCGGGATCGCCCGCGTTGAACAGTTCCAGGTAAGCCGCCAGATCGAAGAAGTTCAGGTTGCCGTCGTCGGTGATGTCGGCGGGGCAATCCTCGAAACCGCAGGATGGCAGAGCAAACTCGAAGATGCCGTCGGTGTTCGTCTCCCCGTTGCGTGCATTCAGGAAGATCGACCCGTCCCAGCGGCCGAGAACGACACCGTCCATATGCCGACCGTAAGGCAACGCCACCTCGGCGAGAACGGCGAGGGAGTCTGGATTCCGGATATTGAGGGCCACGAGGGTGGTCAGATTCGCGAACAGGGCGATGTGCTCGCTGGCATCAACACCAATGAAGCGGTGGTTGAAATCGACACTCAAATCGGGGAGCACATCAGTCTGATAGACGGGCATCGTCGGGTCTGCAATGTTGATACGGACCAGTTGCGTCGAGTTGGGCTTGTTGATGATCGTGTCGCCCACAATCTCAAAGTGGCGACCGGTACGCATGGAAGGCAGGTCCAGTGACCCAACCAGCACCGGCGTGGCCGGATGTGACATGTCATAGACGCGCAGGTCCTGCTGGGTGTCAAAGCCGGAACTGCCCATGATATAGGCCAGGCCATCACGGGCTCGGATGCTATTGAAAGATGCGACCGTGGGGATGGTGGCACCCATGGGACTGTCGAACAGGCCAGCTCCGTCAAACCGCACGGTATAGAGCCGCTCGGGTGGAGAAGATGAATGGACCTGGGTAACCGCATAGAGCGAACCACTCTCAACGGTCGTGCTCAGCGGTCGGGATTCGGGGATGAGAGCCGAGCTCAGAAGGGTCGGCGAGCTCGGATCGGAGATGTCGATCGAGAACACGCGATGACCCGCATCGCCATCCAACGCCACGGCGAACAGCATCGCGTCGGCCAAGCCGATGATCTGGAAAGGAAGCCCAAGCCCAACGGTGCCGAGCGGCTGCTCGGCCGCGGTCGGCGTATCAGCAAAGACACGAAGGGTCCCATCATTCCACCCGGTGTAGAACAAGCCGTCCCGCTGAGTGATCTCAAGCATCCATTCGGGTTCAAAGACCGTCTCATGATCGAATGAGATCCCGAAGTCGGTGTATCGGTTGATAACGGGCCCGCCAGTGATGAACAGCACATCCTCGCCGATCCGTTGGATCCCGGTCAGGGTGGCTTCGGGTGTTCGGACCCAGTACTGCGGCACAAGGATGATCGGGTCCTGCGGATCGGAAACATCCCAGGATGAAAGATATGCGCCGTCAGAGAAATCAGGGCTGCCCGCCATCACGAACTTCCCCTCCAGGTAGGCGACAGAATCCATCTCGCCACCGAAAGCATGGGAAATCTGACCCAGCAGGACAGGAGTGGACGGATCGGACAACTCATAAAATCGGAAGAGCGAATCACCCGCGAGAACCACCCGATCCTCGTCGCGTGAAAGTGTGCGCACACCGCCGATGGTGGCGACAAGCTGCGGCGAACCGGGTATGGATGCGTCATAAAACAAAGCGTTGGAAGTCTGCGTGACGATAACCACCGCGCCACCGGAGACCGCCAGAGCGGTCGGAACGGTCGCGAACGCTGTGCGTGAAAGCAGCACGGGCGTGGTGGGGTCGGACAGGTCATGGATGTCCAGAGAACTGCGCGAGAGACTGTACAGCAACCCGTCGGCAAGTTGCAGGGCAACGAGCCGATCAGGGGCAGGGATCTCCGCCAGGATGCTCATGACACTCGGATCGGACACATCCACCACGGCGATGCGACGGGCCCCGCTCAGCGTTTCGTCGAGCATTGAAACACAGACAAGCTCCCCCTCAGCGGTCAGAAGCGAACCCGCTCCCCTGATACTCAGGCTTGACACCTCCAGCCAGTCATCCCCGTCGGTGGCATCGAACACCCTCAGCCCCGCAAATCCCTCCAGCGTGAAAACAGTCGTCCCAATGGAATCGAACGCTCGAAACCGACCCATCGCACCGACGGGCTCCGGCGTGCAGTCCTGGGCCATCGCGGAAGCCGCAACCAGCGTGGCCATGACACCTGTCATTCTTGGAAAGATGGCATTCGACATGAAACGGGCTCCTTCTTTTGGCCTACAACCGGACTCTTTCCCGCAGCATACATCAGAACCGCACAATCTTGAAGGCAAACTTCATTTATTTGCCGTTTGAAATGGTGGGAAAGTGGAAAGATCGAGAAAAAGGGGAAGGGGGAGCTCAAGAACACCGCCCGCGACGGGAAGGTCGCGGGCGGCGAGATGGAGAATCAGAGATTTCGGGGCCGGACTCACGGGCAGCCGGCATTGAACGCGTCGAGGTAGGCCGCCAGATCGAAGAAGTTGATCGTGCCGAAGGGCGGGGCCAGGTCCGCCGCGGGGTCGCCCGCGTTGAACAGGTCCAGGTAGGCAGCCAGATCGAAGAAGTTCAGGTTGCCGTCGCCGGTGATGTCGGCCGCGCAGCCGGCGGAGCCTCCGAGCGAGCCGTCGGCGTTGATGATCTGGGCGTAGATATCCTCCCCACCGTTGCGGCTGTCCGACCAGGTGGCCAGCATCCGGCCGTTCGACCAGCCGTTGAAGTTCAGGCGTCCCTTGGAGCTGAGGACGGTGCTGACGGGGAAGGCCGCTTCGCCGACCAGCGCGCCGGACTCCTCATCAGCAATCAGCAACTTGAGGTTGCCGTTGGTGCTGCCGAGGACCGGCTGCTGATCGAGCACGGCGGCGGCGCCGGCGGCATGGGTGAGGGCGCGGGGGGGGCTCTTGTACTGCCCATCGAAAGGCAGCAGAACGGAACCCGCATCACCGAACTGGCGCACGCCGGTCGTGCCATTGAAGCTCTGGACATTCAGGCTCTGCTGAGACTGCGTTCCGTCGAGATTGCGGAAGAAGACCATGATGTCGCCCGATGGATTCATGGCGATGGCCGGGTCGAGCTGCTGGCGGTTGAACTCGCTGGAAACTGACACGCCGTCCTCGGCGAACATGGCGTTGCCGCTGGCGTCCAGCCGCTGCACGAAGCAGTTGAAGTCACCCTCGCGGGTATCGTGCCAGCCGATGATCGCCCCGCCGGCGCCGTCACTGATCAGACGGGGACGGTGCGCGATGGGCACGACGGTGGCATCACTGACCGTCACGGGCGAGGCGGCCCAGACGGGCTGGGCGTCGGCGTTGAACTTGCCCGCGCGAACATGGCGAGGGCTGGAGAATGTCGCGGTGTTGCGCACCCATGAGACGATGATGCCGTTGTCGGCGGTGGGGATCATCTCGTGGAAGGCGGGGGCTTCGGTGCCGGAGAAGGCGATGCGCACACCATCACCGGCGAAGGCCTTGACGCCCGCGGGGCTGATGCGCTGCATCACGATGCCCGGGTCGGTCTGGAAGCGCGGCCAGGTGACCACATAATCCCCGCCCGACAGGCGGCAGATGCGCGGATCGGCCTCGTACGCGCCGTTGTCGGAAACGATCACCCCGTTCGGCCCCCAGAGGGACTCGCCGGAGGGCGAAATGAGGTAGGCGTACACATCGTTGTCGCCGCCAGCGCGGATATCGACAAAGGTCAGCATGCAGTTGCCCTCGTCATCCACACCCAGATCCCAGTCCACAACGGAGGTCCCTTGGGTGTTGTTGGAGACAAGCAGCCCCTCGGGGGCGAAGACACGGTTGCCGTCGGCATCGAGACGCTGCACACGCACCTGCACATTGGGGTAGCCGAAGTCGAACCAGCCCGTCCAGGACGAGCCGTCTGACGCCAGACCGGTCTTGACGACGGTCTGGTCGCCGGCGTTGATGACCACGGGGGTGTTCAGGGACGCATCGTCGGTCCATTGTGCGTGCGCGACGGATGCGAGGGCACCGCAGGCAAGGGCCATCAGCCAGGTGGGGCGCGAATTCATGCTCATCTCCTCCTTGATCGACTCCCCCGGAACCGGGTGCGGACACCCGCAAATAGAGGCACGGCCGGGCTCGGGTCGCGGCCAGTGTAGCAGAAAATACAGAATGTCGTAATAAATAACATATTTTTTTTGCGGTTTGATGCTACTGTCTGAGGAGAAGGGCACGGCCTGAGTGGCCAGAAAGGGCTTGATGCTCTATTCGACGGATGCCGTAGGCAGCACGCAACAGGCTGGACAGGCCGGTGAGCAACTCGCGGCCAGCCTGGCATTGACATTCGGCGCACTTATTGAGGCCCTGCCGGGCAGTGCGGAAGGCCCCACGGCCGTGGCCCGGGTGATGGGTGTGAACCGGGTGCCGGTGAGCCGACTGCTCGGGGCGATCCGCCGGGATGCCGGCACCGAGATGCTGGCCATGCTGCCTGGGCCGGAAACACTCCGGTCTATTGCCCAGGCCGCGGAACGCACCTCCGTCGAACCAAGTTTGATCTGGGCGGCCCTCGAATCCGTCGACCGGTTCGAGTCCATGATCCGCTCTTTCGGTACGCGGGCGGCGTTCGACGCGGCCATGAGCGTGCGAGAGCCGGAGGCACTCGAACGGTTCGAGCAAGCAGGGCGGTATCAGGCTTTCAAGGGGATGAGCCAGGTGCTCGGCGTGGAGGCCGAGGTCTGGCTGTCCACGATGATCATGACCCCCACCCCCGGGCAGCCCACGGCGGTGGATGTGACGGCCGTTCACGGAGCGCTGGGCATGCGCCGGCTGCGCCCGGATGTGACGGTGTCGTTCACCTACGGCGCGCCGCACGAGGCGGTGGGCTCGCCGGGCGGATCGTTCGACCTGGCGCTGGACCTGTCGTCGTACTACACGCTCGATCCAGCACCGCTGCGGATGCGGGATCGGTCCGGCAATGTCGTCCACGAGTTCTGCCCGGACACACTGGGCAAGGACGCGGCCTACGACATGCTGGCGGGTGTCCACGCGCCGGCGCACTCCAGACGATACCGCGATGAACGGCGCACCACCCGCGGTGTGGTGGTCATCCCCGACATCCCCGTGGCCAGCATGGCCGTGGATCTGTTCGTGGACCGGAACATCTTTCCCGGCATCGAGCCGAGGCTGTACCTCTACAACACCACGGCACGCGGCCCCGCGGACATCGAGGATCCCGCACGCCTGCACGACCAGATCACCCCGCCCGTGCGTCTGCGCGCTCTGGAAGGCGGCGGCGGGGCCGCCAACCTGGAACGGCTGCCGCGCTACCGCGAGATGATCGCCGAGGTGTGCGGACGCATCGGGTATGACCACCGGAACCTGAACGGCTGGCAGTTGCGGGTGCCCTATCCGCTCTACGGCTTCCAGTGGGTGATCGCGTTCGAGGCGCCTGAAGCGCCAAACGGCTGACCCGAAGCCGTTTTCACGGCACAAGCGATAAAAAACGCTCCGACACGCCTTGCGAAAAGGCATGCACGGAGCGTGCGGCCCGGATGCAAAGCTCCGAGCGGATCAAGCCAACCGGATCAGGGGCAGCCGGCGTTGAAGGCGTCGAGGTAGGCCGCCAGATCGAAGAAGTTGATCGTGCCGGAGGGCGGGGCCAGGTCCGCCGCGGGGTCGCCCGCGTTAAACAGGTCCAGGTAGGCCGCCAGGTCGAAGAAGTTCAGGTTGCCGTCGCCGGTGATGTCGGCCGCGCAGCCTGAACCAGCCACGGCGAGCACGGCCGCGCCCGCGTTGATGAAGCCCCAGCCGTAGCCGGT
Organism: uncultured Phycisphaeraceae bacterium; assembly: GCA_964640595.1. Lineage (GTDB taxonomy): Bacteria > Planctomycetota > Phycisphaerae > Phycisphaerales > UBA1924 > UBA6054. Next base: position 29,340 of record CAZXGL010000006.1, on the reverse strand, counting down.
GTCGTAGCCCGGCTCGCCGCGATCCACGGCGGTCTCGGCGAGCACCGCCTGGACCTCGTCCGGCGTGAGGGCGGGGTTGACGGAAAGGACCAGAGCGGCCACGCCCGCGGCATACGGCGATGCGAAGCTGGTGCCGTCGATGGTGGTGTAATCGCCGCTGGAGTATCCGTCGGTGCCGGTGCGATCGGTGGTCAGGACCGCAGCGCCCGGTGCGCTGATGAAGGTGCCGGGGCCGTAGGTGCTGAAGCTGGCGCGGGCGCCGGTGCTGTCCATCGCGGCAACACCGTTGATGGTGGGCAGGTTGGCGGGGAAACCCACGGTGCCGGTGCCGTCGTTGCCGGTGGCGGCGAAGTGGATGATGCCGGCCGCACGGGTGTTGGCGAAGGCGGTCGTGATGACCGCGGACGCGGATCCGCCACCCCAGGAGGAGTTAGTGACCTGCACGCCGGAATCGGCGGCCCAGTTGATGCCCGCGGCGGTCCATGAATCCTGCGACTCGAGGAAGGGCAGGCAGAACCCGAAGAGGCTGATCTCGTTGAAGATCTTGGCGGCCTGCACGCGGACACCCGGTGCGATGCCGGTGATGCCGATGCCGTTGTTGATGGTGGCCGCGATGCAGCCGGCCACGGCGGTGCCGTGATTGTCGCAGTTATTGCCGGGATTTCCGTTGCCACTACCGCCGCCGCTGCCAACAAAGGTCTGGCCGGGGACCTGGCTGATGTCCGGATGATCCTGCTGGACGCCGCTGTCGAGCACGAGGACGCGGATGGAAGCATCACCGTGGGTGACGGACCACGCGGTCAGGGCATCCATGTCCTCGTCGTTGGGCTGCTCAAGCGCCCACTGCTGCGCGAACATCGGATCGTTCGGGATGCCGCCGGCACGCTTGGCCCAGAAGATGCGGTCTGACTGCGCCCAGGCGACGGACGGGTGGTCGTTGATGGCGAGGGCTGCATCGAGGGCCTGTTCGCCGGTCTTGGCGGCGATGCGGACGCGGATCAGGCCTGGTGTGCCCGCGGCATCATGCTCCGTGATGGTCGCGCCATGGGTGGCCAGCACGGCGGCCCGCTCGGCCTCGGTGGCGGTTGGCTCGAAGGAGATGAGCAGGTCACGAGTGGGGATGACGGGCAGACCGCTCTCGTCAAGGTACACAAGCGATGCCATGTCCAACGCGGCGGACAGGCTGGCGACCGAGCGGGCCGCGCCCTCCGGCGTGCGGTCCTGCGTGGGCAGCATGACATAGGTCCAGCCGGGCACGGAACTCGGCTCGGTCGCGGCGTTGCGGAGGCCAAGGCGGTCGAGCGTGGCCCGGACATCCGCCTGCACCCCCACACCCCCCGCCCCCCCACCAGCACCATCGCGCGGGGCCGGATCGACATACACCGCGACCAACGCGGGGTAGACGCCAAGAGGCACGCGCTCGGCGAAGTACGGGGTCACGACGGCCGCAGCCTGCACCGGTGCCACATCGGCCACCAGCAGACGCAGGTCACGATCGATCGCCTGGCCAGACACGGAACCGACGGAAAAACCGAAGCCCGCGGCGATCACGACCGCACACGCCCGATAACTCATTTTCCGCTCCTCATCCTGTGTGGGCGGATCGCCCGCCGGGGCACACGGACGGCCCGAGCGAACGACCCTCATCAGAGCGAGCCAGCGTACCGGATCGGGGGGAATCTTTCAAGGGATAAGCAGGAGGGCGGGGATGAGATGGCCGACGGGAAATCATCTCCACCCCTTACCCCCACCCCCCACGGTGGTATACGGAATCCGCCGATTTCATCGGCGGCGTCACGGAGAACCCCACGGTTCGTGGACACATCGTGGACCAGAAGAAGACAGCACGGAGTGCTGTCCTACTCCGAGATGGCACGGAGTGGCGTCCTACCCAGGACATCCGGCGTTGTACAGATCCAGATACGCCGACAGGTCAAAGAAGTTCAGCACGCCGAACGGGGCGGCCAGGTCGGCGGCGGGGTCCTGGGCGTTGAACAGAGTCAGGTACTCGCTCAAGTCGAAGAAGTTGACTAACCCGTCGCCGTTGAGGTCGGCCGGGCACGTCTGCGGGATGGCGAAGAAGACTCGGATGCAGGTGTTGCCGGAGTAGCCGATGACGAGGTCGGGCAGGCCGTCTCCATTGAGATCACCGAAGGCCATGGCGGTGCCGACCTCGGATGCGTCATAGGTCCAGCTTGGCACAGTGTCGAGAACGCCGTCGCGGTTGAGATAGATGTGGGCGCGGCCATCGGAGAAGTGGACCTCGCCGAGATCGGGCCAGCCGTCGCCGTTGACATCGAAGAAGTGAATCTCCTGCGGGCCACTGAAGGGCGGATTGGTCTGGGTGATGGGGGTGAGCAGGCCGCCGCTGTAGTCATAGATCGTGGTGGGACTGCCCCCGATAGCCAGTTCGAGCGCACCATCGCCGTCAATGTCCGCGAAGGCCGCGCCGCGGTCGCTGCCGGTCGTGGCCACCGTGGCGGCCGGGGTGGTCGAGAGCGTGCCCGCGTTGTTGAGGTAGATCGCACTCTGCCAGTTGACCCACTTGGCCACGCCCAGATCGGGATAGCCGTCGCCGTTGAGATCCGCGGCGGCGGCACCGTTCTGGATGGAATGCTCGGCGGACTGCCAGACCGCCGCTGATGTCAGCGTGCCGGCGTTATTCTTGAACATAAGCATCGGGCGGAACGGGTCCGGCGAGAGGCCCTGGTTGGTGGTGATCAGATCGGCAAAGCCATCCAGGTCGATGTCCACCAGCAGGCCGGAGGTGCCCCAGCCGGTGGCGGTCGTGTTGGACACATACGAGGGCGTGGTGGGAGGTCCGCCGGGCTGGCCCATGTAGACCCCGACGGTGTCGCGCCGGAGGCTGCCGCCGTGGATGGTGACGATGTCCGGCCAGCCGTCGTTGTTCAGATCACCGACCTGCACATCGCCGGTGTGGGTCTGGCTGCCGGACAGCCAGCCGGGCGTGGTGTTGATGCTCGAGCCGGTGCCGAAGAAGATCATGTCCTGCCAGTTCTCATACGGCGGGAAGCTCTGCGAGGTGTAACACGCGGCCACAAGATCGTTGTGCCCGTCACCGTTCACATCGGCGATGGCCAGACCGCCGATCTGACGGCGGAGGTTTATGGTCAGGTCCGGGGTGGTGGGCAACGGCACACCGGAACCGCGGAGCACCCAGCCCACGCCTGGGCCGAAGCCGGGCTGCGCCGCGGCGTGCCCGTCCTTGCTGATCTCGATCGCGGGCTGGGCGTGGGCGGCACCCGCCGAACAGATCAGGCAAACAATGCTGGCAGCGGTGAGCGGGATGGTGTGCAGTGCGGACGGAAGGTTCATGGTGTGGTCTCTCGTTTGGTCAGCCGTTCTTGGTCTTGTGCGTGCATTGATCGTGCCCACCGGCGTGTGAGCGGTGGCCGACCCGGATCCTACCAGATCCCCGGACAAACTCCAAGAGCGGACTTGGGAATCGCCGACCGGATCAAAAAAACCCGGGCCGAAGCCCGGGTCGCTTGGATCAAGCTCCATCGGGATCAACGACGACGACGGGCACCGAGAAGGCCCGCCAGACCCAACCCCGCGAGCACGCCGGGGGCGGGCACCACGGCATTGATGGTCACACCGTTGTAGGTCGTGGACGAAGCCCAGGTCAGCCCGCCGTTGGAACTGAACCGGAAACCATCGAAAGTCACACCGCTGGTGGTGGGCAGCGTGTTGGGCGAAAGGCTGTCCCACAGCAGGCTGTTGCTGGAGCTGGGTCCGTCAAGAACGAACCAGTAGCTCTGGCCCGCGAGCAGATCGAACCCTCCGGCCACGCTGAGTGAGAGGATGGCCGCATTCGTTCCGCTGGCGACATTGATGCCGCCGAACGAGGCGAGCAACGCGCCCGGATTGCCGCCGACACTGGAATAGATCCCTCCGCTGAGCAACGCCGCCGCGCCCGTGTTGGATATCAGCACATCCATCGAGACGAACTGGAGGGACTGCGCTCCAACGGTCAGACCGACACCCTTGGTCCGATCGACCAGATCCGTGCCGACACCGAGGTTGGTGCCGGTGCCCGAGCTGATGCCGGGGAGGTTGCTGAGGATCGGTTCGGCCGTGGCCACCCCTGCCGCGAGCATAACCATCGCGGCCCCGCGTGTGCAGATTGAAAACATCTCCGTGCTCTCTTTCTCTTGACACCGGATCCCCGCCGTGCAAGCCGAGGATCCGGCGAAACCGCCCCGAGGCTCCAGACAGACACCCGCCGGGATCTCCCGGGGATTCATGTAAATTACCAGAAAGGAACGCGTTTGCAAGAGTGCAAGTCACTTTCAAAAGAAAAACGAGAGGACTCGAAGCCCTCTCGTTCAGAAGTACATGCTCTGTTCAGGCCATCACGGGCAGCCCGCGTTGTACTGGCTGATGAACGCGCTGACATCGAAGAAGTTCCACACCCCGAACGGGGGGGCAAGGTCCGCCTGGCTGGACTGGCTGTTGTACGCGGTGATGAACGCGCTGAAGTCGAAGAAGTTCAGCACACCGTTGCCGTCGAAGTCCGCGGGACAGGCCTCGGTGACCACCAGCGCGGCCGGGTTTGAGATGGTGCTGCCGCACTCCTTGGTGATGACCAGGCGGTAGCGGGTGGCGTCGCTGGGAACCACATCGTCGATGGTCAGCGTGGTGGTGGTCGTTCCGGAATAGCGTGGGCCGTCAACCATGTTGGTCCAGGTCGCGCCGGACAGACGCTGCCAGCGATAGTTCCGTGACCCGGGGGATGAGGTATGGCTGGCCGAGAACTGGGCCTGCCCACCCTCGGGCACGATATCAGCCTGAGGATGAGAAACGAAGGTATCGGGGTCGCAGGCCACATCCCAGGAGCGGAGCGCGTCACGGATGGGCACGCGGATGGTCTCCCATGTGTAGTTGTAGATGAGATCGGTGACATTCGCGAGATCGTTCGATGCGTCGAGGAAGACGGCCACGCTGTACTCACGATCAAAGGGGAAGTAGAACGGAGCGCCGCCCTTGAACGGGATCCTGGCCCAGCCCCCCTCGGTCCGCCAGCGTCGGCTGGGAGGGCCGCTGCAGGTGTAGCTTCCGCCCTTCCAGGCCGCGTCGAGCGCGGTCCGGAAAGCCGTGAGTTCCGCGTTGGTGAGATTCGTGGAAGCCGCTTCCTGATTGATGATCGCGGTCAGCCTGCCGTTTCCGTGCAGGTTGTAGTTGAGCATCATGGTGAACAGCTCGTCCTTGTTGTCCTCGTTGAGCATGGAACCGTCGGCGATCTGCTCGTACATGCGGATGGCGTCGCTCGCGGAGAATGTGTTGTAGTTCGGCAAAGACGAGCAGAGGCAGCCGACCGTGTGGTTCAGGCGTGTCGAGCCCAGACCCCATGTGGCCGCGAAGTTGTTCAGCCCGGCCGTTCCGTACCGCTGACGCAGGGCCTCGGTGTGCTCGTTGGAACTGTTGCGCATGACCTGCTGGATGGTGGTGCGCAGAGTCGGGTTGGTCGTGGCCACGCTGAATGGGCAGGATGTCGCATCGCTGGTATCCGTATTGAGCGGAGTGGTCGTGTCGAGCGTGGTGGCGGTGGTCTGCACCTCACGCATGGCCCTGGCGGAATGCAGGATCTTGATCATGCTGGCCGGCTCGAAGGCGAAGTTCTCATTGAGACTGGTGATCACCGACCCGCCCACCTGCTTGGACATGAAGCCGAAATCACCCGTCGGGATGTCGGCACGGATCGCGTTGCGGATCCGGCGTGTCTCGCTGTTGGCATTGTCCACCATGGCCACCGCGAACCGGGTCTGGCCAAGCCCGTTGGTGTACTGCTCCATGCAGGTCAGACGCGCACCGTTCGCCTCCAGCAGCGGCCCGATCTCGTCCTGCGTCAGCGACGAGTACCACCACCCGGCCCCGGGGTTGTCCGCGATCATGATGACCGTGAAGGTCGGCGGCGTGAGCAGCGCGGGCGTGTTGTCCACCTCGATGTCCACGAGTCGCGCACCGTTCTGCGTGAGCAACTGCGTCACCTGCGCCGCGGTGCGTCCATAGTAGTACCACCAGCCGTGCGTTTGAGCGCCCGTGTTGTTCACCGCCACCGCGCTGTAGTACCTGGTCCCATTGAGGGTGTAGACATCCAGGTCGATCAGCCGCAGCGGCGGGTTTGCGTTGCTGATCCACTCATCGATGGTCGCCGGGGTGGTGCGAACAAGCCAACCCCAGCCCGCGCCAGTCGCCCCCGTATTGGGAACCGTGATAGCGACAAAGTTCTCTGTGTTCCCATTGGCGTATGCCTCAAGGTCGATGATCCGGCGGTTGTTGTTGTCCAGATGGCTCGACAGCGAGGCCATGGTCTGGCCGTACAGGATCTGCGTGCCGGGGATGCTGTAACTGCCGGAGTTGGTCACACCAATGGCGTTGTAGGAGTTGGCTCCCAACCGCTCGATGTTGAAGACCCGCTGGCCCGAGCTGACCAGATTGCTCACCTGAATGCTGGTCGCCCCGAAGAGGTACGACCAGCCGGTCTGGGTGTCCATCCAGCGATCGTCCGGGGTGCCCAAGGCGGGCATCGCCATCACCAAGGCGGCCACGCCGACCCCGGCTCTGATCCATGTGCAATTCATGTTTGTTTCCCTCACCTGTGTGTGCATGGGCAGCCGGAAACAACCCAGCTTTCCAAGTTTGAGTGTAATTGACAGGGCGAGTTCCCCGAGGTGTTCTCACGCCATATTGCTCTGGGAATCAAAAAAACGAGTCACCCCTTTCCAAGGGTGACTCGCCATGAAATTAAGTAGGTTTTTGTACGGTTTTACGGGCAACCGGCGTTGTACATCTCGAGATAGGCCGCCAGATCAAAGAAGTTCAGAACACCCTGCGGCGGGGCCAGGTCCGCGGCCGGATCGCCCGAGTTGAACAGCTCCAGGTAGATCGCCAGATCGAAGAAGTTGAGCAGGCCATCACCGTTCAGGTCCGCCGCGCAACCCGTGTCCTGGGCCAGCAGCGACACCACGCGGTTGGAGGCCTGGCCGTCCATGTTGGAGAAGCCGCCGCCCATGTTCAGGGCCAACCCCTCGCCGAAGTCATACACGATCGCGCCGAAGATGTTGCCGTCCGCACCCGCGCCGACGGCCTCCCACGCGTTGCCGTTCCACTTGGCGATCCGCGGCATGGGCCGGGTGCCGGAGTTGTTGAAGTTGCCGAGCGCATACAGCGCGTCGCCGGAACCATCGTTGAACACGACCAGTTCCTGCACCTGACCGTCCAGGCCATCGGCCATGGGCGACCAGGCCGAGCCGTCCCACTTGGCGACATTCATGGCCACCTCGGTGCCGTTGATGCGGTTGAACGAGCCGGCGACATACAACGCCTCGCCGTTCCCATCATCAAAGGTGGTCATGTGGAAGCCCTGGGCGAAGCTGGTGCTGCGGGTCAGGCCGTTGCCGAGCGCGGACCACGAAGTCCCGTCCCACTTGGCGATGTTGTTCGCGGGAACATCACCGATGGTCAGGAATCGCCCCGCGGCATACAGGGCCTGCCCGTCGCCCAGATCGGCGCTGAGCACATCGAGCACGATCAGCGGCACCGCGCCGCCGATGGTGCCACCCACCCCGGTGTAGGTCGAGCCGTCCCAGCGGGCGATGTGATCGAGGCCGGGCTGGCCGTTCAGGGTGACATAGTTGCCCGCGATATAGAGCGCCTCACCGGAGCCGTCGTCGTGGACCTCAAGATCCCAGATCGAGAGAAGGAAGTTCTCCGCCTGGGCGTCCATCGAGTTCCATGCCGAGCCGTCCCAGCGGGCAAGCTTGGCCGTGCCCTCCACCCCGCCAGCGGAGTCGAAGTAGCCGCCGGCGATCAGATCACCCTGAAACACACGCAGGGAGTTGGAGTACTGATTCAGCAGGCCGCCCCCGACGGGAACCCAGGCCGAACCGCTCCACTTCGCAAGGTTGGACCCGCCCGCAGTGGACGGGATGGCGAAGGAGCCGCTGGCATAGAGGGCCTCGCCCGAGCCGTCGTCATAGACCTCGAAGCTGGACGCATACGAACCCGTCAGACCGGGAGTCCCCAGCGTGGTCGACCAGACGGGCGAACCGCCCACTGCCAACCCGGACAACGAAGCGATACACACACCGGCCAGCAGGCCGCGCACTGAAATAGACATATCTCGTTTCTCCTGCGTTCGTTCACAAAGCCGCACGACCATGTCGTGGCGCAGCCACTGTAACCGAAAATCTTCAAAGTCCGATCACAGTTTTGACAGTTCCGTCATTTTTTTGATGATTTCTGACCAGTTTTCTGCGGACAACACCCCAACCACTGGGCACGCCCTCCCGGCCAGAAGTTCACACACTCACGGACAGCCCGCGTTGTACAGCCCGATGTACGACGCCACATCAAAGAAGTTGAAGACACCTTCCGGGGCCGCAATGTCCGCCCGCGGATCCTGCTGGTTGTACCACGACAGGAAGACCGACAGGTCAAAGAAGTTCAGCTCACCGAAGGGCAGGGCGATGTCGGCCGGGCAGTCCGAGCCGAGCACGGTGAGCTGGGCCGGGGCGGAGTTGACCGAGCCGCACATGTTGGAGACGACCACGCGGTAGGCGCCCGCGTCCGACGGGCGGACATTGGTGATGACCAAAGCCGGGGTGGAAGTGCCGCTGATGCGATCATCGTCAACCAGGTCCGCGCCGTCGCGTTGCCAGCGGTAGGACAAAGGATCCGAACCGGCCGCCCCGGAAGTGAACGAGACACCCACGCCGGGCTCAACGATCTGTGCCACGGGATTGAGCAACACCATGGGCAGGCTGGCCTCGATGCTCGATCGGAAGTTGGCGATCGTGAAGGCCGCCAGGTTGATCGAGCGGGCATTGTCCGCCGCGGCCGGGTTGCCCTCGGGCAGACCCGTGGGTGCGCCGGTGTGCAGCACCTCCGGATTCGAGAACTGTGGGCGACGCGATCCGGGCGAATATGCCATGACCGAGCGGTACAGCGTGCCGTTGGTCCCCGTCCAGCGATGCCCATAAGAGAACGAGAACAGCGCGCTGCCCGCGTTGTCCCGGTCGTGGGCGCTGCCCATGTTGTGGCCCAGCTCATGAGCGAAGGTCAGGTTGCCCACAGCGCACGAGTGCCGCGTCACGGAGAAGGCCGAGGCGCGGAAGCTGGTCGAGAGGTTGGTCATCAGGTAGGCAACGCCGCAGGAACCGGTGTTGTTGTTGATGAGGGCCACCATATCGGCCTTAACCTCGTTGCGGATGGCGTGGATCTCGTCCATGAACCCGTCGCTGGTGTTTCGCAGGCGGGAAAGATCGTTGCTGAAGCTATCGCCCTCGGCGTAGTTGGTTTCGTCCAGGTAGACCAGGCGGAGCCGGGTGGCGATGTTGCTGTTCTGGTACGCGCTGTTGGCCGAGGCGATGGCCGAGTTGGCCAGGGCGCGCACCGCGTTGGTTCCCCCGGCCGCGCTGCGGGCCGACGGGGTGTAGACCACCATCACATCAATGATCGAGCCGTCGTCCTCGCATCCCCCCCCGCGCTCACCGCCGGCCCCGGCCGAAGTCGGCTCACGGGTGGGATGATGGGCGTGGACGCAGTGCTCCTCACCCGTGCCGCACGGCTCGAAGGCGGCCTGATGGATCTCCGTTGCCCACAACGCCCCGGCCGCATCGGACTTGATCTCGAACGCCCGCGCATCGCTCAGCCAGACCGCGCCCATCACCGCGTCTTCTTCAACACTCAGAACATAAGTCCCCCCCGCGTCTCCCCCAGCACCGCCGACCACCCGGCCATACCAGGTGTAGCTGAACAGGTCACGCTCCTCAACCCGATCCACGCTCACCAGCAGATCAGCGTCGTCAAACAGGTTCAGCCGCACGGCGGTCCGTGCTCCCGCCTCAACAAGCTGCATCGCGGCCAGATCCGGATTGATGCGCCGCGCTCGCAGCACCGTTGGCTCGGCCCTCAACGCCCGTGCCGCGGCAACTCCGGCCTGGCTCTCCCCCGACGGTCCCGCCATCCGGAACATGGAAACCGGTTCGGCGGCCAACGCACAGGGAGACAGCAACGCGATGCCCGCGAGAACGAACTTCATCATCTCAAATACTCCGATCAGCGCCCGGGCAGAACGCCAGGGCACAAGAAGCCGACGACACACGAACCGACAAAAACTCTCCCCTTGCGAGGGACATGAAACCATCCCCCCATCCGCATCCCGGCAGCCTCAGGATGCGTTGATTCTCCCAGAACCCGATGATCCCGCCGGGCGGCTGCCCATTTTCACCGAAGAACACCCCATGCACGAGTGTCACGGGCAGGGCACATTGAACTGCCCGATGTAGGTAGACAGATCAAAGAAGTTGAACACCCCCAACGGGGCCGCCAGATCCGCCCGCGGATCCTGGGCGTTGTACCACCCCAGGAAGGTGGACAGGTCAAAGAAGTTCAGCACCCCGATCGGCAGCGCGACATCCCCCGGGCCGACCGGGTTCGGCCAGCCCGGCCACGGAGCGAAGAGGATGCGGCAATGACTCCCGTCCGGACCACGCCCCTCGGACACATTGGTCGTCTGCGGCCCGAAGTCCAGCGCATCAATCAACGCGATGTCGTTCTCCGGCCGGTCAAACAGCCCGATGGACTCGCCCCCGGCGGAGAGCGCCCAGGACATGTGCAGCGGACCCTGATGGGGCTGATTGTCCGCCCAGAAGACGAGGTAGCCCTTCGCGGGGATGACCACGCCGTCCGGGATGCGCCACTTGGTCGGGTTGGAAAGGTTATCGGTCAGGAAACGGCCGCCGAGGTCCACGGGCACATCCTCATCGTTGTACAACTCAACAAAGTCGTCCGCCTCACCGAACTCATCCAGCACCACGCCGTTGTTGCTGGCCAGCCATTCGTTGATGAACACGCGGGGCGTGGTGATCGGCTTGGTCGTGCAGTCGGTATCCGGGTCGTTCGGATGCGCGGGTGTCACGACGCAGAACGCACGGGTCAGGTCCGATCCATCCGGGTAGCGTCCGAAAGACTCATCCGCGCCCAGCGCGGGAGAGGTCAGGCTGTTGATGAACACCGCGCCCTCCGAGTCCCGGTGCGAGAGCGTCACGGTCTCCCCGTTCGCCCCAAGGCGGAAGGAAGCGTGCAGCGGTCCCTGCTCCGACTGGCCGTCGGCCCAGATCAGCAGGAAAGACTTGGGCGCAATCGAAACACCGTCCGGGATCCGCCACATGCGGGGCTGGCCAGGGTGATCGCTCAGGTACATGCCGGACAGATCCACCGCGTGATCCTCATCGTTGTAGAGCTCGACGAAATCTTCCCACTCGCCGTACTCATCCTGGATGATCGACAGGTTGGACGCGAGGACCTCGTTGACAAACACACGGGGCAGCGCGCCCGGCGCGGGCGTGTTGACGCGCAGGTACTCGGTGCGGGCCGCGATGTACGGCTTCACGCCCCAGGACCATGGATGGGCGCCCGAGTAGGCCGCCGGCAGCGTGAACGACGCGAGGAAGTTCTGATTCGTGAAACCCCAGTCCGATGCACCGTGCGCAAGCGGGCCCGTGTAGGCATACGGAGCGAGCTGGCCGCGCAGGCTGTCGATCCCGTCCTCACGCGGTCCCAGCGTGAAAAGCCCGTCGCGCGTCTCGGAGATCCCCGGCACGAACGGGGTCAGCGTGTGCGTGCGGAACGGACCGGCCTGCGATGCCGCGCTGTAGTTGGGGGTGGCCATGCCCGGGTTGGACAGGTGGTCCAGCCCCGGCTCGAACGACTGGCCGCGATCGTTGGTGGTGACGACATCGAATGCAAACGAGGATGTCTGGTTCAAACCGAGGCGCGCCATGGGCACCCGATAGCGGACGACCCCCTGGACTTTGTCGCCCAGATCCTGTGCCACGCCACCCGTATTGTCGTACGAAGCATGGCGCAGTTGCCACCCTCCTCCCCCACCCCCTCCACCGCCGCCCCATTCATACAGGATGAACCCGCCCCCGTTGTCGGTCCAGGAGCCGAGGAAGAAGTCCGAGTTGCGCCCGGTGTTGATCTGCCGCCCCCACGGGTTGCCCGCGTTGCCGCCGGAACGGGTGTCGAAGTAGAACACCACACGGGCCTGATTCGTCGATCCGCCGACATCTATCGGCCCGGCCACGCGCACCTCGATCAGCAGATCGGTCTGGTCGTTGGCCATCGAAACCGAGAGCAGATCAAAGTGCGGATCCGTCGCGGCCAGAAAAACATCGCCCGCGGTATCAGCAAGCACCGTCTGCTGCGGCTCCGTGAGCACACCCACCGCGCCGACCAACTCACGCACATATCGGAAGTACTGATCCCGGTACGCATCAATGGCGAAGATCCGGCGCACCAGCGGCGGCATCGGCCCGCCGCCGTGGGCAGAACCGGAGTTCCAGCCGAAACCTCCGTTCCCGAACGAGACCGCCGGGCGGGTGGCCCAATCGGTCGAGAAAAAGTCCAGCCCGTAGGTGTTATCCAGGTCATAAGGGATGTACTCGAACACCCCGCTGTCCGGGTTGGCGTACAGAAAGAAGTTGTTCGCGCCGTACCAGATGTTGTCCCAGTGCCCGTTGACGCAGTCCACGGCCATCGCACGCAGGAAGTTGTCCACGCTGAAGCGCTCAAGGATCTCACCGGCGAAGGTCTCGTCGTCCGCGAACTCGACGAACGCGATGAAGTCCGCCAGATCCTGGAACTGGTTCGAACCGCTGTCCTCCTCCAACTCATAGGTCGGGTTGCCCAGTTGCTCATAGGTCGCAGCGGTGCCCGGCGGGACAAACCGCAGATCCGCCCGCTCGCCCTTGTACGCGCACTGGTAGAGGTTCCCCGCGTCGTTGCCGAACCACGCGGCCAGGAACAGATCGTCGATCTGCTCGGCGTTGACATATACATCGTCCACGCGCGATCCGTCATTGATGACCAAACGCACCATCGACGCCCGGGGCGACGGCACACCGAAATCGTTGTAGACATCCCACCCCAGCTTGCCGCGCACCACGGACGGATCGTTCTGGTGCCCGTTGAGGTTGAAGCTCTTCAGCCCCTGAAACCGGCGACCGGAAACGAACTCGTTGAACTTGAGCTTCCACGATTTCTTGATCGCGCTGCGGCTGGTGTTGCCGCGCAGCCGGATCCCCACATCCCCGATCGTCTCATCAATCCGCGAGTTGACCACCCGCACCGTGCCGGGGTAATAGGTGTTCGAGAACGGATCCGTGAGAATCGCGTTCAAATGGACCGGGTCCATCGTCACGAAGATCTGCGTCAGCTCATCATCAACAAAGACCGTCTCGCCCGCCAGCAGATAACCCGCCAGCCCGGTCGGACGGGGAGTTTCTGCCCGCACCGCCGAGGCGAGGCAGAGCACGACCAGCAGACGAAGAACAGACATGAATCGCACGGACCATCCTCCTACGGCCCCCATCCAGTCAGGCTAACCGAGGAACGGTTGATATGGAAGCACTTTCTACTCGCGAAGAGCAGATCCGCGAGCAGCAGCAAGAACAACACACAAACCGCCCGGACGCACCCACACTCCATGTCGTTATCTGACCATACGTCACCCAATCCCGCCACACATCAACTCAATACAAAAGGCCCCGCCGAAATCGGGCGGGGCCTTGAAAGTGACGGTCAGAGGGTCGTGATCAGCCCTTCCAGTCGGCCTTGAACGCCGCCAGGGCGTCCTCAAGCCGCTTGGGCAGGTCGCCGTCGAGGGCCTTGGACTTGTTCAGATCATCCCACACGGGCTTGGCCACGGTGTGGAAGTAGTTGAGCATGCCCTTCTCGAACTGGGCCACCTTGTTCAGCGGCACATTGTCCAGGAAGCCCTTGGTGCCGGCATAGATCGAGATGATCTGGTCGGTCACGGTGAAGGGCACATACTGGGGCTGCTTGAGCAGTTCGACCATGCGGGCGCCGCGATCGAGCTGCTTCTGGGTGGCCGCGTCCAGGTCGGTGCCGAGCTGAGCGAAGGCTTCCAGCTCGCGATAGGCGGCCAGGTCCAGACGCAGGGAGCCGGCGATCTTCTTCATCGCCTTGACCTGCGCGGCACCACCCACGCGGGACACCGAGATGCCCACATTGATCGCCGGACGCACGCCGGAGAAGAACAGTTCCGGCTCGAGGTAGATCTGGCCGTCGGTGATGGAGATCACATTGGTGGGGATGTAGGCCGAAACATCGCCCTCCTGCGTCTCGATGACGGGCAGCGCGGTCAGCGAGCCAGCGCCGTTCTCATCGGAGAGCTTGGTGGCGCGCTCGAGCAGGCGGGAGTGCAGGTAGAACACGTCGCCGGGGAACGCCTCGCGTCCCGGGGGGCGGCGGAGCAGCAGCGACAACTGGCGGTACGCCACGGCCTGCTTCGACAGGTCGTCATACACGCACAGCACATGCTTGGGGTACGGTGCGCCGTTGGACAGCGTCTTGCCCGGCGTCTTGCCCGACCACATGAAGTGCTCGCCCATCGCGCAGCCCGAGTACGGCGCGACATACTGCATCGGGGCCGGATCGGACGAACCGGCGTTGACGACGATCGTGTAATCCAGCGCGCCGTTCTCCTTCAGCGTCTGCACCACCCCGGCCACGGTCGATTCCTTCTGACCGACCGCCACATAGATGCACACCACCGCGTCCTTGGTGCCCCAGAACTCCTTCTGGTTGATGATCGTGTCCAGCGCCACGGCGGTCTTGCCGGTCTTGCGGTCGCCGATGATCAGCTCGCGCTGACCGCGGCCGATCGGGATCATCGCGTCCACAGCCTTGATGCCGGTCTGCAGCGGCTCGTGCACCGGCTGACGGGCGGCGATGCCGGGGGCGATGATGTCCACCAGCGCGGTCTCGCTGTTGGTCAGGGCCGGGCCGTCGTCCAGCGGGCGACCCAGCGGGTCCACCACGCGTCCCAGCAGGGACTCACCCACCGGCACTTCCAGCAGGCGACCGGTCGACTTGACCATGTCGCCTTCCTTCACGGAGAGGTAGTCGCCGTACACGACCGCGCCAACGGTGTCCTGCTCCAGGTTCATCACCTGGCCCATGACCGAGCCGGCCGAGGTCTGGAACTCGATCAGCTCGCCCGCCATCGCCTTGGACAGGCCGTAGATCCGCGCGATGCCGTCGCCGACCTCCACCACGCGTCCGACTTCCGAGATTTCCAACTCGGTGCTGAACTGCTCGATCTCATTGCGAATCAGGCTGACGATCTCGTCGGTCTTGATTTTCACGGGTCGCTCCAGGCCCGCGCACGCCCGTCGGCGTGGCGGAAGCTCGGTTGTTCATACGGTGCCCCCACGCCCGCTCGGACGGGGGTCCGAAGGGTAGGTCGCACCCCCGCCAAAGTCCCGTTTCACGACCGATCAAAGCCCCCTCGCCCGCACAATCCCCCATCCAACCGCGGACCGGGCCCCGCCCCAGGCACGCAACACCTGCCAGCCATCCCCATGACCAGCAAGCCTAGATACCACAAGTATTTAGAATGCTAGATCAGTCCTCGGGCTGGGCTAAAACCTCAACCCGACGGACCGTCAGACGCACGCTCAGATTCGCGGCCGGCGCGATCGTCACCCCCGGCGGCAGGCCGCTGATGTGGGCCCGCTTGGACTCCACCCGCCGCTCCAGCTCATCAAAGGTCAACGCGATCACCGCCTCCGGCACCACCTCGCCCGAACGCAGCCGGTCGATCTGGTCGCTCGGCCCGGTCACCTCGATCCCGACCAGATCCTGCTGGCCAGACTCCAGGATCACCCGCCAGCGCCCGACCTCCCCGGGGGCGATCTGCACCTGCACCGGCATCGAGGCCAGGGTGTACGACTGCGTTCTGGATCGCAGGGTCAGCGTCACATCCACAAACTCTGGGTCGAACACCGTGCCCCACCGGTCAGAATCTTCCGGCAGTTCCACCCGCTGGCGCACCACCCGCTCAGCCACCCCGGGACGGAGCGTCTCAATGGTTTCCGACTCCAGACGGACCAGGCCCTCCCGTCCTTCCAGCCGGGCCAGCACGCTGGCGGGGCCGCGAACGCGAAGCACAGGGGGGTCGGTCCGCGGCGTGCCGCCGTTCTCGAACATCACGCCATCGGGCTGGATCGCGCGGACCGGCAGCGTCGCCACGACCATCTCATCCACCTCGACATGGATGCGGTCGGGGCTGACCTCGATGATGCCCACACCGGCATCGGTCAGGATCTCGTTGGCCCGGAGCACCTCACGCAGGTCGATCTCATGCACACCCACCGTCGTGGGGATCTCCAGACCCAGACGCAGCAGCACTCGGCCCTGCAAGGATCGCAGCACCTGGTCAAGCCCGGCGGTCGAGCCCGAGAGATTGACCTTGATCGATTCGGGCAGGGTGTATCCCAACGCGGGGCGCACCATCATCTCCGATATCGGGGCCACCTCGATCCGGGGCGAAACCTCCGCGATCTGGGTGCGCACCGTGCGCGACTCCGCCAGCAGCCACACCAGCAGCGTCACCAGCGACACCAGCACCAGGGTGCGGAAGTCGGTGCGGTTCTTCTTGGATTCCCGGGACGCCATGGTTCAGCCTTCCCTCCGTGCATGGTCGGCATCCCCGCCCTCGAACCCATCGGGATTCCCGTCCGCGTCCACCGGTTCGGGCGGGCGTCCGAGCAGATCCGCCAGCGCCATCTCCAGCCGGTCCGCAGGGATCGGTTCCGACAGCGTGCCCCGCTCCGCCAGCCGGATATCCCCCGTCTCCTCGGACACCACCACCACCACCGCGTCGGACTCCTTGGTCAGCCCAACCGCGGCCCGGTGGCGCGAACCGAACTTGGCATCCGTCATGTCCGAAGGATCGGCCATGGGAAGCTGCACCCCGGCCGCGTGAACCGTCATGCCGTTGATCACCACGGCCAGATCGTGCAGCGCGGTGCCGGGATAAAAAATGGTCTGGAGCAACGCCGGACTGAGCCGCGCATCCAACTGCGTGCCGCCCTCCACGAGGGTCTTCAGCCCGGTGGTGCGCTCGATCACCATGATCGCCCCGAACCGGGATTTGGAGAAGTACGCGCACGCCGGGGCAATGGCCTTGGCGGTCGCCGCCCCACCCTCGGCCTGGTTGCGGAACAGGCGGGTCTCACCCAGCCGGATCAGGCCGCGGCGCAGCTCCGGCTGAAAGATCACCACCAGCGCCACGGCGATGACCTGCAGCATCCGGTCGTACAGATACCCCAGACGCTGGAAGGAATCGTCGCCCAGCACGCGGACCATCACCGTGCCCAGCACGAGCAGCACGATCAGGCCCTTGAGGGCGCGGGCCGCCCGCGTCCCCTGGATGAACCGGATCACCGCGAACACCGCGATCCAGATCAGCAACATTTCGATGGCCACCTGCCACGGCGCGTACGAAGCGAGCCGATTGAACAGGTCTAGAAGCCGATCGAACACCGTCAAGCCGTGGTCCTCCCTCGCGAAGAACCCATCCTAACACGCCCGGCATCGCCCCGCCCGCTCTGGACGACTTCTCAGCCAAGGTTGTGGCGCAGAATGCACCACAACGCCTCGAACCCGTCCCGCCACCCGATCTTCTTGCCCTCGGCGTAGGTCCGCCCGGCATACGACACCGGCACCTCGTACACCCGCAGCGCCCGCACCCGCCCGCCCCCAGAATCCCCCCCACCCCCATCCACCCCCCCGTCCCGGTCGGGCAATCGCATCCGCGCCAGTTTCGCCACGATCTCCGGCTCGACCCCGAACCGGTCCTCGGTCAGCACCAGCCGGTCGAGCACCGGACGGGAAAACGCCTTGAACCCGCACTCGATGTCCGAGAGGTTCAGGTTGCTGAGCATGTTCGAGAAGGTGGTGATGACCCGGTTGGCCAGCTGGTGCCAGTAATAAAGAACCCGGTGCGTCTGGCCCATGAACCGCGTGCCGATCACCGCGTCGGCCCGCCCGTCCAGGATCGGGGCCAGCACCGCCGCGTGGTCGCGCGGGTCATACTCCAGGTCCGCATCCTGGATGATCGCCAGGTCCGCCCCCAACTCAATCGCCTTGGCCAGCCCCAGCCGCAACGCCGCCCCCTTGCCGCGATTCGTCGGCGCCAGCACCGCCACCACGCCGGGGTGCCGATCGGCCAACCCCTGCACCACCTCGCGCGAGCCGTCCGTCGATCCGTCGTCCACCAGCACGATCACCCGCTCGCAGGGCTTTCCACCCCCCACCCCCCCCACTGCCCCCGCCTCCCCCTGCCCCCCCAACCTCTCCGGCGGCGCGACCCCCATCACCCGCTCGAACAACCGCGGCAGCAGCACCGCCTCGTTGTACACCGGGATGACCACCGCCAGCTTCATCGTCGAGAGGATAGAAAGGAAGAGCCAAAGAGACGATGAGGCCGCTCCCACCCGATTCCAGGCGTGCTCGCATCCAGAAGCCCCGCAGGGGCGTTCGTCAGTTGCCACGGGTGAAGCGCAGCGCAACCCGTGGAAAGCGAACACCCCTGAACACTGTCATCCCGGCATGGGTGATGGCAGCTCTGGGACTCCCTGAAACCATCCGGGCCAAAAACGATCGCCAACTCTCCTCAGGAGCCCCCGCCCAATCTACAAGCCGCGACTGCAAGGGAGCGGCCGCGGTTGCGTCGGAAGCGGAGCCTCCCGATACGCCTCTCCCCCAAACCACCGCGCGGGCTGAAGCCCGCGGCTCATTCCCACACCCATCCTCCCCTCCGCGCCCTCTGCGTGACCTCTGCGAACTCCGCGTACCAAAATCCGCCTCTGATCCCTGATGCCCCCTACGAATGCAATGGCACCGTCATCGTCCCACCTTCCCCCACCCCACCACCACTCACCCGCACCACCATGAAGATGCGGTCGTACACCGAATCCGGGATCATGTCCGTGCCCGGATCGCCCCCCAGCCGCCGCACCAGATCCGGCACGGTGTTCGAGTGCCCGATCATCACCCACACCCCACCGGCCTCAATCATGCGGCGCACGACCGGCTCGGGGTCCGCGAAGTCGTACGACCCGGCCCCGACCCCGACGATGCGGGAGATCTCCGCCGCCGTCTCGCGGGCGCGGTTCGTGGTCGAGTGCAGCACCCGCTGGGGGCGGACGGACCGCAGCATCCGACCGACACGGATGGCCCGCTCCCGCCCCACCCCGGACAGGGGCGGGTCCTGCTGTGAACCGGCCGCCTCGGCGTGACGCATCACGAACGCCACCATCAGGCGGGCCGGTTCGTCCTGCGCGGATCCCGCCGCCCCCAAGGCCCCGCTGGCCAAAAGACCAACCGCCCCCGACAGGGCGAGGGCGGATCGTCGGGACATCATCGCTGTATCGAGCTGCTTCGTATCCATCCCTCCAGCCTACCGCCGGAGCAGGTCCGAAGTCTCACCCGATCGTCAGATCGTCGTAGTTCTTGAGAGACTTCCAGGCCGATTCCGCCTGCGGGCAGGCGGGGGGGGACGAGGGGGGCGGGGGGACCGGGGTCTCCCCTCCATTCAGCGGCCGGGCACGCCCGTACTGGGCACGCTTGACCTGCATCGGAGTCAGCGGGGCCGCCTGTGCACGCGGAGCACCGATCTGCCGGTCCATATCCGAACGAACCGGCGAACGGTTCTCAGACTCCGCCTGCGGCCGGGCCAGCGGCTCGTCCTTCGGGCCCACCCGCTTCGAACGGGCCTCGTCGATCGACCGATCGAGCTTGTTGAGCAGCGCTCGAACCTCGTTGAAAGCCTTGCTGTCACCTGCCATGCGAACCTCCTGGACCGCTGGTCTATCGGGCCGTCCCTTGTGGGACTTCGCCCCCATGCCCGCCCCAAACACAACGCCATGTGAAGCCGTGCCGACTATGACGGTTGGCGCAACCTCCGGAATGCACTACCCTCTCCAGTCCCCCTCTTTTCCTCCCCCTTCTCCCGCCCACAGCCCCGGAGGCAGCCCACATGGCCCAGGTCACCCTCAACCGCGTCGAGAAGATCTACAAAGGCAATGTCCGAGCCGTCAAGGGCATCGACCTCCAGATCCAGGACGGCCAGTTCGTCGTCCTCGTCGGTCCTTCCGGCTGCGGCAAGTCCACCACGCTCCGCATGATCGCCGGCCTGGAGGACATCTCCTCAGGCACCATCTCCATCGGCGACCGCGTCGTCAACTCCGTCGCACCCAAGGACCGTGACATCGCCATGGTCTTCCAGAACTACGCCCTCTACCCGCACATGTCCGTCTACGAGAACATGGCCTTCGGCCTCAAGCTCCGCAAGACCCCCAAGACGGAAATCGAACGCCGCGTCCGCGAAGCCTCCGCCATTCTCGGCCTGGACGAATACCTCGAGCGCAAGCCCAAGGCCCTCTCCGGCGGCCAGCGCCAACGCGTCGCCGTCGGCCGCGCCATCGTCCGCGAACCAGCCTGCTTCCTCTTCGACGAGCCCCTCTCCAACCTCGACGCCAAGCTCCGCGTCACCATGCGCTCCGAACTCAAAGCCCTGCACCAGCGCCTCAAGACCACCACGGTCTATGTCACCCACGATCAGGAGGAGGCCATGACCCTCGGCGACCTCGTCGTCGTCATGGCCAACGGCGACATCCAGCAGGCCGGCACACCCGAAGAGGTCTTCCGCACCCCTGTCAACCGCTTCGTCGCCGGCTTTGTCGGCATGCCCCCCATGAACTTCATCGACGGGGCTGTCCGGACCGAGGGCGAGCGCGTGATCTGGCGCGAGTCCGCCCAGTCCGGTGTCGAGATCGTCCTGCCCCAGCCCCTCGCCGCCCACGCACGCGCCCTGTCCGGCAACCCCTGCGTGCTGGGTGTCCGCCCGGGCGCGATCACCCTCCAGCCCAACGCCGCACCCGAACTCTCCTTCCTCGTCACCGTCTCCGTCGTCGAACCCCTCGGCGAGCAGACCGACCTCCGCCTGACCACCCCCTCCGGCGCGGCCCTGACCGCCCGCGTCCCCTCCGTCCACGGCCACATGCCACAGGTAGGGGATACCATCCGCGTCGCAATCGACCCCGCCCGCGTCCACGCCTTCGAGCCAGGCCCCTTCGGACGCGCCCTTGATGCCCCCCTCCCCCCCCCTGCCTCCAACTCCGCCCCCGAGGTCGCCGCGTGAACCCCTCCGTCACCCCAGGCCACAACCCCGGCACCGACGAGCTGCCCGATCCGCCCCGCCAGGTCTACGGCCAGACCCCCACCGCACCCGTCCAACGGGTCCACCCCGCCGAACTCGTCCAAGTCCGCCGCGACCTGTTCTGGCAGAATGTGGTGCGCGAGGTGCTGATGGGCCTGTCCGCCGCCGCCGCCCAGAGCGCGGGACGGCTCAACGCCACGCCCTCCGCGGTCGCCACGGGCTCAAGCCCGGTGGACAGCATGTTCGACGGACGCATGGCCGTCATCACCAGCCTGGGCCAGCGCATCCCCATCGCCGATGTCGTCCCCGTCTTCGCCTGCTCAACCCCGCGCAGCTCCAACGACCGCCTGCTCTCCGCCGATATCCAATGCACCGTCTTCCGCATCCGCACCCCCGGCGGCGAGAACTACACCCTGCCCATCACCCAGATCATCGGCGTCCACTCCATGTCCGACGCCCTGGCCCAGCAACTCGAAGCCGCCGCCCAGGAGATGGAAGAGGAAGACGCCGACGGCAACAAAATGCCCTTCGGCTTCGCCGCCTACACCTCCCTCGCCCAGTCCGAACTCCAAGCCAACGCCAATAACCACTCAAAACCCTAACATTACACCGGCTTAAGAAAGAATCCTTTCCGAACGATCTTGATAAAGAAACAATCGTTTCTTAGTCTCGATCACAAAGAAAGGTCCCTTTCCCAGCCATGCCCCGCCAGTCCGGCACATTCCGCATTACCAACGCCCACGGCGAGCAGGTCCGTGCCTTTGTCCCCCTGCCGCTCCCGCCCGCCGATCCGCCGCTCGACCTGGCCGCCGTCGCCGCCGAGTCCCGCGCCGCCGAGGACGCGGTAGCCCGCCTCGCCATGGCCGGCTCGATGGTCCCCGACACGGAGTGGTTCCTCTACGGCTTCGTACGCAAGGAGGCCGTGCTGTCCTCGCAGATTGAGGGCACCCAGGCCACGCTCCGCGATGTCGCCCGGTTCGAGGCCACCTCGGAGGCCGACCGGCCCGACGATGTCGAGGAGGTCTGCAACTATGTCGCCGCCCTCAACCACGCCCGCGATCTGATCGCCAACCCGACCGGCCTTCCATTGAGCCCTCGCCTGCTCTGCGAGACGCACAAGGTGCTGATGACCGGCATCCGCGGCTCCGACAAACTGCCCGGCGAGGTCCGCCGCACCCAGAACTGGATCGGCGGCAGCCGCCCCAGCAATGCCTCTTATGTCCCGCCCCCGCCGGAGGAGGTCCCCGGCGCGATGGCCGACCTCGACCGCTGGATCCACTCGGACGATCCGCTCCCGCCGCTGGTCAGAGCCGGGCTGGCCCACGCGCAGTTCGAGAGCATCCACCCATTCCTCGACGGCAACGGCCGCATCGGGCGGATGCTGGTCACCCTGCTGGTCGAACACTGGGGCCTGTTGACTCAGCCCCTGCTGTACCTCAGCGTGGCGTTCAAGCGGCGCAGGCCGCAGTACTACGCCCGCCTGGATGCCGTGCGCAGCGAGGGTGATTGGGAAGGCTGGACGCGGTTCTTCCTCGAATGCGTCACCGAGGCCGCCGACGACGGCGTGCGCGTCGCCACGGAACTGCACGCCCTGGTCGCCAAAGACCGCCGCACGATCACCACCCACCCCGGCACGACCGTGGCCGCCATCCAACTGCTCGACCGCCTCCCCTCCACGCCGGTCATCACGGTGCCGACCGCCGCCGACCTGCTCACCGTTTCCGCCCCGACTGCTCGCAAGGCCGTCGAGATCCTTGAAGCCGCGGGCATCCTGCGCGAAACCAGCGGCAGACAACGCGACCGCGTCTACGCATACGAGGCCTACCTTGGAATCCTGACCGACAGGTAGGTCGGCACTCCCCCCCCCCCCCCCCCCCCCCCCCCGCTCACCGCCGCACGCGATCCGGCAGATCGAACCGTGCATCGACCGTGGTGTTCAGCAGCGGATACTCCAGCGTGGACCGGTACAGGTCGAACGATTGCGGATCCCATCCCATGTCGCCGAGCACCGCGTCCACCATCTCCCGGTACCGCGGGATGTGCGGCGTGCCGATCGAGCCGATCCCGGTCGCCTGCATCGTCGGTCTCACGGGCAGTTCGTCGTCCTCACTGTACTCGTCAGGTTCGATGACGCCGGGATGGTTCAGCGACCCGAGGACCCGCACCCGGGGCGACAAGGGACCGAACAGGTCTCGATGGATCAGCACATCCATCACGAGCATCTCCATCGGCTTGGAGATCAACACCGCGGAGCTGTGCTGCTTCACGGGTTGTTCGGGAAGATTCCAGCAAAACCCCTTCGACATGCTGGTCTGGAACACCGTCCGCACGCCAGCGTTGCCCAATGGCGTTTCCCGCAGCACCGTGAGCGTGAGACCATGCTCCACGCGGGACTCGACCTCCGGCAGGGGCTGCGAGCAGAAATCCTGGAGCAGGATGGGGCCGCCGTCCTTGAGCGATCCGGCGGAGCCGCCGTTCGGATCGATCCGCTCGCCGCGGTTGTCCTTCACCCGCTGCCCCATGAGCGGGAGCGATACACCGGCGCGCAACCGGCGCACATCCCGCATCCCGACGATGTGGATCAGGTCGAGCAGATCCGGTGCGGCCCCGGGCAGCAGGATGCTGCAGCACAGATAGGTCTTGACCTGGAATCCCCAGATCTGGCTGTTGGCGCGGAACGCCTGGCGACGGGTCTTGAGGTCGATGGCATCGTTGCTGCCCCCGGCCACGCTCCCGAGCATGGTTTCGAACCCCGCCCGATCGCCCGCATGGCGCTCGACGAGTGACTCGAACGCCACCATCGCTTCTTCGGCTCGCCTGACCCGATCATCGCTCACCCCGGCGACCCGGGCACGCTGCAGGGCCTGGTCGATCGCGCTTGAACCGGGGACGCGGAAACCGGCTTCCAGCGGGTCGGCGGCCGTCGCGATCCGGTGGATCTGCCAGCCCAGCGTCCGGCTGACCCCGAGGGCTTTCTCCAGATCCGCCGCCCGGACCACCCCGTTCGGCAGTCCCTCGATCAGGCCGAGAAAGGCCCTCTGGAGTTCATTCAGAACCCGAACGGCGTTCGCCTCAAACGCCCCTTCCAGCCGTTCGGGCACTTTTTTCACCGTGGATCCGGTCACGCGCACTCCAATCTTCTCACTGTCTCGGCCAGGGAGCAGTCAGGACAATGGAAATATACCCCAGATCCAGTCCGATTGGCCAAAATGTTTCTAAAAACACTTTGCAAAACAATCCCCCTCGGGTATGTTCGGCATGAACACCCGGCAGATCGGCCTGCCCCCCCACCCCACCTTTCTGCAAGGAGCTGAAGAGATGCATCGACTCGTCACCATCACCGCCCTGAGTTTGTCGGCCGCCGCCGCCCAGGCCGACTGGACCGTGTCCTATCTGCACCCGGACGGAGCGATCCGATCGCAGGTTCGGGCCATCGAGAATGGTGTGGCGGTCGGCTACACCAACTTCGGCAGCGTCCCGATGGCCGGGCTGTGGAACGGCTCGGCCGCGAGCTGGACCAGCCTGGTGCCCCCGGGCGCGACTTCCTATTCGTGGGCCCACGCCATCCACAACGGCGTCATCGGCGGCGACGCCGTGGTCAATGGGGTCCAGCAGGCCAGCCTCTGGAACGGCACCGCTGGATCGTGGGTCAGCCTGAATCCGACCGGCTCGCCGATGTCGAGAATCGACGCCATCGACGACCATCAGCAGGGCGGCATGGCGATCATCGGCGGCATCGGCCGCGCGGTCGTCTGGAACGGCACCGCCGATTCCATGGTCGATCTGCACCCGGTGGTGGGCGCATTCGAGGAATCCTGGGTGCTTGGCGTGCACAACGGGCAGCAGGTCGGCATCACCATTGACGCAAACACGGGGCTTTGGGAAGCCGCCCTCTGGAACGGGACCGCTGAGTCTTATGTCAACCTCACCCCGGCCGGCGGTGGTGAATCCGACGCCGTCGCGGTCTACAACGGCTTTCAGTACGGCGCCGCCGAAGTCGGAGGCACCTGGCGTGCCAGCCGATGGAACGGTTCCGCCGAATCATGGGTCGATCTGAACCCGGAAGGCGCGCTCTCGTCGTTCATTCTCGCGGCCCATGACGGCGTGCAGGCCGGGCAAGCGAACATCCGCGGGTCCAATCACGCCAGCCTCTGGTTCGACAGCGCGGATTCCTGGATCGACCTCCACGCCCTGCTCGATGGCAACCACTGGGGCATGTCGGTCGCCTTCGCGGTCTGGACCGACGGCAACATGATCTATGCGGGCGGCGAAGCCTACAACACGCAGACCCGTCAGTTTGAAGCCGTGATGTGGACGATCCCCACGCCAGGCTCAATGAGCGCGCTGGCCCTGGCCGGTCTGGTCGCCACACGCCGCCGACGCCGCTGAACCCCCCCCCATCCCCTCCCCCCTGACCTTTCAACAGCACACCGTGATCCACACCAGGATCACGGTGTGCTGTTTTCGTTCCAGCAGGAAGCCCCTTAGCGATGCACAGGCTGATCCCCTTGCAGGAGAGATGGCAGTCTCCCGATAGCAATGCTGTGACTAGTTTTAGCGCCTTGGATACTACCCCTGCATGACCGATCCAAATCAATGGGTTATCGCCCAACTCCACACACTCGGGCCGCACTGGTAGCCGAAGTCGATGGGAGGCAGAGTGACGGAACTGCACCCCGGCGCGGATCGGGAGTTGGTGCGGGCGTTCTTCACCTACCAGCCGATGCGAACCCTTCGTAGACTTTAGCTATGTCTGATCCCTTCAATGACCGCGATCTATACGCAGGCTTCACGGGGCTTGAACCGCCCCCGGAGCCTATCGACTTGGGGCATGGGCTCATGCTCTCAAAGACCTTCGCCCACTTGACCCAAGCCAAAGTCATGGCGTTCGCACCAGCGCCGCCGCAATCACATCACCCGGCTCCGTGGGCCACTGTTCACGGAGGCGGTGGCTTAGACATTCACTGTCAACTCCTCGTGCCCAAGGACTTCAATCTGGGACCGTTCTTCGATCACCTCAACACCATCTGGTGGCTCTCTGCCCTCATCCGGCTTCGCGGCGTCCCTCGCGCATTCGTCTCCGCAATCTCGACCGCGCCATTCTCGAAAGACTTGGCATCCAGCAAGGAGCACCAGATATTCGCCCTAGAAGGGACGCCCCAATCACACTTCCCGGTCACACTCCCGGACGGTGAAGACGACGCGGCCACCTTTACATGGATTCGCAACCATTGGAAACGCGGCGGCGTTCTGATGCGTGAAAGTGAACGCTTCAACACGCTTGTTCAAGCCGTGGATTCCAGTCTGGGTCGTCCCTCCGCCCAACTCGCGCTCATAGAGATATGGGGCGGTTTAGATCAACTGTTCGCGGAGTCACCGGGGGAGGTGCGATTCAAGAACTCGCTCCGTATCTCTTCGTACCTCGAACCATTCGGCGCGACGCGCCGCGAGTTGTTCGATTCGATCATGGGACTTTACGGGAAGCGGTCAAAGGCGGCGCACGGAGGCAAAACCGAGTTGGGCGACGCCCTCACGGGCAGTTACCTACTCGCCCGCCGTGTCATCATGGCGACGATTGAGCGCGACAAAGTACCAACGCGCACCGATCTGGACCGGCTCACGCTTGGAGACGATGAATGAGCACCGACGAACTTCGGGAGAAGATCACATCAAGCCCGGTCTTCCGCAAGTTGCTGGCGGATGCACCGAACGTGGAACAGGACTTGGCCGAGTTCAATAAGCGGTACGGAGATCTAGTCCGCGCCGACTCCTCTGGCATGAACATTATCCTCCGCGCGCACCTCATCGTAGAGCACTTCATCGATGAGTACCTCACAAAGGCCCATCCGGGCATGCAGGATTGGGATACGGCCCGTCTCACGTTCGCGCAGAAACTCGCCTTCATCGACCACCCCCAAACGAATGTCGGGATGATCGTTCCCGGCATCCGCTCCTTGAAACGTGCTCGGAACAAGATTGCGCACACTCTGGATGCGGCACTCTCTCCGGGCGACCTTAAACCAATAGAGGAGTTCATCCGGACATCGTACAACACGGCTGGGAAAACAATCCCTACGGGGACAGACGCGGTTCCACACTTCGCCCTTACCTTCGCTTCGTTCCTTCACGGGGTATCGAAGATGATTGAACGACACTGCCCAAACGGAGGATCGCTCGGGTTGCTGGAGTGGTACAAGGCGTGAGCCTCCCGACTCACTGAGGTTTGAGAATAAGCTTTGTATGGTCCCCGCGCAGAGCCGGCACGGCGGGGAACATGACGAGTTCGCCGCGGTCATGGGCGAACAACTCGTATGCTCCGAAGTCATCCACTCCAGAGGGCTTCGTATACGCCCATGCTACAACTCCGCGAGTGCTCACTCCGCGATTCACCACGAGCGTTCCTTCCCATTGGTGCTCCGTCGATCCCGCGGGAATGTGTGTAGCCGTCACACGGAGTTTGCGAGCCAACCACCACTCACGATGGATCATCACCGTACAACCCTCAGGGTCGGGCACAAGGTCTAGCGGGCGCGAAGGGCTAGGTGGTTTCGGATCTTGATAGACAAACTGCTTCCACTTACCACAGAACTTGAAACCCGCCCACCACAGATAGCACTCTTGAACGAACACCTGTCCGAGCACGACAAGAGCCGAAGCCACAAAGCCGAGCCCTAGGCAGTGTGGACATTCAGATGTGCCCGACGAGCAGTGCGGCGATCCATGCGAATCCGAGGAAGTTTCGGGCCTTTTTCTCGTAGCGTGTGCTGACCCGGCGGAAGCGTTTGATTGCGCCGAAAAACCGCTCGATCACGTTGCGGTTCCTGTACCGCGCACGGTCGTACCGCTTCTTCACCCGCCGCGTCGGGTTGGGCCGGATGCACACGCGGGCATTGCTCCGGCGGATCCGGTCGCGGATCGCATCGCTGTCGTAGGCCGCATCGGCCACCACATGCCGCGGATGCAGCCCGTCGAGTAACCCTTCCGCACGCGGAGCATCGCCCGCCTGCCCGGGTGTGAGCAGCAGACGGACCGCACACCCGTTGCCGCTCACCGCCGCATGGAGCTTGGTTGTCCAGCCGCCACGCGAGCGACCCAGGCAGCGTCTCAGGTCGGCTTCCTCTTTTTTTCGTCGGGCCTGCGGCGTGAGCCCGCGGCCGAGTGCTGGGCCTTGATGCTCGTGGAGTCCAGGTGCAGCTCCTCAAGGTCCGCGTCACCAAGCACCTCGGCCAGCCGAGCCCACACGCCCGCGTCACACCAGCGGTCGAACCGCCGCCAGACGGTGTTCCACTTCCCGAACCGTTCGGGCAGGTCACGCCACGGGATGCCGGTCTTGGCGACATACAGCACGGCATCGAGGAACAGGCGGTTGTCCACGCCCGTGCGGCCGCGGTCGCCATCACGCCCCGGTACATGCGGTTCGATCTTCGCCCACTGCTCGTCTGTCAGCTCGTGCCGTCGCCGCATGGAATCGCCCTCCAGAGTCGATGAGACCTGTCATCGGACATGGAGAACAAATGTCCACACTGCCTAGAGAGGGCCAGACTTCCGTGTTTCCCGACATCCAAGTTGCAAACAAGATGGGTTGCACCATGACGACAGTATAACCCTCGCTCCCAATACGCACATTGGTTTGGGGAACGCGCCGCGGCTGTACCGTCGCGGAGCTTGGGCCTTTGCAACTCCCGCGCGAGCCGCACGGCCAAACACGCGATGGTTGGCGTCATGGACACCACTCCACGAGCGATGCGACGGTTGGGGCCTTTGACACTTGGCTTGCCGCCCAGAGCTTCGGCCAGCGCGCCGCCCAAGAGGGCATGTCCACCCCGCCGGGCTATGTCACCGCCGATGATGCCGTGAGTGGCGTGCGGGCTTCTACGGCCTCTGTGAAGCGACCAGGGCCCCCGCGCCGGTGCGTGCGTCGCTCATCGCTCGCATCCTTCGCAAGTTTTGTTTGTGACCCCTCAGCGACCCGCAAATTTACCCGGGATGTAACCGCACGCTCTGATGCTCATAATGTCCTAACAAAATACCTCTGAGAAGTTCCCAGAGGCGTTTTCCAAGCGAGGCGGACGGGACTCGAACCCGCAACCACCGAATCGACAGCCCAGTCTCGAAAACCCCGCCGAAAAGCCACTCACTACCCTATCAAATCTCAAAAATCCCCTTGACCCCCACACCCCACCCAGTACACTGGCCCATATGAACACAACCCAAACACTCCCGCCCCCACCCGAGGCCAAACCCACCCCCAACCCCCACCCCTCCGCCACCCCCACCCC
>CAZXGL010000005.1:83652-124634 GCA_964640595.1 uncultured Phycisphaeraceae bacterium | reverse complement strand
CCCTCGCCATCCATCGAGGCCGCTACCGCGCGTCCAAGTTCCAGCGGTTCGGTGGAGATCAGCCCGGCCCCGATGTGACAGCCGGTCCGGTCTCCGCGCACGCGGAAGCCTTCCGCGCCGTCCTCTTCCAGCCCGCGCGTGACCAGGCCCGCGTCCACCGCCGCCGCCCGGGCCGCGGCCACCGCCAGCTCGATGTCCCGCGCCATCACCTTGGTGGCTTTCCGGTAGCTCTTGGGAACCAAATCCCGCACATTCAACCCTTGGACCTCGCCCGCCAGCTTCGGCCCCAGGGATGAGGCATCGAAGGACCGCACCGGCCCCAGCCCCGTCCGGCCCGCGCACAGGCTCTCCCAGAACGCCTCCACCCCCATGCCGATGGCGCAGACCGGCCCCAGACCCGTAATCACAACACTTCGACGCATCCGGCAAGTCTACGCAAACCCGCACCCTCGCCCGAGCAGGTTGTGCCCACCGAAACACACCGGCCCGCGCTTCCAGCCGAAAGCCCGGTCCGGCCGATGAACTTCCCCGTGCCCGCGGTCCTGAGCGCCCAATCCGCGCCCGCAGCGCGTCGGTCCGATGACCGCGCCTCGCTGTTGGTGCTTCATGCCTCCAAATGGGCTTCTTTCCTCGCGGGGCTTTCCCTCTTCGTGGCGGTCGCCCTGATCCCCCCGGCCGCGGACCTGGACCACATCCGCCTCCAGCGCGACCGCATTCTGGCGATGGAGCAGACCGATCTGGACCGCTTGGAGAACTACCGGGCCATGGTCAAGGCCCTGACCGAGCAGGACCCCGCGACCATCCGCCTCGTGGTCGCTTCCCAGCTTCAACTGGTCCCCAAGGACCGCACGGCCCTGGTGTTGCCCGGCCTGCCCGACGACCCCCGCCTCTTCGAACTGCTCGAACCGGCACCCTACACCCTTCCGGTCGCCGCCGACCGGGTCCCCTCCACCCTGTCCCGCCTGGCGGGTGACAGCAAGGGGCGGTTCATCCTGCTGGCCATCGCGGGTCTGGCCTTGCTGTGGGGGTTGCTCCCGCCGCTGTCCGAGCCGGACTGAGGCCGCCCTCTACCATCCCC
The DNA here is from genome assembly GCA_964640595.1 of uncultured Phycisphaeraceae bacterium. GTDB lineage: Bacteria > Planctomycetota > Phycisphaerae > Phycisphaerales > UBA1924 > UBA6054. The sequence continues at coordinate 123,556 of CAZXGL010000005.1, read as the reverse complement.
CGTGCCCGCGCACCCCTTCCGAGCCCGCCACCGGATCAGTCTGGATGACGACTACAAGGCCGTCTTCGCCCATCGTCTGACCAAATCCCGCGGCCCGCTGACCGTCTTTCTGAAGCCCAATGACCTCCCGGAGCACCGCCTGGGCCTGTCCATCGGGCGGCGAGTCGGCAACGCCGTGGCCCGTGTGCGGCTGAAGCGGATGGTGCGGGAAGCGTTTCGATTAGACAGACCTGTCTATCCAATACAGTCCGAGGGTGGGGCGTATGACATCGTGGTCTCCGGTCGTGCGCATAAAACCCTTCCGCTCAACCAGTACCGATTCCTGCTCCGCGATGCGATCGTCGCGGCGGACCGGGAACACCACAAGCGGATCAAAAAGACCGACCGGTCATCGCCATGACCTCGTCGCCCGTACCAGGTGAACCAGACGCCAACCCACCGACTGAACCCCAGGCCCGGCCGCGCCTCGGCCCGTTTGCACGGGCGGGCAATGTCCCCTTCATCCTTCTGATCCGTTTGTACCGCGTCACGCTTTCGCCGCTGATCGGGAACCAGTGCCGCTACGAGCCGACCTGCTCGCGATACGGCCTGGAGGCGTACCAACTCCACGGGCCGGTTCGCGGGTCTTTACTAACTTTACGGCGTATCCTCCGGTGTCATCCGTTCGTCAAGGGGGGCTACGACCCCGTGCCACTGCCCGATGACACCCCTTCCCCTCCCCCCGCACCGCCGGTTCCCGGCCGGAGCGATCCATGAGCCGACTTCCCGCGGCCCAACGCCGTGAGCAACTCCTCGATGTCGCCGAGACACTCTTCGCGGCGCAGGGCTATGCCGGCGCGACCACCGCCCAGATCGCCAAGGCGGCCGGCGTGACCGAGCCGATCATCTACCGCCACTTCAAGTCCAAGCGCGATCTGTTCGTCGCCCTGATCGAGCGCACCGGCAAGCGCACGCTGGCCCTGTGGCAGGGTGATGTGTCGGATTCGGAAGATCCGGCCAAGCGTCTGGCCCGCATTCTGGCCGACAACCCGATGGTCTCGCGCGAGGGCCGCGCCGGATACAAGGTGCTGCTGCAAGCCATCCCCGAGGTCGAGGATGCCCTGATCGCCAAGGCCGTGGCCGAGCACATGCGTCTGCTGCACGAGTTCCTGACAGGTGAGATTCGCCGCGCGCAGGACGCCCACCGCGTCACCAGCCGCTTCTCCGCCGAGGTCATCGCCTGGACGCTGATCCATCTGGGCATGGGCTACGGCGTGGTGGACGCGATGGGCGTGACCGGGCACGGACGCGACGAGAAGGGAACCCATGTGCGCGAGGTCATCGGACGCATCCTGGTGGGGCCGCAGGCATCGCCGGAGAAGTGACGGGGTCCGGGGGGGGGTGGGGGAGTGGGGGGTAGGGGTGTGACATGAGCGAGCCACGCTTCATCCCGCCCCGCGAGTCGCCCGTGTTCGCCCGCTGGTTCGAGCGGTGGTGCCGCCGGAAGCTGATCCGCAAAAAGTTCCACGCCCTGCGGATCGAGCATGAGAGCGCTGGCCTGCTCCGTTCACTGGCTGGGCACGAGGGCCCGCTGATCCTGGCCATGAACCATGTGGGCTGGTGGGACCCGCTGGTGATGCTCACCACGCAACGCCTTTTCTTTCCGGACCGATCCCTCCGCGCACCGATGGACGCGGCCCAGTTGGAGCGGTTCGGTCTCTTTCGCCGTCTCGGCGTGTTCGGCATGGATCCGGACGACCCGGCCAGTCTGGCGAGGATGAACGAAGAGGTGGGCCGGTACTTTCGGGAGTCCACACTGCCGACCTTCTGGATCACGCCGCAGGGACGGTTCGCCGATGTGCGTGTTCCGATCGTGGTGCGCCCCGGTGTGTCGAAGTTGGCCGCGTCGAACGCGGGCGTGCGGGTGCTGGCGATTGGTGTTGAATACTGCTTCTGGACCGATCCCAAGCCGGAGATTCTCATCGCGGCCCGGGAGGTGCATGCGCAAGACTCCGCCCGCACCACCGCCTGGCAGCGGGCCATCACGGATGCCATGTCGGCCGGCAGCGCACATCTGGCCGATCTCGCCATGGCACGCGATGGGGATCGCTTCGAGACGCTGGTTTCCAGGCAGAGCGTCCACGGGGGCGTGCTGTACCACGCCTGGCTCAAAGCCCGCGGACGGAGCGAAGGGCTGGATGCCCGGCGCGATGCACCCGCTTCCAAACCAGCCGAACCAGCGGCCCCTGCCCTCCGATCGGCACGCAAGGAGTGACGGGCATGGGTCTCTGGACGGTGATCCTTGCGGCATGGGGAGGATGGTGCGCGGTGGCTTCAGCCATCCCGCTGCTGATGACAGCGGGCAATCTGCGCCGCTATGCCAGATCCCGGCGCGATGCTCCGCTTCCGACCGGTCTGGTCGGAATCTGCGTGCCAGCGCGGAATGAGCAGGCCAATATCGAGGCCTGCGTGCGTTCGCTGTTCGCCCAGGCTGCGACCGATGTGCGCACCGTTGTGTCGGACGATGTATCGACCGATGCAACACCGGCCATCCTCGCCCGTCTGGCGGCAGAGAATGCCCGGCTGATCGTGGTCCATCCGCCGCCGCTGCCCGCGGGATGGAACGGCAAGCAGCACGCCTGCTGGCACGCGGCCCAGGCCGCGATGGATGCCGGGTGCGAGTGGCTGCTCTTCACGGACGCGGATGTACGCTTCGAACCCGATGCGGTGCGCCGTTCTCTGGATGCCGCGGTGCGCCTCAACGCCCCGATGGTCTCGACCTTCCCGCGACAGATCACGGGCACGCTCACCGAGGCCGCGATGGTGCCCATGATGTTCTTCCTGCTGCTCGGCTACCTGCCCATGCGCCGCATACGCCGATCCACCTCTCCCGCCTACGGCGCGGGCTGCGGCCAGTTCCTGCTGATCCGCGCGGACATCTACCGGGCCATCGACGGCCACCGCGCGTTCAAGGACACCATGCACGACGGCATCCGCATGCCCAAGGCCGTGCGTGCCCTCGGGCAACGGTCCGATCTGTTCGACGGTTCGGATCTGGCCAGCGTGCGCATGTACCAGGGTTGGCGGGCCACCTGGCACGGCTTCGCGAAGAACGCCTACGAGGGTGTCGGTTCACCCGCCCTGCTGGTCTTCCTGACCCTGTTGCATCTGGGCGGCCACGCCGCGGCCTGGGTCATCGCCCCGCTCGGGCTGGCGTTGGGCTGGTCGCCCATGATCTGGGCCCCCGCCACGGCCGCCTGTGCCCTTCAACTGGCCCAACGGGCCATGATCGCCCGCCGAGTCGGCCACGCCTGGTCGTCCGTCTGGCTGCACCCCCTCGGCGTGACCCTGATGACGGCCGTGCAATGGCGGAGCTGGTACCTCCAGCGGACCGGCCGCCGGGCTTGGCGCGGGCGGGTGCAGGGGGGGCGGGAGGGGGAGGTGCGGGGCGTGGGGTGATGGATGGGATGGACCCCATCCTATTTGAATTCGCCGTCTCGCTTGGGCGCTCTTGGGTGGCAGCACCCGATCCGCTAAAATCGTCCGATGGGTTCGAAGCACCGTTCCATCCGGGATATGCAGAACGCGTCGGAGCGGTTCCGGGCCGAGCATTCGGCCTGGCTGACGCTGGCGATGCTGACCGGACGGGCTTATCCCCGGATTCCGACGAAACGGGCGGATTTGGGGGGCGTGGGGGGGTTTGATGCCCTGCGGCGTCGCCCCGGCGGCCTGGCTCGGGCCGCGGCGTGGTGGCGGGCGGCTCTGGCCAAAGTCGATGATGTGTTCTGAATAACCGGCGGACCTGCCCGTATGATGCCAAAGTAGGGCCGGTGAGGGCGGTGATGCTCACGAGGATGCGGGTTTCGGGCCGATTCTGCCCGGGCCGGGTCCACGCCGGACCATGACCGAGGGAGCACGCGCCGATGGCAGACCAAGGGATCCGCACCGCACCGCTGGGCAAACGCTGGGTGCGCAAAATGGCCATCTTCATCGTGGTCCTCCTGGCCTTCGGGGCCTGGGGGTTTTACGACGCGGTCTGGGTGTATCCCGCCCGAGGGGAGCGGTTCGCGACCTGGGCCAAGCTTGCGTATCTGGAAGCCGCCGAGGCCGCCGACCGCGAGGACTTCGGTATCTTCATCCGGGAGGCCTCGGTGCCGAACCCGGCGGAGGAAATCGCCCGTCTATCGCAGGCCGAGCAGCGCCAACGCAACGGGGCGGACGCGTCCAACACCCAGAGCCCGCGCCGTCTGCGGGCCATCATGCTCAACACCCGGCTCACCTGGCTGGAGGGGCTCTCCCGCATCGGTCAGGTCACGCCGGAGCGGACCACCATCGAGAACCCCCGCGCCGAGCTGGCGCGTCTGAAGTCGGAACTCTCCAATGTTTCGCAGCCCAAGCCGCTCGCGTATTGGGACATCCCCAGCCAGTGGGCCATCATGGCGGTGTGCTGGGCGTTCGCGTTGTTCCTGATCGTTCGCGCCATCGGGGTGGCATCGCGCAAGTACCGCTGGCAGCCGGAGACCATGACGCTCACCCTGCCCGGGAAAGTGGGGGGGGCCATCACCCCGGATGACCTGGAAGAGGTCGACAAGCGCAAGTGGGACAAGTTCATCGTGTTCCTGAAGATCAAGGCGTCCCATCCCACCCTCGGCGGCCAGGAAATCCGCTGCGATACCTATCAGTATGACGAGCTGGAGGACTGGATCCTCGCGATGGAACGCAAGGTCTTCGGCCCCCAAGAAGAGGAAACGGGTGGCGAGACCGGCACGGGCGACGCGCCCGCTGAAGCCACCTCCTGACCGGAGGGTTCCTTGCTGACCTGGCTGGGCGTGTTGATCGTGGTGCTCTTCGCCTGGCTGGGCGTGGGACTGGTCGCCGTGACGCTGCCGGGCATCTGGGTCGCGATCGTGGTGGCCGTGCTGGTGGATGTGTGGCGTCCGGAGGTGATGAGCACCTGGGTGCTTGTGGCGGCGGTGGTGCTGGCGATCATCGCGGAGATCGTGGAGTTCTTCGCCTCCGCCGCAGGCTCGAAGCGGGCGGGGGGCACCCGCTCGGGCGCGTGGGGTTCGCTGTTCGGCACCATCGTGGGTATGATCCTCGGCCAGATCTTCATTCCCATCCCGATCATCGGGGCCGTCATCGGCGGCGTGGTGGGGGCCGGGCTGGGCGCGCTCTTCGCGGAGCGCGGCATCGCCGAGCGCACCTGGGGCGAGTCGTGGCGGTCGGGCCGGGGCGCGGCCACGGGGCGGGCGATGTCGATCGTGTTCAAGACCGCGATCGCCGCGGCTGTGGCCGTGCTGCTGACCGCCGACGCGGTGGCCGCTCTGTTCTGAAGGGCCGGTGGTGGCCCGTCCCCCACCCTTGCCGTCTGATTCCGCCCTGGCTCCGGGGGGGATGGGGGGGGGGAGGGGCGGGCCGGAACACCGTTTTGTGGAGGGTTCATGGGCCCTTTCGCGTGCCGATGCTTCGGGGGCGGTATGCTGAGATGCCCGCGGGAAGGATGCCCGCTGGTGAAAAAGTTCGCGTGAAGGAGTCCGCGTCCGCGATGGCACCCAAAGGCAACACGGCAGACCGCGCCACCGACACCCCCGCCTCCTCCCCGGCTTCGGCCGCTCAGCGTTCGGACAAGGCGGGGGGGGCCAAGGGCGTCAAGCACTTCGTGCTGGACACCAATGTGCTGCTGCACAATCCCGACGCGCTCTTTGTTTTCCAAGAGAATCACATCGTCATCCCCTACCCGGTGATCGAGGAACTCGACGCCATGAAGCGGCGCGAGGACGATGTCGGGCGCAACGCCCGGGCCGCCATCCGCCACCTCGACCGCATCCGGCGGGAGGGGATGCTCACCGAGGGCGTGGATCTTTCGCGTCTGGGCATCGCCGCCCGCGGTGCGAGCGGCACGCTGTCGATCGACACCGAGGACCATGAGCGTCCCGCGGTCATCCACCACGAGAAGCCGGACAACCGCATCATCGCGGTGGCGTGGCACCTGCACCGGCAGGGCAAGCGGGCGGTGTTCGTCTCGAAGGATCTGGCCGCCCGCATCAAGTCCGACGCGCTGGGCATCCGCACCGAGGATTTTCAGAACCAGAAGGTCGATGCCGACCGGCTCTACACGGGTTTCATCGAGATCGAGACCCCGCGCGAGCTGATCGACGAGTTGTACCGCGACCGGATGCTGGGCGTGGCCAAGCTGGAATCGGCGCTGACCGTGCAGTACGACGGGGAGGAGCCCTTCGTCCGCCCGGTCTCGCCCAACCAGTTCGTGGTGCTCAAGGATCAGGAGGATGAGGCGCACTCCGGCCTGGGGCGTCGCCTGGCCGATACCGAGCACATCATCCCCGTCGCGCCGCAGAAGAAGCCGACCTTCGGCATCCTCGCCCGCAATGTGCAGCAGACCATGGCCCTGGACCTGCTGCTCGACGATGACATCAAGCTGGTCACGCTGCTCGGCTCGGCGGGCACCGGCAAGACGCTGATGGCCATCGCGGCCGGCATGGCCAAGGTCTTCGGCGAGGAGCGGTACGAGAAACTGCTCGTCGCCCGGCCCATCATGCCCATGGGGCGTGACATCGGGTACCTGCCCGGCGACAAGGACGAGAAGCTCGGCGCGTGGATGCAGCCGATCTTCGACAACCTCAACTACCTGCTCTCCACCCGGGGCTCGCCCAACCAGCAGCCGGAGAGCAAGTCCACCGAGCAGCGTATCGACAAGCTCGTCGCCGACGGGCGTCTCGTTCTGGAGCCGCTGACCTACATCCGAGGCCGCTCGATCCCGCACCAGTTCATGATCGTGGACGAGGCCCAGAATCTGTCCCCGCACGAGGTCAAGACCATCGTCTCCCGCGTGGGCGAGGGCACCAAGCTCATCCTCACCGGCGACATCGGCCAGATCGACAACCCGTATCTGGACCAGTCCAGCAACGGCCTGTCCTACGCGGTCGAACGCCTGCGCGGTATCGGCCTGGTCGGGCACATCACGCTGCAAAGGTCGGAACGCTCCGACCTCGCGTCGATCGCCGCCGCGAAGCTCTGAGCCTTTGGTGGAAACAGGCGTGCCGCCTGTGCGTCCTTCAAGCCTGCTTGCCCACGGACTCCGTGGAATCGTTCTCAACCTCGGTTCCGCGCCGTAGCGGCTGGACCCAACTCCCATGCCCACCACCATCGTCTGGTACTCGCGCGACCTGCGGACGGATGACCATCCCGCGCTGGCCGCCGCCGCGCGGCGCGGCGCGGTCGTGCCGGTGTTCGTGTTCGATCCCAGCGAGGGCGGCCGCTGGTCACCGGGCGGTGCGAGCCGCTGGTGGCTGCACCACAGCGTGCGGGCGCTCGCGGCTTCGCTGGACAAACTCGGCTCACCGCTGGTCATCCGGCGTGGCAATCCAGCCGGAGAACTGGCGAGCGTGGCCAAGGCCGTTGGCGCGGACACGGTGGTATTCACCGAGTCGATCGAGCCGCACGCACAGCGGACGGACGACGCGGTGGAGCACGGGCTGTCAAAAGCGGGGCTGGAAGTGGAGCGTTTCCCGCCCAACCTCATCTGGCCGGTTGGAAGTGTGCTGACCAAAAAAGGCGAGCCTTCCCAGGTGTTCACGCCGTTCTGGCGTGCCGGCCTGGCCAGCGGCACGCCGGAAAAGCCCGTGCCCGCGCCGAGAAAACTGGCTGCACCCGCCTCCGCTCCGAGATCGGCGGGTTCTCTTACCCTGGATGATCTCGGTCTCCTGCCCGCCATCGACTGGACCGGCGGCATGCAAGCACGCTGGACGCCAGGCGAGTCCGGAGCGCGTGCTCTCCTGAAGGATTTCGTCGGCGATCGGCTCCAGCACTACCACGCCGATCGGGACCGGCTGGATATCCCCGGGTGGTCGGCCCTGTCGCCGCACATCCACTTCGGCGAGATCTCTGTTCGTCGCCTGTGGCACACCATCGCCGACACGCCGGGTTGGGAGCAGGACGAAGGCCGGGAAACCTACCTCCGCGAGGTCGGCTGGCGCGAGTTCGCCCAGCACCTGCTCAATCATTTCCCACACACCACGGACCAGCCGCTGCGCGAGCACTTCAATCGCTTCCCATGGTCGAACAACGCGGCCCATCTCCGCGCGTGGCAACGCGGCATGACGGGCTATCCCGTGGTCGATGCCGCGATGCGCAACCTTTGGGCCGAGGGATGGATGCCCAACCGCGCCCGCATGATTGTCGCGTCGTTCTTGTGCAAGCACCTGCTGATCCCCTGGCAGCGCGGGGCCGAGTGGTTCTGGGACACCCTGGTCGATGCCGATCTGGGCAGCAACACGCTCGGCTGGCAGTGGACCGCGGGCTGTGGGGCCGATGCCGCGCCGTACTTCCGCATCTTCAATCCCATCAGCCAGGGCGAGAAGTTCGACCCGCAAGGCGACTATGTCCGCCGCTGGGTGCCCGAGCTGGCCCGCCTCCGCGCCCCCTCCATTCACAAGCCGTGGGAAGCGCCGCCGATCGAGCTTGCGGCTGCCGGGGTGGTGCTCGGGGGGAGGGGTGGAACCTATCCCTTGCCCATCGTGGACCACGCCGCAGCCCGTGCCAGAGCGCTGGCGGCCTTCGACCGGATCAAGCGTTCGTAGTCTCGTCCGACCACCGTTCCACCGACCGCGTCCGCGGGGTGCGTGGCACGGGGCCGCCCAGCGAAAACGGGAGGATCGGCACGGAGTGCGTATGGGAAAGGGTTGAACCCGGCGGGTATCGGCCGGTATCCTCCCTGCCCAAACAACCCTGAAGGAGCCTCCGAGATGAAGCACGCCAAGCTTGCCGCCGCTGGTTTCGCCGCTCTGTCCATCGCCATCGCCGGGCTGGCGATCGCCCAGCCCGCCGGTCAGCCATCGGGAGACACCCCCCAGGTCAATCGGCGCGTGCAGGCCCAGGTCGATCGCATGATGGCCAATGACAAGAACAACGACGGCAAACTGGAACGCGGCGAGCTGCCCGCCCGTCTGGCCGATCGCCTCTTCGCGGACGCAGACACCGATCTGGACGGCTTCATCACCCGGGAGGAGCTGATCGCCCACTTCAGCAACCAAGCCCCCGGCCCCGGGGGGAGTCCCGGCGGGGCGGCATCGCCCGGTTCTGATGACACGACCGCCAGACCGGCGCAGCCAGTTGGTGGGGGTGAGAACGCCTTCGAGGGTGCGATGCGCAAGGCGGGCGGCACGATGCGGGCCTTGCGTGACTCGCAGTTCGGTCCTGAGTCGCGTGCTTCCGATCTTGCCGCGGCCCAGTCCATGCAGGAGGCGATGGTGGCCGCGAAGGCTTCCTATGCGTCCGTCCGCATGTCGCCCCAGGCGGCAGAGCAGTTCGGTTCGGATGAGGGCGCGTACCGCACGGCGTTCCGACTGGCCCTGATCGACTCCCTGCGTGCCGCCATCGACCTCGAAGTGGCGGTTCTGGAGGGCGATCCGGAGTCGGCCGGTGCGGCCCGGACCCGCCTGATGGATTCCCAGAAGACGGCCCACAACCTCTTCCAGGAGTAGGAATTACGAAATAATTGTGCCCTTTTCATCGCGCCAATGGCAATTGTGGGCCAATCCGGGCGCGCGGAGCGATTTCCCCATCTTCACGGGCTAGCGTTTGGTCCCGGCCTGTCCTTCGGGTGACATCACCCAAGGCCGGGGGTCCGTCAGAGATCCGCCCTGAAGATCTGGTCCGGAATCGCTTGTCTCGGGGCGTGAGAATCGTCATGAAGATTTATGTCGGCAACCTGCCGTTCAGCGCGACCCAGGCCGCGCTGCAGGACCTGTTCAGCGAGTTCGGCCAGGTCGGCGAGGTCACCCTCGTCAACGACCGCGAGACCGGCCGCCCCCGCGGCTTTGGCTTCGTCGAGATGCCCGATTCCTCCGAGGCCAACAACGCCATCTCCAACCTCAACGGCAAGGACTTCGGCGGCCGCACCCTCAACATCAACGAGGCCAAGCCCCGTGAGAGCCGCCCCGGTGGCTTCGGTGGTGGCGGCGGCGGTGGTCGCGGTGGTTACGGCGGCGGCGGCGGTGGCCGTGGCGGCTACGGCGGCGGCGGCGGTGGTGGCGGCTACGGTGGCGGACGCGGCGATCGCTATTGATCCTTCATCCCTGCCTGATCCGATGAACTGATTCATCCGGCGTGCGGAACCCAACCGTTCCGCACGCTTTTCCCCTCAACGCAGCTCGACGCGCGCGACCGAAACGGACGATCCCGGGGATCGCAACCGGCGTGATGAACGGGCTGACCCTGCTCGGACAACCGGCAGACACCGAGGACGACGACGCAACCGTGCGACGCCGCCCATCGGTCCTGGCGATCCCAGCGCCCCGTTCCTCGCCCCGACCGGCACAACGCCGGCGTGGCATCACACCGGAGATGCTTCCTTTGCGTTCTGACTCGACCCCCTCGTCCGACACCGGCTCCAAGTCCACCATCACCTTCGCGCAGCTCAAGCTGGCTGAGCCGATCCTCAAGGCTCTGTCCGAGGCCGGCTACACCACGCCCACGCCCGTTCAGGGCCTGGCCATCACCCCCGCCATGAGCGGGCACGATGTGCTCGCCATCGCCCAGACCGGCACCGGCAAAACCGCCGCCTTCGCCCTGCCCATCATCCACCGCCTGCTCAAGGACGGCCCCGCCCCGCGCCCGGCCCAGCAGGACGCGCCCGATGCCGGCCCGTCCCGCGGGCGACGCGGTCGCGGCCGTCCCGGCCCGGCCTACCTCCCCCGCGCCCTGATCCTCTCGCCCACCCGCGAGCTGGCCACCCAGATCTGCGAGTCCTTCAACGACTACACCCGCCACTGCAAGCTCCGCCACACCGCCATCTTCGGCGGCGTGTCCCAGTTCCGCCAGGAGAAGGCGCTTGAGCGCGGCGTCGATGTCATCGTCGCCACCCCCGGCCGCCTCATGGATCTGATGGAGCAGGGCGTGGTCGATCTCTCCGCCGTGCGCACCCTGGTGCTCGACGAGGCCGACCGCATGCTGGACATGGGTTTCATCAACCCCATCCGCCACATCGCCGCCGCGCTTGTCGAGCCCCGTCAGACGCTGCTCTTCAGCGCGACGATGCCCCCGGCCATCGCCAAGCTCGCGTCCACCCTGCTCAAGCACCCCACCAAGGTCGAGGTGCCCCAGGAGAAGGCCAACATCCCCAAGATCGAGCAGTCCGTCCACCTCGTCGAGTCGGCCGACAAGCCCCGCCTGCTGGAGAAGATGATCGGCGACGCCGACATCCGCCGCGCCGTGGTCTTCACCAAGACCAAGCACGGGGCCGACCGCGTGGCCAAGAAGCTGCACGACGCCGGCATCGACTCGGTGGCCATCCACGGCAACAAGAACCAGAACCAGCGTGACCGCGCCCTCGACGCCTTCCGCCGCGGACGCTTCCGCGTGCTCGTCGCCACCGATGTCGCCGCCCGCGGCCTCGATGTGGACGGCGTGACCCATGTGTTCAACTACGACCTGCCCCTCGAACCCGAGGCCTATGTCCACCGCATCGGTCGCACCGGGCGCGCCGGTGCCACCGGCACCGCGGTGGCCTTCTGCACCCCCGAGGAGCGCGGCCTGCTCCGCGCCATCGAACGACAGATCGGCAACAAGGTCCCCGCCGTCGGCCAGCACAAGACCCCCGAGCGCCCCGCCTCCGCCGCCGCCCGCCCGGGTTCCGATGGCCCCGGTGGGCGTCCGTCCCGCCCGGGCAATCCCGGCCGTTCGCGCCGCGGCAACCCCAACGGCTCACCCCGCAACGGCCAGGGCCCCGGCAGCAAGCGCAAGGCCCACCGCGGCCAGGGCGTCCGCCGCCCCTCCGCCGACCGGGCCTGATTTCTCGCCCCGGACAGGTTCCGTCCGTTGGTTCTGACACATACCATCACGGGCGTGCGCTCGAGCGCACGCCCGTTTTTTCTGCCTTGGTGCGGTGGCCGAGCGGTTGAAGGCACACGACTTGAAATCGTGCAGACCCGAAAGGGTCTCGTGGGTTCGAATCCCTCCCGCACCGTTCTATGTGTTTCCCGGATGACCACCGGTCGCTTGGATGGTTGTCAGACAATCCTGTGCTGCTAGAATAAATCTTGTGAGACAGAAATTGTCCATCCAGCGTTCCGTGGTGGTGGGCTGTCTCTTGGCCGGAATACTGGCCCTCAATCTGCATCCGTTCTGGCGGGTGCTCTTGGATGGGGACCGCCCATTCTGGTCCGTCTGCGGTCAGGATCTGTGCCTCTGCCAGCCGGTTCCGCTGGAGCCCGACTGCCCCCTGTGTTTGTCCGGCAACGCCGGGGCGGAGGGTTGCTCAGGCGTGGGCATCGACCAGGCACGCATCCCGGTCCGGGGTGATGCTTCTGTCGAACTCCTGGCCGGGGCCAGCCGCGCGGGTGAGGGCGTGCTGTTCGCGCTCATGCTGCTGTTCACTTCACGCGATGCGGATTCTGCCGTGCTGCGTGCGGGCATTGCCGTCGTGTGTGATGCCGTCGGCGTGCCGGACGGAGCATCACGCGAAGTGCCCACACCTCCTCCCCGGGCCTGACGCAACTCCCTTTGTTGCGTCGGTTTCGACCCGGAATCTCCGGATGCGGGCTGGTGTGCCCGCGGAGGTGTGCCTTTGCCACGCTTGCACGGCAAGGGTGTCCGCCCGTGCGCGGCCACCCGGGCGTTCACGCTCATCGAACTGTTGGTTGTCATCGCGGTGATTGCGCTGCTGATCGGTGTTCTGCTGCCATCGTTGTCGGGCGCGCGTGGTGCGGCTCGGTCGGTGGTCTGCCTGTCGCGTCTGCGGACGATCGGCCAGTCCACCGCGATGTACGCCGAGCGGCACCGGGGAGAGATCCCACGTTCGACGCACTCGGTGGGTTTCGGGCGCATGCCCTGGACGGTGGCGTTGTTCGAGGACCTGGCGGGCGTTCCCTTCGAGGGTTCCTCGCTGGCCTGGGACAGCGAGGCGTGGTGGACCGTGACCAATACGCACTACCGCTGCCCGCACGATCGTCGCGAGAGCCCGGTCGTGCTAGCGGGTCTGCCTTTCGGCCAGCCGGTGTTCAGCTACGGGACCAATGTCTACTTCGAGCTTCGCCTCGAAGAGATTGACCCGGTTCGCCACACCGGCAACCGACGCGAGCCCTGGCGCACCATCGACCGCGCACCCAATCCCGCCCGCACCGTCCTCGCGGCCGATCAGTCGGATCGTTCGATGGCGGACCACATCATGGCCCACTTCTGGTCCACCCGCGGCGTGCCCGTGGGGGACGGGGTGGATCAGGTCCGCCACGGCCGGGGCGCGGGATATCTCTTCCTCGACACGCACGCCGAAACGCGTCCGTTCGAGGCCACCTTCAACCTTTCCGACGGGCTGGACCGGTGGAACCCGGACCACGCCCGCCACTGACCCGAATCAAGTTTCAAACACGAAAGTGATGAACCCCATGAAGATCAAGTTTTTTGTCGGTACCGTTGCATTTTCCGCCGGCTGCGCCTTCTCCCAGATGCCCGGCATGGGTGGGGACATGGAGCACATCATGGTCCATCTCCACGGCAACTTCATTGAGGCCCATGTCCACTCCGACCATCCGCTTGTGATGCACAACCTGGGCGAAACCTATTCCGACGCGGCATCCGTGCTCAACGGGCTGAACTACAACGCGCAGTACGGCTGGATGCTCGGCGGTTTCTGGGAGCCGCCCACGGGATCCGTGTTGTGGATCGAGCAGACGTGCGCGACCGACGGTCTGCTTGTCTACAGCGGCGGCACCATGATGAACCAGGGCACGTTTGCCCCCATCTTCGGAACCGACGGATCCAACGCGCGCATCCAGTGGGATGGTTCCATGCTGCACAACTGGTACGCCGCGGCGACGCCCGGCGACTACTCGGCCACCTACTCCATCTACTTCGGCGATGCCCAGGGCAATCCGACCGATGGGTATGTCGCGGGCACCGCCACGCTTTCCTGGATGGTTGTTCCGGCCCCGTCGGCGGGCTTGATGCTTGCCGGGGCGGGTCTGGGATGCGCCCGGCGGAACCGTGGGGGTGTGCTGTGAAGTCATGGCCGATCATGCTGGCGGCCATCGTCGCCGCGCGGGCGTGGGCCGAGCCGACCCTCGGTGGGCCCATGAGCCACCTGCTCGTCACCGTCCATCAGCAGACCGTGTACCTCACGCTGGAATCCCCGGACATGGCCACGGTCGTGATGCAGGAAGGCGCGGGGTACACGGGGCCGGCGTCCGTGCTCAACGGCACGGGCTACAACGCCCAGTTCGGCTGGCTGGCCAACGGGTTCATCTCCCTGCCCCCGGGCGCGGGGATGTTCGTGCGGACGGTGTCGTCCTCGCCGTGGATCTCGGTCTACAGCGAGTCCGGCTTCGCGCCGATCCTCGGCACGGGCGGATCATCCCCGCTCTGGCAGTGGAACGGCACGATGGTTCACAACTGGTACGCCACCCGTGTCCACGGCGAGCATGCCGTCACCCATGAGGTGTTCGTGGGCGATCAGTCCGGTACCCCGCTCGCGGGTTGGACACCGGGGGTGATCGACCTGCACTTCGTGTATGGATCGACCCCCGGCATCGATCCGTTTGATCGGGATGCGCTCCGACCCGGTGTGATCGGGCCGGGTGGCGGGCCGGCTTGGCCGGTTCCCGCCCCGTCGGCGTTGGGTGTGCTGGGTGTGTTTGCGTTGATCTGTCGCCGACGCAGGGGTTGATACCCCTTCGTTGAACCATGTTCCGTCAGCCCGGGCCTCGGCCCGGGTTTTTCGTGCCAAGCCACTGTCCGCGCTGGGCGGAGGGTACGGACCTATCTTCCCAACGCCGAAATCGCGGCAGAGGCTTCTTCCCTCCCCCCCCCACCCCCATCCAATTTCGAGATATCCGTGCCCCGCCATTGCCAGCCCCCTCACATCCCTGTCCTGCTCGATCAGGTTCTGGACGCTCTGGACCCGCAGCCCGGCCAGACCATCGTGGATTGCACCGTGGGCCTTGGTGGCCATGCGGGGGCGATCCTCGAACGGATCGGCCCCACCGGGCGGCTGATCGGCATGGACCTGGATCCGGCCAACCTCGCCGCCGCGCGGGAGCATCTCGCGCAGGTGGATTCAGGCGCTCGGTTCGATCTGTATCACATGAACTTCGCCAGCCTGCCCGTGATGCTCTCGCTGGCCGAGGTCGAGGGCTGGCGGGTGGACGGGATCCTCGCGGATGTGGGCGTGGCCAGCACGCAGATCGACGACCCCGCCCGCGGCTTCTCGTACCGCAAGGACGGCCCGCTGGACATGCGCATGGACCCGTCGAGGTCCAGAACCGCCGCGGATCTTGTGAACTCCATGCCCGAGGACGAGCTGGCCGCGGCGTTCATCGAGCTGGGGGACGAGACGGATGCCCCGGAGATCGCCCGCATCATCTGCGAGCGTCGCGCGGTCGCGCCCATCACCACGACTTTCGAGCTGATGGCCATCGTGTGCGAGGCGCGGGACTTCACCATCCAGCGGGCCGCGGGGGCCAAGCTCCACCCCGCCGCCCGCACTTTCCAGGCGTTGCGGATCCTGGTCAACCGGGAGCTGGGCAATCTGGACAAGCTGCTGGAGGTGCTGCCGCACGCGCTGAAGCCGGGTGGTGTGGCGGCGATCATCAGCTTCCACAGCGGCGAGGATCGGCGGGTGAAGTACCACTTCCGCGACGGGTTCCGGGCGGGGATCTATTCCGAGGAAACCCGCGACCCGATCATCGCGACCGAAGAGGAGATCGAGACGAACCCGCGGTCCAAGTCGGCGAAGCTCCGCTGGGCGAGGCTGGCCGTGTGGGATGAGCCCGCCCCGCCGGCACCCTGACAGGGTGGTGTTTCCCAGGTCCAAAGGCGGTGGAAGCCGTGCGGGAACGCAAAGGGGAACACAACCGGCAACACAGGCGGAGCGGACCGCGCAACCTCACACGCCCGGCAGCAGGCGCGGACCGAGAAGCCAGGTGTAGAGCGTGATCACCGCGGCCGATGTCAGATTGATCCACAGGCCCGCCTTCACCATGTCCATGATGGTCAGGCGTCCCGTGCTGAAGACGATGGCGTTGGGCGGCGTGGAGACGGGCAGCATGAAGCCGCAACTGGCCGTCAACGCCACGGCCAGCAGCATGGGGCCGGGCTCGAAGCCCATCCCGGTCGCGACGGAGGCGATGACGGGCAGCATCGCGCTGGCCGTGGCGGTGTTGCTGGCCAGCTCGCCGAGCCACTGGACCAGCAGGACGATGCAGACCAGGGCGACCAGCGCGGGGGGGCTTCCCAGCCCGGAGATCCGCCCGCCCAGCCATGCGTCCAGTCCGGTGTTGGAGAATGCGGAGGACACGGCCAGTCCGCCCCCGAAGAGGATCAGGACGCCCCAGGGAATCTTCTCCGCGGTGGGCCAGTCCAGCAGGCGTTCGCCCTTGCCCGCGGGCAGCAGGAACAGGACCACCGCGCCGAGCATGGCGATGGCGGCATCGCTCCATCCCAGAAAGCGATCCGCCCCGACCCGTCCGCGGTTGAGCATGGAGGTGATCGGCGCGTGGAGCACCCAGGCCACGGCGACGCACGCGAAGACGACGCCCGTGAGCTTCTCCCCGCGTGAGGGGCGGCCCATGCCATCCAGCATCGAGCGGACATGGGCCCGCCCGCCGGGGATGGCCGCGATTCGCACCGGCTGGGCGATGTAGACCAGAATCGCCCACGCCAGGGGCAGCAGCATCAGCGCCACGGGTCCGCCGATCAGGAGCCAGCGTCCCCAACTGATCTGCACGCCGTACTGGTCGGCCATGAACCCCGCGAAGATGCCGTTGGGCGGCGTGCCTGTCAGCGTGCCCATGCCGCCGATGCTCGCCGACCAGGCCATGGCGAGCAGCAGGCACGCGCCGAACCGTTTGGCTTCCGGTGAGTCGGGGTTGTCCCCGGCCGCCAGAACCCCGATGCTGGACACGATGGGCAGCATCATCACCGCGGTGGCGGTGTTCGAGACGAAGCACCCCAGCAGCACGGTGGCGATCATGATGCCGGCAACGATCTGTTTCGGGCGCGTCCCGACCCGCAGGATGACATGCAGCGCCAGTCGCTGGTGCGCACCCCATCGCTCCATCGCCCGCCCGAGCATGAAGCCGCCCAGGAAGAGGAAGATGACCGGTTCGGAATATGCCGAGGCCGTCTGGCGCATCGGGGCGATGCCCAGCGGCTGGAACAGGGCCAGCGGCAGCAGGGCGGTGACCGCCAGCGGAACGGCCTCGGTGATCCACCAGATCGCCATCAACAGCACGACGGCGGCCAGGCGCCTGGCCGGTTCATCCAGGGACGACGCGCCGAGCGCGGCATAACACGCGATCGCCGTTGCCGGTCCCAGCCAAACCCCCAGCGAGCGCACCCTGCCCATCGCCTGTGATTCAGCCCGTTCCGCCATGCGGCCAGTGTACCACGCGGCATGAAAAAAGGCGGCCCGACGCAACGCCGGGCCGCCCTGGTCTCATGCCCAATCAAGGGTGGGGCTCAATCCTCGGGCACATGGTCCGAGGTGACGATCTGGCGGAACTTCTGTCGCAGGCTGTTGGTGATCGGTCCCTCGCCGGTCGAGATGGTGTGGGTCGCGGTCACGGTCAGGTTGTCGTGCTCGAGGATCTCGCGCACCGCGATCATCTCAGCGGCGGAGCCGGTCAGGAACACCTCGTCGGCCGCCAGCAGTTCGGCCAGGTCGAAGTGCTTCTCCACCACTTTCACGCCGCACTCGGGGGCGAGGGTGTCCATGACGAAGCGTCGGGTGATGCCTTCCAGGATGCCGGCCTCGCTCGGCGGGGTGTAGATCACGCCGTCCTTGATCATGAAGATGTTGTCGCCGGAACCCTCGGTCACCATGCCCTCCGTGTTGAGCATGACGACCTCGAGCAGCTGATCCTCGGCCTTGGTGATGCCCAGCTTGTTGCCCAGGTGGATCGCCTCGCACTTGGCCAGGATGTTGTTGAGGTAGTTGAGGCTCTTGACGCGCGGGTCGAGGCATTCGATGGGGGTCTTGGGCCGGTTGGCGACGACCACGCGCATGCCCTTCTCGTACATCTCGGGCTTGAAGAGCTGGATGGTGTCCGCGATGCAGATCACGCCCGGCTCGGGGCACAGGTAGGGATTGAGGCCGAGCGTTCCGACACCGCGCGTCACGAGCAGCCGGATGTATCCGTCCTTGATCCCGTTGGCCGCGATGCACTCGCGCTGGATGCGCACCATCTCCTCGCGGGAGACATGCTTCTCCAGGTCCAGGTGGATCCGGTTGGCGCACTCGTACAGGCGCCGGATGTGCTGCTCGCACTTGAAGATCCGGCCGTTGTAGACGCGGATCCCCTCGAACACCCCGTCGCCGTACAGCAGCCCGTGGTCGTACACGCTGACCATCGCCTGGCTCTTGGGCAGCATCTGGCCGTTCACCCAGATCAGCGGTTTATCGGCCCCCTGTGTCAGGGCGGTGGGGACGGTCGAGGTGGTTGGCTTGCTGATCATGGCGCTCATGGTCCCTCCTGGGTTGCCGGCAGCGGGGCCGCCGTCAAACTCTATCAATGTCGCGCCCGGTCTGGTTCGTCGGAGGCTCGCGGTTCCGTCGCGGGCAGGTCCGAGAACACAAAGGCCCGTCCGGCACGCGCCGGGCGGCAATCGGGCACAGCATTCCCGATCACGGCGAACTTTCCGAAGGCCCGGGGATCCCTCACCCCGGTTGAACCAGCGGATATGAATCGATCACGGGTCGATATGCCGTGATCCTGGTCCGTTTCCGGACACATCATCATACGAATCCAAGGCCCCCGGGTCGCAGCCTTCGCATCATCCCCGTCCAATTTCATGGGCATCATGGCCCTCAGGGATCAGGAACCCGCTTGCCCAGATCAAAAGCACCCCACGATTCAGGCCCGGATTTCGGCGCTGAGTTCGGATCTGGCCTGACTCGCGAGGCGATCCATCTGTGGGTCAACTTCCTCATGCCGAAGGGTCCGTGCATCGTCTCGGAATCGCACTCGCACGGTGACGGACTTCTTGCCGGCCCCAATCTGCTTGCTCCGGTAAACATCCACCAGTTCGCTGCCCACGCACCGCTCCAGATTGCACGCCTCCACCAGCGCGGCCACCCGCGCCCAGGTGGTCGCCTCCGGCACGATCAGGGAGAGGTCCCGCTCGATGCCGGGGAACTGGGGCAGCAGCTTCACCGCCGTCTTGGGCACCGGGGCTTGGGTCAGCACATCGAGGAACAACTCGGCACCCACCACGGGGACATCCAGGTCTTCCAGCTTCCGGGCGGCGTCGGAGATCACCCCGAACGCTCCCAGCTCCTGCCGCTTGCCATTGGCGAGGACAAAGACACGGGCCTGCGCGGTCGCGTCATACCCGGCATGAAGTGGTCCCGCGCGTCCTCCCCCCTCACCGGTTTCGATCTCGACCCGTGCATCGGGGCCGAAGCAGGTCCGGACCACCGCGTCGATGGCCCCGCGCAGCACCCGCACCGCGTGCTGGATCTCGTCCACCCCCGGTTTCTTGCCCGCGAACACCACATCGGCCAGCATGGCCAGGGTGCGTCGCTCGACAGTCTGTCGCGTGTTGGACGACTGGCTCGACACCTGGGCGAAGGTCGCGGCCATCTCGAACAGGCGCACCCCGCCCGGCAGGGTCGCGCGTGCGTCGGCGTTGGCCTTGCGTGTGCCCAGCAGCCCGAGCAGCACACTGGGGCGCAGCGTCGGCTCGGCCTTGCGTCGGTCGTCGTCCACCGAAACCAGCGCCAGCCCGCCCGGCAGGAAGGCCGCCCCCTTCGCGGGGCTGGTGAAGCTGAAGGTCACGGTCTCATGGAAGCCCAGGGCGGCCAGCGTTCGGGCGCACTCTTCCTGCAAGCGTTCAGCCCGCTGCGGTGCGTGGACGGTGACTTCCAGCCTGTCCTTCAGCGGGATCTGGGCCAGTGAGCGTGCCCGCGCGACCTCTTCGATGAGGTCGATCTCCCGTGTCAGGTCGTGGGCGCGGTGGGGCGGGATGACGCAGTGGAGCACGCCGTCACCGGCCAGCCCGGTGCGGATCGACAGTGCGTTGAGCAGATCGGCGATCTCCCGCTCCGGCACGGCCACGCCCAGGATCTTCTCCACCCGCGCGACCCGCAGGGCGACTTCCCGGTCCGCGGGCAGCGGTGCGCCGGCCGACAGGATGCCCTCGGCCAGTTCCCCGCCGGAAACCTCGCAGATCAGTTGCACCGCCCGGTCGGCGGCGTAGGCGATGGTCCGCGGGTCGATGCCGCGCTCGAAGCGGTAGGCCGCGTCCGTGCGGATCTGCAAGCGCCGCCCCGTGTTGCGGATGGTGACGGGGTTCCAGGTGGCCATCTCGAACACCACATCCGTGGTGCCCGCATCCACCTGGCTGTCGTGCCCGCCGATGATGCCCGCCAGCGATTGCGGGCGCTCGGCGTCCGCCACCACCAGGTCGGTCGCCCGCAGCGCGTGCTCCCCGGCATAGAGGGTCTTGACTTTTTCCCCAGCCTCCGCGAAGCGCACGACGAGTCTGCCGCCGGCGAGTTTGGCGAAGTCGAACACATGGCAGGGGTTGCCCAGCTCCAGCGTGATGAAGTTGGTCACATCCACCACATTGTTGATGGAGCGTTGCCCGACCGATTCGAGGGCATCCTTCAGCCACGCCGGGCTGGGGCCGATCTTCACCCCCCGGATCAGGCGTGCGGTGAACAGTGGGCAGTGCTCGGGCACCCGGTTTTCCAGCGTGAGCCGGGTGGCGACCGGCGCGCCGCCCATGCTGGGCAGTTCGATCTCGGGGAGTTTAAGGGTGCGTCGGGTGGTGGCGTGCCGGGCCGCGGCGATTTCCCGGGCGATGCCGACATGGCCCAGGCAATCCCCCCGGTTGCTGGTGACCTCGACATCAATGACGGTGTCGTCGCCGCGGGGCGTGTGCGATTCGATCGGCAGACCCGCCTCGGTGAGCAGGGCGTCCGCCTCTGCCGCCGTGACATCGCCGGGCACCAGGTACTGATTCAGCCAACGCAGGGAGATATCCATAGGGCTGGAAGGATAGGGCCAGCCGCCGGGCCCCTCCTTTCTGTCCACACCCCGGTACACTGCTCTCATGCTGGTTCAGACGCGTCAACTCGGCCGGATCATCGGCACCGCCGCCCTGCTGACGGGCCTGGCCGCCTGTGCCTCCCCCCCATCCGCGGCGGCCTTTGACGAGTCCCGCCCGGCTGACTTCACCCTGGGCCTGACGGTCTATACCCCCGAGACTTCCGTCCGCCGTCCCGGCCAGCGGGCCGCCCGGTACGCCGTGTCTCCGGATGGGTGGCTCCGCACCGCCGTGGGGCAGGGCGCGACCAATGCCATGCACCCCCCGATCGCCCGACATCTGACCGGCGAGGAGCGGGACCGGCTCTGGTCCCTCCTGCGCGAGGCCTCCCCGGAATCCGTCACCCCTGCCCTGGTTCTGCCCAGCCCGGCCACCTTCGACGCGCCCTCCGGGCGTCGCGTGTATCTGGTCGAGATCCACGCCCAGGGCCGCCGCACCACCCTGGCCATGCCCGAGGGCGAGCCGGAAACCGAACCCTTCATCACCCTGGCCGACCAACTGGCCGAGTGGTCGTGGATCCATCCCTGATCCGATTCCGTCGCACGGCTTGTGAATTTCGTGGGGCCGACTTCCAGTGGGCCGTGTCTTCTCCCATACGCGACGCTCTGTTTCTTCCCCCCGACCGTCTTTCCAACCCTTGCCCGGCGTGTGCCCAAGGGAGGCACGACCACCGCGCGGGCTGAAGCCCGCGGCTCATTTCCTCTGCGTCCTCTGCGTGAGCTCCGCATCCTCTGCGTACCGCTCCCCTCCGAATCCCTACGATCTCCCGTGTCCCTTCCAGACCCCATCCTCGGCATCGACCTTGGCACGACGAACTCCCTCGTCGCCATCGCCGACGAGCGCGGCCCGCGCATTCTGGGTGGGGCGGAGGCGATGCTGCCCTCCGCCGTGCGCTATGACGACGCCGGCGTGACCGTCGGGCGTGATGCGCTCGATCAGGCTCCCCTATACCCGCGCACGACCATCACCAGCGTCAAGCGGCTGATGGGGCGTTCGCTGGACGATGTCCGGCCGGATCTGCGGTATCTGTCCTACGAGGTTGTTGAAGGCCCGAACCGCACCGCCCGCGTGCGGCTGCCCGATGGGCGCACGCTCAGCCCCGAGGAGGTCTCGGCCGAGATTCTGAGGGAACTCAAGCGGCGCGCGGAGGCCGAACTGGGCGTGCCCATCCGCAGGGCGGTGGTGACGGTGCCCGCGTACTTTGATGATGCGCAGCGCCAGGCCACCCGCCACGCCGGGCGGCTGGCGGGCCTGGAGGTGGTCCGCATCGTCAACGAGCCGACGGCGGCCGCGCTGGCCTACGGCATCGGCACGGAGCGGGCGGCGGAGCGCAACGCGGGTCCGCGCACCGTGGCGGTCTATGACCTCGGCGGGGGCACCTTCGACATCTCGATCCTGCGGCTGACACCGGGGGGAGATGGGGCGGGGGGGGTGGGGGGGACGGACTTTTTCCAGGTGCTTTCGACCGCGGGTGATACACGGCTCGGCGGTGATGACATCGACCACGCCATCGTCCGATTGCTCACGGACGAGATCGGCGTGCAGCTCGGCCGTTCGGACGGCGGCACGCTCGAATCCCTGCCGGTGGAAACGCGGCGTGCGTTGCTGTCCTTCGCTCGGGCCGTGAAGCACCGCCTGTCGGACGCCGATGCGACCCCGGTGGAGATCGACCTGGGCGGCGGGCGTGTGTACAGACGCACACTCGCGCGGGATGAGCTGGAAGCGATCGTCGCCCCGCTGGTCGAGCGGTCGCTCCGGTCGTGCGAGCGGGCGCTGCGCGATGCCTCCCGCGCCATGCAGGGCCGCACGCTCGATGCCGTGATCCTCGTCGGCGGCTCGACCCGCATCCCGCTGGTGCGCGAGCGCGTGGGCGCGTTCTTCGGTCTGGAGCCGTACACGGCACTTGATCCAGACCGCGTGGTGGCGCTGGGCGCGGCGGTGCAGGGCTCGATCCTGTCCGGCGTGACGAAAGGCTCGCTGCTGCTCGATGTGATCCCGCTGTCGCTCGGGGTGGAGACGGTGGGCGGGGCGGTGGCCAAGCTCATCGTGCGCAACAGCCCCGTGCCCGCCCGCGCGATGGAGCGGTTCTCCACCAGCGTGGACGGGCAGACCAACATCAAGCTCCACATCCTGCAGGGCGAGCGGGAGATGGCGGCGGACTGCCGCAGCCTGGGCACCTTTGAACTCAGGGGCATCCCGCCGATGCCGGCCGGCATCCCGAAGCTGGAAGTCACCTTTCTGGTGGATGCCAACGGCGTGCTGACGGTGTCCGCCGTGGAGCAGCGATCGGGCAAGCGGGCCGGTGTGCAGATCATCCCCAATCACGGCCTGACCACGGACGAGGTGGACCGCATCGAGGCCGAGAGCATCACCCACGCCCGCGACGACATGCAGCGCCACCGCGTGGTGGACCTGATCACGAACTCCAGGCTTGATCTGAAGTGGATCGGTGAGCGCTTCGAGAAGCACGCCGACGGCCTCACCCCGGACGAGCGGGCGGCTCTGGAGCGGGCCATCGCCGATCTGCGGTCCTTCGTCGAGAAGGCCGAGGCGGATTGGAAATCGGTCGATGCCAACGCGTTTTATCAAGCAAAGAACACGCTGGACCAGGCCAGCGTGCGTTTGCAGGAAGTGGGCATCGCCGCGTCGCTGCGGGCGGAGCAGGACGCGGGGGGCTGAAAAAGGCCCGCTTACCGCTGCATGTCCAGCAGCACCTTGATGCCCTCACCCGAGATCATGGTCTCGAACGCCTTCTTGTAGTCGGACATGGGGAACTCGTGGGTCACGATTTCCTCGAGCTCCAGGCGGCCGGAGAGCAGCAGCTTCTCCATCTGATACCAGGTTTCCCACATCTTGCGTCCGTTGATGCCCAGCACGGTGCAGCCCTTGAAGATGATGTGGCTGTTGAAATCGAAGGTGACCTGCTTGGCGGGCAGGCCGAGCAGGGCGGCGGTGCCGCCGTTGCGCAGGGTGCGGAAGCCCTGGTCCATGGCGGCCGGCGCGCCGGACATCTCGAGCAGGACATCGACACCCTCGTAGGTCTCGCGACGGACCTGCTTGACCCATGCGTCATCACGGGCATCGAAGGCCTCGGTCGCGCCCAGCTTGCGTGCCAGGGCCAGACGCGGGGCATTGATGTCGGTGCAATAGATCCGCGCCGCGCCCGCGGCCCGGGCGACCGTCACCGCCATCAGCCCGATGATGCCCACCCCCGAGATCAGCACCGTCTTGGCCGACACGCCCGCGGCCATCACCGTGTGGACCGCGTTGCCCAAGGGGTCCATCACCGCGGCGTACCGGTCCGGGATGTCATGGTGGATCGGCCACACATTGGATTCGGGCACCACGATGTAGTCCGCGAAGCACCCGTCGCGATCGATGCCGAAGATGGTCGTGTCGCTGGCGATGTGGGCGTTGCCCGTGCGGCTGTTGTAGTCCATCCCCGCGGTCATGTGGCCCTCGGCGGAGACCCGCAGCCCCGGCTGCCACTGGGTGACCGCCGACCCGACCTTGTCGATCGTGCCCACGAACTCATGCCCGGTGATGATGCCCACCGGGATGCGGGAGGCGGACCAGTCGTCCCACTCCCAGATGTGCCGGTCGGTGCCGCAGATGCCGGCCTTGCTCACCTTGATCCGCACCTCGCGCGGCCCCGGCTCGGGGATGGGGCGGTCGGAGACCATCCGCAGCTCCGGGCCGGCGTGGTGCTTGATGAGGCCGCGCATGGTGCCTCGCCCGGAGGGGGGGGTGGGGGTCGTGGCGGGGCTGGCGACGGGGGAGGTGGGCATGGGGGGGTCCGAGAAGGAGGGAGGGGAGATCCGGCTCGGCGAGCCGGGCCATCCGGAGGAGGGGCGGGGGGTGCAAGCCGCGTGGGGTGGATTGCGTTCATATTGTGGATTGGTCGGACGGGCCGATCAACAAAGTCCGGCCTCGGCCGTATAAAGAAAGGTGCGACCCGGAGCCTTGTGGTAGGGTGTTTGGGTCGGGAAACCGCTTGTTCAGGTTGTTCCACGGGCAGGAACTTTGCGAGGGAGCCGCGGATCAATGAGTCGGACGGCCACGACCACGGGTTCATTTCTCTATCTGGCGAACAAGCCGGGTGGTGGTCGGACCGTCGGCATCCGGCGGGCGCGGTCGGAGCGGGCCCTTGCCGAACAACTCCGGCGTGACCGTCAGGTGCTGCGTCGGACCTGGAAACTGCCGGTGTCGCCGGGGGGCGATGGGTATTTCAACCTGAAGGATCAGGAGGCGTTGAACACGCAGCTTGCCCAGTTGCTGTCCCGCGGGGTGCCGCTGGTGGATGCGCTGGAGGTGGCGGCGACGGTGGTGGGGACCAAGTCCGCCGAGCGCGTGCTGCGGATGCGCGAGGCGGTGGCCTCGGGCAGTTCGTTCGCGGAAGCCTGCCAGACGGTTGGCGCGTTCGATGAGGTTGCGATCGCGGTGTACCGCGCCGGGGAGCGGACGGGCGATCTTGCGGGGTCATCCGGCCAGTTGGGTGAGAACGCCCACCGCGTGCGCGAGGTCGCGGGCAAGGCCGTGACGATGCTGATCTATCCGGTGGTGGTGCTCTCCATCGCGGCGGCGGCGGTGGTGGTGCTGCTGACCATCGTGGTGCCCATGATCGGCAACGCCATGCTGTCGGCGGGCGTGGAACTTCCCATGTTCACGCGGGTGGTGCTGGGGCTGGGGCTGTTCATCCGCGAGAACGCGTTGATTCTGCTGGCGGTTCTGGCCGCGCTGATCGTGCTGGGGGTCGCGGCACGCTCGATGGTGGCGGCGGTGCTGATGGGGGTGGTCCGCCGCCTGCCGGGGGTGAAGGCGGTCATCAAGCACCAGGAACTGGCCCGGTTCTTCTCGGTGATGGGGGCCATGACGCGCTCGGGCATCCCGCTGGCTGATGCGCTGTCGGTGAGCACCAAGGCCATCGGTGACAAGGACATGGCCAAGGATCTGACCCGCCTGCGGGCCCGCCTGATCGAGGGCGGCGTCTTCCGCACCTTGGTGGAGAAGGTCGAGAGCCTGCCCCAGGCCACGCGTCGGCTGCTGATCGCGGCCGACCAGGGTGGTGAGCTGGACTCGGCCTTCAACTCGCTGGCGCAGGATCATGCCAACGAGGTGGACACCCGCACCGGCCGGCTGATGGCCGTGCTTGAGCCGCTGCTGATTGTCATGTTGTTCATTGTGATCGGAGCCATGATCGTTTCCGTGATGCTGCCCATGCTCTCGGTGACGAGCAAAGTGATGTGACGAAAAGGCCTCGGCGGGTTGAAACCGCCCGGGCAACAAGGAGAAGCCATGATGAATCGGAACAGAATGATGACCGCCCGGCCAGGCTTCTCGTTGATCGAGATTACCGCCGTGATCCTGCTGATCGGCATCCTGGCCGCGGGCGCGGCGGTGGCGATTTTTCCGCAGGTGGCCCGCGCCAAGGTGAACGCGACCAAGAACTCGATGCGCACGATCAAGACGCAGATCAACAGCTACATGGTCGAGCATTCGGCCCCGCCCAGCTCGCTGGAGGTGCTGATCGGGCAGTATCTGGAGGAAGGCTCGAACATCGACGCCTGGGGCACGAAGTACTACTACATGGTGACCCCCGGCGGAGCCCGTCCCTACGAACTGCGGAGCGCTGGCCCGGATCGTGATTTCACCACGCCTGAGGACAATCAGGATGTGTGGGTGCTGGACTGAGAGCCGACATGTCGCCCGGCACTTCCCATCCAGCATCGCCAAGGCCGTCTTCGCGCGGCGGACGCGGCGTGCGCCCGGGCGTGACCTTTCTGGAGGCCGTGCTGGGCGTGGTGCTGCTGGGGTTGGTGACGGCGTCGCTGGCGGCCTCCGTGTCGCTCATGCAGCGATCGCACGCTCGTCTGGAGCGTCGCCTCGCGGCGGCCGAGCTGGCCAACCGTCTGATTCTTCAGTACATCGATGACAGCCAGTCCCTGCCCAGCCGGTCGCTGCCGCTGGAGTACGGAACGGATCTGTTCCGCTGGTCGATGGAAGAGCAGCGTGTGCGTTTCGTGACGCGCACCGCGGCCACGCCCACGGCGGGCACGGCCGGGGTGGGTTCGGGCGTGTCGCTCGATCGGGTGCAGATGGTCATGCTGCGCGTGTGGCTGGCCCCGGAGTCCGGTGGATCCACGCAGTACAGCTCGGACATCCCCGGGGTGGTCATCACGCGTCTGGTGGACCCGCTGGCCTTCTCGAACCCGGACTCGCTCCAGAGCCTGCTGGAGCAGCCAGACGGCATCGAGCGTCTCATGAACCTGTTCGGTGATCTGGATGCCGGCGGCGGTGGGGGCACACGATGAACGGGTCACGGCGCGGTTTTTCGATCATCGAGACGGTGCTGGCCATGGTGGTCGGCGGCCTGGTGATGATGGGCTGCGTCTCGATCTTCCTGGCCACCAGCAGGGCGGAACGGGCCTTCGGCCAACGGTACGAACGGACGAGCGAGCTGTGGACCACCCAGCTCGCGGTGCGTCGCGCTTTTTTGCAACTGCTGATGGAGGAGCAGGCCACGAACGCGGCCCAGACGCCGCCGGGCGGGTCCGGCGCGCGGGCGCGACTCATTCTGGAGCCGGACACGGGCGCTCCCGCCGACCAGTTCGGCGTGCGTCCGTCCCGCTTTGAGGTGACGGTGGCCCGCTCCCCGGTGCCGTCGATCATGAGTTCGCGGTACGGCTCGTGGCTGGTCGAGGCGGACCGGAGCAACTCGCTGGATTTCACCACGACGGACGCGGCCTCTGGCGCGATCCGCGGCGTGTTCGAGATGCGCCCGGCGGGCACGCGCGAACTCATCATGATGAATCTCTCGCTCAGCGAGCCGGACCCGCGTCTGGAACGCCGCATGCGCACCGATCCGCCCGATGGGTGGACGCTCTGGTGGCGCCCGATCCTCAGCGCGGAACTGGCGGAGTTGAACGCGGGCGGTTCACCACGGTCGGATACCAACGGCTCCTCCGAGCAGATCCGGGCACGGCTGGCGGGGGCGATCCCCGTGCTGACCGGGATCGACGCCGTGATATGGCGTGTGTTCAAAAGCGATCAGATGGTCACGGAGTATTCGGCCTCGTCCATCGCCGACCTGCCCGCCTACGCGCAGCTTGAGATCCAACTGCTCAACGGCCAGTATGCCAACTGGCTGTTCGAGATCGGCTGGACCAGTGGCGAGGATCCGACCACCGCCGACGGCACGGGGACCGACCCGGATGCGGATACGCCCGGCGGTCCTGGAAACCCAGGCGGGCCCGGCAATCCTGCAGGACCCGGTGGACCCGGTGGACCCGGTGGACCGGGGGGGCCCGGCGGACCTGGCGGGTCTGGGGGCGCGGGGACGCGTCCTGGCGGGAGCCGTCCGCCGGGGCACACCGTGGATATCGGTGGTGGCAACCGCTCGGGGTCGGGATCCCGGTCTGAAAGGGGTGAGCCATGAGGTTCGCCGGACGGAAGGGGTTCGTCATGCCGCTGGTGCTGCTGGCGCTGGTGGTGGTCGGTCTGGGGGTGGGCGTGTCGATGTCGCGTTTTGCGGCCGAGACGCGCGTGGTCGAACGCCAGCTCCGCGCTTATCACGAGCACCACGCGGGCATGGGCCTGCAGGAGGCCATCGGCGCCTGGCTCAAGCAGCAGACCGGTCGTGCCATCGTGGATGTGATCGATCCGGTCACCGGCCACGCGATGGACATCGAGCTGTCGGACGGTTCCGTGGTCTCGGTGTATCTCCGTGACGGCCAGGGCACCGCGCTGGCGGACCTGTCCGCCCTGCCCTCTGCCCAGGTGGAAGAGGCCGGGGTCATCCTGAAGAACCTTGCATCATCGCTGCGAGCAGATGAATACCTGCGTCTGACCCGATCGGTCGGCCCGTCGGCGGTCTCAGTCAACTCCGCGTCCGAGACGGTGCTGCGTGCGGTCTCGCGGGCGGTCGCCGGTGACCGTGGTGATGATCTGGCCAACGAGATCATCCGGACTCGGGCACGCTCCGGCACGGTGACGCGTCAGGACATCACCACCGCCATCGGCTCGCTGAACCTGAGCAACGAGCAACGCGTCCAGGCCCTTCGCCTGTTCGCGACCGATGTGGAACTGTGGGCGATCATCGTCGAACTCAAGGGCGGCCGGGGCCTAGACCGGGGCAAACTCCTGTCCCGCTATGGCGGTCTGGCCCGGCTCCGGGTCGGTTCGACGGGCCGCCGCGGCGCAAACGCCGCAAGCAATGCTTCCGATCTTGGCTCGTTCCTGACCTGGAAGGATCTCGGTGTGGATTCGGACGGTTTCGATCTGTATGACCTTGATGACCGATGAGGCGATAAACTGTCAACGAGGATCCCCATGACGCAGCCCATGACCCGATCAAACGCCGTTCTGACCACCCAGCTCACCCGGGCGGCGGCCGTTGTGCTTGGGGTTGGTGCGGTCGCCCTCGGCATGACGGGCCTTGCGGACCGTTCGATCCCGGCGGAGGGTTCGAGCGTGTCCGGGCCGGGCGTGCCCCCGGGGTTGCCTCCCATGAACACGGGCAGGGCGGGGGAAACAGGTGGGCTGGGGGGTGGGGTGGGGGTCAAGCCTGTTTCATTTGGTCCGGTGGATGCCGAGGGCTTGGCGACCCGCTTTGCGATGCTGGACAACGCCCCGAAGATCCCCGATGCCAAGGGCGTGATCGTCACGACCGAAACGGGCCCGGGGATCGTGGTCGCCCAAGAGAGCCCGGCGGCGAGCGCGATCGTGGACCGGGTGCGCTTCCTCGGCGTGGTGCGCCTGGGCGACCGCGACGCGGCCTTCGTGAATGTGGACGGACGCCAGCGGTTCGTGCAGGAAGGTGCCCGCCTCGCGCCGCCCGCCGACCGGCCGGAGTTCCCCGAGCTGGTGGTCGGGCGCATCACCGCAACGGCGATCGTCGTGGGTGATGGAACCGCTCATGAGCGTCTCAGCCTGGCCGCCCGGACGGGTCCGTCGGTGACCATGGCCGATGGCGGCATCGTCAACCGGGTGGAGATCCCTGCTGACGAGCCGACCTCCAACATGCGCCAGCTGCCCCAACAAGAGATTGATCGTCGGGCGCGGGTCATGGAGCGGCAGCGATCCGGCACCCTCAACGAGCGCGGCTCTCGCCTGCCTGAGACCGTCCGGGCCAACACTGACATGCGCAGCCGAGGCGCTCGAACACCCGCGGCGGAAAACGCCGACGAGTGACCACGCACGCCTGTCCGCATTCTTCATCCTCTCCTCCCGATCGTGAGCCACTTTGAGCGACCGCGCCTGTTACATTCAGAGATCCGACCGGGGAGCCCGGCTTGTGCGGGCCCGCCTGCTGAGCGAGCGTTCGGACGAATCCTGGCTGGCCACGCCCGCCTCGGATGCCGAGTCGGCCGAGGTCAGTGCCGTGGACGCGGCGGAGTGGATCCGTGATCGCCTGGCCGAGACCCGCACGCCCAAACGCCTCGACACACTCTGTCTGGATGTGGACGGCGCGGCCTGCTCATGGGTCAAGGGCCGCGAGGCCGATGCCGAGCTGATCCGCTCGGCGGTCGAGGGCATGGGCACGCTCTCCACGGGCGAGGACGACGGGCTGGACCAGAGCCAGACGCCCGGCATTGCCGACCGCCTTCCGCGATTGCCGCTGGAGGTCAGCTATGACCTGCTTGGCGAGACGAACGCGGAGACCCGTGCGGCGGTGCTGGCCGCGCCCGATGCACCGGCACGCCTGCTGATGGATCGGCTGGATGCCCTGGGTGTGCGGGTGGGCCGGGTCGTCACGCTCTGGCACGCTCTGGCCGAGGCGTGGGACCCCGGCGCGCGGGCCGCCGCTACGGCCGGCGCGGGCATTGTTTCGGCCGAGCATCCTCCCGCCGCGGTTGTCGCCATCGATCATGACGCGGCGCGCCTGGTCTGGGCCTGGGCGCAGGGCGGCACGCTGCTCGCCTGCGGGTCGGCACGCCTTCGCCAGACACGAGCGGACGATCGACGCCCCGCCGCCGAAGTTCACGAGCACGACATCGCCCGCCTGGCCGCTGACTGGCTGGGCTGGTCCGCGCAGACCGGTGTGTGCCCGTCGCGGGTGGTGGTCGTCGGGCGCCCGGCGGAGCGTGGGCTATCCGCCCGTGAGATCGGTTCAGGCCTGACGCGTGCGTGGCCGGGCGCGTTGACGGATCTGGTGGGCTGCGAGGATGCCGTGGCGGAGACGCTGCGCCGCACGCTTGATGCCCGCCACATCAACACATTCAAACCTCTGACGGAGCGTCCGACCCGGGCGCATCGCTCCGCGTTCCGTTGGACCGCTTTGACGCTGCTGGTCGCGGCGCTCTGCGTGAGCGTGCTGGCGGCCCTGCTGTTCGGACGGGCCGGTCGCACGCGAGACCTGGTCGCCACACAGCGTGCCGCAAAGATCGAGCTGCTCAACACCGTGGACCCGGCGCTGGTGATGGACCCCTTCCCGCTGGATGCCATCGGAGTCCAGATCGCCCAGATCGAACGGCGCACCGGCGCGGTGCGTGAAGAAAACCCGCGTCCGATCCTGTCGGAGTTGGAAACCCTGTCCATGGCCTTGGTGATGCCGGGCGTGACCCTTGACGAGATCGAGGTCAACGACACCATCGTGACGATCAAGGTCAAGGTCCCCGATGTGGAGTTGGCCGAGCAGCTCTACGGGGCGTTGCGGGCCATCGGTGGATCGCAGCTGCAATGGAATACCTGGTCGCCGCGTTCGGTGCGGGATCAGATCGAGGTGACCTTCACGGCGCGCTGGCCGCAGACGAGGACCAACCCGTGAGCGAGACGCTCCGCCTCAGCGATGATGACCGTTACGCCCTCGCAACACGGGCCGACGCGGGCACCCGGGCCAACCGTCCCAGCCACCTGGTGGCCATCGGCGGTTTGGCCCTGCTGCTGTGCCTGATCATCGCCGCGTTCGCCTGGCGTGCCGACGCGGGGGCGGCCAAAGCGCTCAACCACGAGTCATCCATCCTCGAGGACATCCGCGTGCGTGCGGACCGTCTGGCCGAACTCAAGGCCGATCTGGCCGCCGCACCGACCGATGATCGCTACCGACCCATTCCGGACATCCTCTCCCGCATCAGCAACCTGGCGACGGAGGCGGGCATGACCAGCGCGATTCCGGTTCCGGCGACTGGCAGCAACCCCTACCAGGAGTCGCGTCGGCTGACCTACCAGTATCGCAATCTGCGCGTGGAATCGCTGGAGCCGGTGGTGGCGTGGATCAATCTGACCACGCAACGCATCCCGGGCCTGCATCCCACGGGCATCAAGCTGACACCCCAGGCCAACGCGTGGCAGGTGGACATCATGTTTGCGAGATACGAGCGACTGAACTGAGCAAGATCGAAAGGATCCCGCCCATGCGGACGGCGTTGAAGATGATGGTCGTGATGATGGGCGGGGCGGGTCTGGCCGTGGCGATCGGCTGCTCGTCGTCCCCGAAGCTGGCGGACCGTTCGGGCCCCGGCACGGCCGAGGCGATGGACCAGATCGCGCGCCGTCGGGTTGAGGCCGCGCGTCTGGCCCAGGAGGCCGAACGCTTCGAGACCACCGATCGTCCGCGGGCCATCGAGACCTACAAGCGTGCCCTGTCGCTGGACGACACGCTGCACAACGCCTGGAACAACCTGGGCCTGCTGCTGATGGAGGACGGTAACTACGCCGACGCCGTCGCAGCCTTCCAGGTGGCCGGGGACCTGATGCCGGTGGACCCGCGCCCGCCCTACAACATCGGTTTGGCCTACCTCCGCAACGGCTGGGGCGAGGAGGCCTACCGCCACTTCTCGATGGCGCTCGAACGCGACCCGTCTCACCTGCCCTCCATGCGCGGCTTCGTCCGCGCGACGGAGATGACCGGCCGCGCCGACGACCACACGGTCCAGACCATCCGCAACGCAATGATGCGTGAGACCGATGAGGAATGGAGGACCTATTTCCAGCGCCAGCGTTACCGCGTTGAAGCGATGATGGAAAGCCGCCGAAAGCCACCGGTAGAACGAAAACTGGAAATGGCAGAGTGATAAAGCACGAGCACGGAGAGATCTTGCGTGCCCGGTTCTCCTGATTTGCGCTTTATCGCTTTGTCATTTGGAGTTCCCCCTCCCCCCCCCCTCACACCGCCCCGGCCGGATCCGGCGGCTTGGTCCACGCGATGTCCTTATCCTTGTGCAGCACGCCGGCGGACTGTTTGACGCAGCGCCGGCACGCGAGCACGCCGTCGTGCGTGGGGCTCTCCCAGTGCGGGTCTTCGCGCCCTTCCTCCAGGCACAGCACGCACTTCTCACCGGGCTGGCACGGGCGGCCGGATCGCAGGTGGACCAGCTCGGCGTAGGCCACCGAGAGGCAGCGCCCGCAGATGATGGACCCGCGGTGGCCCTCGACCATGGCCAGATCCTCATCCCACGCGCTGCGGCAGAAGTCGCAGCGGAAGGTGATGGTTCCGTCTGGGGCGGCGTCCTGCATCAGCGGACCTCCGTGCTGTTCGCGGCATCGTTGCCGATGTCCGCTCCCGCCAGATGCCCATGGGCGAGTTGGCGGTAGAGCCGGCACGACCCGAGCAGTTCTTCGTGCGTGCCGGTGGCGATGATCTTGCCCGCGTCCATGACCACGATACGGTCGGCGCTGAGCACGGTCCGCAGGCGGTGGGCCACCACCAGCGTGGTGCGCCCTTCGCAGAAGTCACGCAGGACCTCGCCGATGTGACTCTCGCTGTCGGCATCCACCATGCTGGTCGCCTCGTCGAGGATCAGGATGCGCGGGTCGCGCAGCAGGGCGCGGGCGATGGCGATGCGCTGGCGCTGGCCTCCGGAGAGTGTCAGCCCCTGCTCACCAACCGGCGTGTCATACCCCTTCGGCATGGCGGAGATGAAGTCGTGGGCACGGGCTTTCTTCGCCGCCGCGAGGATGGCCGCCTCGTCCACATGGGGGTTGCCGTAGACGATGTTCTCGCGGACGGTGCCCTTGAACAGGATGACCTCCTGCGTCACCACGCCGATCTGGCGGCGGAGCGAGCGGACCCGCACGCGGGTGATGTCAGTCCCGTCCACCAGCAGCCGTCCCTCGTCCGGGTCGAACAGGCGGGGCACCAGCGAGAGCAGCGTGGTCTTCCCGCAGCCGTTGGGGCCGACGAAGGCGACGGTCTCGCCCGCGCGGATGTCCAGGCTCACCCCGTCCACCGCCGGGGTCGTCTGCCCGGGGTAGACCACGCGCACCTTGTCGAAGGTCAGGGACGCGCGGTGCGGGGACAGGCGGGGCAGGCGGGTGCTGTGCCCTGGCTCGGTCTCGCGTTCGAGCAGCTTGGCCAGCCGATCGGCCGCGGCCCCGGAGGCCTGGATGTCGTTGAGCAGACCGGTCAGGGGCTTGATGCTCGCGCCCGCGATGCCCAGCGCGGCCAGCGTGGAGAAGAACACGCTCTTGGAGAGCTGCCCGTCGAGGATCAGCTTGGCGGACAGGATCACCAGCCCGCCTAGCACAAAGACCGTGAGCATCTCGATCAGGGGTGAGGCGATCGACCGTGCCGTGCGCACCTTGAGCTGCTGACGAAGCAGTTCCTTGTTGATGCGAGCGAAGCGTCCGGCCTCGTAGCGTTCGGTGGTGTGGACCTTGACCACGCGCAGACCCTGGAGGGATTCCGTGGCCGCCCGGAACAGCCCGGCCCGGGCCGTCAGGGCGCGGTTCGAGGCCTTGCGGATCCGCTTGCCCAGCTTGCGGATGATGGTCGCGATGACGGGCATCACGATCAGCGCGGCCAGGGCGAGCTGCCAGTGGATGACGAACGCGGCGATCAACGCCGCGAGGCCCTTGGTCACCTGCGTGACGGCCTTGCTGAGCAGGGCGATGAACCCTTGCGACAAAGCCTCCGTGTCGTTGACCACGCGTGAGATCGCGTCCGTGGGGCCTTCGGCCACCACGGTCTTGAGCGGCAGGTGCAGCACCCGGCCGTAGGCCTGGCGTCGGATCAACGCCACCGTTCGCTGCACAACCGTGAGGGCGCAGAACTGGTGAAGAAAGTTGGCCGTGGCCCCGATGACGGTCAGCACGCCCAGGCCCACCATGATCCAGACCACGCCGGGGAACGCGCCGACCGGCAGCCGGTTGATGAATGTCTGGGGGATGCGTCCCCCGACCAGGCTGTGGTTGTTGAAGTCCGAGACGATCTTGGGCAGGCCGGGGTGGTTGGGTTCGAGCACGGCGTCCAGCACGGGCTGAACCGCGATCAGGCCCGCACCCAACCCGCCCGCTGAGATCGCGGCAAAGAGGAAACCGGTGATCAGCAGAGCCTTGTAGCGGCCCATCTTCCGTGCAAACTGCCAGAACGCGTCCATGTGACCCCAAGTATTCGCGGCCCTCGGGCGCAGGTCATCCCAAGTGCTTGCCGGGACAGGATCTTCGGCGTTTTGGGGTGATTGGGTACACAACCGTCCCGCATGTCAAAATAGGGGGGATTCGCAGGGTCACACGCATCCTCCCTCCAAACTCGGGGACATGGGTGGGATAAACCAAAATCAGACTTTGAATCATCCCAGTATCGGCTTGCGTCAGCGGCCAGATATTCAGGGGAATCCCGATCAGATATCCAGCCTGTCACGGGTCAGGCGGATGGTTTCCGGGGGGGTCAGTGGCCCCTGGTTGATGCCGGGGCAACCGCGGGAGGCCCGTTCCCAGTGCCGGGGGGTCGCAATGACGGACTTCCAGAACGGCCAGGTGCGGCATTGCAGCGGGCGGGCCTCGTACAACGAGCAGACCGCCTTGCCGGGGATGGTCTGCCGGTCCAGAAAGGTGCAGTCCTGCCCGAAGGGGCTGGTTTTTTCCGCGAGCGAGCGGCCCAAGATGGTGTCGCGGGTGTGGTCGCTCCAGAACGCATCGAGGGTGATGCCGAGCTTGGCCGCCATCACGCGGGCTTCCGCTTCGGTGAACAGCACGAAGCCCGACGGACCGGTGCAGCAGTTGCCGCACATGGTGCATTGGAAGCGCAGGCCCCGCTCGCCGGTGTCGGTCAGACCGGTGGGGTCTGGCGTGTCGAACCAGTCGTTGGATGCCTGATCCATCCCGCGGCTCACGCTGGGCCGCCCGTGGTTTGCGTGGTGGCGGGGGGGGTGGGGGGAGCGGGTGGGGGGGGATTGGCCGTCGGATCGCCGGACGACCACGAGGGTCTGGTCGTCCTGGCGGGTCATCGAGCCTGTGAAGCGGTACATGGCCTGATGGAGGGAATCGACGATGCACTCGGGCATGCCGCTGCAACTCTGGACGGCGTCGTCGAAGCGTGCCTCGCCGAAGAGTTCGTTGTTCTTGTCACGCAGTTCGGTGATGCCGTCGGTGTAGAGCACCAGGGTGTCGCCGGGGTGGAGGTACCCGGAATCGGATTCGGCCTCCAGATCATCCAGAATCCCGAGTGGAAGCGTGCCGGCTGAGGTGATGACATCGATGGTGCCGTCCGCGCGTCGGATGCGGGGCGGGTTGTGCCCCGCGCGGGACCAGACGATCCCGCCGGTCTTCGGGTCGATCACGCAGAAGAACGCGGTGACGAAGTTGCCCTCCAGGCGGGCATCCGCGAGCTTCTCATTGCAGTAGTTGGCGATGACGGAGGGATCGACCAGGTTGTCGATCTCGAAGCAGTGGATGATGGCGCGCAGCATGGCCATCACGGTCGCCGCGCCCGCCCCATGCCCGGAGACATCCGCGATCAGCACGCCCATGCGTCCGTCGGGATAGTGGTAATAGTCGTAGTAATCCCCGCCTGTGTCGTCCGAGGGGATGTAGCTGGTGGCGATCTCGAAGCCGGGGAAGTCGGGGTTCTTGTCCGGCAGCAGGGTGCGCTGGATGCGGGCGATCTGCTCGATCTGGGCGGCGAACCGACTGTTGAGTTCCTCGACCTGCCGGCGAGCGACCAGATTGCGCGTCGAGGTGCCGATCATGTTCAGATCGAGCATGTTGGCCTCGAACTCGTCAAGCGTGATCGCGTCCGGGTCCTCGCAGAGCGACAGCGTCCAGTTCAGCGATTTCCGCGCGTCGAAGCTCGGGATGGCGGCCATGACCTTCATCCTTGCCGCCGCCGGGCCGAGCAGCGGGCCAAGCACGGGGTCCGTGGTCAGGTCCAGTCCCCGGATCAGGCGGGGTTCGCCCCGTTCGAGGATCTCACCCACCAGTCCGCCCGAGTGTGCGGGGATCTGATCCCACTGTGCCCAGGGGTTCTGGTAGTGGGGACGGCCGGGATAGTCCAAGTCCGGGCGGTCGGGCATGAGCCGGGTGAACTTGTACTGTCCCGCGGGCAGTTTGCGCCGCGAGAGCGTGACAAAGTAATCCTCATGGCTGCGCACGCCGATCCACGGCGCGTACGCACTGAGCATCTCGGCCGGGTCGGTCACCCCGGACACATGCCGCATGACGCGTGTCAGTTCGGCGATCCTCGGGTTGGCCGACAGATCAATCTCGTACACACCGGATGGTAGGGCCGAGTTACACTCGGCCACCTTTCTGTGAACTGTCATGGAATCCGGGCGTCATCCGGCAGAATCCGCATGGCAAGCCCTGAGCGTGAGCATCGCCGGGCAAGGAAGAGGACTGGTTGGAGGTCACCCTCACGGGAGGATCCCACGATTCGAGGGTTCACCGTGGGCGTACCTGGGAGAGATGGACTGGCCCCTGCCCAGATTGTGTGACCGACGACGCGGCTCGGCGAGCCGTGCCATCGGAACGGGCGGTTTATCAGTTGCACTGGGCCTCAACCTTGGCCGCACGCTCACGGACCTCGCCGACCAGGCGCTCGATCTCCGCATGGACCGAGCCGCGATGGGACATCCCCAGCAGGGGTAGGTTCACGGTGATGCTCCACGCCGCCGATCGGGCCGCGCACTCGGACAGCACCGCCGCCACGCCCAGGTCGGATATCAGATGGTGGTTGATCCGCCCGCAGAGACTCTCGCACACCCGCAGCACCTCCGCGCCGGTGGCCAGCATCGCGCGGGGTGGCGCGATAGCGCCGGCGACCGCGGCGTCCCATCCGGCGCGCCGATCGGGGTGGTCCTCGGGCAGTTTCATCAGCGCGTTCAGCACGGTGTAAGCCGCGGCGTCCTCATCGGCCAGTTCCAGAAAGAGCGACCTTGCGCGGGTGAGTTGGGCCGATACATCCTCCAGAAACGGTTGATGCTCGGCCAGACTCTTGCGCCCTAGTGAGTAGGCCACCACCATCCCGGCGGTCGCTGCCGCCGCAGCACCCACGATCCCGGCCGCGGCCCCGCCGCCCGGCGCGGGCACTTTGGAGGCGAGCGCATCGAGGAGATCACGGAGTCGTTGGTCGGCGAGGGGGGTGGGGGTTTCAGGCATGACGAAGCCTATGGGCGCGGTCTGGGTGGCACGGCTGGTAGGGCGGCACTCCGTGCCCTCTCCTCAGTTCACGCCCGAAGCCGTGTTACGCCATGCCTTCCCGCGCCATCCATGCCGCCATGGCCCTCGTGGTGGGGATGATCTCGTGCGGCCGGGCTTGGCACCATGCGGCCAACTCGAGCAGGGTCAGCCAGCGGGTGGCGCTGACTTCCCAGTTGGCCGCCGCGGCCTCGGGCATGGCCGGCAGGCGGACCAGCACCATCAGGTCGGTCGATCCGATGTCCGGTGTGTCGTGGACGAGGGCGAGGTGGGTGAGTGTCGCGCTGGTCAAGTCCAGACCGAGTTCCTCGCTCGCTTCGCGGCGCAGCTCGGTGGCCAGGTCGTCCGGGGTGAGCGTGTCCCCTTTGGCCGAGCGGGGCGGGGTGGGGGGGTCGATGCCGCCGCAGGGGCCGAACTCCCAGAGGTCGGGGTAGTCGTGAACGGTTGGCCCGCGCCGGGCGAGCATCACGCGGTCCACGCCGCCGGCGTCCGGAGCGCACAGGATGCCGGTAATGCCGAAGAACTTGAGGCCCAGGTCCACCGACCGCTTGACGGCGTGGGCGCGGTACTCCTCGTCGCGGGCCGTGGCGATGCCCGAGCCGGGGTCGTACGACTCGAACGACAGGATGCGTCCGTTGAAGTAGCGCGGGTTGCGGGCCAGCATCGCGTTCCATGCGGACTCGATCCCCGCGGCCTGCGCGGGCGTGCGAGCAAAGGGTTCGCGCAGTACGCGCACGGTCAGCGGCCCGGCGACGGGTTCGACCACGCAGCCGGTCATCGCCCGATCAGGCCGGTGAGCTGGTCGGCCATGCCGGACAGGCCCAGCGCGTCGGCCTCTTTGGAGATCATCTGCTTGATCTGCTCCTGGGCGAGGCGGTTTGCCTCGTTCACCGCGTCGCGGATCAGGCTGGTGGCCAGATCGCGGGTTTTCTCATCGACCGACATGCCCGCCAGCAGCGCGGGGTCGAGCACGAGATCAACCAGTTCCAAGCGTCCAGTGACGGTGGCGCGGCAGGCCCCGCCGCCCGCCTGCCCGGTGACGCGCATGGTCTCGGTTCTGGCCTTGATGCGTTCACCAGCCTCGGTGAGCTTGTCCTTGTTCTTCATCAGCCCGGCGAGGGCCTGCATGGCTTTGAGGTTGTCGAGCATGGTTTACTGATCGGTCTTTCTGGGGCGGGGATGGATGCGTTTGACTTCACCCTCGAATACATCGAGCACGGTGCGGACCAGCGGGTCGGCCAGGACTTCGTCGGGGGTGGGGCCGCGGAGGTTCGTGGTGGGAAGTTCAGCGGATGGTGCGGGGGATGGCGATGGAGGGGGAGGGGGCGGAGCGACCATGCGCCGGTGTTCGCGGTCGGTGTCAGGGGAGTGGGGGGAGCGGGGCTGGTGGGTTGGCGGCGGGCGGTCCGGCGCGACGGGGCGCGGCCGGGGTGCGGCACCCGCCGTCAGGATTTTTTTGCGGCCGACCCTCCCCCCCCCCCCCCCCCCCCCCCCCCCCCCCCCCCCCCCCCCC
>CAZXGL010000005.1:0-83642 GCA_964640595.1 uncultured Phycisphaeraceae bacterium | reverse complement strand
CGTCATCCTCGCCTCGAGCCTCATCCCCGGCAATCAACGCCGCCACATCCGCGATCTTCTCCGTCATCGCCAGGCGCACCACGCACGCATCCAGCAACGCCCGCGGCGCGGGGCTGGACTTGAGCGCCCGTTGCACGGATTCGCACACAGCGATCATGTGCGTCAGCCCGGCGGGGTCGAACTTCCTGGATCGCTCGAACTCGGCAGCACGGGCGTCGTCGGAGAGATCCACCAGGTCGGTGTCCTTGCCGCACGCGCTGAGCACCATCAGGTCGCGCAGGCGTTCGAGCAGGGTGTGCAGGAGTTGTTCTCCGGAGATGCCCTTGCCCAGCAGCGCGCCCGTGGAGCGCAGTGCCTGGGCCGGGTCGCCCTCCGCCAGTGTGTCGATGAGTTGGCTGACGATCTGCCGGTCGGGTAGGCCCAGCAGGTTTTCCAGCAGGGCAAGCGTCAGCTTCTTCTCCCCCGTCGCCATCAGTCGGTCGAGCAGGGAGAGTGCATCGCGCATCGAGCCGTTGCCGTGGACGGCCACCGCGTGGACCAGTTCCGGATCGGCCTGGAGTTTCTCCCGCTGGATGACATCATCCAGGTGCCTGGCGATGGCCGACGCGGGGATGTTGCGGAAGTCAAACCGCTGGCAGCGGCTCTGGATGGTGGCGGGGACCTTGTGGGCCTCGGTGGTGCAGAGGATGAACTTGACATGCTCGGGCGGTTCCTCCATGGTCTTGAGGAGCGCGTTGAACGCCTCCTTCGTGAGCATGTGGACCTCGTCGATGATGTAGACCTTGAACTTGCCCCGCATGGGCCGATAGACGGCGTTGGAGATGATCTCGCGGGCCTCGTCCACGCCGCGGTTGGACGCGCCGTCGATCTCGATGACATCGGTGTCCTCGCCGCGCATGATGGCGGCGTCGGCCTCGGGCGTTCCCCCGGCCAGCGCCTTGGCGAAGATCCGCGCCATCGAGGTCTTGCCCACCCCCCGCGTGCCGCAGAAGAGGTAGGCGTGCGCCACCCGCCCTGCCTCGATCGAGGCCTTCAGGGTGCGTGCGACAGGCTCCTGGCCGACGACCTCGTCGAAGTCGTGGGAGCGGTACCGGCGGGCGAGAACGGTGTAGGACATGGCGAATTGTACGGGCCTTGGACCCTTGATTCGCTACACCGCGAAGGCGACCGCCAAAAAGAAGCTCCGAACCGAGTGTAAAGAAAGGCGTGAGTGAAAATTGTGCTCTGATCCCGGATATCATGGGTGCATGGGCACCAAAGCAACCCCGTTCAAGAGATGCACAACTGTAGAAGAGATTCGATCAAATATCATCGCGTTTCCTGAAGGCTGGGAAACATCTCATGAACGGATGAAAAAACTCATCAAAATACTCAAGCTGGGATCATATTGGTTGTACGACCGATCAAGCGGCGGCTTTGCCAACGCTAAGTTCGTGGGCTATAAAGGAATGACTGCAAAAAAGTATACGAAGGCCCTCAATCAAGATCGTCTCGGAACTCTTGTGGGCCCTTTCAGTGGAAATGTCAATCGGCACATTTCTAAGTTGCTTTCAAAGGAGTGGAATAGCAATACTGAACTGTCTGTTTTGCTTTCTAAATTTGCCGTCGAACTCGGTGGACACGAAGTGATGGAAGGTGTCGATCGGGACAAGTGGAAATTCATAGAACTGGATCCGATTCAAAGCTCGGATGATACACCGACACGAAAGCGAAAGCTTCGTGCAGATTTGGACCAACTCCCTCTGGGCGATCCGGACTACCACGCCGAAATCACTGGCCGAGAAGGCGGAAAGCGTGTTGTCACACATGTTCGCACGGAACGCGCCCACCACTTGCCTCTGAGTGTGAAAAAGGAGTGGCGCAAGAAAAATCCTGATCTGGAGTGTCTTGTTTGCGGTTTTAGCTTCCTGCGCACCTATGGCAAAGAGTTGGGGGATGGTTTTGTGGAAGCGCACCATCGCGAACTGCTTTCAGGTCGGCAGGCAGAAAGCGCGACGGCATTCACGGACTTTGATCCTGTCTGTTCAAACTGCCATCGCATGCTTCACAAGATGGAAAACATGTGCTCCGACGAACTTCGACGAATTGTTGAAGCGAATCGAGAATAGCAATGTTTTAGATTTTAAGCATAAATTACAAATATGAAATCTCAAAGCATTCACGCCGCGTCCACGAACCGAACCTCCA
Organism: uncultured Phycisphaeraceae bacterium; assembly: GCA_964640595.1. GTDB lineage: Bacteria > Planctomycetota > Phycisphaerae > Phycisphaerales > UBA1924 > UBA6054. The sequence goes on along the minus strand of CAZXGL010000005.1, from coordinate 81,455 downwards.
CCCGCTTGCCCAGCGCTCTGGCGATCCGCCGCAGCATCGACATGGTGTGCCCCTCGTAGTCTGCGTCCTCCAGGCGGGAGATGACCGCCTGGTCCGTGCCCGCCAGTTCGGCCAGTTGCTTCTGCGTGAGCCCGGCTTGCGTGCGAATGTCGTAGATCATCTGCCCGATCAGGGCATCCTCGACGGCCTTGTCCGCGGCCTCGCGCAGGGCGATGTCCTCTCCGATCATCGCGTCCAAGATCTCGACCGCGTCAGAGGTTGACCGTCGCTCGGTGTTCTTGGGGTGCTTGCTCATATCGCCGTTTCCTTTCCAACGCCCGCTCGATCTCGGTCGTGGGCACTTCCCGCTCCTTCGTGAACCCGTGCGAGAGGATCGCCACATCCTGCCCATGAAAGAAATAGAGCATCCGGTAGTTCACCCGCCCGACCCTGGCGCGCAGTTCGTAGATCCCGTCCCGCAGCGTGTCGGCGTGGGGCCGTCGCAAGGCGTGCCCAATCGCGGCCAGCAGCACGATGCGCGACCGGCACGCTACAAACGCCCGCCGGTCGCGTTCCTTCAGATCGAGCAGCCAAGCGCGAACCTCGCACCGCCCATCCTCCGCGTACAGGTACACCGCCGCCTCCGGCATGACCATCCGCCTTTCATTATGACGAAAAAATCATTGAAATCAACCCCGATCCGACCACTCCTTCTATACTATACATAAAACTAAAACAAATACCGATCAAAATGCCCAACTCACAGGATTTTGTTCAATCCCTTCATCTGGCTTGACGGATGAATCAGCCCCGCCAATACTCTCCCCGACTGCATCAAGAGCCCCGGGAAGTCCCGGGCGGCAACCGAGCTTCAAGCCGCGGTGCCGAGGCCGCCCCCAGACGGGGGTCCGGTCGATGCGGGCGAGACCGATCGCGGCTCTGGCCGGGGTGTCGGGACTCGTCAAAGGACCAGCCGCGTGGCGGTCCCCCGCGTTGATTTGGCGTTTCTTGGTGCCGTGACGAAGGAGTTCACGGCCATGACTCGCGCTCATTCTCAACCTTCCACTGCCCCCATCCCTCGCGGTTTCACCGACATCGATCTGATCTGCGCCCACGCGGGTCAGGGTTCGGGTGATGGCACGCCGCTGGTGACGCCGCTGGTTCAGTCCACGACTTATTGCCGCGATGGCATCGAGTCCACGGCCCCGCACGCTTACTCTCGGGTGTCCAACCCGACGGTGGCCGCGCTGGAGGAGACGCTGGGTCGTCTGGAGAACGCGCCCCCCGGTGTGTGCTTTGGCACTGGGTTGGGGGCGGAGACGGCGTTGTTCCTGGCGCTGCTCAAGGCCGGTGACCACGCCGTGTGCGGTCGGGCGGTCTACGGCGGCACGACCCGGTTGTTCGAGAAGATCCTCGAACCCCTGGGCGTGACCTGTACCTTTGTGGATGCGACGAACACCGCCGAGGTCGCCGCCGCCGTGCGCCCCAACACCAAGCTGATCTTCATCGAGACCCCCGCCAATCCCACCCTGGAGCTGACGGATATCCGGGCCATCGCCCGCATCGCGAAGACGGCGGGGGGGGGGGCGGGGGCTTTGCTGGCGGTGGACAACACCTTCCTGACCCCCGTGTTGCAGCAGCCGCTGGATCTGGGGGCGGACATCACGGTGTCGTCCACCACCAAGTTCATCGAGGGCCATTCGGCCGCGCTGGGCGGCGTGATCGTCTCGCGTGATGCGAGCGTGCTGGAGCGGGTGCGGTTCATTCGCAAGTGCACCGGCGGCATCATCGCGCCGCTCAACGCGTGGCTGACGCTTCAGGGCATCAAGACCCTGCCGATCCGCCTGCGTGCCCAGTCACAGAACGCCGCCCGCATCGCGGCGTGGTTGGCGGAGCGTAAGGAGGTCGCGGGCGTGAACTACCCCGGGCTGGATTCGTTCCCGCAGGCCGATCTGGCCGCGGCCCAGCATCGCGGGAGCCATGGCGCGGTGCTGTCGTTCGACTTCGCCGCGGGTGATGGGGGGGTGTTTGCGCGTGCGTTTGTCACGAACCTCCGGCACTGCCGCCTGGTTGAGCATGTCGGCTCGGTCGAGACGCTCATCACCCACCCGGCCAGCATGACCCACGCCGACCTGACCACCGAGCAGCGGCTCTCGGTCGGCATCACGGACGGCCTGGTCCGGCTGTCCGTGGGCCTGGAGGATGCGGACACCATCATCGCCGATCTGGAACGAGCGTTTGTCGCCGCCGCGGACATCTGTGCGAAGGGAGCCGAGCGATGCCTGGCGAGTGTGTGATCGTTCTGAAGTTCGGCGGATCCGTGCTGGCCGATGAAACCCGCCTCGAATCAGTCGTTCACGAGATCTACCGCTGGCGGCGGGAGGGATACCAGGTCGTGGCCGTCGTGTCCGCCTTCGCGGGAACGACCGACCGCCTCATCGCCCGCGCGGACGAACTCTGTCCGGGCGCCGAGCGTGAGACGATCGCCGCGATGGTATCGCTGGGCGAATACCAGTCGGCCGCCGCGCTGATCGCCATGCTTGACCGTGCCGGCACGCCCGCCACGCTGCTGATGCCCGGCGCGATCGGACTTCAGGCGGACGGGCCCGCCGATGATGCGTCCCCGGTCGGGCTGGACACCGAGATCATCCGTGCCGCGCTGCGCCGCACCGGGGTGGCGGTTGTGCCGGGATTCATCGGGCACGGGCCGACGGGCCAGCCGGTGGTGCTCGGGCGCGGCGGATCGGACCTGACCGCGATCTACATCGCCGCCCGACTGGGCGCGCGGTGTCGGTTGGTCAAGGATGTCGATGCGCTCTACGAGCACGACCCCAAGAAGCCCGGCCCCAGGCCCCGGCGTTTCGTCACCGCCAACTATGCCGATGAACTCCGCCTGGACCCCAGCGTGATCCAGCACAAGGCGGTCCGCTTCGCCCAGTCACTCGGGCTGGCATTTGAACTCAGCGGCATCAACGGCACCACGCCCAGCGTCATCTGTGCCGAGCCGACCCGTTTCGCGCCCCACCCAGACCCGGCACCCATGCTCCGCGTCGCGCTGCTTGGTTTCGGCGCGGTCGGCCAGGGCGTGTACCGCCACCTGGCGGCTCTGCCCGGTGTCGAGGTGACGGCGGTGGCTGTTCGTGATCTGGAGAAGACCCGGGAGACTCGGATCTCGACATCCATCATCACAACGGACCCGGTGGCCGCCGCGTCTTCCGGCGTGGATCTGGTCATGGAGGTCGTCGGCGGCATCGGCATCGCGGGGGACGCGGTCGAGGCGGCCCTGCGATCTGGCGCTCATGTCGTCACCGCGAACAAGGCGCTGCTCGCGGATCGCTGGAATGACCTGCAAACCCTGGCCCAATCCAACCGCGTGACCATCACCGGCTCCGCCTCCGTCGGCGGCGGCGTGCCGATCCTCGAAGCCCTTGTCTCCCGGCCCGGCCACAGCGTGCGCGGCGTGCGCGGTGTGCTCAACGGCACCACCAACTTCGTGCTGACCCAGATCGCTCGGGGTGTTTCCGCGTCCGAGGCCATCGAGGATGCGCAGCTGCGTGGCTACGCCGAGGCGGATCCATCCGGTGATATCGACGGGCACGACGCGGCCAACAAGCTCTGTGTCATCGCCCGCACCCTGGGTGTGGCCATCACGCCAGACACGGTTGCTCGGGATGCCTTCACGCCGGAGAACCTCCGCGGCGCGGCTGGGATTGGTTCGGATGGTTCGGTGGTTCGGCAGATCGCGTCGATCGACCTTGCTTGTCCGTCCGATGCGGCCGTGCGCCTTGCGGCGGTTGAGCCGGGCGACCCGCTGTTCGATGTGCCGGACGAGCGCAACGCCTGCGTGGTGACCTGGGACGACGGCGTGGTTCAGGCGGTTCGCGGCCGCGGCGCGGGCCGCTGGCCCACAAGCGAATCCGTCATGGCCGATGTGCTCTGCCTGCTCCGCCGTAGGGCGGAGCAGGCAGAGCCTCGCGAAACCCACGTGACCGCGGTGGTGGGGGGAGTGGAGGAGGCGGCCGGTGTCTGACTTCCCACTCATCGCCGTGGTCGGGGCGACCGGCGCGGTCGGACGGGAGGCCCTGTCGATCCTCGCCGCACGGGGGCATCCGGGCGAACGGATCATCGCGCTCGCCTCGGCCCGATCGGCCGGTGAACGCCTGCCGTATGCCGGTGGCTGGGTCGAGGTGCAAGCACTCCCCGAGGACTTCCCCGCGTGTGATGCCGCGTTGTTCTGCGCCTCGGCGGAGATCGCCCGCACCCACGCCCCGCGTGCGGTGGCCGCGGGCGCGCTGGTGGTGGACAACTCCTCCGCCTTCCGCATGGACCCGGCCGTGCCGCTGGTGGTGCCAGAGATCAACGCGGGCACGATCGGATCTTCCCGCCTCATCGCCAACCCCAACTGCTCGACCATCATCCTGCTGACCGCGTTGAACCCGCTGCGTGAACGCTTCGGCGTGTCAAAGATCGTGGTCAGCACCTACCAGGCCGTGTCCGGCGCGGGGCTGGAAGCGGTCGCGGAGCTTCAGACGCAGGCCCGTGCCGTGCTGGACGGCGGCCCGGCTCGGCCGTCCGTCTTTCCGGAGCCATGCGCGTTCAATGTCTTCAGCCACGAATCCCCGCTCGATCCGGCGACCGGCCTGAACGGCGAGGAATCCAAGATGATCGCCGAATCCCGGCGCATCTGGAACGATCCGGGGTTCACTCTCATCCCCACCTGCGTTCGTGTGCCGGTCGTCCGCGCCCACACCCAGTCGGCCGTGGTCACGCTGGACTCACCCGCCACCGAGGCCAAGGTCCGCGCCGCTCTCGGCGAGGCCCCCGGCGTGGCCCTGCTGGACGATCGCACCCACAACCGCTTCCCCACCCCGCTGGGCGCAACGGGCGGAGACCCCGTCCTCGCCGGGCGTATCCGCCAGTTCTCACCGACGGAGTTCGGTGTGCTGATCGCGGGGGATCAGTTGCGGAAAGGGGCCGCCCTCAACGCCGTCCAGATCCTCGACGCCATCCCAGCCGCGTGCGCGAGCACGGAGACTGTGTGACACGACATACAATCCAGCATGTCGCGTGGATTGTCAGCAAAAACTGAAGCAGGCTTTGCCCGGGCGATCCGAAATGTGACCGCAGAAGGTGACACCGATGTCCTCCCGTTTCCAGTTGAGAATTTCCTACTTCGTGACAGCAGGGAAGAAGTTACGGAGCTTCTTCGGACAAAGCATCGCAACTTCGACTCTGAGCTCCGACATCGTCCGCCGGTTTTCGAAAAATTGCTTGTTCCAGCTGGTTACACAGGATTTCGGTGGGTCTATCAAATAGATCCAATTTGGAATCTCTATTTTTTATCTTTGTGCATCAAGATTGCACCGGAGTTAGAAACCAAGCGAATTGCTGTGAGTTCGGGGCGTGTGTTTAGTTATAGATTTCATTACGATCGCCAAAAGAGTACTATCTTTGACAAGTCGATTGGCTATGCTGCGTTTGCTACAGAATCTACAGAAAAGGCTGAGAATCATGAGTACGTTGTGGTAAGCGATATCGCTAGCTTTTATGATAATGTGTATCACCATAAACTTGAGAATTCGCTCGCCGCCAATTGCTCTGATACAGAGTCAATCCGCCGTATCGACCGGATTTTGTTCCGTCTATCCGGAGGTTGTTCCTACGGCCTGCCGGTGGGCGGGAATGCTTCCCGGATTCTGGCTGAAGCGATGTTGGTAAAGTTGGACAGGAGTTTGGCATCAAAGGGAATTGAGTTCTGTCGATTCGTTGATGACATACGAATATTTGCCAAATCACAGGCGGAGGCATATTCGCATCTTCATACGCTGGCAAAATTTCTTGGAGATTCTTTGGGGCTTCGGCTTCAAAAAACCAAGACGGCGATTATTCGATCATCGGATTTCCTTCGTTCTGAGGGTGCAGTCGGGGGAATCGAGGATGCTGCGGCGCCCGACCCTGTTACGAGAGAGTTCATCAAACTGCGGATCCACTTTGACCCGTATTCTCATACTGCAGAACAAGACTATGACGAACTTCGAACTCAGCTGCGTAACTTTGACATAGTTGGAATACTGGCTTCGGAGATCGGCAAGAGTCGAATTCAGATGAGCCTTGTTCGAAAGCTGGCTACGGCACTGAGGTATGTAGATAATGAGCAAAAAGGAACTGGCGCAATAACTTTGGTGGAAAATGTGGATCGACTTTTTCCTGTCTTTCCGCATATTGCTTCTGTCACGAAGCATCTCATCGACAGTGAGCCGGGCGCTGATCATGGACAGCTGTTTAAGCGATGGAGATCGTTGTTCGCTGGACCTTCGCCAGTAATTCGTATGGAGCCCATGTCTGCCTACGCCGTCCGGGTTTTGACTGCTGATTCGTCAGATGATGCCGAAAGACTATTGGTGGATAGGTTTCAGTCTGCAAGAACATCTATACTCAGGCGTGAGATTATCTACTCAATGACCAAGCGGGGTTGTGACTATTGGTTAGATGAAATTAAGGAATGCTATTCGAGTATGTCACTCTGGGAGCGGAGGGCCATGTATATGGCGTCAACTCTGCTGGGTGATGGTGGACGACACTGGCGTACGAATGTCGCATCGGACGCGGACGAGTTCGCGCGATTGATGCAAAGCTGGTTTGCGGCCCGCCGGGCCGGCTCTGGCTGGGAGCTTCCAGTGTGATCAGTGAAAAGCAGCTTAGTGCTGGATACCCGTCACTCTGGCAGCGATTCACGCCGTTGGAGGATGCGTTATGCAAGAAAATAGCAAGGCTAGAGCACGCCGTTCCGGCTCTTGTTGAAAGTAGCGTTCAGCCATCGAGGCGGGCATTGACTTCGGAACTGGGATATGAGTTGCTATGCAAGTGGATTGCCACAGACGATGTTCAGCAGATTCTGGTTAATGATGAAATTGAGCGAGTGCGAAACTATGTATCGCGTTTAAGTCATGGTGCAGTAATTGCCCAGCCTAACCGGGAGGAGCTTGAAGAGGCGGCTTTGATCGCAAAACTAGTCAAGCATCGTGCGGATTGGCTGTGCTCGATTGACTCTGCCCCAATTCCTAAGCCAGAGTTTATGGGCTGTGGCGTGCTCGCTAAGTGCTATGGGGACCTGATTTGCGGATCTACCTTGGTTGAGATCAAGGCGGTATCGCGAGCGTTCTCTCCGCAAGATCTTCGACAAGTATTTATTTATGCATTCTTAAATTGGATGAGCTCTCAGTATGAGATTGGTAGTGTCGAATTATTAAATCCGAGACGAGGCGCATACTACCAGTTGCCATTGAGAGCATTTTGTCAACAGTTGACTGGGCGCAGTCCGGTCGAAGTATTTGCTGAACTGGCTGATGTCGTCACAGCGGAGGAATTTTGGTTTCATTGATGCTTGTGGCTTAGTGTGAAGCACCTTCTCAGCCGCGTTGATTCGACAACAGATCTCAACCCACCCGGGTCGGCGGCCAGGACACCGGCGGCACCGGATGACGGCCGCTTATGGCTGCTGCGGTCAAGCCCTGACCAGGTTCACGGGCCACCCGTGCACCGGGCCCGGCCGCCGACGCGGGCGGGTCGAGTGGGGATCTTATCCCGCCCGTCCCCCGTACACTGTCCAAGACCTGGCTTTCTCCTCGCCCCCTCTCGCACCCCCCCGCCCCCCGTCCGGGACCACCCATGCCCCTCCTACCTTCCATCTTTCCTTTCCGCTCGGGTCGCTCGGCTCGGTCGCCGTCCCGACCCGATGACCTGGCCCCGGTCCTGCGGCTCGTCCGCATCGGGTTCTTCCTACTGCTCCTGTTCCTGACGATGCTGTATGTCATCCGGGTGGGCGCCCGTCCGTCGGGCGAGTTTGATATCCAGTTGGCGATCAGCTGGTGGATCCCGGTGGCCATCGCCGCCGTGCTGGCCGTGGTGTTCCTGGCCATCGACATCTTCCTGCCGGTCAAGAAGATCCAGATCATCTCCGGTGTGGTCTTCGGCCTGATCGCGGGCCTGGTGGCCGCGTGGGCCATCGGCGCGGTGATCGACCTCGTGGTCGAGACCTGGGATCTCCGCCCCACGCCCATCGTCCCCTCGATGAAGGTGCTGCTCGGTGTGAGTTTGGCTTATCTCGGCATCACCACCGTCCTCCAGACCCAGGACGAGTTCCGGCTGGTCATTCCTTATGTGGAGTTCTCCAAGCGCATCCGCGGCCCGCGCCCGTTGCTGCTCGACACCTCGGCCCTGATCGACGCCCGCATCGCCGACATCGTGGACACCGGCCTCATCCAGCAGCCCCTGCTCATCCCCGCGTTTGTGGTGGAGGAACTCCAGGCCCTTTCCGACTCCGCCGACCGCACCAAGCGTGCCCGCGGCCGACGCGGCCTCGACATCGTCGCCCGCCTGCAACGCAACCACGCCATCGACATCTCCATCGACCACTCCCCCGTCCCACGGCGCGCCGTGGACCAGATGCTGGTTGAACTCGCCCAGCAGTTGCCCGCGTCCGTCGTGACGACCGATGCCGGCCTGGCCCGCGTGGCCGCCATCCAGAATGTCAGCGTCATCAACCTGCACGAGCTGGCAAACGCCCTCAAGCCAACCATCCTGCCGGGCCAGACACTGACTGTCGAACTGATCCGCAAGGGCGAGCACGACGCTCAGGCCGTGGGTTTTCTTGATGATGGCACCATGGTCGTGACGGAGGATGGCGAGCCGCACATCGGCCAGGCGGTGGAAGTGACGCTGACGAGCAGCACCCAGACCGCCGCGGGGCGTCTGCTGTTTGCCAGACTGACCCACCTCGCCGCGCCCGAGGAGACCACGCCGCCAACACCAACCCCAGACCCCTCCCCCCCCTCCCCCCCTGTGACCACGAAGGTTCCTCGCAATTCCCGGAACCCCTTCGGCCCAAACCGCCCGGATTCGGACCGCTCCAGCCACCGCAACCCGCGACGGTGAAGGGCCTCCAGAACAGGGATACGCGAGAGGCGGAGATACGAGCTTGTGCAAAGCTTGGGCCTGGGGTCGGGTAACTTGGCGGCTGGCAGGAATGTGCCGTGGACCTATTCGTCAGGGGCAGCCGGCGTTGTAGAGGGCGACGTAGGCCGCGATGTCGAAGAAGTTGATATGCCCGTCGTTGTTCATGTCGGCGGCGGCATCCTGCTGGTTGTACATGTTCAGGAACTGCGAAATGTCGAAGAAGTTGAGCGTGCCGTCGGCGTTGAGGTCCGCGTCGCACGCCGCGCCGGGGATGTAGAGGGCTCCCCCGACGGGGAGATATTGCGGCGTCAGTTGAGTGGACGCCGTGCCGAGGCTGAACTCGTGGATCCAACTCGGCACGAGGGTGATCCAGACTTCACCGGGGGCGAGGCCGGCAAGCGGCTGGGCGGGCAGATTGTTTACACGACGCGCGGTGCCCCGGCTCAGCAGCGTGGTGAGAGGCATTTGGTGGACACCCATCCGGACACCGGGAATGAACTCATCGCTCAGATTGATCACGGCGATAAAGTCGTGACGGAAGGGGGGCCGGCCCGACATCCAGGCGGATCAGGGCGAGCTCCGTCCCCGCCGGGGCGTCTGCGAGCACATCGGCGAAGTCGGTCGCGCTGAGATCGGCGAGGCCGTAGATCTCGGCCCCGTCGATCAGGTCGGGGACCATCGGAGTTGCGCTCCCAGCGTGGCCGTTGGAACTGCTCCATGCGAACCCAGGGGGAAATATGGTCGGGCCAATCGTCCTGAGCGCCATGTTGCCAGCGATGTTGTCCCGCAGGGTGATGCGTCCGGGTGAAGCACGGGGAGCGTCCGCGGCTCCAAACCCGCCAAGAACATCCAACAAACCGAACCCCTGGGAGAACACGGAGGATTGAAGAATGATGGTGCCGCCGGCGCCGCCACCACCAAACCCGCCCATGCCGCCGGCGCCACCGGTACCGCCGGCGCCCCCGATGCCCCCGCGTCCACCGCGTCCGCCCGCTCCGCCACTCCCGGTGCCGGAGCCGCCGTCGCCGGGGGGGTTGGGGGTCTGACCCTGGTGGCCGGGTTGGCCGGCTCCGGGCGGGGGTGGGGTGAGCCCATTGGCGCCTTTGGCGAGCAGGAGCCCGTCGATCAGGGTGCGTCCCAGAACACGGATCTCGATGCCGCCGCCGCCTCCGCCGCCGCTTCCGCCCAGCCCGGCGAGGCCTCCATCACCCCCGCGTCCGCCGTTGGTGCCGCTGCTGCCGCCGCCACCGGCGCCGCCGATCCCCCCGAGGAAACCGCCCGAGCCTCCGCCGCCGCCGCTGCCACCGCCAGCACCGCCACCGCCTCCGCCGCCGCCGCCGCCCGTGATGAAGGCGAAAGCGTTGTTCTGGTTCGGTGTGTATGAGCCGTGCCCGCCGTGCCCTCCGATCAAACCGTTCTGCCCGGTTTCTCCGGAACCGCCGTTGTTGCCGGTGCGGCCGGGGGCGCCGTTGCCCCCGCCGCTCGCACCGCCCGCACCGCCGGCGATCCCGGCGCCGTGTTCTCCATAGAGCCCACCGAGGTCACTGATGTGGAACGGGGTGTGGCCGGGTGCGCCGCCGCTGCCGCCGTAACCGCCGTTGCCGCCGGGCGAGCCGGTGGATGCCTGGGTGGTGGTCGGGCTTCCGGAGAACCCGTTGGTGCCGGTGATGCCGGGGAAGCCGTTGGCGCCGCCCGCGCCGAGGACGCCGCCCAAACCGCCCGCGCCCCAGGTGCCGCCCAGTCCGCCGAGGCCGCCCCCGCCACCCACTCCACCCGGCAGTTCGGCGGGGTCCCCGCCCCGTCCGCCCCCGGGGCCGCCGATCATGCCTTCACCGCTGGCTTCGATTCTGCCGCCGGTCGCGATCGTCATGTTGTTGAGCACCGTGATGATCACGACACGATTGCCGGTGAAACGCAGCGCGTCGCCGGCATGGAGGTTCAGGTCGCCAAGCACCACCAGGTTGGCATAGATTCCATCCGTCGTGTATCGGACCTCGACTCCATTGATCGTGATGCTGTGCGGAGTGGTGAGTGATGTGTCGAACGAAAACAGGTCGGCGGTGGCCGGGGTGGCCATGCCGGCCGCGGCCAAGATCGTCGCCAGGGTTGTTTGCCGGTTGAAACACATGTTCGGTCTCCTTTGGGTGAGCTGTTCCGGTGGTTGATGGGAGGTGTTCCCAAGCCGGAACGCGACACGGGGAGGTGGAGACGGCAAGAAGACGCGGATTTTTTCGGGCCGGGCCGCCCGACTCTTCGGCGGCAGGAGAGGCGGGGATGGGTGTTGCATCGGGGGGTGGGATGTGTGATAATGGATATTCCTTAGCCAGATGCCCCGCGAAAATGGGGGATATCCCGAGATGCAAAGCCCGGAACCCGAGCCTGAGGATGCGACCGCGACCCTCTGCGGCAGTGTGGGGGGCGATGAGGATGCCGCGCGTCGGTTGGCACCGATGGTGTATGACAACCTGAGGCGGCTGGCAGCAGCGCGGCTTGCCGATGCGGACTGGACCTGCCAGCCGACGGCGATCGTCCACGAGGCCTACCTGCGTCTGATCGATCAGACGCGGGTGGACTGGCAGGGTCGGACGCATTTTCTGGCCATCGGCGCGGAGATGGTCCGGCGGGTGATTGCGGACGAGGCCAAGCGCCGGGGACGGATGAAACGCGGCGGGGGTTGGCGGCGCGTGACGCTGGACGGGGCCGCGTTGGAGCGTGCGTGCGAGCCGATCGACTCGCTGGATCTTGAAGAGGCGTTGACGCGGCTCGGCGATCTGGATGCCCGGGCCTGCCGCGTCGTGGAGCTGCGTTTCTTCGGCGGGCTGACGGAAGGGGAGGCCGCATCGGTGCTCGGGGTCTCGGAGCGGACGGTGCGCGGCGACTGGCGCGCCGCCCGCGCGTGGCTGCGCCGGGAGCTGGCGGACGGGGAAGGGACGGGCGATGATGACGCATGACACGCTGTACGCGCGGTCGAAGGAGGTGTTTCTCCGGGTGTGCGACGCTCCGGAGGACACGCGGGATTCGCTCATGAGATCGCTCTGCGGTGGCGACGACGGGCTTGTGGCGGAGGTCGAGGCGTTGCTGGGCCACGACGACGATCACGACACGCTGTGCGCCGGCGAGCACCGCCCGCCGGGGAGCCGCGTGGGCAAGTACATCATCCGGGGGCTGCTGGGCGCGGGATCGATGGGACTGGTGTATGAGGGCGAGCTGGAGCACCCGAAGCGGACAGTCGCGATCAAGATCGGACGGGCCGGCGTCCGGGCGGCGTCGCTGCGTCGGCGGATGGAGCACGAGGTGGCCGCGCTGGCGCGGTTGCAGCACCCCGGCATCGCGGCGGTGTACGACACGGGCGTGGACGAGGGCACGGGCGAGCCGTACTTCGTGATGGAGATGGTGCGTGGAGAGCCGATCACGGCGTACGCGGGCCGGCGCGGGCTTTCGATCCAGGAGCGAGCGGAGCTGGTCGCCGAGGTCTGCGACGCGGTGCATCACGCCCACCTGCGCGGGGTGATCCATCGGGATCTCAAGCCGTCGAACATCCTGGTGGACGAGACGGGTCGGGCGCGGGTGCTGGATTTCGGCATCGCGCGGCTGACGGATGAGGAGGCGACGGTGCGGACCATGCCGGGGCAGGTGGTCGGCACGCTGGGGTACATGAGCCCGGAGCAGGCCGCGGGCGATCGGGACGGGATCGACGCGCGGACGGACATCTACGCGCTTGGTTCGATCGCGTACGAGCTGCTGGCGGGGCGTGCGGCCCTGGATCTGGACGGGCGGTCGGTGTCGGACGCGGTCCGGCGGATCCAGGAGGTTGAGCCGGCGCGGCTGGGCGCGGTGGACCGTCGCCTGCGAGGGGACGCGGAGACGGTGGTCGCCAAGGCGATGGAGAAGGACTCGTCCCGCCGGTATCAGTCCGCCGAGAGCCTGGGCGCGGACCTGCGCCGGATGGTCAGGAACGAGCCGGTTCTGGCGCGTGGCCCGAGCACGCTGTACCAGCTCGCGAAGTTCGCGCGCCGTCATCGCGGGCTGGTGGCGGGTGTGGGGGCGGTGGCGTCGGCGATGATCGGCGCGACGGTGGTCAGCGGGATCTTCGCCGTGCGGGCGGATTCCGAGCGTGCCGTCGCTCAGCGCCGGTTCGCCCAGGTTCGCGCGTTGGCCAACACATTCCTGTTCGATGTGTACGGCCAGGTTGAAACGCTGCCGGGGTCATTGGAGGTGCGTCAGAATCTGGTGGGCACCGGGCTGACCTATCTGGACTCGCTCGCGGCGGACGCGGAGGGCGATCCCGAGTTGCTGGCCGAGCTGGCCGAGGCGTACTCCCGGATCGGGGATCTTCAGGGCAACCCGCTGCGGTCCAACCTGGGCGAGCCGATGAGGGCGATTGACAGTTACGAGCGCGGCATCCGGATCCGGGAGCGGATCGAGCGGATCGCGCCGTCGCTGGAGAACCGGGTAGCCATGCTTCGGACATACCTGGCGATGGGCGAGGCCGTGACATCGTCGGGGCGTGCGGAGGATGCGCTGGCGCATTTCATGAAGGCCCGCGACGGGCTGGCGGCCGAGTCGCTCCGCTCTCCCGACAGCGCGGCGCTCGTCGCGACGGTGTATCTGGCGGAGTCCAACATCGGAAGCGTTCTGCGGAACATGGGGCGGCCGGAGGAGGCGTTGGTGCATTTCCTCAACGCTCTCGGAGCGGCCCGGACGGCCGAGACGATGGGGTCCGCCACGCCCCGGACGGTGTCGGTGGCGTACAACGAGGCCGGGCTGACGCTGGTGCGGCTCGGTCGGGGGGCGGAGGCCGTGCCGCACTTCGAGCGGTCGATGGAGATCCGCAAGGCCGAACTTGAACGCAACCCACAGAGCACGCGCGCCCGGCGTGATCTGGCGCTGGCTCATCACCGCATGTCCGATGCGGTCCGGGTCATTGGCGAGTTCGAGACCGCGATCCTGCACAATCGGTCGGCGTTCGAGCTGCTCCACGCCCTGCATCAGGCCGATCCGGGGGACGCGAGATTGAGGATCGACCTCTCCATTGCGCGTGAAAAGGTCGCTTCGTCGCTCCTGGATGCCGGGCGGTTCGAGGAAGCTCTGCCGGAGCACCGTCATGTGTTGGAGCTTCGGACCATACTGGTAGACGACCATCCCGAGAACCTGTACTACAGGAAGGCGTTGTTGGCCGCGCAAGAGCAGCTGGCGCACAACCTGCGGCTGCTCGGGCGGCACGCGGAGGCGCGGCCCGCGTACACGGATTCGATCGCCCTGGCCCACTGGTGCCGCGAGCGGGATGCGCGGGACACGCGCGTATGGACCTCGCTGGCCGCCGCGCAGCGGGGGCTGGGCTTGTCGGCGATCGAACAGGCGGCCGGGACGGACACGGATCTGCTGAAAGAGGGCGCGGCGTGGTTCGACGCCTGTCTGGCCACCATCGATCACATGCAACGCGAGGGGATAGTGCCGGTGCGGTCCGATCTGACCACGGAGAACATCCTCGCGCTCAAGGCACGGTCCGAGCCTGAGGGGGATTGACGCTCGGTTGCCCGGCGCGTGCCGTGCGTCCGTCAGCCGGCGCGGCGTGAGCCGGTGTCGTGCGGGGCAACGCTTGCCGGATCAGGGGCAGCCGGCGTTGTAGAGGGCGATGTACGCGGCGAGGTCGAAGAAGTTGAGGGTTCCGAACGGCGCGGCCAGGTCGGCGTTGGGGTCGTTGACGTTGTAGAGGGCGATGTAGGCCGCGAGATCGAAGAAGTTGACCATGCCGTCACTGTTGATGTCGGCGGGGCATGCGGATGGGGATGAGGTTTGGTTGTAGATCATGGAAAGGCCTCCGGAGGAGGAGATGAGCATGTCGGGCAGGCCGTTGCCTGTGAAATCTTCGAAGTGGATGGCCTGCACGCCATCGGGTGAGAGGAAGCGGGTCCGGTCGGGCGAGGGCTGGCCATCCTCAAAGTGGACCACTTCCGTGTTGCCACGGAACGCAAGGACGAGTTCGTGGAGACCGTCGGCGTTGAAGTCGGTGATGAAGAGGGTCTGCGGGGCGGGGTCGGCGGCAATCTGTTGTGCGGCGGTATAGACACGCGGGCCTTCAGAGAGATAGATGACGGCCTGATATGTGCCGGTGATGGCGATATCGAGCACACCGTCATTGTTGAGATCCCCGGTGGCCTGGGCAGGGGAGATCTGACCGCCCGCGTTGGGTGGGGCCGGCATGGAGACGGGCTGCTCGAACTGACCACCGCCGAGACCGTACGCAACATAGACAGCTGATCCTTGACCCAGGCGGTTGGCACCGATCAGGTCAATATGCTCGTCGCCATCCAGGTCGGCCGCCATGAGTGCGCCGTATGCGCCGTCGAGGAAGCCGGGGTGCGGGATGAACTGGAACTGGGTGGGAGGTGCGATCTCGCCACTCGTGGCTCCGAAGAAGAAGAACACGAGGCCGTAAGCGTCCATCACAGCGACATCGTCGATGCCATCGGCGTTGAAATCAGCGACGACCGGAGTGCCCATGTTGTAGACCCCGGTAAAGGGGATCGAAACAGGGTTGGCAAAGCTCCCGTCCGTGAGTGAAAGGTGGTAAAAGAGCGCGTGCGGTACCGGTGATGTGAGCTGAGCGGAAGGGACGCGTCGGACCTCGACGAGGTCGGGGTGGCCGTCATTGTTGAGATCGGCGACCATCCAGCGGGTGTTCACGGGCGCGGCGGCCGGGCCTTCAAGGTCGGTGGTCTGAATGATGGGGCTGGCATTGCCTGGCAGAATGGTGGCCTGCTGGTTCAGGCGGTTCTGGGAGTTGGTGAAGTGAGGCAGGAAGAAGGATGCCGGTTCGTTTGGTGTACTGATGCGCAGGAAGCGATAGAGATCGCCGGGTTTGGGTCCGGTGGTTCCGTACTCACTGAAACCGTGCTCTGCATGCTGAAGAAAGGTGATCAGACCCGGGGGATTGGCGGTGGCGTGGATGGTGTCCTGCAGGCCATCGCCATTGATGTCAAGCACGGCGACATGGCGCAGGCCGTAGAAGTAGCCAATGGCGGGTGTGGGTGCGTAGCCGGTGGGGGAACTGGCATCGCTGAGGTTGGTCCTGAGAAGAAGTGACCCCGCGTAGCCCATGATCAGATCCGGCACGCCGTCGGCGTTGACATCGGCGAAGCAGGCATCGGTCGGGCTGGATCCTGCGGAGGCAGGGGCGGATGTGACGGTGCTGAAAGAGTTGTTGTTCGGGCTGTAGGTCAGGGTGTCCAGGCTGGACTCGGTTCGTGCGATGAGGATTGGCACGCGACCGTCGAGAAGCGGGTTGCCAGCGACCATCCGGAATGCGGTCCCGTTGAGCGAACGGTTGAGGGTTGGCTGATAGGCATCGCCGCTGCGTTCGAGGAGACGGATGTTGGTACCATCGATCACGGCAATCTGACTCTGGTCAGTGCCCTTGAAATCAGCGACGAGAAGCTCATGGCCGTAGATGCCTGGTGCGATCACGGCGGGAAACCCGAGTTCGCCTTCCCCGATGACGGGATAGCGGACGAGGCCGGCCTGAGCCCCAAGAAGCAGATCAGGGATGCCCATCCCGTCGAGATCACCAAACGCGAAGGCTGTGCTATTGAGACTGGGGGTGGGGTATGGCGACTTGGCCGCCGGCAGGAATGTGCCGTCGCCCTGATTCATCAGGAGGTGAATGAGGCGCTCGGTGCTGGAGAGGATGGCAAGATCGGCGTGTCCGTCACCGTTGATATCCGCCTGGGCCAGCCTGGTGAATCGATTGCCGGGCAGGGTGAGGGTTGTGTCAACCTCAAACTCGCTGGCCGGGTTGGGACGATGGGTGACTAGACGGAGCGGGAGTTCATGGACGAGCACGACGGCCTGATCATCCATCGCAAGCAGCGATACTGGTGCGGATTCGATGGGAGTAAAGGAAGTGGAAGTATGGACATCCGATGCAGGTGCATGGGTGCCTGTCAGGGCGATCAGCAGGAGTGCTGTCGGGCGGGTCATTCTCATGTGCATCATGGGCACCCCTCGCTGAAGAGATTGAAAAACCGGACAATATCAAAGAAATCCAGATTCCCGTCGTCATTGAGATCAGCGGCCGGATCACCGACACTCAGAGCGCGGAGATACGCGACCACATCAAAGAAGTCGAGCACGCCATCCGGCACCACATCAGGGATGCAGGCGGGTGTGGAATGGTTGCGGATGATGGTGATTCCCTGGGGATCGGTGGCGATCAGGTGCGGGAGTCCGCCGCCGTCGATGTGATGGAAGCCGCGGCTGTATGTGCCGGCGGGGTTGTATGCGTGCCGACGCACGGAGAGGGGAGCGCCGGGTGCGTAGGAGAGCAGGATGGAATGGTTCCCACAGTTCACGATGAGCTCGGGGCGACGGTCGGCATCAAGATCGACCGCGGCGACATCGATGGCTGCATCAACGGGAATGATCTGAGGCGCCAGGATGGTCTGCTGAAGATCGCCCGGGTGGAAGGCGATGGCATTGAGACCAGCGACGACGATATCGGGAACGCCGTCGCGATTGAAGTCGCCGATGGCGACATGGCTGGGTGTGTTGCCATGGTTCCGGGCAATGGTCGAGACGGTGACGGGAGGGTGGAAGGTGGCATCTCCGCGGCCGAGGGCGACATGGAGCCGGGCATTGTCGGAAGTGCGATCGGTGAAGACCAGGTCTGGAATGGAGTCGGCATTGAGGTCAGCGGTGGCCAGGGCGCCGATGTTCTCGAATCCTGAGAGCCCCAGGTCGTAGGGCGGGCTGATGAATCCGGTAGTGCGGCCGTGTGCGACCCGCGCTCGGCCGTCGGTGGCGAACCAGATGAAGTCTGCGGTGCCGTCCGCGTCGAAATCCGCGGTGGTGATGCCCGCGGCAAAGCCACCAAGGTTGCGTTCGAGCATGAGACCGAAAGAGCCATCGGGCTCGGCGAGTTGCCAGCGGATGGTGTTGGTTGATCGGCGGACAAGATCGGGGCGACCGTCGGCATTGAGGTCTGCCAGCATCCAATCCAATGCTGATTCACCCGCGGCGCCCTGGATCGGGGTTTCCGTGAGTTCAAAGCCCGGGAACTGAGGTCGGATGATGAGCTTGGACAGGCTGCCAGACTCGTTGTGGGTGGCAAGGAATGCCGCGTGATCGCTTGTGCTGGGAATGGGCACGAGGGAGCGGTATGCGCGGTTGGTTGGCAAGATCTGACCGGCGGATCGGAAGGTTCCCTCGATGCCTTGCATGACGGCGAAGATGCCTGGCGGTTGTGTGCCGACAAGGATTAGATCACCGCGGTTGGTGTTGTTCAAGGATGCAATATGGGCGTGGCGGAGATTGCTGATGCTTGCGATAGCGGGCTCGATCTCGCGGAACGGTGGGGAGCCCGGCGAGACACGGTAGAGTGGGCTGAGTGGCGCGATCCCCTCAAAGCCGTGAAGCACATCGAGTCGCCCGTTTCCGGAGATATCGCCGAATGCGACTGAGGAGGCGGTCAGCGGGCGGGTTGCGCCGGGCTGAGGATTTATCAGGCCGTAGCTCTGCCCGTTGACCGTGCGGAGGATGCTGACCGTGGTGTTCTGCCGGTATGCGATGAGGAGGGACTGCGCACCGGTTCCCAGGGTGTCGTCGGCGGCCATTGCGACGGGGGTACCGGTGAGGCTTGTCTGGTTTGCAAGTGTGAAGCCGTCCGCCCCCTGTCGGTACATCAGGACCGCGTTGGAGGTCAGGAAGGCCAGCTCGGGATTGCCATTGGCATGAATATCGATCGCGAGAACATCGGTCGGGATGCCGCCGATGGTCGGGAAGGTGGTGGGGGGACCGAAATCAAGATTCCCGAGATTGCGGTGGATGGCGGCGAGATCCCCGCGCGAGACAACGATGTCGATCGCGCCGTCATGATCGGTGTCGGTCAGGGCGATCATGCGCGGCTGCTGGATTGTTGGGAGAGCGACCTGCGTGTCGTACGCACCGTGAGGATCAGCGGGGAGGATGAAAATGGTGTCCTGCGCGAATCGGTTCGGTATGACAATGTCGTCCCGGCTGTCTCCGTTCAGGTCGGCGAGGCGGACAGAGGCGATCGGGTCGCCGGGAAGTAGATGCTGGGGGCCAGGTTCAAAGCGGTTGTTCTCTCGTCCAAAATACACAGTGACCGCGTTGGGGCTTGTGGAGAAAAGAAAGAGATCGGTTCTACCGTCGCCGTCGGCATCACCGATCAGGGTGCTGCCGGGGGTGAACGGCAAGGGTAGAAAATCGGTGGCCAAGCGGATGTCGGCACTGGCCGCCAAGCTCGTCACGAAGATCCCGAGTCCAGTCGCGGCCTGATGCATGGGTGGGCTTTCTCTGATACACCGATGAAAGTTCGGCGGAACCCCGCCTTGATGGAGTCTACTGCCATTCCAAGCGGCCCGACACTGGATTCTTCACAAGCCAAGATAATGTTTGTGTTTTGGCTGGAAATTTGAACGCAACTGATCCGTGGCTGGCAAGGGTCTGGAGGAAGATGGGTAGAGATTCGCTCCCGACGCATAAGTTCCCGTGGGTGTATCGGGGGTAGCCTGCGTTGTAGAGGCCGATGTAGTCGGCGAGGTCAAAGAAGTTCAGGATGCCGAGGGCGCGGCCAGGTCGGCGCGGGGGGGGTGGGGGGGGGGGGGGGGGGGGGGGGGGGGAGGTTGATCCAGCCGATGTTATCGCCCCCAGGCGTAGCCGCGGAAGCGTCGGGTGGCGGGGTCGATGCGAGCGGGGTTGGCTGGGGTGGCCAGCGCATCGCCGGAGAAGCTGATATATGCCGCGTTAAGACTGCTGCTGCTGCTCCATCCGGCTGATGCGTTCGATGAGGCGTTCCGCGATGCGCTGCTGGCGTTCGATTTCGGCGCGGATGCGGGCTTTCTGCTCGGCCTTGTCTTCTCCGCTGCATTCGTCGAGGCTGTCCTCGAGTTCCTTGATTTGGACCTTGGTCTCGGCCAGAGAGATCTTGACGCGCCCGAGACGCTCGGCATCCTCCGCTTTGTCGAAGATGACCTGCTCCGGACCCGTGGCGGGCTGGGTGGAGCGGCGGTGGTGTTGTTCCGGGATGACCGGTCCGTCGGGCGCGGGGCGTCGAGAGAAGTAGTGGGTTGAGAGGATCTCGATCCCATCGCCGTGGAGCACATCGAGCACCTGGGAACGCAGGGCGGTGCGTGAGGAGACGAGTTTGCGGGTGTCCTCGAGCAGGCCGCACGCGCGGTAGTGGATGGAGAAATCGGCCAGATCGCGGATCTGGACGAAGCCGTCGCTCAGCCCCGCGTTCTCGATGGCCCGGAGAAGGAGCGCCCGTGCCCGCGCGTGGGGGATGTCGTAGCCCAGGCTGACCTCGCAGGCGATGATGGTCCCGCTGGATCGCACCACGCGCACGGGGTTGGTGATGAGATAGGCGTTGGGGAGGGTGACCAGATCACGATCCTCGGTCTGGATCTCGACATGGAACATGCCCTTGGCGCTGACGCGCCCGGAGTGCTCGCCGATGGTGATGTAATCGCCCGGGCGGAAGGAGCGGACATGGTACATCATGACACCGGCCATGAAGTTGGCGAAGATGGTGGTGGATCCGAGGGTGATGACAGCTGCGATGCATAGGCCGTAGAGGCCGATGAGGCTGTTGTTGATCGTGTCGCTGACCGGCATGGTGACGAGCAGGAGCAGGACGGTCACGGCGAGCAGCGGAAGCACGACCGCGGCACGCGTGCGAACCTGGGTCCGCGTGAGATCCTGGCGGCGTCCGAAGAGAAGCCAGACGAGCAGGCCGATCGCCGTGACGGCCGCCATGCCCCCACCGATCCACCAGAGCCAGGGCGCCAGCGCGTCCAGAAGGCCGGAGAGATCCTGCGGATTCTGCGTCTGGGGTGCCTGCATCACAAGTAGCCTAGCTCATTCTGTAGTCGGGTGCGCGTCGTGCATGAAACACCGCGTACGCCTGTCCGCGTCACTGCTGATTACGGGCAGCCGGCGTTGTAAAGGGCGATGTAGGCCGCGAGGTCGAAGAAGTTGAGGGTGCCAAACGGCGCGGCCAGGTCGGCGTTGGGGTCGTTGGCGTTGTAGAGAGTGATGTAGGCCGCCAGGTCAAAGAAGTTGAGGGTTCCGAAGGGCGCGGCGAGATCGGCCGGGCAGGAATCGTCGCAGTTGATCAGGAACTCAGCCGAGTAGATCCTCCCGGAGAAACCGATCGGGTTGAGGCCGACGCCGCCCGGGCCGTAGACCTGGCCGAGATGCATGCTCGAGGGGAGGGCGTAGTCCCACGGGTCGGTGAAGATGCTGTAGCCGGTGAACTCGATCACGCCGGTGCTGGTGCCGGTCTGGGTGAACGCTCCCGGGCCGGAAGGCTCGAACGAGCGGGTGGTGAAGCCGACGGCGTACTCGGTCCCGGCTGAGAGCTGGTCGGTGCCGGCAATGGGTGCGAAGGGGTGTTGCTGCATGCCTGTCGCTGCGCTGAGGCGGGATGTGCCGACACCGACGAGCACGAAGGTGTCGTTCTGGATTTCGAACAAGAGGGGGGTGACCCGGCCGTTGAGTGAGTTGGTGTCGTAAAAACGCCACGCATCCAGAACGCCCGGCCCCTGGACGGGGGCGTCTCCGCGGTAGATCAGCACCACGCCCTGGCTCGTGTCGGTCACGGGGCGTTGCTCGAGCGGGCTGCCCACGGGATCGCAGGCGAGGGCGGGTGGGGCACAGGCGAGGGCCACAGCGGCGGCGCAGCGACGGTATGTCATGGCGGTGTCTCCGGACGGCGGCATGCCGCCGCTCTATCGAGAGCGGAGACCGGGCGGCGCGGTCATGAAAAAACCGCGGGCATCGCCCGCGGTTTGAGGGTGGTGAAGGAGGGGTTTGTCAGGGGCAGCCCGTGTTGTAAAGATTCAGGTACGCGCTGACATCGAAGAAGTTAAGCATGCCGTCGCCGTTCATGTCTGCGGTGCCACTTTGTGCGTTGTAGAGGGTGAGATAGTCGGAGAGGTCGAAGAAGTTGAGCTGGCCGTCGTTGTTGAGGTCGGCGGCGCAGGGGTCAGTGCAGAGGATGTCGTAGACACGGAAGGCATCAAGGCCGGACTCGACAACCGTGGCGGGGCTGACATCGATGACGCTGAAGCGGACGCGGAACTGGCTGGTGGGCGTGACATAGTCGGCCACGCGGAACTCGACGGCCACCCAGCCGGTGCTGGTGGGGATGGTTTCAACCGTGGTCCAGGTGACGCCGTTGTTGGACGAGAACTGGACGGTGAGGTTGTCACCGGTGCCGTTGGAGTAGTGCCAGCGCGCGTAGGAGACGGTGGGGTTGGCCATGCCGGTCAGGTCGATCGTGGGGGAGGTGAGCACGGTGGGGCCACCGTCCACATCCTCGCTGGCGGTGTTGCCGGTGACGAAAGCGCGACCGGAGCCGTCATAGTCGTTCGCGGGGTCATTGCGTCCGAAGTTTCCGGGGATGGCGCGGACCCACGCGCCTGTCTGAAGGTTCGTATTCTGGACGCTCCAACCCTGATTGGTTTCGAAGTTGTCGGCGATAGCGACATGTAGGCCCGCAGCGGCCAGAGCGGACCAGGCCGCGCTCTCACCCAAAGCGGGCAGGGACCAGGTTGAACCGGCCGTGTCCTGGGCCGTGAAGTAAAAGCGGACGGTGCTGGCGCACTCGGCCGTCGGGAAGGTGCCGGTGTAGATGTTCTGGGTGGTGTTGGTCATGGGGAACGGCTCGAAGCCCGCGCCGCGATCAACCCACATGATGACGACACCGGAGGGATTCCGTCCGTTGTCGGGCTGCACGAGGATGGAGATGGTGTCGCCGCCAGCGGGGTGGACCGAGTCAGGCGCGAGGCTGAGCAGGTCGAGATCCAGACCCATCGGCATGGTGATGCCGAGCGGGTTGGCCAGCGCGGCCTGGAACTGCGGACGGTTGAGGCTGGTGCCCTGGTTCGAGCCTCCACTGGAACTGCAACCGGCGTGCGTGTGGACTCCGATGGCGAGTCCGGCCAGATCGTCGTACACGGCCGATCCGGAGTTGCCGCCGGTGGTGTCGGGGTCGTAGCGGAGTGAAGTTCCCGGTGCGGAAACAAAGGTGCCGACATGAGTCTTCTGGACGAGATACCAGGTGGGTGAGACCGGGGAGGTGGTGCTGCCATAGCCGGTCACGCGGATGGGGCGTCCGTCGGGCACGGGGACGACATCGGCGAGGATGTAGGAGGCTCCCTGGGCATCGCGGGGCGCCAGACCGGTGTTGGAGTTGGCGAACGCGCCATAGAACGCCCAGTCAACACCGACGCCGCCATTCTCACGCTGGACGGAGGTTCCATCGATGGGGTACTGGTCCTGCGGCGGCGGGTTCTGCGGAGTGCCGCCGGCGCTGGAGAGAGGAACATTGAACTGCATGACATCACCCGCGCGCGGGTTGCAGTGCCCGGCCGAGATGAAGGAGTGGGGCTGGTTGCCGAAGAGCCAGCCGGTGCAGCCGATGGGCATCATGCGGGCGGCGCGGGGGTCGTAGGAGAGCACGCGGTCATCGGTGGGGCCGCAGAGGGAACGCGGGAAGACGGTCGGCTCGGAAACGGTGGCCGCGGTGACCTGCACGGAGTTGGAGCCGGGGTTGCCCGGACCGGCCATGATCTCCAGGCGGACCCGCCCGCCGTTGAAGTAGGCCGAGGTGTACGACCATTCCGCGAGGGACTGCATGTCGAGGTACTGCTCGTGCCCGTCGTAGAGCGAGGTGATGCGCAGGTAGGAATCACGGGCGGCATCGGTGGCCGGCGCCAGGGTGACATCGCCGAACTGGAGGCGGATCCATCCAGCATCCTCCACCTCGATCTCGGTGGACCAGACTGGAATCTGCTGGGGGCGGGGGGGGCGGGAGGCGCTGTCCGTCGTGCGGGGGGTGGGGGCGACGGGCGCGGCGATCGTGCCGGAGTCCACGCTCAAGGCGATGCCGCGTCGGGTGATTGGGGTCACTTCGGGGTGTTGCTCGCGTTCCCAGAGTTCGGGCTGTTCCGGCGGATAGACGATGGGGTCTGGAGTCGGGGCGGCGATGGCCCCCGCGGTGGCGATCAGCAGCAGGGCAAGTGCGGGGGGGGCGGGGATGGCGGGGGGGATATGCATGATGTGCTCCTCCGGAGGTGCGTGCGGGAACAGACGGATGTGTCTGCGTGTGTGGTGGCGGGGGGGGTGGGGGGGTGAAATGCTGAGATGCAAAGTGGGGCTGGCGGCGGAAAGGTCGCCGATACGAAAAGACTCGATCCAGAACGGATCCTCTGGTAAGGTACCGGTTCGACCGATCGGGCACAAGCCCGGCCGAGCGGAACCCCGGTGCATCCGGTGTTTTTGGGGCTGGTATACCTCTCGGTCCCCCGGTTCAAGTGTGCGGGGGATGGAGGGGGGAATGAACGGATGGAGGCAGTGTGATGAAGCGGTGCGTGCGGATTCTGGCGGCGGCAGCGGCCATGACGATGGGGTTGTCGGTGGCTTTCGGGCAGGACAACTTCCCGCCGTTCGACAAGGTGGCGGAGGGCTATCAGCGGGTGAGCGTGGCGGCCGGGGAGGGTGCCTTCTACACGCTGTTCACGCGGGAGAAGGATGCCCAGGTGCTGGCCGAACTGCCCCGGGACTATGAGGGCAAGCGGTTCTACCTCGTGGCGACGGTGGCAGCCGGCCATCCCCAGGTGGGCGTGTACTCCATCTGGCACGACGCGGTGGGGGTGCCGACAAAGACGGTCTACTGGTCGCGCCGCGGCGACCAACTGATGCTGATCGAGCCGAATCTGTCGGTGCGGTCCAGCGGCGACGATCTCTCCCGCGAGGGTGTGGCGCGGGTCAACACGGATCGGGTGGTGCTGTCCGTGCCCATCCTGGCGATCGGGCCGGGTGGCGGGCCGGTGATCGACCTGGATCGGGCGCTGCTCGGCAGTTCGGACCAGTTCATCGGCGGGTTCCTGCGCGGGGCCAACACCGGACTGGCGAAGATCACAAAGGCGAAGGTGTTCCCGAGAAACATCGAGCTGGGGTTCGAGTTGCCGCGGGCGGGGGGTCAGATCGCACAGGTTCGATTCTCGCTGGGGATGCCCGAGAAGGCCGCCAACTTCAAGCCCCGCGAGGCGGACCGGCGGGTGGGGATCTACTTCGAGTCCTACGAAGACCGAGCGGTGAACGACGGGACCTCGCAGATCAAGCGGTACGCCAACCGCTGGCACTTGGAGAAGGCCGACCCCAGCCTGCGGCTGAGCCCGCCCAAGCAGCCGATCGTGTTCCACATCGAGCACACCACGCCGCTGCGCTACCGGCGATGGGTGCGGGAGGGTGTGCTCGCGTGGAACAAGGCGTTCGAACGCGTGGGCATCATCGGTGCGATCGAGGTGCGCCAGCAGGATGCTTCCACGGGCGCGTACATGGACATCGACCCGGAGGACATCCGCTACTCGTTCGTGCGGTGGACCAACGCGGGCATGGGGTTCGCGATCGGGCCGGTCCACGCCCACCCCGATACCGGACAGATCTATGAAGCCGACATCGTGATGGACGAGGGGTTCATCGGGTCGTACGCCAACCAGTACCTCCAGACCGAACTGGCGGCCACGGCGATGAGCGTGCTCTCGCCAGAGCTGTCCGGCTGGCTGGCCGAGCACCCGGAATGGGACCCCCGCGTGCGTCTGGCCGATCCGGGCGACCGTGACCGCGTGGCGGCATTGACCCGCGCGATCGTGGAACGCCCGGAGGATGCGGCACGCTTCCTGGCCGATGCGCCGCCCACCATGTCACCGATGGTGTGGGAGGGGCACCGCCCGGCGGTGGGAGGTGCGAACGCAAGGGCGATGTGCATGATGCAGCCCGGCCTCTCGTCGAGCGTGGCCGCGGCGCGCCTGGCGATTGACATGGGGATCGGGGCACTGGCCCCCGAGGCACGCGGAGAGGATGATGCTTCGCTGCTTGATGGGCTGCCGGAGTGGTTCGTCGGCCCGATGCTGCGCGATGTGGTGATGCACGAGGTCGGGCACACCATGGGTCTGACGCACAACTGGAAAGGCTCCGCGCTCCACTCGATCGAAGAGATGAACGCTGAGGGTTTCGACCAGCCGATCCAGTCGACGGTGATGGACTACGCCTCATCAAACATCATCGTGGAAGGCGGCCCGCGCGGGCTGGTGCAGGGCGCGTACCAGCCCAACGACATCGGGCCGTACGACATGTGGGCCATCGAGTGGAACTACACATTCGGCGATCCCAAGGCGGTCGCCGCGCGGGCGGCCGAGCCGGCACACGCCTACATGGCCGAGGACGGCCAGTTCTCGCCCGACCCGCTGGCCAAGACCTGGGATCTGGGACGCGACTCGATCGACTTCGCGGAAGAGCGGATCCGATTCGTGAACAAGGCGCGGGCCCAACTGCTGACCGGCGCTGTCAAGGACGGTGAGAGCTGGCAGCGGGCCCGGCAGACGCACCAGCAACTGCTCGGCATGCAGTCCGGCGCGGTGAGCATGGCCATGCACTGGGTGGGCGCGGCGCACATCCAGCGTTCGATGAAGGGAGACCCGGATGCGCCGGCCCCCGTGCGCCCGGCGGACGCGGCCCAGCAGCGCCGGGCCTTGAAGTTCATCGTGGATCACGCCTTCGACGCTAACGCGTTCGGTCTGGACCCGGCGGTGCTGGCGTACCTTCAGAGCGACAACTGGTACGACGAAGGCTACGGCACCGCCCACGCCTGGCCGGTGGCGCAGAGCGTGCTGGCCGTGCAGGCCTCGGCCCTGACCGGGCTGGTCAACCCCCAGCGTCTGGGCTGGGTGCTGGACAACGAGCTGCGCACCCCCGCCAATGAGGATGCGTTGACCGTGCCAGAGATATTCGATGTGCTGCGGGAACGCATCTGGGCCTTGCCCGATCCGGACGGCGAGTACACCAACCGCGCGCCCCTGATCGGCCTGCTCGAGCGCAACCTCCAGATGGAGCATCTCACACGGATGATCAACCTGGCCACGGGCATGCGCTGGCCCGGTGCTTCATCGCGGACGGTGCAGGCGCTGGCGCGCCAGGAGCTGATCACCCTCCAGGCCAAGGTGCTGCTGTACTCCAAGGCGCGGGGCATCGACTCGTACTCCGCGGCCCACCTGCGTGACGCGAACGAGCGGATCACACGGGCCCTCGACGCGGCCTACCTTCGGACGGAGTGATCCCACGGTTCATTGGGGACCGCGCACGCCCCGGGCCATCGGCCCGGGGCGTGCGTCTTTTCAGGAGCATGGTTCATACATGACAACGGGCCGGTTCGTCCTTGAACCGGCCCGGGGTCGTTCTATGTGTCGCTCGGTCGCGGACCGATCCTCGATCAGGCGGCCTGCGTGGCCGGCTGAACCGGGAAGGGGAACGGCGCAAAGCCCCAAGGGAAGGCGTAGCCCTGCGGCTGGTCGGTCTTCTTGCCGTTGTTCTTGCCGTCAGTGGTGTTGTTCCAGGCGAAGCCGAACGGCACGCCGGTCCAAGGGAAGCCGCCGAAGGCGAAGGGATTGAAACCGCTCAAGGGGCTGCCGACACCGGGGATGGTGTTGAAGCCGGTGAAGGGGTTGCCGATGCCGTTGAAGCCGGTCACTCCGGGGAAGCTACCGACACCAACGGGGTTGAAACCGGTGAAAGGGCTGCCGAAACCGGGGAAGGTGTTCCAGCCGGTGAACGGGTTGCCGATGCCGTTGAAACCGGTGCTGCCAGGGAAGCCTCCGACGCCGAAGGGGTTGAAGCCGCCGAACGAGCTGTTGATCCCCGGAACGGTGTTGTAGCCCGTGAAAGGGTTTCCCATGCCGTTGAAGCCGGGCATGGTGTTCCAGCCGGTGGAGGGGGGATTGACGCCGTTGAAACCGGTCACACCCGGGAAGCCGCCGAAGGGGCTGTTGTAACCGCTGAATCCGGGGAAGAAGCCGGGGCCGGGGATGGTGTTGAAGCCGTTGAAGCCGAAGGGCACAT
This sequence comes from uncultured Phycisphaeraceae bacterium, assembly GCA_964640595.1. Taxonomy (GTDB): domain Bacteria; phylum Planctomycetota; class Phycisphaerae; order Phycisphaerales; family UBA1924; genus UBA6054. Next base: position 53,600 of record CAZXGL010000005.1, on the reverse strand, counting down.
TCCAGGGGGTGCTGTTCCAAGTGTTCATGAGGGTGATTCCTTGTGTGTATGGATGCCTGCGTGCGGGCGTGTCATCGCCCCGCATCAAGGCCATCGGCCGGAATCACCCGCGACTTCGGGGAAGAACGGCAGAGAGAGGGAAAACTGCCCTGGTACCCGTCCGCATGGGTAGGACTGGGGAAATTATTCAGCCTCTGTGATCTCGGCCGGGTCGGAAAGCACCTGGAGGTCATCCGGGGTGAGCGGGCGGCCGGCCGTCGAACGGATCTCGATGTCCGCGATGGGGTCTCCGGTGATGCGGTCGACCAACCGGCGGGCGCCAGGTTCCTCGTCAAAGAAGTGGGCCTGGCCCCATTGCATGAGCGCGATGAGCCCTTTGTACAGGTCTTCACCCTTGGGGGTGGGGGCGTACTGGTGGCGGACGGCTCCGTCGCTCAGGGGTACCCGTTCGAGGATGCCGTGTTCAATCAGCTTGTTCAGGCGGCTGCTCCCCCGCACGCGGGCCTTTCTGGATTCACTCGCGGGCGGTGCCCCGCTCCACACCCTGTCCTATGCCATGCCCACGCCGTGCTCACCAACTTGCAGGCCCAGCCGGTGGACAAGCCGGACGCGGAGGTGGTGGACACTGTTTGGCCGGTGGGTCCGACCGGCAGCACACGGATCCGCATCGTGCGTTCGCGTGGCTCGGCGGCAAGGCCCTGCCGGTCATCCTCTATCCCCACGGCGGGGGCTGGGGGCTGGGCGACATTGTGACGCACGACCGGAGGCCGAATGTCTGACCATTCTCGCTGAAATCGCCGATGTTCTCGCCCGCCCGGTGAAACAATGAGACTTTCACATGCTTTCCGATACGCGGCCGCGTTGCGTCCGGAGCCGCCACGCGGAGCCCGCTGACCGTGAGACATCCGACACCCTACAGTTCACTGCAACGCCCGATGCCCGTGGCTGGACCGTAGGGGGATTTCGGTTCGCATGAGATGGGTTCAATGCTGTCCCACGACGACACGCCGAATCAGGAGGAAGAAAAATGGCATTCAAGTATCGCAGGCTGGACAAAGATGATGTCGCCGTCCTGCTGGTGGATCACCAGTCAGGGTTGTGCAACCTCGTCCAGGATTTCACGCCCGATGAGTTCAAGAACAATGTGCTGGCGCTGGCGGATTCGGCCAAGTACTTCAAGCTTCCCACCATCCTGACCACCAGTTTCGAGCAGGGTCCGAACGGGCCCCTGGTTCCGGAACTGGTCGAGATGTTCCCCGATGCACCGTATATCGCGCGCCCGGGCAACATCAACGCATGGGACAACGAGGATTTCGTCAAGGCGGTGAAGGCAACCGGCAAGAAGCAGCTGCTCATCGCCGGCGTGGTGACGGAGGTCTGCGTGGCGTTCCCGACGCTGTCGGCGATCGAGGAGGGTTACGAGGTGTTCGTCGTGACCGACGCCTCCGGCACCTTCAACCAGACCACGCGTGACGCGGCGTGGATGCGCATGCAGGCGGCCGGCGCGCAGCTCATGACCTGGTTCGGTGTGGCGTGCGAGTTGCACCGCGACTGGCGCAACGACATCGAGGGCCTGGGAGCCTTGTTCTCCAACCACCTGCCGTCGTACCGGAACCTGATCACCAGCCACAACTACAAGGCGAAGAGCTGAGCGAACGCGACTCAGTGAGAATCAGGAAGTGAAAGCCAGGCAGCCCCGGTGATCGGCCGGGGCTGTTTCTTTGGGGCGGATGCTTTGGCCGCCGGGCAGGGTCTTGTTCCAATTTTCATCAACGGCCGATCACTTTCGGGCCGCTGGCTCGTGCGTCCCGGAGGTTTCATTCGCGCGTGCAGCCGCGGTTTCAAAGGCCTCCTCCAGAAAGCGGGTGTCGTCCCCGAATCCGTAGCCAAAGTTCTGTGCCATTTCGCTCAGTGTGCGCACGGTCGGAAGCAAGTCCTCGGCATGGGTCGGTGCATCGGCGATGATTCGCGCCAGTTCCTCGGCCACGGGCCTCATGCTTTCATACGGCGTGGCATCATCCCCGCCGATCTGGGTGATGGAGCGGGTGCATGTTGTGAGATAATGCAAGCCCAGATCCAGCGTGCCAGGGATGTCAAAACCCCCCGGAGTGTTGGGGGTTGATGTCGCCTTTCGATAGTCGTTGATGAGACGACGGCATGCGGTCAGTTCGCGCCCGGTCGCAAAGCGTGGCTTGCCGCGCGTGAAGAACTGGTCGGTGATCTTCTTCTTCGATGCAGCGAGAAGCTGGCTCGCCGGGTTGGGGGTTCCGGTCCAAGCGGCGATGAAGGCGCGATTCTCCGCCGACAGCTTACCGAGCGACTGGACAAGCTCGCGCAGTGCCTTTGCATCCATCTCGGCGAGTACGGCTCGGGTATGGGGGATTCGCGGCATGCAGGATCATATGAAATCCACGCCGGTACCATCCATGCTCATGACGCCACGCCGCAGGCACATCGCGCTCGTCATACTCGCCTTCGTTGCGTTCGTCAGTCTCGGCTTGCCGGACGGAGTGCTTGGCGTGGCGTGGCCGTCGATGCGGCACGGGTTTGGCCTCCCGGTGAGCCGATTGGGGGTCTTGCTGATCTGCGGCACGGCCGGATATCTGACCGCCAGCCTTTCAAGCGGCCCGATCACCCGGCACATGGGCGTGGGAAAGCTGCTGGTCTGGAGCACGACAGCGGCCGGTCTGGGACTGGCCGGGTTGGCGCTGGCCCCCTCGTGGTGGTGGCTGCTGCCGGGCATGTTCCTCGGCGGGCTGGGCGCGGGCGGGATCGACGCTGGCCTGAACGCCTTCGCCGCTGAACGCTTCAGCGCGCGGATGATGTCCTGGCTGCATGCCTGCTACGGCATCGGCGCGACCCTCGGCCCATTGCTGATGACGACGGTGCTGGTGCTCGGGCAATCCTGGCGATGGGGCTATGCGGTGCTGGCGCTGGTGATGGGCGTGCTGGCGTGGTTTTTCACAGTGACACTACGGCTGTGGACGGCGGACCCGCACGAAGGCCAGGCGGACCCTCCCGCTCATGTTCGCGCCCCGTTCCGTGCGACACTGCGCCTGCCGCTGGCGTGGCTGCATGTCGGGGTGTTCTGGCTCTACTGCGGGGTGGAAGTGTGCGCGGGCCAGTTGGTCTACACGCTGTTCACCGAGGGCCGCGGCGTGCGCCCGGAGATCGCCGGGCCGGTCGTGGCAGGCTACTGGGCGGCGCTGACGGTGGGCCGGATCGTGTTCGGCTGGCTGGCCGCGGGCTGGTCGCGCGACCGAATCCTGCGGATCGGGACGCTCACCGCTCCCGTGGCGGTGGTGCTGATCTGGGTCGACCTCTCGAACGGGGCATCCTTCGCCGCCCTGTGGCTGCTGGGCTTCGCGCTGGCCCCCATCTTCCCGATGATGGTCTCGGCCACGCCCCCACGGATGGGCCGCGCCCACGGCCCGAATGCGGTGGGCATGCAGATGGCCGCCGCAAGCCTGGGCGTGGCGATTTTGCCGGGCGTGGGCGCGGTGCTGATGCGCCGATTCGGGCTGGAGGCGGTGGGGGGGTTTATGTTGGCATTGAGTGTGGGGGTGCTGGTGTTGCAGGAGGGGGCGAGGAGGGGTGGTAGGGGGGTGGGGGGGGAGGGGGGATGGGGGGGGGAGGCGGATTCGACAGTACTGGCGAATGCTGCCGAAAGCCCAAGCCAAATCGCCAAACATGGCGATGGCGAATACTGAGAGAAACTCACCCCACCCGCTCGTCCTTCGGCTCGCGGCTCATCAGCATCCCGATCGCTTCCACCGGGTCCAGGCCCTCGAAGAGCACGGCGTGGACGGCCCGGGTGATGGGGATGTCCAACTTGTAAGCGGAGGTGAGTCCCAGCTCTGTTCAGCCCACCCCATAGATGTTCCGCAGTATCCCCATCACATCTCCCATCGCCATCGTTCCCAAGCCCATCGCCTTCAGGTCCACAGTCTCTGAATTCATCGCTACCAAGAATGCCTGCATATCTCGCCGGATCATCTCCGGTGTTTCCTGTTGCGTTCCCGGCCGGATCACGGCCGCCAGCCGGAACACATCGTTGCGGTGTTTTTTGATGTCGGCGTTGTCCACCCGTTGGCCTGCGTCCGCGCGGGACTTCAGGTCCATCCAGGCGCGTGCTTTGAGCGGGATCAGGTGTGTGACCCCCACGATGGGTACGCCCTCGGCCTCGGTGCGGCCGTCACGGATCCAACCTGCATAGACATCATCCAGCAGGATGGCCGACAGGCTCGCAACTTCGTCGTTGAACGGGAGTGGGGTGAAGGTCGCGCCGGCGCGTGGTTCCAGCGCGTCCGGGCGGGCGGAGAAGAGTTCCAGCATGGCGGGGTACGCATCATCGGTCGGGCGTCGAAACCGGTAGAGACGCCGTGGCCCCGATGATCCTTCCTGCACCTCGTAGCCGCCCAAGTCTACAAAGTTCCAGAAGGCCTCGGCGAACTCCGTGTGTGTTGCCTCCACGCACAGCACGATGTCCAGATCCTTGGTTGCCCGAAAACCCACGCCCGCGGCCTCCAACGCCAGGTCACAGGCTGCACCCCCGATCAGCACATACCGCTCCCGGTGCTCCCGGAAGTGATTCGCGAACAACGCCAGCCCTTTCACCACGGGACACCATCCATCATCTCCCGTAATGATTTTTCCACCCGTTCGTTCGGGTCGTTCCGCAGGGACAGGTACAGCGACAGTGGGTCCACGCGATTCTCAGTGCTGAGCAACATGGGGTCGTATGACCAAACCTCGACCTCGATCACCCCTGGTTCGCGGAATGGTGCAGGCTTGGTCTCCGCGTCAGCGCGGTAGTCCGCCCAGCCGGCGGCGGTGAGCGCGCGGACCGGCGTGTCCGGTTCGCCGAGCATGGTGTACGCCGCCAGCGCGCTCAGGCCCGCCCGCGGCCCAGGCAACGCCCCGCTTTCGCACCGCACCAGGTGCCGCGACCGCGCGGGGTCGTCCAGCCGTTCTTGCGCGTGCTCCCAGACTGCACGGCGAGGTCCGACCCACCGCATGGTCCGTTCTCGCCCGGACTCCACGGGTTCGGCCAGCCCCGCGGCTTCGATCTCATCCATCGCTCGGCTGAGCGTCATGGGTGCGAACCCGAGCGTCCGCGCCAGCGCACGCCCTCCCCGCAACCCCGCCTCTCCACGGAGCAATGCCCACAGCAAGACAACCTGCGTCGCCGGCCGGAACCGTTCGCGCCTCGGCTTTGGCCCGTCGAAACGCTCTCGCAGGTCGATGCCGAGGTCGGGCAGGTACACCTGCCGCCCCGGCACCACGAACGCGATGCCCTCCGCGATCATCCCCCGGCGGGTGTACGCGTTCATCGTCTCACGCACATACACCACCCCTTTCCCCACGCCCGCCGCGTCTTGGACGGAATCAAGATGCTTGCGCAGCCTCCCCGGCCTTTGCTCCTCGGCCGCCGAGTCCAGCACGAACACGACCGGGTGCGAAAGGATCTCCCCAGCCCGGAATGCGTACGCCCCCTGCAGGAAGGCTGCAACCCTTCCCGCCCCCTCCCACGGACTGAGCGACAGCCCGATCCCGAGGACTTCCCGCAAGGATGCTTTGAGCTGGGCCACCAGATCGTTCACCAGTTGTCTCCTGAAAAATCATACTGTATCATCGATCATGATACAATAAAAAATCAGTGATACAATTGGCGGATACGGACAAAATGGCTTGAGATCCGATCATAAGCCAAATAGCCAGGTTGGCTGTGGTATTTTTACCCTACCTGCTCATCCTTCGGCTCGCGGCTCATTAGCATCCCGATGGCCTCCACCGGGTCCAGGCCCTCGAAGAGCACGGCGTGGACGGCACGGGTGATGGGCATGTCCACCTTGTACTTCTTGGCCAGTTGGACCACGCCGCGGGTGGTTTCGACGCCTTCGACGACGAACATGGATTCGGCCAGGTAGTCCTTGAGGGCCACGCCTTTGCCCAGGGCTTCGCCGCAGGAGCGGTTGCGGCCTTCGGGGGAGAAGCAGGTCGTGGCCAGATCGCCGGCCCCGGCGACGCCGAAGAATGTTTCGGTGCGGGCGCCCATGGCGGTGCCGAGGCGGGCGATCTCGGCCAGGCCACGGGCGAGGAGGGCGGATTTGGCGTTGTGGCCCGCGCCCAGGCCGTCGATGATGCCGGCGGCGATGGCGATGACATTCTTGGTGGCCCCGGCCAGTTCCACGCCGAGCAGATCGGGGTTGGTGTAGACGCGCAGCCAGCTGGTGGTGAAGAGGCGCTGGACCTGCTCGGCGAAGCCGGGGTGGTCCGAGGCGGCGACCATGGTGGCGGGCAGGCAGCGGGCCAGTTCCGTGGCGATGGTGGGTCCGGAGAGGCAGCCGAGGGGGCGGGGGCGGGCATCGGGGTTGTCACCCAGCACATCAGCCACGATCTGGGTGGGACGGAGGATGGTGGTGGTCTCGATGCCCTTGGCGACGGACAACACCCCCGCATGAGGGGGAATGTGCGGCTTGAGCCGGGTCCAGGCCTCGCGCATGAACTGCACGGGGATGGCGGTGACGATCAGGTCGGCATCGCGGAGGGCTTCCTCGTCGGAGATGGCAACGCGGACGGAATCGGGCAGTTCAAAGCCAGCCAATCGGGGTGAACGCCGGGTCTGGGCGAGATTGCCGCGTTCAGTCTCGTCGTGTCCCCACATGATGACGCGGGCGCGGGGGGCCGGGGAGACCTGGGCAGGATCGGGTTGGGTGAGGATGCCAGCACAGACGAGACCCATCTGGCCGATGCCGAGGATCGTGACGCGAGGAAGGGGCGTAGGGGTGGGGGGTGTGGGGGGCACGGGGGACTCCGATTGGTGCGGGCGTCGAACCGGCGGGGGTGTGGGCTCGTAAGGGTAGCGGCAGGGCCTCGACGATGCCCCTCATCCTCTCTATAGGGAATAGGTGTCGCCTCGGTCGGGTCTTTCCTATGCTTGCCTCCTTGTGTCCCGGGGTTCACGATCCGGGGCTGACCTTGTTCTTCCGGGTCTGACCCGGCCAGCCGCGCGACCGCGCGACGAGGTTTTCGCAGATGGCCCAAGCCGCCCATTCGCACGACCACTCCGATCATGCTCATGACCATGTCCACGCGGATCTCCCGACGCACAGCGGCGTGGACTGCTGCTCGCACCATGATGTGAACATCGAGCGGTACCTCGGGTTCTACATGGTGGGCGGCGTGCTGGCCCTGGTGGCGTTGATCGCCGATCGGGCGGGGATCACCAACCCGCTGGTGGCGGCGTTGCCGGCGGCACTGGCGGCGTTGCTGCTGGGCAGTCATCTGTTCCTGGCGGCCTTCCGGGAGGTGATGGACAAGCGTGTGTCGTCCAGCTCGCTGGCGGCGTTGGCGATTCTGGCGGCCATGGCGGTGGGCAACTACGGAACCGCGGCCTTCCTGGCCTTCATCCTGCTGGTGGCGGACCAGATCGTGCGTCGCACGGCCTCGGGTGCCCAGCGGGCGATCGAGCAACTGGTCAAGCTGACGCCGACCGAGGCCCGCATTGTTGACAATGGTGTTGAGCGGACGGTGCCTGTCGCTCAGGTGGCGGTTGGCATGATGGTGCGCGTGCGTCCGGGCGAGAACCTGCCGGTGGACGGCCGGGTGCTGACGGGCCAGTCGAGCATCAACCAGGCCTCACTGACCGGCGAGGCGATGCCGGTGGAGGTGCAGGTCGGCAGCGATGTGTACGCTGGCACGACGAACCTGACCGGCGCGGTGGACATCCAGGTGATGGCGGCCGGGGCGGACACGACGATCGGCAAGGTGTCGAACCTGATCCGGGAGGCGGAGAGCACCCGCACGCCGCGTCAGCTGCTGATCGAGCAGGTGGCCAAGTTCTATGTGCCCGTGGCGATCGCGGTGGCGGCCATCGTCTTCTTCTTCAACGCCCGCTCCGAGGTGCCGCACATCCGTGACACGGCCGCGCTCCGTGCGGTGACGGTGCTGGTGGTGACCTGCCCGACGGCCCTGCTGCTGTCCAGCCCTTCGGCGATGGTGGCCGCGTTCGCGGCGGCGGCCCGCTTGGGCGTAATGGTCAAGCGGACCGAGTTCCTCGAGTCCGCGGCGACGGTTGATGCCGTCGTGATGGACAAGACGGGCACGCTGACCACGGGCCGGTTCGAGGTTTCTCGCTTGGCCCCGGCCGAGGGCGTGGAGGGCGCGGAACTGCTCAAGGCGGCGGCCGCGGCCGAAGCACGGTCCAACCATCCGCTGGCCCTGTCCATCCTGAGGACCGCCCAGCAGGCGCGGATCACGGTGGACCCGGGCGGCGAGTACGAAGAAATCCACGGCGCGGGCGTGAAGGCGCGGACCAGCCTGGGCACGCTGTACGCCGGACGCGGCAACTGGATCAAGTCGCAGTCGCCCGCGGCCGCCTCGCAGGTGGCCAGCGTCGAGGCCCGCATCGAGGGCATGTCAGGCGTGCATGTGGTCAAGGACGGACGCTACCTCGGGGCCGTGGGCCTGGAGGACAAGGTCCGCCCGAACGCCAAGACCGTGGTCGAGCGTCTGCGTGAACTCGGCGTGCGATCGGTGGCAATCTTCACCGGCGACCGGCTGAGCGTGGGCAAGCGCGTGGGTCTGGCCACCGGCGTGGACATGGTCGAGGCCGAATGCCTGCCCGAAGAAAAGCACGAGCTGGTCAAGCAGCTCAACGCGGACGGCTACCGCGTGATGATGGTCGGCGACGGCATCAACGACGGCCCCGCGCTGGCCGAGGCCGATGTCGGCGTGGCCATGGGTCTGTCGGGGTCGGACATCGCGGCCAACTCGGCCGGTGTGGCCCTGATGACCGACGAACTGAACCGCCTGCCGTTCCTGATGGAACTGGCGCGTCGGACCAAGATGATCATCGGGCAGAACATCGCGGTGTCGGTGCTGATGGCCATCGTGGGCCTGGGGCTGGCGGCCTCCGGCGTGTTCATCGAACTCGGCGGGGCGAGCCTGGGCGTGGGTGCGGCGGCCCTGCTGCACTTCCTGCCCGATGTGTTCGTCATCGGCAACTCGTTCCGCCTGTTCCGCTTCGGTGAGGACTTCCTGGAGTCCGAGACGGTCGCTCGGGAGCAGGCCGAAGCCGCCTCCAAGCGCGTGCGGCGCGAAGCATCGGTCCGCAACCTTTCGGCCGAGCCCGCGTAAGGGTTGGTTGGAAAACGCCTTTCTCCAGACCCCGGGGCCACTCCCGGGGTTTTTTCATCGCCGGGTTCAGCCGGATTGAAATTGATGGATGAGAATCTGGTACAACACGCCCGGAGGTTGCACGCATGGTCCGCCGCTCGTTGATCGCCGTGATGGTTCTTTCCGCTTCCGCACTGGCCCAGCCGGTCCGGCCACAGGAGCCGGGGGCGAAGGTGCCGTACCAGTCTGAATCGGTGAAGGTGGAGGTGAAGGGGCCAGAGGGTGATGTGAAGCACACCCTCGCGGGGACGATCACACTGCCGGATGCGGCGCGGTGGGGTGAGGGTCCATATCCCGGTGTGGTGCTGATCTCGGGTTCGGGGCCACAGAACCGGGACAGTGAACTGCTGGGACACCGGCCGTTCCTGGTGCTGGCGGACCGGATGACGCGGGCGGGCATCGCGGTGCTGCGGTACGACGACCGGGGGGTGGGTGAATCAACTGGCGTATTCGCGGAGGGAACAATTCCCAGATTCGCCGTGGACGCGGCGGCGGCGGCCGATGCGCTGCGGGCGCATCCGCGGGTGGATGATGCTCGGGTGGGGGTGATGGGACACTCCGAGGGGGGCGCGGTCGCGCCGATCGTGGCGGCGGATCATCCGGAGACGGCGTTCGTGGTGCTCCTTGCGGGGATGGGCCAGTCCGGTCGGGACATTCTGCTTTATCAGGCCGCGTCCCTGTTCCGCAACGCGGGGCAGGACGAGGCCTGGATCGCGGGGAGCACGCGGATCCGGGCGGCGATTTTCGACGCAACGGGCAGCGGTGAGCCGCCGGAAGTGATCCGCCCGCTCGTGCGCACGCTGGTTGATTACGAGATGTCGTACCTGCAGGGGGAGGAGGGGCGGGAACGGATGACGACGCAGTTGATGCCGCAGTTCACGGGGGAGTGGATGGTAAAGTTTCTCACCGTGGATCCGGCGGCCGCGCTGCGTCGGGTGTCGGTGCCGGTGCTGGCGCTGAACGGGACGCTGGACACGCAGGTGACGGCGGACGAGAACCTGGGTGCGATCGAGCGGGCGTTGAAGGAGGGGCCATGCCCGTCGGCGACGATGGTGCGTCTGGTGGGGCTCAACCACCTGTTTCAGCCGGCGAAGACGGGGTTGCTGGGTGAGTACGCCGTGATCGAGACGACCTTTGATGAATCGGCGATGGGGCTGATCGCGGGGTGGATCCGGGCGACGGTGGGGGAGTGACACCTACAGCAGCGAGCCGCGGAGGAGAAGCAGGGCGAAGCCGAAGTAGATGGTCAGGCCCGAGACATCCATGATGGTGGCGACAAGGGGGGCCGAGGAAGCCGCGGGGTCGAGCCCGAGGCGGTGGAGGATCAGGGGGAGCATGGATCCCATGAGGGTGCCCCAGAGCACGATGGTCTGCACCGCGCCGCCGACGGTGAGTGCGAGCGGGAACGCGTGGGTGGTGTGGATGAAGCCGATCGCGCCGAGAAGCAGCACGGTGGCAACACCCAGCACGCCGAGCATCGCGCCAAGGAGCGTGCCGGTGATGAGTTCCTTGCGGCAGATGCGCCACCAGTCGGCCAGGCTGACCTCCTCGACGGCGATGGCGCGCACGAGCAGGGAGGCAGCCTGCGTGCCGGTGTTCCCGCCCGAGGCGATGATGAGCGGGACGAACACCGCCAGGACCACGGCCCGGTTGAGGTGCTCCTCAAAGGTGCTCATCACGCCGATGGTGAGGATCTGCATGACAAAGAGGCCGGCGAGCCAGCCGCCGCGTTTGCGGAACATGCTGACAACGGGTGTCTCGGTGTAGGGCAGGTCGAGGGCTTCGAGGCCGCCGAGCTTGTGGACATCCTCGGTGAACTCCTCCTCGGCGACATCGGCCACATCGTCCACGGTCACGATGCCCACGAGCAGTCCGAGCGAGTCGATGACGGGCAGGGCGGTGCGGTCGTAGCGGGCCATCTTGCGGACGGCTTCCTCGCGGTCCTCGTCGGCGCGGAGGCTGACGAACTCGTTGTCCATCAGGTCGGTGATGGGGGTCGTCGGCTCGGCGAGGAGCAGCTTGCGGATGTGCAGCTCATCGAGCAACTCACCATCAGGCCCCACGATGTAGATCCAGTTGATGGTCTCGGCGTCATGGCCGTAGCGGCGGATGTGGTCAAGGGCGTGGGCCACGGTCCAGTCCGGGCGGATGCGGACATAGTCGGGCGTCATGATGCGTCCGACGGACTCGGCGTCATAGCCGAGGATGGCCTGGGTCACGCGACGGTTCTGGGGGCTGAAGCGGGCGATCAACTGGCCGGAGACTTCCACCGGCAGCTCATCAAGCACGGCAGCGCGGTCGTCGGGGTCCATGGACTCGACCAAGCGGGCGGCCCGCTCATCACCGAGTTCGCCGAGCAGCTCCTCCTGTGACTCGGTGGACAGTTCCGCGAACGCATCCGCGGCGAGGTGGCGGGGCAGCACTCGGAAGGCGATGATTGCCTCCTCCGGTTCCAACGAATCAACCAGATCGGCGATATCGACCGGCTCAAGCGTGGACAGGGCATCACGCACCTGACGGAATGCACGCTGGCCGATGAGCGCCTTGAGTTCCGGCTCCAGCAGGTGGGTGGTGGGGCTGCCCATGCGGGGAATGGTACGCGGGCGGCATGAAAACTGGTTTCATTGGCATGTATATGCCCTCGTGCATATGAGCGTGTGGGGGCCAAACCCATCCTGGATGCCCGGCGGGCCGGACTGGCTGTGGTGGGGTAGCGGGATCGTGCTTGGGCTGTGGGCTTTGTGGTTGTTGTGCAGCATGGTTCGTGACCCGGAAAGGGGACGACGGCGGTGCCCGCGGTGCTGGTATGACATGACCGGGATTCCTGATCTGCGGTGTCCGGAGTGTGGGCGAACGGCGCGGTCGGAGCGGGCCTTGTTCCGGCATCGTCTGGGATGGCGGGGGGGATGGCGGGGGGGAAGGCGGGCGGGGGCGGCGGCGTGCGTGCTGGTGATTGCGAGCGCGATGGCATCAGGGCCACGGGTGCGGACGCACGGGGTGTTCGGGGTGTTCCCGACATGGGCGCTGACCGAGGTGGTGGGGCGGACGCTGTATCCCAAGAGTGACTGGGCGAAGGCGGCCCACCGAGAGTTCGCGCGGCGGGCGGTGAGCGGGCAGGTGCGCTCATCCCACATGCGGAGGCTGATCGTGCAGTCGGGCGTGATGAACCCGGAATGGATCGAGCCGCACGCTCGCGCGTGGGATCCGCTGGCGGGATGGGGCTACTCCAAGCACCGCCACATCGCGTTCGAGCATCTGGACATGCGGATCGAGTTCGATTTCGGGTCGTTCGATGTGCCCATCCGGGTTCCGGGATCGCCGTCACAGGTGCCGTAGTCTTCTGGTTTCAGCCTCAACCTATTTCAGGCCCTCTTTACCGCCGGGAATGTTCGCTTTTTGAACGGATTGGGGACCGATTGATTCTGCGAAATTCTGGCTTTGCCAGTCAATGGGCGGATTTTTGCAAAAAAATGAACAAGAAGGTCGGGAAGGGTCTTGTGTGGGCATCGGGCCTCGATTATCCTCGGGGATGACGCTCTATCGGAAAGGGTACGGGGCGGTTGCCTTGGGTTTTTTCTCAGGCCTTGGCCGCAACGCCCCGGGCTTGCCTGCGGATCCCTTTCCGGGCATGGATCGGTTTGTGTGAGGCACGCAGTGTGCCTTTGTGTGTTGAGTGAAGAAAGAGAGAAGGAGAAGTCATGAGCAACCTGCGCGCTGCGGCGATCGTTTCGTTGATCGCCGCCACTTCGGGGCTGGCCGCGGCCCAGCATGTCGTGCCCAGTGCCTTCGCGGGCGGCGGCAACGGCTCGTTCATCGGCCCGCTCGCCAACGGGGCACGGACCTATCAGTTGCTGATCCACGCCGACATGATGGCGGGCATGACCGGCCAGGAGTTGACCGGTCTTGCCTTCCGCAACGGTTCGGGCGCGACGAGCGACTGGCCCCCTTCGGATGTCACCTTTGCCAACTATGACATTTTCCTGAGCGGCAGCGTGAACCCGGCTGATCGCAGCCTGGTCTTCGCAGACAATGTGGTCGGCCCTCAGACGCAGGTCCGTTCGGGTTCGTTGACGATCGCCGCCGGCGACTACAGCAGCGGCAACTCGCCGAACGAGTTCGGCAGCTACATCGGGTTCGGCTCCGGCTGGGTCTACGAGGGCGGCAACCTGCTGATCGAGATCCGCCACAGCGGCTCCGGGATGACCTCCCGCGCGGTGGATGCCGTGACGGCCTCTTCCGGCCCCGCTTCGGGCTACGGCACGCTGTTCAGCGCGGTGTGGCAGAGCGGCTATGCCTCCACCGATGGCTTGCAGGGCAACTTCGCCGTCACGCAGCTCCGCGTGGTGCCCGCTCCGGCTGGCATGGCGGTGATGGGCCTCGGCCTGCTGGCCGCGGGGCGTCGTCGTCGCTGAACCGCAATGATCTTGCACAGGGTTTTCTGAACGCGGCCCCATCCCGGGGCCGCGTTTTTTGTTGCAATGGGAGGGTGTGCGGCAAGTAGGTTGGATCAGCCCTTTGGGTAGCCGTCCGGGTGGGCGTTCATCCAGTTCCAGGCGGTGGCCACGATCTCGTCGATCTCCGTGACCTGGGCCTGCCAGCCGAGTTCGCGCTGGATCTTGGTGGGGTCGTTGTAGAGGGCGATGGCATCCCCGGCCCGGCGACCGGACTCGACGACTTCGAAGTCCTTGCCGCTGACGCGACTCACGGAGTCAAGAATCTGTCGGACGGAATAGCCCCGGCCGATGCCGACATTGAAGGCCTCGGCCTGGCCGGGCTTGATGCGTTCGGCCGCTCGGACATGGGCGTCGATCAGGTCCTCGACATGCACATAGTCGCGCACGCAGGTGCCGTCGGGCGTGGGGGGGGTGGGGTAGTCGGTGCCGAAAATGGACATGCTTTTGCGTTTGCCCTGGGCGGCCTGCACCGCGACGGGGATCAGGTGGGTCTCGGGTGTGTGGTCCTCGCCGAGCAGGCCCGTGCGGTCGGAGCCGGCGACATTGAAGTAGCGGAGCATGGTCAGCGCGAGCGGGTTGCCCGCGTCAGAGCGTTTGCGGGCGTAGTCGAGCAGGATGTGCTCCAAGTGGAGCTTGGTCCGGCCGTAGGGGGAGGTGGGGTTCTGCGGGCAGGACTCGGGGACGGGGATCAGGCCCTCGGGCGGGTCGCCGTAGGTGGCGCAGGAGGACGAGAAGATGAAACGCTCAACCGAGCGACCATCTCGGGCTCCATCGAGCGATTCGAGCATGGTGATGGCCGCGGAGATGTTGTTGCGGTAGTACCAGAGCGGGTCCTCGACGCTCTCGCCGACATAGGCGACGGCACCAAAGTGCATGACGGTGTCGAGGTCATGGGTGTCCACCGCGGCGCGAACGGCCGGCCCGTCGCCAAGGTCGGCATGGATGAACGAGAATCGGTCGGGGTGGCGGGCCCGGAGTGTCCTCATGGGGGCGTGGTGGCCGCGATAGAGCGAGTCCAGGGCGACGACGGTGTGGCCGTCGGCCAGCAGGCGTTGGCATGCGTGGGAGCCGATGTAGCCTGCCCCCCCGGTGACGAGAATGCGCATGAAAACTCCTCGCCGGCGGTCCGGCCTTGGGCAGACCATATGCCCGGCTTGGTTTCGGATGGTTGTGGGTCGGAGTGTGGTGGGTGTTGGGAAGAGGAGGGAGAAGGGAAGGGAGGGGGTGGGGGGGTGGAGTGGGGGGATTGGGGTGGGCGGGGCTGGGGGGGTGGAAGGGGTGGGGGGCTGGGGAGAGGTGGGGCAGGGCACCGGACTGGGGCGGGCCGCGCGCTTAGACTGTGCTCTCAGTCGGCGGGGTCGCCGGCCGGTTTGATGAGGAGGCGCGTATGCAGACCACAGTGGCCGGGCGTCACATGGAGATCACGGACGCGATCCGAAAGCACGCCGAACAGAAGGTGGGCAAGCTGGACAAGTACGCGGACCAGGTGAGTGCCTGTGAGTTCACGCTCGGGCGTGAGGTGGCGGGCAAGGATCTGTTCGTGGCGGAGTTGCTGGTCTCGGTCCGGAACCACACGGATGTGGTGGCGAAGGCCGAGGGCCATGATGTGTATGTGCTGATCGACGAGGTGATCGCGAAGGCGGGGCGTCAGCTGCACGATCTGAAGGAAAAGTTGAAGCTCGGAAATCGTTAAGCGGGGACTCGGATGAAGCTGACCGACATTGTTCACACCGAAGCCATCGTTCCTCACCTCCAAGCGAGGGAGCGGGACGATGTGATCCGGGAACTGGTGGGGGCGCTTGTGGCCTCCGGCGCGACGGATGCGGAGTCCGCACCGGCTCTGATCGAGAAACTGCTGGATCGGGAGCGCAAGGGTTCCACGGGTTTCGGGCGGGGCGTGGCGGTGCCCCATGTCAAGCACCGCTCGGTGACGGCCATCCGGGCCGCCATCGGGATCTCCCAGGGGGGGATCGACTTCAACGCGCTGGACAAGCAGCCGGTCTACACCGTCTTCCTGCTGCTCAGCCCCGAGGACCGGCCGGAAGAGCATCTCCAGGCGATGGAAACGATCTTCAAGAACCTGTCCAAGGACACTTTCCGGCGTTTCCTGCGTCAGTCATCCAGCGTCGAGGGCGTGGTGGCCCTGCTCGACGAGGCCGATCACCAGCAGTTGGGCGGCTGACCCCCTCACCACCCCCCCCCGCGTTCCCGTTCCCCGCCTCTCGCCGAATCGCTTCCGCTCGCACACCATTGCTTCCTCTGTCGTTGTGTTTCGATCCCTGTTGGAAGTGCCTTCGTTGTCCGCTCCGGAGATTGAGTTGTCTCAGACATGCTCGGCCAGGGTGACAGTTTCAAACAAGTACGGGTTGCACGCGCGCCCGGCCACTGATTTTGTCTCCACCGCGGGGCGGTTCGTTTGCGAGGTGCTGGTCTGTGCGAATGAGACCGAGGCGGACGGCAAGTCGATCATGGGGCTGATGATGCTGGCCGCCACCAGCGGCACCGTGATGGAGATCCGCTGCATCGGGGACGATGCCCAGGCCTGCCTGAACGAGCTGATCGGTCTGGTGTCTCGGGGCTTCGACGAGGAGGACTGATGGCCGCTTCCGAATCCGGAGGGCATCCGGACCTTGCTTCGTCGCCTCCGATTGATGACGCGTTGCTGGCCATTGTCCGTTGCCCGGTCACGGGCGAGCGGCTGGAACGCCACGGCGACGAACTCCGCACCAGGCCGGGGCGGGGGTCGGGGCGGGTGTGTGTGTATCGGATCGTGGACGGGCTGGCGGTACTGGTCCCCGGGCCCCGGTCGGCCCGTCAGGCGACCGAGGCCGACTCGGATGCGACATCCTGACGCATGATCGAGGCGCCGACGGCGGCGAGGCGGTCTTCGAGTTTCTCGTACCCGCGGTCGATGTGATACACGCGGTTGATGATGGTGGTGCCGCGGGCCGCCAGGGCGGCGAGCACCAGGCCCGCGGAGGCCCGCAGGTCCGATGCCATGACAGGCGCGCCGGTCAGGTGGGGGACGCCGCTGACAACCACGGTCGAGTTCTGGCGGACCAGTTCGGCGCCCATCCGCTGGAGTTCGGCGACATGCAGGAACCGCTCTGGGAAGATTTTTTCGGTGATGACGCTGTCGCCCCTGGCCAGGCAGAGCATGGCCATGAACTGGGCTTGCAGGTCGGTGGGGAACCCGGGGTGGGGCTGCGTGGTGATCTGGACAGGGTGGAGGAACTCAACGGGGGCGCGGGAGACGCGGCAGACCCGGCGCATCGGGTCATTGCCGGGGCCGATGGCCTCGACGGAGATGCCGATCTGGGTGAGGACATCGGTGGCGGCCATCATGGCATCGAGGGGGCAGTTGTGCAGGGTCAGATCACCGTCGGTGATGGCGGCGGCGCACATGAAGGTGCCGGCCTCGATGCGGTCGGGGATGACGGCGTGATCGACCCCGGAGAGGGATTCGACGCCGCGGACGGTGATGCGCGGTGATCCGGCCCCTTCGATGCGCGCGCCCATGGCGTTGAGCATGTTGGCAAGATCGACGATCTCGGGCTCGCAGGCGGCGCACTCGATGAGCGTGGTGCCGCGGGCGAGGGTGGCGGCGGACATGACATTGGCGGTGCCGAGCACGGTCGAGCCGTTGGGCCCGCCGAGGAAGATGGTGGCTCCGCGGAGCCGTCCGCCCGGCGCTTCGGCGATGATGTCGCCACCGTCGAGGGTGATTTTCGCGCCCAAGGCCTCAAGCCCGCGGATATGCAGATCGACGGGGCGCTGGCCGATGGCGCAGCCTCCGGGCAGTGAGACGCGGGCCCGGCCCCGCCGGGCCAGCATGGGCCCGAGCACGCAGATGCTGGCTCGCATGGTGCGGACGATGTCGTAGCGGGCGTGGCTGGGGCTGGGGTCGATGGCGTGCAGGGCGAAGATCGGACGCCCCTGGGTGTCGGTCTCGCGGGCGATCATCACCCCGAGTTCGCCGAGCAGGCGGACCATGTTGCGGATGTCGGAGAGGTCCGGCACATCGCGGAGCGTGACCGGTTCGTCGGTGAGCAGGACGGCAGCCATGATGGGCAGGGCCGAGTTCTTGGAGCCGTTGACCCGGATCCGTCCGCTGAGACGGCGGCCACCCTCAATCACAAACGCATCCATGCGGTCTCCTCTCTCGTCATCGTACCACCCTGGCCCGATCCGGCGCGGTTCTCGGACGCTCAGGCCGGATTCCGGCCGGTGTGGGGGGTGGCCTCGGTTTCATCGGCACTGGCGGTGTGATCGCAACAACCCGCGTGGGCGTCACCCGCCCCCCCGATTTCCAACGCCGGACGGTTGGCATCCCGGCGGGCTGTATTTGACGGTCTGGGGGTGAGTGGTCCATCGCAAGGCTGCCCGTGGGGCGGCGGCAAGGGCCAGTGAACGAGCGTTCGGGAGTTTCCGCCGTGGCCCAGCACAACACACCATTCCTGCCCGGCGAGCTGCACCCTGACGGAGCCCTTGAGCAGGGTCTGCTCGAGGGCAACCCCGGGCACGGGAACAAGCTGGTTCCCATGCTGCTGGTCGCGGCGATCGCGGCTTCCGGGCTCTCGATGTTGTTCTCGATCGGCTCGGCCGTGGCGTCCGCCTCGGTATCCCGGCAGGTCGGGACCGAGGCTCCGTCCGTGGAGACCCCGGTTGATTTCGTGACGGTCGTCCGGCCCGCCGAGTGACGCGCTGGGGACGGGATTTTGTGCGGCACCGCGTGCCCGGGGTCAAGGCCCGGGCCACACCACGGGCCGGCCGAGGGCCGGACAAGGAGGACAGGCATGCGTTTCAACGAGTCCACCACGCTTCTTACCACCGCCAGCACGCTCGGCCTGATGCTGGCGTGCGGGGCTCCGGCAAATGCCGAGAGTTCCGATGCCCCTCAGAGCATCACGCTCCAGGGCATCGTGCGTGACTTCAAGAACCGTCAGGCGGACGGTGGGCACCCCGATTTCGAACGCCAGCCGAGCGGTGGTTTCGCCCACTACATGGGCATGGTGGCCGATGAGCTGGACCACCAGGGCAAGCCGGTGTTCGCCTCGACCGGGTTCAAGGTCAGCGGCAACTGGCGCGATGCGCAGAACCGCAATGTCATCCGCCCGCGTTCCTACATCAATCCACTGCCCGGTGACAAGAACGGCTCTCTGGCGAACAGCGAGGGTGGCGCGCTGACCAACGCGAGCAACTTCTCGCAGTGGTTCCGTGATGTGCGTGGGGTGAATGTGTCCCAGCCGCTGTCGATCACGCTGACCAGGTCGAACAACGGGACCTATGTGTTCGATGACAAGACCGACCCGGTGTTCTCGAACATGGGCGGGTTCTTCCCCGTCAACGGTGAGCTGTACGGGAATTATTCGAATACGAACAAGAACTTCCACTTCACCTTCGAGCTGCAGACGGAGTTCACCTACCGGGCGGACGACGGCCTGACATTCAGCTTCATCGGTGACGACGATGTGTGGGTGTTCATCGATGGCAAGCTCGTGATCGACATCGGCGGTGTCCACTCGGCCGTTAGTCAGACCATCGAGCTGGACCGGCTCGGCTGGCTGGAGGATGGACGCTCGTACACGCTGAGCTTCTTCTTCGCGGAGCGGCACACCACACTGTCGAACTTCCGCATCGAGACCACACTGGAGCTCCGGACCGTCCAGCTTCCCCCCACGGCCGCGCTCTATGACTGATTCATGACGCCTGGGTGATTACACGGTCCGATGGCCTGACGGCCACGGGCCATTTTCACAACCACGGGAGGAGCCGACCTCATGCAGTATGACAGGCGATCATTCTCGGTAGCCGCGGTGATGGCGGCGTTCACGCTCGGCTCGGGCCTGGCGATCGCGCAGGAGGATCTTCCGGATACGCTTCAGCTCAACGCGATCATTCGTGATTTCAAGGCGCACGGAGAAACGGGCGGCCACCCGGACTTCCAGCGGTACTCGGGCTCGACCACGGTCGGCCTGGTGGCCGATCGTCTGGAGAACGGGCGGCCGGTGGCATTGAGCCTGCGTGGCCAGATCATCCATTCCGAGTTCCGTGACGCGCAGGGCCGAAACATCATGCCGTCGCTGTTCGATCCGCAGCTGGGCGATCAGCAGGGATCGCTCGGCAACGGCGGTTCGGAGAACGGCCTGACCAGCGCCGAATCGTTCTCCCAGTGGTACCGTGATGTGCCGGGCGTGAACGCTTCGAGGAGCGTTCCGATCGTGCTGGTCCGCCAGCCGGGCACCAACCGGTATGTGTTCGACAGCGCGCGGCACGAGCCGTACAAGTCGATCGGCGGGTTCTTCCCGGTCAACAACGAGCTGTACGGCAACTACGGCGGAACGGGCAAAAACTATCATTTCACCACCGAGGTGCGCACGCAGTTCATCTACACGCGTGGCTCGGGCCAGGCCTTCACCTTCACCGGTGATGACGATGTGTGGGTGTTCATCGGTGGGCGTTTGGTGATCGACCTGGGTGGCCTGCACTCGGTCAAGCAGCAGTTCATTGACCTGGACCGCCTCACCTGGCTGGAGGACGGACACCAGTACACGCTGGACATCTTCCACGCGGAGCGCCGGACCACCGAATCCAACTTCCGCATCGAGACCACCATCGCGCTGCGTGCCGTGTCCCTGCCGCCGATCTCGGCTTTGTACGACTGACCGATCCCGCTCGCATGCCCGTGTGTTGGTGCGAGGCCGGCCCGTGTGTCGCGGGCTGGCCTCCTCCTTTTTTGTCGGCGGCATGGATTCACCAGGCGCGGAAATCGGTGTGGCGGCGACGCTGGTTGTCCCGTCGGCTGTCCGGGTAGACCCAGCGATCGGCGTTGCGTGAGGTGGTCATCGAGCGGGTATTGCGAAGGTCGGGCTGGGCGGCCTCCGGCCAGGCGAGTCGGTCGGGCAGGGCATCGGCCGTGCGGGCGTTGATGCGAATGTCGCGGCGGTTCTGCTCCGGCGCGTGATCCGCCTGGAAGGCGGATCGCCCGAGAACCGCCACGCCGGGGTCGATCGCGGCGCGCGGTTCCGGCCGGGTGGATAGGCTCGGACCCAGGCCAGCGGGCATTCCCTCATCGCCCGACGCCCCGGTCCAAACCCAGACCTGGCTCGATTGGCCGCACCCGCTCAGCAGGCCCGCCAACGCAAGACCAAGCACAGGGATCGCGCGGCGCTGGTTCCGGTCTTTGATTCGGTCCAGGTTCACCCCCCCATCATGCGCCCGGATCGGGGTTGGACGAGGAGATTGGCTGTTTCGCCGGGCAGATTTCGGCTTTCCGGGCGTTGTGATCGACCAGTTCGGGCGATTGTTCGGCTTGGGGACGGTCGGTGGCGGGGCCGGATGGATTGGGGAGGGAAGGGAAGGGGGTGGGGGGTGGGGGGCATGTTCAGCGCAGCGGGTCCGGGGAGAAGAGCCGGTTGATGCGTTCGATGCTGCGGGCCAGGCGTTCGGCCCCTCCGGTGACACGCCCATCCTCGACGGCCTGCGTGAGCGAGCGGGCCAGGGGGAGAGCGGCCCCGGGGCGGATGCGCCCAGGCATGTTGGCACCGTCCAGCAGGATGTCGGCGCCGGCGTTGAGAGCGAGCAGCATGGCGTCGGTGGGGTCGAACCGCTCGGTGATTGCGCCCATGTCGAGCGAATCGGTGATGACAACGCCCTCGAAGCCGAGGCGGGCACGCAGAAGTCCGCCGGTGTGCGCGCGGGAAAGAGAGGCGGGCAGGTGCTTGTCGATGGCACGGTGCATGAGGTGGCCGGTCATGACGGCAACGGCGTCGGCGTGCTCGGACACCAGCCGCTCGAACGCGTTCAGTTCCAGGGCTTCCTGGTATGAGTCGGTGATGTCGGTCAGACCCTCGTGCGTGTCGTTCCGGGCCGAGCCATGCCCGGGAAAATGTTTGATGCAGCAGTGGACACCCACTCGTGCGTATTCCTGGATCCACACGCTCGCGCAGGCCGCGGTGGCGGCGGGGTCCCTGCCGAAGGCGCGGTCCTTGCCCGCGATGACGGGGCACTCGGGGTTGATGGACAGGTCCACGCACGGGGCGAAGTTCAGGTCCACCCCCAGCGATGCGAGCTGGCGTGCCTGGGAGCGTGCCTGGGCCCGCTGGCTGTGGGGGTCCATGCGTCCGAACAAGGCCGCGGAGATGTGGGGCTCGAAGCCGCGTTCGGGGCGGAGGCGGGCGACTTGGCCGCCCTCCTGGTCGATGGAGACGATCAGGTCCGCGCCGAGTTCGTGGCGCAGGTCGCCGACGAGACGGCGGACCTGCATGGGGTGATGGATGTTGCGATCCCCGCCCTCGCCGAGGTCGGTCGCGAAGAGAATGACCCCGCCGACACGGGCCTGCTTGCAGGCGGCGACATCCTCCCTTGTGCGTGGATCGTCCATCGTCCCGCCGCGGAGGCCGACCATCAGCACGCGCCCGCAGAGTTGGTGCAGGTTCATGGGAGATCCCCGATCACGGCGCGGAGCGAGCCGCCGGAGGCATCCAGGCGTCGGCGGGCTTCGGGCGCGTCCACGCCCAGCACGCCCATCGCGGCCGCGACCTTGGCGTGTCCGCCCGCCCGGTCGAGCAGGATGAAAGCTTCGTCGCGGTCGGCCCCGGTGATGGCCGAGACGATGCGGGCCGCGCGGTCGCGGAGCTTGTCGTTGGTGGCCCGAAGATCGACCATGAGGTCGGCGTAGGTCTTGCCGAGCCGGATCATGCAGGCGGTGCTGACCATGTTCAGGACCATCTTCGTCGCGGTGCCGGCCTTCATGCGGGTTGAGCCGGTGACCACTTCCGGTCCGGTGCGGACGGCGATGAGCACATCGCACCACGCCGGGCGGTCAAGCGGCGTGCAGGTCAGCAGGCCGGTGGCGGCACCGCGGCCCTTGGCGTACTCCACCCCGCCGCGGACATAGGGGGTGGTGCCGCCGGCGGCGATGCCCAGCACGGCGTCGTCCGGGCCGACGCGCAGGGCGTCCAGCTCGGGGTGGGCGCCAGCGGGGTCATCCTCCTTGCTTTCGGAGGATCGACGCAACGCCCCGTCCCCCCCGGCGATCAGCCCGATGACCATGGCGGGATCGGTCTGGAAGGTGGGGGGACACTCGGACGCATCGAGCACGCCGAGGCGTCCGGAGGTGCCGGCACCCAGGTAGATCAGGCGGCCGCCGCCTGCCAGGCGGGGGTGGGCAAGATCGACAAAGGCCGCGATGTCGCGCAGCTCGTCGCGGACACGCGGGGCCACATCCTGATCGGCGGTGGAGATGGTCAACAGCACGGTGTGGGTGTCCATGGTGTCGAGCAACGGTCTGGCCGGTGCCCGGCGCTCGGTCAGGACATCACCGCGATCCGGAGGCCAGCCGGGGGAGGTTGCCGGTTCGGATGGGAGAGAAGAATCCATGCGCTGTGCAAAGGGTATGGGCCTACCCCCATTGATGGAGGGAAAACGAAAGTGCCTGCTTTGGCGGAGGTTTGGGTTTGGGCTCGGGGCTGGCACCGGGGTGGGGGCAGGGGTGGGAGGAGGGGGGACGGGAAGAGTGGGGCATGAGGGTGTGGCTTTGCCCCCAAACCTTGAGGCGGGTTCCGTGGCATGGTGTGTTATCCGATGCGACCACTTGTGGAAAAGCGTTGCTTGGGAAATATTCGCGACAGGTGCTTCCGGAAAGGTCGCGTTTGCGGTAGGCTACACAGAGGTCCGCGCTGGCACCCGAACCGGCGAGAGGGATGAGCGAACATGGATCGCGAATGACCTTGGACCCCCAGCCGACGCATGCGTGGCGGCGGGCGTGTGGATCAACACGGGACGGTCGGCGCGAGAACTTCGGGTTCCGCACAAGGAGAAGAACGAGATGGTGAAGATCAGCGCACTTGGACTGGCGGCCGTGGCCGGCATGGCGGCGGCGAACCCCGGTTTTCAGTCGATGGACGAGGAGGGCGTGTTCATCGAGCCCGCGCACATGATGGTGCCGGAGGAGGAAGCTGGGTACTTTTACATGAACATGGTCACCGGCGAGAGGATCGCCACCGCGATGAACGAGCTGACCCGCCCCCGCGGCGGTGCGGTGGCACCCGAGGTCTGGATCGCTGACAACCGGCTTCCGTGCTCTGCGTACGGTCAGACGGGCGGTACTTCCGGCCTGATCGACGACATCGATGCGACCACCGACTGGCCCACGGGTTCGATCGTGCTGCACTGGGGCGACATCCCCGCGGACACCGTCATCGACTCCGTCCAGGTTCGTTACTCGACCCGGCATGTCGATGTGGATGCGGACCAGGACGGATTTGCCGATGGCGTGGTGGGGCTCGGCTGCGAGTGGGCGTGGTACGAGGGTGACAACGGCTTCAACAGCTGCTTCCGCATGCCACTGGCCTCGATCACGCTGTACAACCTCCCCGGACGCACGACCGGCGGCACCGCCCTCTCGGTCTATGTGTACACGATTGATCTGGCCTCCAGCGGGATCAGCTTCGAGATCGGTGACACCGATGGAGATCCGCAGGGAGCCGACTTCCACAACCCGCTCTTCGGGCTGAACGGGGACCTGGACTTCGATGATCTGATCGACTTCTCGTACACCCAGCGTTTCTTCCAGCCCGGTACGGTGGACTTTGATGGCGACGGTATCCCTGACGGGGATCCGGCCGCGGCGGCGGACGGTGGCAACTCTCTCGTTGCACCGAGGGGGCCTGCGATTCTGAGCCCGGGATCCACGCCGGACATGTACACGATCTCGCCGGTGGACCCGCTCCCCGCCGGGCAGGGCATGGAGGACCGGTTTGATCGCTACCAGGTTGTGAATGGCGAATGGGTGTTCGTGGGCAC
This sequence comes from uncultured Phycisphaeraceae bacterium, assembly GCA_964640595.1. Classification (GTDB taxonomy): domain Bacteria; phylum Planctomycetota; class Phycisphaerae; order Phycisphaerales; family UBA1924; genus UBA6054. Next base: position 29,160 of record CAZXGL010000005.1, on the reverse strand, counting down.
CTATCACTACGGCCGGTTCAGTTGTGACAGCAACGGAGACGGTGTCGGTGGTCCGTACCGGTCCTACGCCAAGTTCTGGCACATCATGTACGGTCCCGCCGACGCGCCAGCCTGCCGCGTCGACCTCTTCCCCATGGGCGCGCCGGACGGCCAGCTCAACTTCTTCGACCTGTCCACCTTCATCAACCTGTTCAACGCCCAGAACCCTGCAGCGGACTTCTTCCCCGCGTCCGGCGGTGATGGTCTGTTCAACTTCTTCGATCTCTCGACCTTCATCGGCGAGTTCAACGCCGGCTGCCCGTAAACAGTGATCACGATTCCCCTTCCTGCGAGAGCAGGGAGGGGGCTTTTATCCGGATCGATCCCCGTTCAGGGTGTCATGGGATCATGCACCGGGAGGCCGGATTGCCGCAGGTGGCGCAGCATGTCGGTTGGCCAGGCCGTCACCGCATCGCTTTGCAGCACATCGCTGTGGTCCGCTCCGGGCACGACGATGATGGACCCGGGCGTGACCTCCGCCGTCACCTGGGGCCAGACCTGTCCGAGCGCATCCCGCAGCCGGAACACAGCCAAGTGCAGGTCGTACGAGTCCGCATCGCCCACCACCAGCCGGATCCGTTCGCGGAACAGCGGGCCGAACCGGGCGGGGTTCCTGCGGAGCCGATCGGTGATGTCATATGCCCGGAACGCCTCGGCCACGGTGTGGTCCAGGTTGCCGGTTTGTGCATCCCAGAGGTCCGCCGGGCGACCGTCCGCCGCGCGGGGAGCGAAGACGGCCATCCAGGAGTGCCACTGCTGTCCGGATGTGTTGCGCGGCCCGATCACATTCTCCACGCCGATCTCCTGCGCGATGGTCATCAGCACTTCGCCGTTCTCGGTGTAGGACGGGATCGGTTCGCGATTGCCGGAGGCGTCGATCCGGAAGTACATGCTCGGGTCGTTGTAGACATTGATTTTCTGGAAGGCATGGAAGTCCACCGGGTCCGGGGCGCTCGACCAGGTGGCCCCGAAGGCCTCGGGGTGCTCCGTCGCCAGCCACAGGGTGGACCAGCCGCCGGAAGAATGTCCGTTGAGCAGACGGGCCTCCGGTTTGGCGATCAGATTGAACCGCGTTTCGAGGGCGGGGATCAGTTCCTCGATCAGTGCGCGGTCCACCGGCCCGTTGTTGGCCGAGCCCGCGAACAGCGTGTGCCCGTGCGGTCCGTCCGGATCAAGCACGACGGTGAACACGCTGGCGGCCAGCGCGTGTTCGGGTGTGCCCGGCGTGATGTTCCTCCGACGCGCCGCGAGGCCGGCCGCCATGGAGTGCGTGCCGCCGAACCCCGGCACGATGTACAGGGCGGGGTACGCCCTTTCGGGATCGTGCCCGATCGGGAAGACCACCCCGGCGCGCAGCATCACATCCGTGCCACGGAAAGCGGAGAGCAGATCGGAACGGATCTCGACATACTCAACGCCCGGCCGTTCCAGCATCCGCTGGGGTCCGACCGTCCGATCCAGTGTGAGCGTGACCGCGGGCCATGCGCCATCATCACCCACCGTGAATGGCACCACATCGGAGTACAGGTTGCCCGGTTCACGCCGCCATGAACCTGAGGCCTGGGTGCGGTCCAGAACGGCCTGGGCTCGGTATGAGCCGGGCGGCAGGTCCGCCATCGGGCCGGGGAATCCCGTGGCGTTGGTGTCGGTCACTCGCAGCGCGGCCCAGTCGGCTCCCGCTGAGATATCCAGCCCGTACAACGGCTGCGGATCCTCATAGAAAGGCGCATCCGCCGGACGGCTGCGTTCAGAGACCTTGGCCCCGGGAGCAATGAGGTAGACCACGAGCCGTCCCGATCCAGTCTTCTCAGGTTGCAAGCCCTTGCCCAAGCCGATACTGAACCCCGGTTCGTTCGGTTCGGGGGGATGGATGGGGGACTCATCCTGCCCCCACACGGGCAAGACCCATACGGCCAGCGATGCGAGCACAACCGTGGAGATCAAGCGTCTCGGCATGGGCACGGGAGATCCTTTCGTACGCCGCCCGCGGCATGTCGTCTCGCAGGGGGATGTGCGTGGTCCGCCGTGGAGGGAGTGCGGCGGCGGGAGGATGGGCGAGAGTGTGGGGCGAGAGGGGCGGCGGGGGGATGGTGGAAGCGCGCCCGGGAGGGCTCGAACCTCCGACCTGCGGTTTAGGAAACCGCCGCTCTATCCTACTGAGCTACGAGCGCACGCCATGATCGTAGCGGAAGCCGATGGGGGCAGTGGGCAGTGGGGGATGGGTGGGCAGGGGGGTGAGTGGGGAGGCCGGGGCGGGTCGGTTGTTGTGGTGTTGGGCCTGTACATCGAAGCATGGGAAGAAGGGCGGGGGAAAGCCGGTCAAAATTTCCAGAAAGAGTATGAATCATTCTGGAAATTACTGTACCATACCGTTGGACCTGCAACCCAGCCGACCGCCAAGCCCCGCTCAAGGAGGTGTTCGGTGAGCTGAACGGGTCCTGTCGTGCGGGCGGGTCTCTCTCATCCGTCCTCACGGGGCTTCCAGCTCGGCATACCGGGCAGGAAGCTTTGCCGACCAAGCCGGGCATCACCCGGGTGTCGCGTTGCGTGGGAACGCTCCGGGGGATGGCCCGCGCGGCCCATTTCACAGGAGATCGAAGATGCTCAGAGCCATCGTCATGCTGTCGTTCGTGGGTGGTCTCGCGCACGCAAGCCCCGCTCCCGTGGTTCTTGATGCCGAGGGGGAGCGGATAACCCACCTGTATCACAATGCCGCCACGGGCGAGACCATCGTGTCGCGGCCGACCCGTTCGTTTGGATCTGCACGCACCCTTGCGTGGGGCACCGATGGCCAAGGCATCTGCGGCGACCAGCACGCTTTGGGTGCGGTCATGCTTGCGGATAATCCCGCAGATCCGGAGCGTTTCGGTCTGATCCACATGGACTGGGGCGACATCGCGCTCGACACCGTTGTGTCGATGGTTCAGTTTGGTGTTGCCACCGGCTATCCGGATATCGATCGTGATGGGGACGGGATCGCCGATGGCGTGCCTGGCCTGGGTGTGCAACTCACCTTCTATCGCGGTGAGAACGGTGCCGGAGGGAGTGGCGTGTCGGAAGAAGCCGGCTCGGTGATGCTGATGGATATTCCAGGCAACCTGAGCGGTTTCAGCGTCGAGGGTTATGTGTTCTCGGTTGATCTGGCGGGCATCGGCTCGGCCGGGGGCGTGCCGCTTGGGCCGGTGGATGTTGATGGTGACGGCCTGGCGGATTTCGGGTACTCGATCGAGTACCTCCACCCGGATTATGGCCTGTGGTGGGAGACTTACCTGTTCCTGGGGGCGCCATCGGGTCAGGCGGTTCCAGATGGCCAGGGTGGATGGGCCATCATTCCGGACCCCGCGCCCAATGCACAGGGAACGACGGACGCGATCAATGTGTACCGGCGTGACAACTTCGGCAAGCCGGAGTTCGTCGAGACGATCGGCGGCGCCTTCTCGTGCGAACCCGGGGCGACCGGGGCGTATGCCCAGATCGCGATCTCGCTGTTTGAGGACGGCACGGCGCCGGGGTGCGCTGCGGACTTGTTCCCCCATGGCGTGCCGGACGGTCAGCTGAACTTCTTCGACCTGTCGGCCTACCTCGGGTTGTTCAATGCACAGGATCCCGCGGCGGACTTCTTCCCTGTCGGGGGCGATGGTCAGTTCAACTTCTTCGATGTGTCGGCGTACATCGCCGCCTTCAACGCCGGTTGTCCGTGATACTCCGGCCCTTTCCTGTCTGCCTCGGGCCAAGGTCCGTGGGAGGCTTTCAGAATCGTTCGACTTGACATGCATCGGGAGAACCAGGATGAATCGCACACGGACCACACGAGAGACTGCCATGAATCCGCATCACATGGTGTCCATCGTTCTCCTTTGTAGCGGAGCGGCATGGGCGGGCGATGGGCCGCGCGTCCTGCCGGCGGAGCCGGTGGCTTCCCGAGTGGTCGGGCATGTCTATCTCAATGCCGTCACAGGCGAGAAGACCGCGTCTCGCGCGCCGGCATCGTCGGTACGGGGGGTGTTGGAAGTCTGGATGACGGACAACGACATTCCCTGTGCCGCCGTGAACTCGCCATACCCGTATATAGGCGATTTGGCGATGCCGCACGACAACCCGGCATGGGTTGGTGATCCGGACAACGGGGCCATCGCATTCGGTGCGATCTATCTGCAGTGGGGCGATGTCACGGCCGACACACGGGTTGATCTCATTCAGTTCGTGACCCTTGCCGATCACCCGGACATTGACGCCGACGGCGATGGGCTCGCGGACGGGGTGGAGGGCCTCGGCTGCGTCTTGGCGTTCTTTGAGGGTGACAACGGCTTCAACAGTTGCTTCCGTCTGCCTCTGATCAGCTTCACGCTCGTCAACATTCCCGGTCGGCTCGGGTCCGAGGGCGTGGAGGGCTACCTGTACACCATCGACCTCGAGTCGGACCTGGGCAAGAACCTCTCGTTCGAGTTGGGCGATACCGACGGCGATTCGTCGGGCGCGGGCGTGTACAACCATCTTGCCAACGCGGGCGGCGCGCTCGACCCCGACTTCGACGGGTTGGTCGACTGGTCCGTCGCCCAGGGGTACATCCAGCCGGGAACCGCCGACTTCGATGGCGACGGTGTTCCCGACGGCGACCCCGCCAACCGGCATGGGACTTACCTGCGTCTGGCCGGGCCGCGGATGCGGATCGAGCCGGACCCGCCGACCCGCTACACACTACTGCCGGTTTCCGCGGGGGGGGAGGATGTGCTTGATGTCTTCGCGTCCGAGGGTGACGGCACAACGCCGTACTTCATGACCGTCTGGCTCGGCGGCTTTACCTGCGACCGCAACGGCAACGGCGTGTTTGACGGGGGCGACGATGCCCGCCCGCACGCCTCGTTCTTCATCGGCCTCTTCGATCAAGGTCCCGTCTGGCTCTGCTGCCGCCCGGACATCGGCCCTGACTGGACCTGCGGCACCAGCGACGGGGTGCTGAACTTCTTTGATATCGCCAACTACCTGGCCGCGTTCGCGGCGGGCAGCCCCCACGCGGATTACTTCCCGATCGCGGCGGCTGACGGTGTGCTGAATTTCTTTGATCTCTCCACTTTCCTGGCCGCGTGGAGCGTTGGCTGCCCTTGATTGGCGGTGCACATGACGGTTTGTGTGTGCAGGAGGGGGGAGGGGTGTTTCGAGCAGTTCTTCGCAACCAGATGGAGACAGGTTGCGTATCGGGTCGATCGGGGCCGTCTCGTGGCTCGGCCCTGCTCGCACGGGGAGACTCACAATGCATTGGATTTCGTCCGCCATCGTTCTGGCCGCCTGCGGCTCAGTCGTCGCTGCAGATCGCACACCTCAACTGCTTGGCCCGGAACACCTGGGCGAGGCCCAGCCGTCCGGACACATCTATGTGAATCTGGTGTCGGGCGAACACATTTTCACTCGCGAGCATCCGACGCCGGTGGCCCGCGGCGAGCGGGGTGTGGGAGGGGTGGGAGGAGCGGGGAGGTCGGGGCCGGTGTGGATGGCGGACAACGCCGTTCCGTGCGCGGCCTACGGCCTGAATACACGGCTGATCCATCGGGTTGATCAACCCGACCTTGACCCTGGGGACCCTTTTTACGCGCTCAGGCTCGGCGCGATCTATCTGGACTGGGGCGACATCGCGTTCGACACGGTGGTCGATGCGGTGGGCCTGGCCTACGCCACTCGGCATGCCGATCAGGATCTGGATGGCGATGGCTTTCCCGATGGGGTGGAGGGCTTCGGGGCCACTTGGGCGTGGCTTGACCGCGACAACGGTTTCAATGACGGTTGCAGCGGCCAGTGGTATGTCACCTCGTTTACCCTGCACGGGCTGCGGGGCAGCGACCTGCCGGACCCCGATCAGTTCGCTCTGTATTTCCTGACGGTCGATCTCGCTTCCGGGTTTGACCAGTCCGGGACTTTCGAACTGGGCGACACCGATTCCAACTCTCAGGGGGCCGCGTACTACTGGCCGGGCGGGGGGGACGACCGTGACGGCGACGGGCTGCACGATTTCTCGCACTTCGTGCAGTTCCATCAGCCCGGCACGGAGGACTTCGACGGCGACGGCTTGGCCGACGGCGACCCGGACGCCGTTGCGGACACGGGCATCCTGCTTGTCGCGCCCTCCGGCCCGGCGGTTCCCCACCCGACGATCCCCGGCCGCTATGTCATCGATCCCGTCGATCCGCCGCCGGCCGCCCAGGGGCTTGATGAGCCGTATGACGTCTACGGATCAAACGGGGCATACTTTGGCACCTTCTGGTACAACGGTTTCACCTGCGACCGCGACGGCAACGGCATCCCCGGCGATCAGCCGAACGACTACCGCCCGTTCGCCTCGTTCTACCAGCAGTTGTACGGTCCCGGCGGTCATGTTCAGTGCTGGCTCGACATGTACCCCCCTCCGATCGGCGACGGGGTGCTCAACTTCTTCGACATGTCGTACTTCCTCGCCCGCTTCGGCGCGCTGGACCCGCTGGTGGACATCTTCCCCCCCGGCGGGGATGGGGAGATCAACTTCTTTGATCTGGTGGAGTACATCAACGCGTTCATGCAAGGCTGCCCGTGACCTTCGGGCGTGGGAAAGCCACCGAAACCGGGCTACGGCCCGGTTTTTTCGTGTTCTGAAGGTCCGGATCGGGCGACCTATCATCTTGGCCCCCCCGCTCCCCCCTTGCGGGGCCGCATCCCAGCAGGAGCCATCGGATGAAAGCCGGAATTGTCGGGCTGCCGAATGTCGGCAAGTCCACCCTCTTCAACGCCCTGACCAACGCCGGTGCGCTGGCGGCCAACTACCCCTTCGCCACCATTGATCCCAATGTGGGAGTGGTGCCCATTCCGGATGAACGCCTGCACATCATCCAGTCACACATCAAGACCCAGAAGGTCATCCCCGCCATGCTCCACCTGGTGGACATCGCCGGACTGGTTCGCGGGGCGTCGAAGGGCGAGGGCAAGGGCAACGCCTTCCTCGGGCACATCCGCGATGTGGACGCGATCATCCAGGTCGTCCGGTGCTTCGAGAAGGCCCCCGGCGGTGAAGAGATCACCCATGTCGAAGGCTCGGTCGATCCCATCCGCGACATCCAGACCATCGAGCAGGAGTTGATCCTGTCCGATCTTCAGACCTGCGAGAGCGCGAAGCCCAAGGCCGAGCGGGCCGCACGCGGCAATGACCGCGAGGCCAAGGCCCGGCTGGCCGTGCTGGAGAAGATCATCCCCGTGCTTGAAGACGGCAAGCCCGCCCGCACGCTGGAGCTGTCCGACCCCGACCAGGCCAAGGCCCTCAAGGGGCTCAGCCTCATCACCGTCAAGCCGGTGCTGTATCTGGCGAATGTCGGCGATGACGATGTGAACGGCCAGGGCCCGCTCGCGCAGAAGGTCCGGGCGTATGCGGAATCCGTCGGCTCTGAGATGGTCCCCGTCTGCGCCCGCATCGAGAGCGAGCTGAGCGAGCTGGATGAGGCGGACAAGGTCGAGATGCTCAAGGACATGGGCATGGACGAGCCTGCCCTGAACAAACTGGCCCACGCGGCCTATCGCCTGCTGGGCTACCAGTCCTACTTCACCGCCGGCGAGAAGGAGGTCCGTGCGTGGACCATCCCGCACGGCAGCAAGGCGCCCCAGGCGGCCGGTGTGATCCACTCGGACTTTGAGCGCGGCTTCATCCGCGTGGAGGTCTATTCCGTGGACGACCTGATCCAGCACAAGAGCGAGAAGGCGATCAAGGAAGCGGGCAGGATGCGCATCGAAGGCAAGGAGTATGTGATGCGCGACTCGGATGTGTGCCATTTCCTGTTCAATGTGTGACGATCAGCGTCTGCGTCTCTCCGATCCGCCCGCGCCGATGGTGCCCAGGTCGTAGAGAACGGCCAGCACCATGCCGATCATCCACCAGAAGGTGAAGTCGCCCCCGCCATACACATGGCACAGGCCGAACACCAGTGTTGTCGCGGGCAGAAAAAGGAAGCCCAGCAGGGGCCACCACCAGGTTTCCCAGGTGTTGGCTTTGCTGAAGCTGTTCGTGATCCAGAACACGAACAGAAGCACGCGGGGCATGAACATTGCGCCGATCACCAGCAGGCATCCGAGCATGAGTGACCCCTCTGGATGGGTAAACTTCGAAGTATACCGGATCCGCTTCCGATGATGCACGAAAAAGCCCAGGGATTGAATCCCTGGGCTTTGCATGATGTGCGTCAATGGTGGTGAGGTGGATGGGGGTAGGCGTGGTGGGGGGTAGGGGGTAGGGGGGTCAGTCGCTCGAGCGCAGCTTGGCCAGCAGGCGGAGCACCTCGATGTAGACCCAGACCAGTGTGACCATCAGACCCCACGCGCCGACCCATTCCATGTACTTCGGCGCGCCGTTCTTGACGCCCTCCTCGATGAACTTGAAGTCCAGCAGGAGATAGAGCGAAGCCAGGCCAAGGCAGAATGCCGTGAAGCCGATGCCGATCGGTCCTGAGTCCGTGAACCCGTTCCAGATGCGGATGCCGAGGAACTGCAGGATGAACAGTGCGAACACATAGAACAGCAGCCCCGCGCCCATCGTGATGATGAGCTTCTGGAAGAACGGACCGACCCGGAGGATGCCGGTGGCATATCCGAGCAGCATCGCGGCACAGATGGCCATGGTGGCGAGCACGGCCTGCATGATCAGCGTGGTGGCACCGCCGGAGAAGAACTCCATGCCGTTGAGAAACCTCGCCGGGATGATGGCGCTGAGCGCACCCGCCCACACGCCCTGGACGCCCGCGTGCAACGGGGCCACGATCGGCGCGATCTTGGGCTTGCGGTAGATCACGAAGCCCACCACCAAGGTGGCGATGAATGAGGCGATCATGGCCGGCCACGCCCAGCCGGGCAGGGTCAGCGTGTTGCTCGCGGCGACCGAGGCCTTCATGATCGCCTGGAAGGTGATGACCCCTGCACCGGCCACGATCGCCAGCAGGATGCCCGTCGCCTGGACGGTCCCGCCGATGGTCATGGTCTTGGGCCGGGTGGCTGCATCGGCGAAGGTTTCGTCCCATCGCTCAAGGGCACCCATGGCCGGGTTGCCGCTCTGAAGTTGGAATGCCATGCTGAGATCTCCTTGGTCTTTGATCGATTGAAGGGGTGGGAGGGCTGGGTGACAGTATGTTCGGCAGTCATTCCCGGTTCGGGTGAGGATTTTTCGGACGGCACATGGGTGCTTACCCGGCCAGAGTATAAGCCGCACTTGGCATCCAGATCATGAAGCATGAGCTGTGGGGGGGTGAGGGGGGGGGGGGGGGGAGGGTGCGATGTGATCAGGCCGCTCGATCCAGCGCTGCGGGCTGGTTCGCCGTGAAGGTGGCAAACCTTGATTTGCCTGCTCGCTTGGCTTCGTACAGAGCTTCGTCGGCGAAACGCACAAGGTCATCGATGCTCGTTGCCCCGCTGGCGGCCATCGTGGCGATTCCGACGCTCATGGATGGGGGAGTCTGCAAGCGATCGACCCGGATGGCCTTGCGTGACTCGATATTGAACTGATCGATCAGTCTGGTGGCGATTTGGTAAGCATCCTCCGGTTCAGGGAGCGAAAGCATCAGAATGAACTCATCTCCGCCGAGTCGGACGGCGAGGTCCTGACTTCGGCATGCGCGTCTGATGACCTCCGCGGCCAGGCACAGCAAGCGGTCACCGGCTTCATGGCCGAGCGAGTCATTGACTCCCTTGAAACCATCAAGGTCAAATGCAAGACAGACGAGGTTGCTGCTGAGCATGCCGTTGCCTGGCGGGTCGTCGAATGCCTTCATCATGGCGCGGCGATTGGCCAAGCCAGTGAGCTGGTCCCTGTGCGCAATTTCGTCGAGCTGCCTGGCCGTCTGCTGGAGTTCCGCGGTACGTCGGGTGACACGCCGTTCGAGGAGCTCGTTGGCTTCGATTAGACTCTGGCGCGACTCCGTGATCTGAGCCGCCATCCGATTGAACAGAATGGAAAGGTATGCGATCTCATCCTCGCCGCAGGCGGTGAGGGGCAAGGGGTCATGGCCATTCCCGAGGCGCTGGAGAGCGACATGGAGATCCGAGAGGCCTCTAGACCAGTGGCGAATCCTGATCCGTACGGCGAGCAGCGCCGTGAAGGTGGTGATCACGGCACCGCCGCCGACCAGAACGCCGATAAGGAGCGGGGAAAGATTACCGTGTGCGAAGGCGAGCAGGAATCGCTGGATGAATGCCGGCGGGGTCATGCCCGTTGCGTCTGCATAATCCAAGATCTCAACCGCGTTCATAAGGACGATGGCGATGATGGCGCTGATGCACGCCTGGTATGCGATCACCATCAGAACAAGGTGCGTCACAAGCCTGGGCAGGCGTGTCCGTGGCGAGGTATGAATGGAAAGATGGTCGTAGGTCTGATCCCAGTCAATCGCGTCGATCCTCATGCCTCATCTCCTTCACGAGCTGATCGCTCAGTCGGACCAGTGAACAATCCGCACTTCACGATCATCCAGGCCGCCATCCACCAGCACGCGTGCGTTGATCTCGCGTCGCGCGTTCTTGAATGTTCCCACGCTTCGGATGTTGAGGGTGACGGTTGACGAAGGGACTGTCTCCAGACGGACATTGTCGAAAGCCACGCCCGAGATCACCCCGGCGACAGCCTCGGCGGAGAGCTGGATTCGCACCGGGTCGGCGGGCATGGTGGCCGGTGTTGTGAACGGGATGGCATACTCCCAGCATCCATTCCCGATGCTCAGAATCGTGAGCAAAGCCTGACTCTGGGAACTGGCGATCACGGTCGGACCCGCCGTGACCAGGATGTCAACGCCGGAAAGCACCGTGGCCAGGCCCGCCGTGCTCACATCAACGCGCAGCTTGTAGTCGGTGCCAGGCTCCAGCTCGCCAGGAAAATTCTGTGAGAAATGGGCACTTCCGGCCACGGATACCCCGAATGTGACATACGCGATGCGGGATCCATTGGTGGCGTGGGGAGATGTGGTGATCCCGACATGCGGAACGGTCAGCCCCGTGACAACAAGGGCATTCCTGGTGACGGTCCAGTTCCCAAAGACGCCCGACATCGGGGGTGAAAGCAGAGGATTGCTGAGTGACCATGATCCGGACTCGAAGCTCGGGTTTGCGACGGCAACGATCTCCGGGTCGGGCGATTGAATGTCGAGCACCTCGGCCGTCAGGCTCAGCGTGCCATCCAGCAGAGTCTGTTCATCCATGAGCGTTCCACCATCGATGTTGGACAGCCACGCATCGTTGTTCTTGATGAGTGTCCGCGCGATATCGATGCCCGACTCCGCGATCTGTGTGGCCTGCGATCTGGATATCTTTGCGAGGGACGATGTGCCCGCCGTATCAACCACAAACAGGTATGCGCTGACAAGCGAGAACCCCACCGAGATCGCAACCAGAACAAGAAGAAGTGACCCGCCGCGGCGGCGGGAAACAATCATGGCGTGTCGTGCGGGGTGAATATTGGGCTGATTCATGGGGCGTCCTCCATGCCGCGCAGGCGAACAAGGATGGAGTTGGTTTCAGGATTCGACCCATGATGACTGGTAAATCTGACCTGAACAGCCCGTCCATGCTCGATCGATGTGAATGAGCATGACACGATTCCCGTTGCGATGGAACGGCTCGGGAGCAGGCCGGCAGCAAGAACAGCCTGTGCGGGTGTGTAGTCACTCATGTTTTCCGATGAATCGTCAGGATGATCGTAGGAAATGATCGTTCCATTCTCGGCGTCCCATGTGATCATCCTGATTTCATGCCGTCCTATCCCGCCGCTCCCATCGATGTCGCCTGTCCATACGATGACTGACTCATCGGAAGATTGAAGAATCATCGATGCAGGCCGAAGGAGGCTGGACACTTTCTCGGACACGATCTCGGATCGCTGTCTTGATTGGGATGTCGCACTCCCTGTACTGGTTCCTCGTATCACGGTATTGAGCAGCACCATGACCGCCCCCGCGATGATTGTGCACACAAGAACACTGACCAGAGCTTCGACAAGCGTAAACGCGGGTCGGTGGGTATGAATGTGTCTCATGGAAGAGTCCCGGTGGGTACGAATCGGTGCAGATCGATGGACCATCCGGATGGGTCGGTTGTCCGAATCGTGATGATGACGCCATTCACCTGTGTGATATCGCCGAACCAGGCTTGGATGCTGGATGGTTGGATGCTCACCATCCGATCATGCGCCTGCGATGCCCCAACGCTCGGTTGCCCGTCGTGGTCGGTCAGATCACCCCGGAGCTGAGAGTGCCCGTCGTACAGCAGCATGGAGTCAATACTGCCCATCATGAGGATGCCATCCAGAAGAGACTCTCGGGCCTGGATGCCGGATAGGATGATGTCGTTCATTCTGAGGCGCCCGTGGGCGCTGGACAGGGCGCCGATGATCGCGCTCAGCGACCCGCCCAGGATGAGCAATGACACCATGGATTCCAGAAGCGTCATGCCGGATCGGGATTGGCGGGCGATGGTGGTGGACCATGATCGGATATGAGTCGTCATGATGCCACCACCTGACTTGCCTGGAACAGTGGAAGCATGAGGGCCGCGGCGATGCCGCCGACGAGCGCGCCCAGGATGAGAATCATGCAAGGCTCGATCATCTGAATCAGAGCACGGAGGACGGATTCGTGCTCACTTTCCGCATATGTCGCGAGCCGCTCAAAGACCATGGCAAGGCGTCCGGATCGCTCGCCGCTGGAGATCATCTGGGCGATGTGCGGGGAGACGGCATGACAGCGGGCGAATGCGTCCGCCATATGGTCTCCGCGCCGCGCCGTCTCCGCGACATCGTTCCAGAGCTGCTCGTACACGAGGTTCGGAACAACGCCGCGCACGATGGAGACCGCTTGAAGCATCGGGACGCCCGTTCCGATCATCATGCTGAAGGAGCGGAATGATCTCGCCTGATACAAAGAGTGGAAAACCTTTGAAATGACGGGCATCGAGAGAATCGCGGTGTCGCGTGCGCGCTTTCCGACGGTGGTTTCCATGACGATCCATGAGATCGCCGCTGCCGTGGCCGAGAAGATCACCCACCTCGGCCAGTGGACGGATAGATGCTCGCTGATCCCGATCAGGAAGCGGGTGGGGAGTGGGAGAGCCTGGTTGTTGTTGCTGAAAAGCTCCACGAAGCGGGGCAGAACGAAGCACAGGAGGGCGGCAATCACCCCGCCACAGAGCAGGAGCATGAGAATCGGGTAGGTCATGGCCGCACGAAGTTTGCGGGTCATCACAACCTGGCGCATGAGATCCTCCGCCGCGTTGTTCAGGCATCGGCCCATGGTGCCCGTCTCCTCCGCGGCCCGGACGATCGCAACCAAGCCTGGGCCGAAAGCGCGGGGCCAGTGCCGCATGGCATCTGAAAGGGAAGTTCCGGATGCGACCTCGGTGCTCAAGCTGTCAAGAAGCGAACGCAACCTTCGGTTGCGGGCCTGGCACGCAAGGCCGCCGAGCGCCTCGCTGAGTGGTATTCCCGTATCCACCATGACGGAAAGCTGATTGATGAACCATGCAACATCAGTATGGCTGACCGATATTGCCGTCGAACGCCGGGCACTGCGTGCCGGATTCCGCACGCTGATCCGGGTGACAAACAAGTTCCGGGCAATGAGCTGGCGTGTGGCCTCCTCACGCGATCGGGCCGTGAGAGTGCCCGCATGGACAGTGCCCGTCGAGGTGCGGGCCTCATACACAAACTGCGCTTGCTGGCTTTTCATGCAGCGACTCCGCAACTCGATGGTTCTGTCGTGGACGGGCGGGGGGGGACCGAAGGGGTTGGGCAGGGCCGTGGCACACATTCCAGGATGTGACGCATGGAAATCCGCCCATCGATGGCCTTGCGCACGGCATCGGTGAACATTGTGTGCGATGGAGCGATCAACTGCGCCCGTCGGTGAACGAAAAACTCCGTCAGATCGGCCTCACTGTGCGCAAGCAACTCGAAGACACCGATCCGTCCGCGATACCCGCGCCCCACGCAACTCGAACACCCGTCTGCCTCCCATGCGACCAGCGGATCCGTGATCTCGCACGCACCAAGAATCATTCTGGTCGTTTTTGGATCCAGCGATACCGTGTGCCTGCAATCCGGGCAGAGGCATCTTACGAGTCTCTGGGCGAGCACGCAGCGCAGCGTGGCTGATACAAGGAACGGCTCAACCCCCATGTCCACGAGTCTTCCAATGGCACTGAAAGCATCGTTGGTGTGAAGTGTTGATAACACAAGGTGGCCGGTCATCGCGGCTTGGACGACCAGCGATGCGGTTTCCCCATCGCGGACTTCGCCGACCATGATGGTGTCAGGATCCTGTCTGAGCAGCGATCGGAGCGCGCGGGAAAAGGAGAATCCGGCCTTCTCGTTGATCTGGAACTGGCTGGCTCCGTTAATTCGTCGCTCCACCGGGTCCTCGACGGTGCTGACATTGCGATCGGATGTTGTGATTTTTCGGAGTGCCGCGTACAGTGTTGTTGTCTTGCCGCTCCCGGTTGGTCCGGTGACAAGGATGAGGCCCGTTGGAAGCCGCATTGCTTCGCTGAACCGGTCCAGCATGGCCTGATCCATGCCGAGTTCGGACAGATCAATGTCCGAATGGTCACGGGCGGTCAGCCGGAGGACTGCTTTCTCTCCGAACTTTGTGGCCATGGTCGAGACCCGAAGTTCGACCATGCATTCCGACGCGGTGACCGTGAAAGCACCATCCTGCGGGAGGCGGCGTTCAGCGATATCCATGTTCGCCAGGATCTTGATGCGGCTGATGATGGCCGGAAGCATGCGGCGGCTCGGTGTCGCCACGGGGAGCAAGGCGCCATCAATCCTGTACCGGATCATGGCATCATCGCCTTCCGGCTCGATGTGGATATCGCTTGCGTGCATGTCCACCGCACCAGTGATCAGCCTGTTAACCAGGTTGATGACAGGTGAATCGGATGCCGCAGCCAGATCGGTTTCGTCCTCAGCGCTGGAATCCTCATCAATGACACGGACATCGTCATCGAAGAAATCGGACATGATCCCGTCAAATCCTGGTGCGAACTGGACCGGTCGCCCCGCGCTGGCGTGGTATGTCGTCTCCTTCCTTGTGCTTTCGATATTGTCTGCGGTTGCCGCAATGACCTGGACTCTCATGCCGCATCGGGAACCGACATCATCAATCAAGGCAAGATCAAAGAACCGTTCCATCGCGATGGTGATCCATCCTTCCGTGCTCGAGATTGGAAGGATCTGATGTTCGCTCAGGTACGCATCGTCCAGACCGTGGGCCGCATCGTGCTGGATCATGGATGGATCGAGCACGCAGAATGGGACACCCGCCGAAATGGCGAACCGGGAGACGATCTCCGCTCGGCTGCAGACTCCAACCTCCTCCAGTACATCAAGGATGGATGCCATTCCGTCCTTCTGCCGCGCCATTTCGGCCACGCGCTCAAGGTCATCGTGGCTGAGCAGACCATCCTTGATAAGGATCGGAATGGCCTTGATCCAGAGGTCGTGCTTGGCATGAGGGATTGATTTCCATGCGTCACTGGTCACGGCCGACCCCGTTCGCATCCGCGCGGCTGGTCGAGATGACCAACAGGCCGTCATTTACGAGTAGGACGACGCCGCTGTGCTCGATGGCAACCACGCGTGCGGGGCCAATCTCGTCATTCACCCGGACCGCCTTGCCGTTGATGATGGCCCACGGCGTTTCACCAAGCAGTACCGCGGTGACGCGAAGATCCGGGAGAGACACGGCAGGTGCGGGAGGGGGTGAAATGATGGGGGTGTCATCGGCGACGGCGTGAGATTCAAATGGGTTGTGATCCATGACAGTTTCCCACGCGGCCGCGCGGAATGCAGGAGGGAGTGGCAACGAGGCGATCGCATCACCGGGGGTCTTCTCACTCCGGTCACCCAATGATTTGTGCTTCCCGTGAGGGAGCAGAAGACCCGCACAGCCAGCGCCGAGGGCGATAAGCAATCCGATGAACCGACGATCATTCAGCAGCTGCATGCCGCCCCCCCTCCCCCCGTGGCTGTGCCGATGTAAGTGCGACCAAGTCCATATCCACAGCGCACAAGCCGTTCTCCATGGCGTCAGCCCTGCGCTTGAGGCTGAGCCTTGTCACGCGGACATGGTGCGATCCATCGCGCAGCAGCACGATGGCCGTGCGTGCCGACTGTGGGGACGCGGAGAAGTTGGCGGTGATGGGTATCCTGACCAGTCCACCGTCATTGGATGGTGATGCCGATGTGAAGACTCGGTTCTCCGCGCCGGATGCCCGGAGTGCGGATCCCAGGGCAGTGAGCGAGTCACTCTGCCTGTTTCCCGAGAAGACCATGCTCGCGGACATCGCATCCTCCCAGGCAGCAATCGCTTCCGTTCCACGTAGGATTATCTCCGACTTAGCACCGATCTCAGCACGCATGTCTGCCGCCTCCCGGCACAGGCTGCAACCATGAAATCGCATGGTTGCGGCAGCGAGCAGCACGGCAATGGATACCAAAGTGATGCGCCTGTGATTCATGACGATTGACCCGGTTGAGATGCGATGCTTCCGGACAGCTGAAACTTGATCTGGCCACTTTTGTCGGGGCGGCACTCATCGATCGAAACGGATATGATCGCAGCAGATCGGCCAAGATCAGCCGCCATGGCGGCAACAACGGCATCACTGGGCGAGAGGCCGGTGATCTTGAATGTCCCGGCAGCCTGATCCCGGTTGCGTGCGGATGCCCGGGTGGCCAGCGCCCTGGCGGGGCGAGATTGCTCGGCGGGAGGGATCGGAAGCCTAATCTCGATTGTGTCAAGCAGGATGTCGTCCACGCACGCGTTGACGAGCAAAGCCATGATGTCCTCGGCCGGCCAAGGCTCGCGGATCTCGGCAAGACGCATGATGATGGCCAAGTCCCCGTGCGCAGCGCGAGCGTCGAGCCTGTGAAGATCTGCGAGCATGCCGGCATGGTCGGTCCGTGCCTGCCGCACCAGTTTCTGGGATGAGCTCCAGAATGTAAATGAGGATGCCAGAATGCCCGACGCGAGGATCAGCACACCGACACTCGCGACACGCTTGATGCCGAATGACCTGGGTGCCAACTGGTGCCCTGGGTTCAGAAAGTTCACGCAGCTCATGACATACTCCTGATCGGGCTTTGATGCCTGCTTGAGCATGCGGATTCGGCATGAATGTTTGTCAGCGGGTCGTGGTCAAGAAGGCCAATGCAAGCCAGGAGCATGGCCGCGTCAACGCCGTCTCCTCCTCCGATGCTCGTGGCAATGCGTGATGCGATCGCGCCCACCGGCATGCACGGCATGTTGATCATCCTCTCAAGGGATTCCGAGCGGCACCATGGGCGGGTCTCAGTCTCGTGAACGCAAACCAGGGAGATATCGCCCGATTCGCCGTCCGACTTCGCGTGATAGAGCTTGAGTATGCCGATTTCAAAGGCCGTACTTTCGGCCCATTGTTCCGCGGTGATGGCGGGTGCATCGGCGAACGGCATCCATCGCGCTCCCATGATCCTTCCCTGGGATGACACTACCAGCAGCGATGTGCCCTGGTGAGATGGAACGCACAGGATGAATCCCGCGTCGAGGCGGGAATGGTTGAGTACTTTGTGTACGACACGAGCGATGGCCATCTCGGTGATATCGATCCGGACCGGCCGCATCCGGAGCGAGGAGAACCCGCTCACGAGGCCGTCCACAGTGTGCCGCTTGCAGCCGATCCACAGTGACGGGCCCGACCCGCAGTCATCTGATGGGATGCATTCCAGGAGAAGATCATCCTGACTGAGGCCGAACGCTCGGGCCAGTTCAGAGGCGGCCTCTCCGGCCTGTTCGGCGGCCTTCGTGTCAGCGGCTGCGTGCCACCATCTGCAATGTGATAGCGGGATCGAAGTCGCAATCCTTGCATCAGCACTGATCGTTTCACTGATCCAATCGCGGACGCTGGCGTTCCACGGTTCGCAAGACTCGATCACAGGATCAAAGGACCTGTTCGATATCACAAGATCGCATCTTCCAGATCCTGATCCCTGGCATGCAGTCACACCATGCTCACCGAAAACGCAGGCGGTCATCCGCGTTTTTCCAGACAAGGCACTGAGAATGGACCCAATCATGGGCAAGGCCTCCTCGATGTGTATCGCACGAGCGCCGCCGGACATTTGTGCGCATTTCATCGATTCATGTTGGTGTCCAGTTGAACAAACTACTCGCGAAGCGATGGGTTTGCAGCGATCTGTGCATGGACCGGTCAGATATGCAATACCCACTGATCCGTGGCCTGTTGCAATGAATCTTGGATTTGCATCTTCTTGTTTCACGCATCGGTGCAAACAAGGTGAACTGAAAGGTATGCCAGAACAACAACGGTTTGCACGCCGATGACACCGCGTATCGGTCTGCGATAGATTGGGGTGCGGCCATGTCGGGTGCGATGCCAGCGAGGCATGTCGGTGACCATCCAGGCGAGAGTGCGATCAGAGCCATGTGGGCTCGCCGGGCTATTATCGCCGCCCCTCGAGATCTCTACGCATACCAGATTGACCCGAGCTGGCTGCTCCATGACGGGAACGAGCCCGATAGTCCATACAAAGTCATCCGGAGCATGTTGGAATGCGACCCGCTCCACGCACGAGTGGCCGTCGTGATGCCTCCGGAGCATGTTCTTGATGGCCATCATCTTGAGCTTCCCTCCGATCGTATGATCATCGAGATCTCCGGGGAAGTCAGTGACGACCTCAGGCGAGCGACTTCCCTTGCGACCGAGCACGGCTATGCGATGGCCATCCAGGCAAGTGCCCACGCGGAACCAGATGCCAGTTCTCGGCCCGTCTATGTATGGTGCGATGCCGGCGATGCACGCCGTTCGGGCGGTGAGTTGCTCGAGCGTGCGGGCTTGTCAGGGTCAAGGCTGCTTGCGAGGAATGTGCAAACCGCTGAAGATGCCGATCTAATCGTCAAGAATGGATTCGACCTCATCCAGGGATCATGCTTTGACCTCCCGCATGACAGCCCCCCAAAGGAGATCTCAGTCATCTCCGGCAACGCTTTCCGGTTTCTCGCGGAACTCTCGAAGCCGGATGCCGACCATGAGGTGGCGGCCGCGGTGGTTGCGGCGGATCCGGCTCTGACCTTCAGACTTCTTCGCTACATCAACTCTTCCGCCCTTGGCGTGCGGCATCAGATCTGCTCGGTCCGGCGTGCGGTCGCCATGCTGGGTGAGGCCGAGTTCCGGCGATGGGCATTCGCCAGTGCGCTCGGCGACATTTGCAAGGACAAACCCACGGAGCTTGTTCGGCGAGCGGTGGTTCGAGGCAGATTCGCCGAACTCGCCTCGGCTCACCTGGGCATCGCAGCACAGGCGGGTGAAGCCGGGATGATCGGTACTCTCTCAACGATCGATGCGATCCTCGATCAGCCAATGAAGGAAGTCCTCGGAATGCTTCCGATCAGCACTCAGGCAAAGGATGTTCTTCTGGGAAGTCGATCGGTCCCCCTGGCCAGACCGATGCTCGTGGCGGAGCTGTGCGAATCCGGTGCATGGTCCTCACTCTCACGCTGCTGCGCGGAGATGAAGGTGCTGCAGAGGGAGATTCTTCTTGTGTACTACGCGGCCCTCACCCAAACAGCCAATTTGCAGCAAAGCATCTAGGCTGGCAGCCATCCTGCTCGCGAGGGCAGGCAGCATTCACCCTTCTCGCCGGCGGGCAATCCATTTGCCCGTCGGTGATTCCCAACCAAGACTCGTCGCCGCCCAGTCCATGGCGACTGGCCGGAACGGCATACCTTACTTGCTTATTGATGGCGGCCTGAGCCGACGGAGTCGCTCCTGCAAATGGGCCAGCATGGGATCACTTGCGGGCAGGGATTCCGCCAGTCCGTGGTGGGCATTCTCCAGGTAGATCCGTCCATCGCTCTCTTGCCCTGCGTTCAGCAGGTTCGCCCCGGCGACAAGCTGCCAAAGCCACGCCTCCAGCGAGTCCGGATTGCGGTTCCATGTTTCGTTGGCCATCGTGACCGATGTTTCCACCGAGTGAAGAAGAAGGTCGGACTGGAGCTGGGTGTCGGATAGGCTGGCGGAACTGAGAACGGCGAGAAGAGAAAGATGGCGGGCCGGATCCATGTCATCGGTCTGCACGATCGCGTTCTTCCATGCGCGGATCATGCTGTTCGCCTGCTGGATCTTCTCCTGCTGTGCTTTCACGCGTTCCGTGGCAATGCGCAGCTGTGAGGCAAGCTGCGTTTGCCTTAGGCGCTCGTCGTGAATGGTGATCAGATCATTGGCGTGCTGTACACGCGCCGACGCCCACCAGGTCACCGCGCCGAACGCCAGCATGCCCGCCATCATGGCCGCCACCGCGGACCGATTGCGGACGACGAACAGGCGGCCTCGGGTTCCGAGTGAAGGATCGGTCCAGCGAAGCGGCCGGTTGTTCAGCCAGGATTCCAGATCCTCCGCAAACGAGGTTGCGGAACGGTATCGATGCACCGGTGAGTGGGAGAGTGCCCGTTCGCAGATGACTTGCAACGCGGCGGGAACACGCGATGGATACTTTCTGGGCTCATCCCGTTCACGCTCCAATCGGTACACCGCCGCGGGAATGTCGCTCCCGTTGGGAAGATTGCCCGTCAGCAGCCAGTAGAGCAGCCCGCCGAGACCATAGATGTCGGTGGTGGGAGCGTTCGATTCCGGCTGACACGCGAAGTGCTCGGGTGACATGAATGCCAGACTGCCGCGGCTGGTGTATCGGCCTTTCGAGTCAAGCGGGATCCCGCAGGTGCGTGCGATGCCGAAGTCCGTGATCCGAGGTCTCTCACGATGATCGATCAGGATGTTCGACGGCTTCAGATCCCGGTGGATGACACCAAACGCATGGGCCGCCTCGACGGCCTCGGCGACGGAGATCATGAGTCGCACGGCGGTCCGGATGTCGAAGTGTTCGCGATGCTCCACCCAAAGATCGAGCGGCTTGCCCTCGACCAGATCGAACACGGCGTACGCGTATTGATTCTGATGAACACCGTGGTCAATGGCCCGAATGACTCCGGGATGCGTGATGCGTGCCGAACGGATCGCTTCATCCCGTGCAATACGCTCGTCGAAGAGGCACGCGTCGGATTCCGAGCGGTGAAACACTTTGACGGCTACGAATGTGGGTGCCATGGGGTCGCTGAAAAGCCGATCAACGGCCCGGAATACGGCGCCTTGGCCTCCGACCCCGATCAGGTCGCGAAGCTCGTACCGAGGAGCATCCAGGACCCCGTTGGGCCCGAAGTCGCACGGGAGAGTGAAGAGTGCGTGCTCCTTGGGTCCTCCTTTCGGGTGAAGGCCGACCATGCTTGCCTGAAGCAGCGTCGAGCGGCGGATGCTGGTTGCGATGTCCGGATGAAGTCGGAGCATCGCGGCCGTCATGGCATCGAGTGAATCATGCTCCAAGCAGGCGGTATCAATGCTGGCCTCGATGGCCGCATCAAGCGCGTCCTCTGATCGATGAATCCATGGGATGGCTTGTCTGAACTCCTCCAGCGTGAGACGCACGGAACGCCCACGGGCGGCGTCGCCGTATGCCCGAATGCGATCGGCAAGGATGCGGCGGTCGTCCGGCATCGCTCCCGAGAACATCGTGGTGGTGTCAAAGAATGATTTTCCATCCCGTATTTCACGCAATCGATTTAGGAACAGTGTCTCGGCACGGACCCAGGCGCTCATTCCAACCTCCCATTCTTCCAATGTTCAAGGGCGCGATGGCGCATCCTGCTCCACCTTTGCCGTACAAGATCCTCGCCCACGCCCAGCGAACAGGCGATCTGGGCATGTGTCATGCCTTCAGCCCGCATCCGGAGGATGTGATGTTCCAATGTATCTTTCTGATTCTCAATCGAAGGTGGCATGGCACCGCAAACGGGGTCGGCGCACGCCGCATGATGGCTTATCACGCCATGATTCCGCCACCATTGGCGTTCGGCGTTCCGCGCGGCCGCGTTCTTTCTTCCGTACTGAATCGCCGCCCGTCTGGTGATGATCTCAACGAGCTTCCACATCCCACCACTCGTCTCGCTCTGAAGCGGATTGTGCTCAAGGTATCTGTGTGTGCGTCGGAAGACGGTGGAGAGGATGTCGGCGGTTTCGACCATCCTTTGGAACTGGGGATGTAGCTGGTCTCTGAACCGACGCCGGATCACACCCGCGTTGTGTTCAACAAACTCCGCAATCTCATCGGGCCCGCGCGGGGCGGGAGATGCAGTGGGCGAACACGGGGAGAGCCTCGGAGAAGGGTGGAGAGGAGTACGGGAAGCAGCCTTGTGCCGTGACCGGCTTTGTCGTTTATTTTTGAGTTTTTCTGTCACAACCTGATCACCTCGCGCGACCGACCCCTTGGCGGCCCCACCCGCAGTGGGCGCCAAGGAGGCTGTATATGTGGACACAGTGTACATTCTCGGCACGAATCTGTGCAACACTGATCGCTGTCGGTGTAGGCATCTCGCACGCGGATACCACCGAAACGGGGCTCTATCCCACCAGTCATGAACAGGCATTCTCCCCCCCTGTTGCCGCGTTGACCAACTTCCAGCTTCTCGTACTCAGCCTGCTCGAGCAGTTGGAGAGCATCCTTGTCGATGACGAGCCGCTGCCATTCGAGCCTGAAACGGATGGGGAGTTGCAGAAAGCCTCGCTCCATCTGATCGAGCGTTACCAGGTGCATGGCATTGATCCCACACTCCTTCCCGCGGAGGCGGCGGAGTGGGCGACGGTGGCATCGTTCACAAAGGTCGCGGTTTCTGACCAGCAATGCGGGTTCGACCAGACGGTGCTGGCGATGCTGCAACTCGTTCTCACGGCGATGCACGCGGAACTGACTGAAATCGCGGACGACGCATAGACCGTGCTCTCCTTGCCGTATGGCCCACCCATATCAACGGCGGCCGTGCGGTATGCATGCGTGTTGATTGCGCGATCCAGCAGCCGAGTCCACGAGCAAAGTTTTCGCGGCATTAGTGCTGAATATGGCGGATCCGCACACTCACTTGTATTGGCCATGCCGCTTGCAAAGTCTGTTCGGAGGCAAACCGATGAGCCACTCCCAACCAGTCGGACAGAACCGCATGAGGATCAGTCCGTGTGAAAAGCAGATGATCGATCGTGTCCGCCATGTCGTGGGGGGCCAGTGCGTCACGCAGACCGCAAGGCGGATCTCCATGAATCACGAATCCGTCCGCAGGTACCTGCTCGGAACAACATCCGCCCCCGCCGCATTCCTGCTCCGAATCGCCGAGAACTTCGATGTCAATGGGCACTGGCTGCTGACCGGGAAGACCGACCAGGCGCAGCAGGCTCTCCAGTGCGTCAGCACGGGCGAGTTGCTGGCCGAGGTCAAGCGACGGGCGGAGATGATGTTCAATGAGGAAGAGCACCGCGGCACGCCCGTGCTGAGCGCCTGGGAACAAGTGGCGATTCTCTGTACCGTCGATCATCCAAAGTCTGACGATCCTGGCCCGAAGTCGCAGTGGAGCTTCTGACGGTCACTCCGCCGCAAACGCGGTAGTGCTCGTCATCCTTTGTGCTGATCGGTATGGGAAGCAACTCGGCCGCGGACAAGGCATAAGCCCTGAGCCAGCCGTGTCAGGGGTCCTTATTCGTCTCCGGCCTGTGGCGTGCGGGTCCTGCGGCCAGGAAACACACCCCTTCCTCATCCGCCGGCACACCGTGTCGGCACACTCGGCGTGCCCTGATAGGGCTTCCACTGGACAACCGAGCGTGACCTGATCAACAAGCCGCGACAGCAAGAGATCGTCCGGGCGACACAGCACACCGTCACACCCGGCAAACACCAAACAGAAATGGAAGCTGTTTCCTCACGGCCGCGCGGCCACTGACAACAACACAGATGGGCCCCACGAAGATCAAACGGACACCCATGAGACCGACCGTCAGCCAGTCACCCATGCTCTTCCACGCATGAACACAAGCCCCGAGTCACAGACTCCAACCCTCTTTTGCCGGGAACACCAGCCCGGCACCCCCGCCGCCCACCGAGGCTACGGTATCAAGCGCGCAATCAATAAAATGGAGCCGGGGGGAATCGAACCCCCGTCCCGGGATAGTCAGCAAGATGCTTCTACGCGTGTAGTTGATCGTTTGATCTCGGCCTTGCACCGGGGATCAACGCCCTGTGCTTCGGCCCAGCCGCTTGAAACCTCCTCGCCAGCGCGCCAAGAGGCGCCACGCGCTGACCAGCCCGATGATCGTGATCCCCCGCCTCATCGGGCGTCAAGCAGGGGATCGGAGGCCTGATTTCAGGCCGCCATGGAGTACTGCGGTTCGGCAGTTATGTGTTTGCGTGATTTTTACGAGGCCATCACGCCCCTCGACGCGCCACACCAAGCCTTCCCTATCCGGTCGAATGCCATATCGGCCCCAACTTGTCAAAGAAACCCGCCGAGCGGGCACCCAGATGGTACGCCCGCCCGGCGGTTCTGGTTCACCCCCCATCCCCCCGCCCCCCTCCCTCCCCCTTCTGCTTTCCATGCTTCCGTGCGGGTGTTTCGTATCCCGCTTGGCCGCGAGCTTTCAGGCTTCTCTCGCCTCCCGGCGCACGCCGCCGGGTGTGGCGGTCGTGTGCAGCGCGGACATGGGGTGGGGTGGGGGGAGGGGGGCGGTCAGGCCCGGCGGCGGCGCCAGCTCAACGCGCCGGTGGCCAGCAGCAGGGCGCCCACGCCGGGGGCCGGCACGATCACGAGCCGAGCGGTGACCGCGTCGGGGCTGAGCGAGGCGGCGGTCGAGTTCACGAACCCCACGAAGAAGTCCGCGCCGGTGTGGAAGATGCCGCTGGCCGCGATCGTGTAGGCATACACCGAGTCACCTCCCGAGATCCATGCGTTCACCAGGTCCGTCACATCCCAGGAATACACGCCGAAATCACCCACGGTGATCGTGTCCACGGCGGAAGCCGCCGTGATCTCGGCGGCCCGGAACGATTGCCAGGAGCTGGCTGAGTTGATGTCGATCGCCGCGAGCGGATCGGCCGACAGCGAGTGGACCGAGACCTGGGCCGGAGCCGCGTCCGAGGCATCGCTGCCGAACCCGCCCACGGCGGTCTCCACGATGAAATGGGCTTGCGTCACTGGCCCGCTGAACGCGGCCGGGTTGAAGTCAAAGCCGAAGTACGCGTTCTCGCCCGCCACACCGAACACGGAGTTCGAGCTGACGCGATTCACGGCCCGCCCGCTGTTCGCCTCCTGTCCGCGGATGAACGGGGCGCTGGCGAAAAAGCCGCTGGTCATGTAGTCCTGGCTGACATGGACGACCACATCGGCGGCAGCGATCGAGGGACACGCGCCGAGAAGGCCGAGGGCGAGGACGGTTTGGGAAATGTTCATGAAATCTCCTCTGGAAGACAGACAGCCGGGAAACGAACCGGCGATATGTTGCAATTGAGACTCAATCGCAACAAAAGTCAAGGCCGTCAAAGCAGAGATCCCAAACAACTCTGAGCCAAGGGCAAGTGGGGCTTGGCGAGCGGTGAGGGTGGGGGGTGGGGGTGGGGGGAGGGGCGATATGCTCGGGGATGAAACTGGCTGTCATCATCCCGGCGGCGGGTTCGTCCCGCCGGTTCAACCACGATCCACTGCTCGGCCACCGTTCCAAGCTGGACGAGGATCTTGGCGGGCGAACGGTGCTGCAGCGGACGGTCGAGTTGTTCAATACACGGGCGGAGACGGCGGCGGTGATCGTGGCCGGGCCGCACGATGAGGACGCGCTGGCGGCGTTCAGGTTCCGGCATGGGGACATGCTGGCGATGCTGGGTGCGACCGTTGTGCGTGGTGGAGCGGTGCAGCGGTGGGAGACGGTCCGGGCCGCGCTGGCGGCGGTGCCGGAGGGTGTGACCCACATCGCCGTGCATGACGCGGCCCGCCCGGCGTGCCCGGCGGACCTGATCGATCGGGTGCTGGACATGGCCCAGCGGTTCGCGGCGGTGGTCCCGGTGATCGAGATTGACAGCACGGTCAAACGGCTGGGTGATGAGGTGGCCGACGACTATGCCGACCCGCTGGCGGGGATTCTCGGCGTGGAGGAGAAGGCTCCGCTGCGGGCGGTGGGGGAGACGGTGGACCGCGCGGGGTTGGTGCTGGCGCAGACGCCGCAGGTGTTCGAGCGGGGGCTGCTGGAGCGGGCCTACGCGCAGGCGGACCTGGACAGCACGGACGACGCGGGTCTGGTGGAGCGGCTGGGCGAGCGGGTGGTGGCGGTTCCGGGCGACCCGAGGAACATCAAGATCACGCGGCCGGGTGACATCGAGATGATCCGGCGGGTGATGAACTACAGAGGCCCGGATGCGAAGCCGGCGCATCTGCGGTTCTAGATGCCGCAGAACGACGAGTTCGATTGAGGGTTCACTCTTCGCTGAAGCAAGCAATGTGCACCCATTTTTTCCTCTATAGCCAGTGTGCCACCATTCTCGTCTTGCCACTGCTTAGTGCCGGGGTGATATCGAAAAATCTGCAGGTGACGGGACGGTTTGAGGGCGGAAGTGAGAACGCAAATCCGGTAGTCGTCGCGGAACTCTTTGACATGCCGATACTCACTGGGTGTCAGTTCAAATGACGCGAGATTGCCTTTGCAGCCTTTTACTTCAAGATGCAGATCGCTTTCTCCGGAGCGGCTGGCTTTGAAGTCGTAGCCAAGCCCGCCATGCTTGGAAACATCCTCTAGTTTCCAAGCATGGCGTCCGAAGTGTTCCGCTACCGCATTCATGGCTGCTTGCTCGATTTCCTGTCGCTCAATCGGATCACTGTTCCAGCCGCCGCGCGGTACTTCCAGTTTTTGCTGACCGGAAGTCTTACGATGAGGAGGTGGCTCGATGCCGAGTTCTTTGATTATCGAATCCACAAGTTTTTGCCCTGCGGAGTTTTCGACATAACGGATAGGGTTCTGGCCCATTCCCCATTGAATGCCATTTTTTCCGGCGTCTCTAGCATTAGGAATCAAAAACTGGGGGCATTTGCGCAGCGAAATCGGAATTAGATGTTCATTGCCCGCGTCTGCGGCGATGATGTACGGCATATTTTTTTTAGGGAACGCAGGTGCGGATGGGCGATTTTTAAATGTTCGATAAACAGTCGCATCGTCATACCAGCCAACTAAGCGGCGACCTCCTTCCTCGGGCGTGGCGGCCCAAAACACCCTGACACCTGAAACACTCTCGTCAGACACATTTGCGCCAAGTCTGCAAATGTTGATCGTGGAGTTATGTGCGGCTACAAACCCATAAACTTTGTTCCGGTGTCGTTTGAAGTTGTAGAGCTCTGCGCCGTAGCCATTCTCTACAACATACTTGCCTCCGTTGCAGGGAGAATCTCCTTTGCGTCCGTCGTAGTATTCCATCCAAGCGACATTGCAGAAGATAGTTGGTGGGGGCATTGGGCGGCTCAGTAGCGACGAACGACGCCCTTGACGATGCCCTGGATCTGGCAGAACTTGACGCGGATCGGCTCGAAGTCGGGGTTGGCGGGCTGGAGTCGGATGTGGTCGGACTCTTTGAAGAAGGTTTTGAGGGTGGTTGAGCCGTCTTCGAGGAGGGCGACGACGCGGTCTCCGTTGGAGGCGACCTGGGCGCGTTCGAGGAGGATGATGTCGCCGTCGAGGATGCCCTCGTCGCGCATGGATTCACCCTCAACCTGGAGGGCGAAGGTGGAGCCCTGGTCGTCGTGGGTGCCGAGGAAGTCGGCGAGGTCGATCTCGTCGGCGTTCTCGCAGCGTTCGATGGGGTAGCCGGCGGCGATCTTGCCGACGAGGGGGTACTTGAGGGGGCGGTCCTCGTCGGGGACGGCGATGCCCTCAGCGATCGACAAAGAGCGTGCCTTGTTGGCCTCGCGGATGAGGGCGCCTTTCTTGATCAGCGCCTCGACATGCTCGAAGACCGTGACCTTGCTGACGCCGATCTCGTCGGCGAGTTCCTGCATGGTCGGGGAATAGCCACGACGGATCCGCGAGTCGCGGATGAGCTGCAGGATCTTGAGTTGCTTGGGAGTCAGGTTCATCGGCTTGGTCCTTTCCATCGTTCGTGGGCGCGTCGATGAGTCGGACGCGTCCGTCGAAGCCCCGTTCCACCCCCGGGCCCGGAGTGCGGGAGCCCGAGGCCCTTCTCAACGCCCGGTGAAGCCCGGCGATCCGTTCTTCCTGCCCGAGCAACTGCTTTTCGCAGGCGACGAGCAGGCCGATGTCGGCCGCGCGGCGGTCCACCGCTTGCATGACGGTGGTTGCCACAACCACCGACGACTCCGGGACCGTTGGTGCGTCCCGGCGGACCAGGGCGAGGGGGTTGTCCTCGCACGGCCCGAACCCGAGCTTGGCGCCCAGACACCGGAGGGTGACGCGGGCGACCCCGGGTGAGGCGGCGCGTCCGAAGCGGACCTGCATGGGTGCCGGCTCGCACGCGTCGTGATACTCACCCACGAATCCGCCGCCCGGCCCGAGCAGGACGAGGGGTGCATCCTCCGTCGAGGCGCGTCCGGGTGTGCGGTTCGTGGTCATCCGTGTCATGGCTTGGTCCTTCCTTCTCTCACACACGCCGGGGTTAGCCGACGGTCACGGGCGGGCGGCTTTCGGAAGGCCGCATCGCGCCGTGTGTAGTGTTTGATCGGGTGAGGTCATCGCCGTTCAACACGGATTTTTCTTCACTTGTTCGGGACAAGATAGCCAATCACAACCCCCACGGCAAGGGAATTCGGCGCAAATCACCGAAAATCAACCAACTGCGGGCAGGAGTCCCCCCGAACAGGTGGGAAAAATGTTCGGCGTTTGGGTGGAAATTGACGCGCAGGTCTTGCCGGGGGCGGGGGGTGTTCTCAGTTATCAGACTGGCATTGGGTTTCGGGGCCGGTCCTGACAAGCCGCGACGGCAAGGGAGCGGCTGCGGTTGCGTGGGCAGGTGGGAGCATCCTGATTGAGACGGATCCCGCTTGAGTGCCAGGCGGATCCGCCGGTCGCCGGGCCGATGCTGGCCGCGATCACAGCCGGGAGGGCTTCCGGGTGGTCGCTGTTTGCCGGCCGCCAAGGGCATGTGCGTCGCTCGGCCGCTCCCTTGCGGGCCTTTTGCATCAAGCGATCCGGGTCCCCCTCCGCCGGAGGCGGTGCAGGGCG
>CAZXGL010000004.1:0-137905 GCA_964640595.1 uncultured Phycisphaeraceae bacterium | reverse complement strand
GCTGATGGCTGATGGCTGATGGCTGATGGCTGATGGCTGATGGCTGATGGCTGCTGGCTGATGGCTGATGGCTGATGGCTGATGGCTGATGGTTCCCAGTCGCCGGTCCCTTCCTAAAACTCTCCCATGCAACGCACGGCGGCGGTCACTGGGGCGACGGGGTTTGTGGGGCGGGCGGTCGTGCGTGAACTGCTGAAACATGGGTGGGCGGTGAGGGCGCTGGTGCGTGATGAGGTCAGGGCCGCAGGGGTGCTGCCCGAGGACGATCGGTTGGTGCTGGTCCGGGGCGATGTGCTGGATGATGCCGCCCTCGACCGCCTGATGCATGGCGGAGAAGGTCCGGTGACCGATTCAGTCCACCTGATCGGGATTATCCGTGAAGCGGGCGGCAATCAGACCTTCGAGAAGATGCACCACGAGGCAACTCGCCGGGTGGTCGCGGCGGCAGAGCGGGTGGGGGGGCAGTCCGGTGCAGGTCCGGTGCGTCATGTACAGATGTCCGCGCTGGGTGTCCGCGACGGCAGCACCATCCCGTATCAGGTCACGAAGCGCTTGGGTGAGAAGGCGGTCGAGGCCTCTTCCCTGCGGTGGACGATCTTCCGGCCCAGCCTGATTCATGGGCCCGAGGGCGAGTTCACGAACATGGTGGCGGCGTGGGTGCGGGGCAAGGCCGCACCTTTCGTGTTCATCCCGTACTTCGTGCCGGGGTGGTGGCCCCGGGCGGCGGGAGGGACAGGGTCGCTCGTTGCGCCGGTGTGGGTGGAGGATGTGGCGGCCATGTTCCGGGCGGCGCTTCAGCGGGATGGGGCCATCGGCCGAACCTATGATCTGGCCGGGCCGGATGTGCTGGCCTTCGACGACATGCTCCGGGTGTACCGTGATGTGGTGCCCCGTGCCAGGCGTCTCCCCCTGATCGGGGTTCCTGGAAAGCTTGCCGCGGCGCAGGCCCGCCTGTTCGGGATGATCGGGCTGGGACGGCTCCTTCCCTTTGATGAGGGCATGGCCCGCATGGGCGTGGAAGAGTCCGTTTCGGAATGCGCCCGTGCCAGGGCCGATCTGGGCTTCGACCCGCAATCATTCAGGGAATCGCTGGCGGCGTATGCCGCACGACTCTGAAACAAACCAACAACGGATTCTCAAAGGACCAACATGCCGCTTCGATATCGAGACAGACTTCTTTCGTACATTTCATCCGACAACTACCACCCCGCGCCGATCCCGCGCGTGGCCAAGGACCTGGGCATCGAGGATGTCGAGGACTTCGGGGCCGCCGTGCGCGAGCTGGCCCACCGCGGCGTGATCGACCTGGACGAGACTGGCCGGATCCAGTTGCCCTTCCGCAAGGACCGGGGCGAGCTGACGGGGCAGTTCCGGGGCACGGCCAAGGGCGTGGGCTTCGTGATCCCGCAGGATGCCAGCCATGGCTCGGACATTTTCATCCCGCCGGAGTACACCGGGGGCGCGTTGTCCGGTGACACGGTCCGCGTGGGCTACTTCCGCGACAAGGGACGCGAGAAGCGCATGGGCACGCTCGAACGGCAGTACGCCGGTGAGGTGCTGGAGATCGTGCAGCGCAAGCGGGCCAACTTCACGGGCGAGATCGTCAAGCAGGACGGGCGATGGATGGTGTATCCCGACGGGCGCGAGCTGACCGCGCCGGTTGTGGTGCGCGATGCCGAATCCAAGAATGTTCGCCCCGGTGACAAGGTGGTGCTCGAGATGATCGAGTACCCCGAGCAGGGCCGCCTGGGCGAGGGCGTGATCGTCAAGGTGCTCGGCGAGGCCGGGCAGCCGGATGTGGAGACGCAGGCGGTGATCGCGGCGTACTCCCTGCCGAGCACCGAGTTCCCGGAAGAATGCGTGGAGCAGGCCCGGGAGGCAACGCGCCGATTCGACGAGGAGATGGAGCTGTTCGAGCAGCGCGGCATCGGCGCGCTCAGCCTGCGTGCCGACCTGACCGGGGAGTACATCTGCACCATCGACCCGCCCAACGCCAAGGACTATGACGACGCGATCAGCCTCAAGCGGACCGATGACGGCGGCTACGAGCTGGGCATCCACATCGCCGATGTGGCGCACTTCATCCCGGTCCACTCGCCGCTGGATGTGGAAGGGGCCGAGCGCGGCAACTCGGTCTATCTGCCCCGGCTGGTGATCCCGATGCTGCCCGAGGTGCTGTCCAACGGCATCTGCTCGCTGCAGGAGGGTGTGCTTCGCTACGCCAAGACCTGCGTGATCCGTTATGACCGGCGCGGGCATGTCAAGAGCCGCGGCTTCTGCCAGAGTGTGATCAAGAGCCGCAAGCGGATGACCTACCTCGAGGCCCAGGCCCTGATTGACGGCGATCTGGAAGAGGCCAAGAAGCATGTCAAGACCGACACGCCGCACACCGAGGAGTTGATCGCGACCTGCCGGCTGATGGACGAGCTGGCCCGCGTGATCCGTGACCGGCGGCGCAAGGCGGGCATGATCCACCTGGACCTGCCGGTGGTCGAGCTGATTTTCAACGAGGACGGCAAGGTGGTCGACGCCCAGCCGGAGGACAACGCCTTCACGCACACCATCATCGAGATGTTCATGGTGGAGGCGAACGAGGCGCTGGCCACGCTGTTCGAGGAGCTGCGCGTGCCGGTGCTGCGCCGCATCCACCCCGAGCCCACGCCCAACGACACCGAGGATCTGCGCCGGGCGGCGACGGTGGCCGGCTTCAAGATCCCCAAGAACCCCGAGCGGGAGGAACTCCAGGCCCTGCTCGATGCCACCGCGGGCACCGGCGCGGCCCGGGCGGTCCACATGGCCGTGCTGCGCACGCTGACCAAGGCCAGTTATTCTCCGGCCCAGATCGGCCACTACGCCCTGGCCAGCCACGCCTACAGCCACTTCACCAGCCCCATCCGGCGCTATCCGGACCTGACCGTCCACCGGGCGTTGCAGGCGTACCTTGAACGCACCGAGAACGGGACGGACCGCCCGCGGACCGACGGCGAGAAGATCGCCCTTGGGCGGGATCTGAAGGAAGACGAACGCTGCCCGTCGGAGATCGACCTGGTCAAGATCGGCAACCAGTGCTCGAACACCGAGGTCAACGCGACCGAGGCCGAGCGGGAGCTGCGTCAGTTCCTGGTGCTCCAGCTCATGGCCGAGCACATCGGCGAGGAGTTCGAGGGCGTGGTGACGGGCGTCACGCCCAAGGGCGTGTATGT
Organism: uncultured Phycisphaeraceae bacterium; assembly: GCA_964640595.1. Lineage (GTDB taxonomy): Bacteria > Planctomycetota > Phycisphaerae > Phycisphaerales > UBA1924 > UBA6054. The sequence goes on along the minus strand of CAZXGL010000004.1, from coordinate 134,702 downwards.
CCAGCTCAACAAGTACCTGGCCGACGGCATGATCCAGAAGTCCGACCTGCCGGGCGACACCACGCGGTCCACGAAGCCGCCATCGTGGCGCATCGACGACCGCACGGGCGCGCTGGTCGACGCCAACTCCGGGCGCAGCTACAGCATGGGTGATTCCGTCCGCGTGACCGTGGCGGCGGTGGACCTGGCGACGCGGCGGATGGACTTGCAGATCTCGGACCCCAACAGCCGCGCGGGCGGCAAGGTCAAGGTGCTCAAGCTGGACAAGGAAGGCGACTTCGGGGGCCTCGGGGGTGCGAAGGGGGCCGGTTTCAAGACCCCCGGCGCCCAGCGACGCAGCCACAAGAGCAAGTCACGCGACAAGGGCAAGGGCGACTTCCGCGATGACCGCAAGGGGAAGGGGAAACGCCAATGACCGCTCTCTCCTTGGGGAGCGGAGGGCTTCCAGCCCACCGTTCGGACGCAGCTCGGAACCGAATCCCGTTCGGCCCGTCGGGCCGACGGAGGGCTGGGAGCCCTCCGCTCCGAGTTGTGGGCGCATTTGCGTTGATGTTTCTTCCGGCCTGCGCCGGCTCGGGCGCGCGTCAGGACGCCACGCCCACGGAGGACCGTCTGCTCACGCTGCGTGCCTACTTGTCGGGCGAGTATTCGTCAGAGGCACAGGCCGCACGCGAGGCGTCGTACTACCACATCACGATGCGGACCACGCCGATGTGGACATGGCGGGACGATGGCCCCTGGCTGTATACCGAGCAGGCGATCGCCGGTTCGGACGAGCGGCCGTACCGCCAGCGGGTGTACAAGCTCGAACCCACGGGCGACGGCCGTTTCTGGGCGCGTGTGTTCGTGATCCCGCGGGCGGCACTCGCCTCGGAAGGCGGGTGGGGTTGGAAATCGGGCAGCCCGCTGTCGGAGCTGTCTCCCGAGGATCTTGAGGAACGCGTTGGCTGTTCCGTCACGCTGCGGTGGGATGAGCAGCGCAAGGTGTTCATCGGATCGACCTCCGGCACCGGCTGTCCGAGCGATCTCGCCGGTGCCGCCTACACCACGAGTGCCATCACCCTGGAGCCGGACCGCATGGTGACCTGGGACCGTGGCTATGACACCACCGGCCAGCAGGTCTGGGGCGCGACGGAGGGCGGGTACGAGTTCATCCGAGTGGACTGACGCACGCGATCAGTCCCGCCCGGGTGACCATGCCCGCCAGGGAAATCCCTCGGGGATCAGGTCCTCGCGTCCGTTCAGCCACCCTACCAGAAACTCCAACGCATCGAACAGCCGCGGCCCGGGCCGGTTGAACATCTGGTTGCCGTCCACCACCGCCACACGCCCGGCGCGCACGCCGGGCAGTTCGCGGAACCATGCGTGGTTCGCCAGCTTGTCCGTCTCGTCCCAGGCCTGATCGAGCGTCAGGCCGCACGGCGCAATGACCAGCGCCTCCGGGCGGACGGCGCTGAAGACATCGGGCGAGACCGACACCGAGTGCCCCGCAACACGCTCGGCCTGCTGCGGGCCGACCGCGGCCCCGGATCCCGGCTTGGCCACCGTCTCGTTGAGCGGGTGACGCCCCCCGGCCCGCTCGATCAGTTGAACGGACCAGTGACCGGCCACGAAGATCGGGTCCGTCCATTCCATGAACCCCACGACCGGCCCGTCCACATACGGGTTGACATGCTCCAACGCCCGGTCGGCCCGCTCGCGCAGGGCAACCACGGCGTGCATGGCGGCCCGCTCCAGCCCCACGGCCCGTCCGACGGCGAGGATGTCGTCCAACACGCCCTCGACGGTGGCCGGGTCGAGGCTGAGCACGGTGGGGGAGGGGACGATCCGCTCGGCCGTGCGCCGGACGGAGGCTTGATCGATCGAGCAGACCGAGCAGACATCCTGGGTGAGGATCAGGTCCGGGCGGAGGTCGGCCAGCAGGTCGGCATCCAGCGTGTACAGAGCCTGGCCGGATTCGGTGGCCCCGCGCACCTGGGCATCGATCGACCGGGCGGCGTCCGGGCTGGACCAGTCGGCGTGGGTCCGCGAGCCGGTCAGGACAGGCACGCCGTCCAGCCCTTGCGGAAAGTCGCATTCGTGGGACCGGCCGACGAGCATGGGTCGGCCGCCGATCAGGCAGAGGATCTCCGTGGCGGAGGGGACAAGGCTGACGACACGCAAGGGCGTTTCTCCTGAGCAGGCCCGGGAAGACGGGTCGGAATGAGGGCTTGAGGACTGGGATCTCACGCACGGGCCGCCGACGGGCCGAAAAGGTTGCACCGACCGGCAAGCCGGGGCCGGGTTCAGGCGTTCCGGCTACGCTCTGGAACACGGTACGCCCGCGATCCCGCGGCCACGAGGAGGCGTCGTAGTGCATCCGATCCGAACCCACGCCGATGGCACCGCCCGCCCCCGGGCCAACACCGGCATGAGACTTGCCCTGATCGCCTTGGTGGGCCTGCTGCCCACGGGTGCTTTTGCCCAGAATGCCCCCGCTGATCCGCCCGCCCAGCAACCCGGCCAGGTCCCGATGGACTGGGGCGATGCGGCCGCGCCGGCTCGTCCTGCTCGTCCCGCTCCCCAGCCCCGGCCCGCCGAGCCGGAGGAGCCGACGATCAACTTTGGCATCTTCTCCGAACCGGTGCAGTTGAACACACTGATCGATTTCGTCGGACAGACGCTGGGGATCAACATCGTGGTCAAGGGCTCGCCGACGGGCGAGATCGTGTTCAACGCCCCGGTCGCGGTGCCGCGGAGCAAGCTGCTGGACCTGCTGGACGCGATGCTGGAGCAGTACGGGTTCACCATCGTCAGCGAGCCCACAACCGGGTTCTACATCGTGCAGCCGGTGTCGGATGTGCGCCCCAGCGTGGGGGGCAGCCGGGCCTCGGTGCGGATCATCCCGACGCCGAACATCAAGCCCTCGCAGCTTGTCGGCACGCTGACGAGTGTGCTCGGAACCGGCGGAGCCACGGGGGGCACCCCCGGCACCGGCGTGCAGGCGGTGGATGAACTCGGCGTGGTGATCGTGACCGCCCCGGCGCGTGACATCGCGCGGGTCGAGGCGCTGGTCGAGGAGCTGCGCCGGGTGGATGCCCAGCAGCGCTATATCCGCATCGATCTGGACTACATCGCGGCCCCGGCCGCACGGGATCGGGCCATCGCTCTGGTCGGTGGGAGTTCATCGACCAACGCCACCAGCGGGTTCCCCGGCATGCCACAGCAGCAGATGCAGCGCGGCCAGCAGCGCCCCGATCAGAACCAGGGTCTGTCCGGAGCTGGAGGCAGCTTCTCCAATCTCGCCGATCGCATCACCGTGAACCCGCAGGGCAACGCCCTCGTCTTCCGCGGCACGGAGGACGAAATCGCCCGCGTTCGCGACCTGATGACCCAGATCGATGTACCCCCCACGCTCAAGCCCCGCACCTTCTACGCCGGTTCGTCCGCCCAGCAGATCGCCCAGATGGCCCAGAACCGCGGGCTGGGCGAGGTGATCGAGGTTGAGAACGCCAATTCGAGCATGGACTACAACCAGATGTTCTTCCAGCAGCAGTTCCGGCAGCAGATGGGCCAGCAGCAGACCACCGGCGCGGTCAGCGGTGGGCCGGTCATGGTGGTGGACGCGGCCAAGGGCAACATCATCTACTATGGCACCCCGCAGCAGCACGAGCAGATGGACACGCTGATGCGCGAGCTGCGCACCGATGACGAGCGTGTCGTCATCCGCAGCTATGTGCTCAACCATTCCGATGCCGAGACCGTCGCCGACCTCATTACCGGGCTCATCACGGGCCAGCGCCAGACGGGTGACGCACCCCTCCTGCCCACGAGTCGGGGCATGACCGGAACAAACCGCACCGGGATGCAGGCCCGCCTGTTCAACCCGGCGGATCAGAGCGGGTCCGGCGACGAGGTTTCGGCCTCCTTCGACCCGGACATCGTGGTGGTCCTGCCCAACATCGAGAACAACCAGGTGGTGGTCCAGGCCCCGCTGCGCCAGCAGGCCGAGATCGAGAAGCTCATCGACCGGCTCGACCGCCGCCGTGCCCAGGTGTACATCCAGGCCATGATCGTGTCGATCGCCGACGACGAGGACTTCACCCTGGCCTTCGAGAGCCAGTACCTCCGCGGCGAGTTCGGCATCGGCACCAACTTCGGGCTGAGTGAGATCGGCAACTCCACCGAGTTTACGGATCCCCGCGTGGTCAACCCCGGTTTGGCGGGCCTGACCTCGGCCATCATCCGGTCGGACTATGTGCCGCTCATCATCAACGCCTCGCAGACCAACTCCAATGTCCGTATCGTGTCCTCGCCCCAGTTGCTGGTCAACGACAACGAGGAATCCGAGATTGTCTCCATCGAGCAGCAGCCCTACTCGACCACCACCATCGGCCAGACCACCGACCAGACCAACTTCGGTGGTTATGAGGATGCCGGCACCACGCTCCGTGTGACCCCATCCATTTCCGACGGGGGTTTCCTGAGGCTCAACTATTATGTTGAGTTGTCGAACTTCACACGCACGACCGGTATCGGCAACAACCCTCCCCCCCGCAACACCCGCACCGTCACCGGCCGGGCCACCATCCCGTCCGACGCCACCATCGTCGTCGGCGGCCTGACCGTCGAGGATGTGCGCAACACCGTCGCAAAGGTGCCGTTCATCGGTGATATTCCGCTCCTCGGTGAGCTCTTCAAGCGGACTGACAAGATCAACAACCGGGCCAAGCTCTATGTCTTCCTGACCCCGCGCATCATGACCGATCCCAACTTCAATGACCTTCGCCTGCTGACCCAAGGCCCACAGGCCGAGATGAGCGTGTCCCCCGACGCCCCGGATCTTCAGCCCGAACGCATCCGCTCCACCCCGTCCAACCGTTCCGGCGTGCCCGACCTGCAGCCCGCCAACCTCGACTGAGCCGAGCCCGACCGACCCCATGCCGATCAACAGCATCATTAAGCGATCCGACGCGAAGACGGCACCCGATGGCGGTGGTGAGACGGGGATCGTTCGCGCCCGCTGGGACCGCGTCTCCGAAGTCTTCGGTCCGATCCGGCTCAGCCCGGACCAGCTCAAGACCTTCGCCCGCATCGACGGCTCGGATGACGAGCCGTGGGATGTGCTCCTCCAGTCCCTCGCGCTCGACGAGGCGAGCGCGCTGCGTCTGCTGGCCGACCGCACGGGGCTGGAGTATCGGGCCGAGCCGCGTCTGACGGAGTCGGCCGCCCGGTTCTATGAGCTGGTTCCCGCCGACACCGCCCGGCAGGCCTCCGTGGCCGCGGTGGATTCGGACGAGGGTGTCTTCACCGTCGCCACCAGCCGCCCGATGCAGCCGAGCGTTTACTCGATGCTCGAGGACCTGCTCGATGCGCCGATCCGCCTGATACTGGCTCCCCGCGCGGCGGTGGCCAACCTCATCAACCGCGGCTACGAGCAACGCGGCGACCTGGTCACCGAGATCGTCGAGGACATCCCACTCGATGCCAGCGCGATCGAGAAGGCCGCCGGCGCCATCGGAAAAACCACTGACCTGCTCGCCCAGGCCCGCCAGACGCCGGTCATCCGCCTGGTGAACATGATCCTGTTCGAGGCCCTGCGCCGGCGTGCATCGGACATCCATGTCCACCCGATGGAGGACAAGCTGGTCATCCGCTTCCGGGTGGACGGGATGCTGGTCGATGCCTTCCACCCCCCGCCGAGCCTTTCGTCCGCCATCTCCAGCCGCCTGAAGGTCATGACCGAGCTGGACATCGCCAACCGGCACAGCCCGCAGGACGGCCAGACCTCCGTCCGCATCGGCACCAAGAAGATCGACATCCGCCTCTCGGTCATCCCCACGGTGTTCGGTGAGCGCATCGTGCTGCGTCTGCTGGACCAGACCCAGACCCAGCTCGATCTGGACGCGGTTGGCATGTCCAGGAGCTTGCAGACCCGCCTGATGGACTGCGTCGAGCGGCCCAACGGCATCCTGCTCGTGACGGGGCCGACCGGCTCGGGCAAGACCACCACGCTCTACGCCGCGCTCGGCCGCATCGACCGAGCCAGCCGCAATGTCATGACCATCGAGGACCCGGTCGAGTACCACCTCGACGGCATCAGCCAGATGCAGGTCAACCCCAAACGCGGCGTCACCTTCGCCAACGGCCTGCGCGCCCTGCTCCGCCAGGACCCCGATGTCATCCTCGTCGGTGAGGTCCGCGACCCTGAGACCGCCCAGCTCGCCATCCAGGCCTCACTCACCGGCCACCTGGTGCTGGCGACCCTGCACACCAACGACGCGCCTTCTTCCATTCCCCGTTTGTTGGATATCGGTGTCGAGCCCTACCTCGTCACCTCGTCACTGCTCGGCGTGCTGGCCCAGCGTCTGCTCCGCAAGATCTGCCCCGCCTGTCAGGCCACCGGATGCAGGGGCGGCGTGCCCGGCGGCGAAGCCTGCGAGAACTGCTTCGGCAGCGGCTACCGCGGCCGACTGGCCGTCCATGAACTCATGCTGATGACCGACGAACTCCGCCGACTCACCGGTGAACGCGCCGACGGCGTGAGCCTGTATGAAGCGGCCGTCAACGGCGGCTTCGAGCCGATGAAGATCGATGCCATGGAGAAGGTCCGCATGGGCCTGACCGACGAGGCCGAGGTCTTCCGTGTGCTGCACTGACGGGGCGGTCTGGTTGGCGGTTGAATCAGCTGAACGCCGTCAACAGCAACGAGACGATGCCGATGCCGCAGAGCAAGCCGAGCAGAACCCCCGGCAGATTCACGGCGACGACTCGGTTTGGCACCTCGGCGGTGCGAGGCGTTCGGCGACACGCGATGCGGTACACATTTCGGCGTGCGTGCCGATACCATGAACAGCTCAGCACGATCGGGACGATCACGATGGCCGTACGACACCAGACGCCCGCGTAGTGGTTCGGGCCGTAGGTGCCGGGGTAGTAGCTGTTCATGACCAACAGCCCGACCATTTGATACGCCCAGTAGCCAAACCCAACCATGGCCCAACCGATGATGCCCAGCAGGCACCAAATCCTTGTCGCAGTAACCGCCTTGCCCATCCCAGGCGATGAGACAAGTTCGGTATCGATGGAACTCCCACACTCAGGGCACGGTTGATTCTGACCGAGGTCGCACAGGGAGTACGCACACACCGGGCAGCGGCCCGTGATCGAAAGCCCCGATGGAGGTGTGCCGGACACTGGTGAGATCAATCTCATCCGAAGGAACACGGTATCCGCATGGACAACGGCAGTGAGTGCTGTCTGATCTTACAGCGTTCGGGCGGCATACGCTGCGCCCATGCCCGAAGCCATGCTGGTTCGCCCCCTGGTGTTGGAAGATGCCATTGTCCGGCTTGAGCCCCTGACCGAGGACCACACCGATGGCCTGCTCGGCTCCATCGAGGCGGACACCTTCCTCCATATGGTCACCTGCCCGGCGGCCCTCACGCCCCAGGGTGTTCGGGCGTATGCCATCGAGCTGATCAGCCGCCCCGATCAGGTGCCGTTCGCGGTGATCCACCGGCCCACCGGCCGGGTCGCGGGCAGCACCAGTTACATGAACATCCGCCCGGAACACCGCGGTCTGGAGATCGGCTGCACCTGGATCGGCCGGGAATGGCGCGGCACGGGCGTGAACGCATCGATGAAACGGCTGATGCTCACCCACGCCTTCGAGTCACTCGGTGCGATCCGGGTGGAACTGCGAACCGACGCCATCAACACCCGCTCCCGCCGCGCCATCGAGAAACTCGGTGCCGAGCAGGAGGCTCTGTTCCGACGGCACATGGTGATGGCCGACGGCCGCCTGCGGGACTCGGTGGTCTACGCCATCACCAACGACCGCTGGCCGATTGTGAAGGCGGGCCTGGGACCGGGGGCGTGCATAGGTGAATCAGGGTCCGCTTCATAAGTGACATATCTCGCGGGTATCTTGGGTGCAAACTCTCCATGTTATGGAAATCGAACGCGTTTGGTTCAGCCTGGTGTGACGCTCGGGGTGGAGCCGGTTTTACCAGATCCACTCTGTCAGCCGCAAAGTCCACACCGCGATCGCGAGGAGCATGCAAGGGATGGCGATGAGGACGGCAGGTACGCTTACCGCTCGCCCCGCCCCCCGCAGATTGGAGGAGGGGCCGATGCCGAATGATTCTGGATCCTCCATCCGGGCTGCCGTCCACACTTTGATGCCCCACGACGCGCCCAAACCCGTCATGCCGAGCAGGCATCCAGCCACCACCGTGAGCACGGCTGCTTCCGAATTTCCGCTGATCACCATCGCGCCAGCCAAGGCTGCCACGGAGCCGATCACGCACGCCCACAACCACTGAGCGGCCCGGATGTAGTCGAGTACTTCTTCCCATGCGGCGACACGGTCCGCTCGGATCCGGGTCGCAGCATGGGCCGTGAAGGCCGACCCGCACTCCGGGCACGCGGTCTCCGGCAAGCCATGCAGGTTGTAGCCACACGCCGGGCACGGAATGGATTCACTAGGGTGCATCGAGGGTTTGATCGGCTCCCGATACGCGGGCTACACCAGTCCGGATTTCGGTATCCCGTTCATTCCGGGGACAGGCGAGGGCGGGAGAGAGAGAAGGTGCCATGGAAAATCCCTCGCATCAGGGGAGTGATGCGAGGGACTGAAGAGGAGCATGCGCCCGGCATGCCGTCACCCCGGGAGCGCTCTGAGAGAGAACAGGCTGGAACATATCCGCCAAAGTGCCGGCGGCAGGCGAAACAGACACCGGACGGCATGATCCGTCCGACCCGTGCACAGCCCCTGAGCAAGCCAGAGACCCGTTGCGGTGCGAGAATACGCGACCGACGACAACCAATCGGGTTCGCCGGTGGATTGAGCCCACATTTTATGTGACCACGGATACTTTGGGGTTTTCTGAACCACCGGGTCCGGGGAGGGTCCGAGCAGTACGAGACATCGAAGGCCCGACTCAGGCGATGGTCCGGCTCGCCGGTGTCAGCGGCAGCGAGCGGGCGACTTCCAGGAACGCCTCGTAGTTGGCCCGCGTCTCGGCCACGGAGTCGCCGCCGAACTTGTCCATGCAGGCCGCGGCCACCTCGAAGGCCACGGCGTGCTGCATCACCACGCTGGCGGCGGACACGGCGCAGATGTCCGACCGCTCATACTGCGACTGCTGGGCCTCTTTGGTGTTCAGGTCCACGCTGGGCAGACCCTGGAGGATGGTGGCGATGGGCTTCATGGTTCCGGTGACGACGACGGGCTGGCCGTTGGTCATGCCGCCCTCGGTGCCGCCGGCGTTGTTGGTATCGCGGACGAAGCCCAGGTGGGACTCGTTGACCAGGTCGGGCCGGTAGCGGATGGGGTCGTGCAGGGCCGAGCCGCGAACCTCTCCGGCGTGCACGCCAGCCCCGATCTGCACGGCCTTGAACGCCTGGATGCCCATGACGGCGTAGGCGATCCGCGCGTCGAGCTTGTCGTACCAGTTCATGCAACTGCCGACGCCGGGGGGGCAGTTGAAGATGTGGCACTCGACATGACCGCCCACAGTGTCCTTGTCGATCTTGGCCTGCCGGATGGCGGCCCGCTGTGCCTCGGCGGTCGCCTCGTCGAGGGTGTAGGTGTCGGTCGCGTCGCGGACGGTGAGCAGGTCTCGCCAGTTGGCTGGGGTGACGGGGACTTCCGTCCGCACGCCCTCGATCTGGCGCACGAAGCCGAAGGTCTCAATGCCGAAGACCTCACGGAGGATGAGGGTGCCCACGGTGCAGGCGGCCACGCGGGTGGCCGTCTCGCGGGCGCTGGCACGCTCCAGCGTCTCGCGGCAATCGGTGGTCAGCCACTTGATCGACCCGGCCAGATCGGCGTGGCCCGGCCTCGGGCGGTGGACGGGGGGTGTCTTCGTCAGGTCATCCAGGCGCGAGTCGCGGTTCCGCAGCAGCAGGGTGATCGGCGCGCCGATCGACCGTCCCCGGCGCACGCCGGTGAGGATCTCGACCGTGTCGGTCTCGAGCTTCTGGCGGCCGCCACGGCCGTAGCCGCCCTGGCGGCGCAGGAGTTCCTGGTTGATGAAGTCAGTGTCGATGGCGACCCCGGCGGGCACGCCCAGAACGGTTGCGACAAGGGCCGGCCCGTGTGACTCACCGGCGGTCTGGTAGCGGAGGCGGCTGGGGGGGATGGACATGGGCGAAGGATAGGTTCGGGCATCGGGCCTGCCGGTTCTGGCCCGTCCCGTGAGGTCTACTTGCGGTTCAATACGCTGAGCAGGTTGGAGTACTGGTCGGTCCAGGGGCGGATGCGGTCGGGGGAGGGATCGATACTGAAACCCTGCCGGAGCAGCAGGTGGCCGGTGTCACGGTTCTTGGTCAAGACCATCCAGACGGAGGCGAGTCGGAGGTCCGGGTTGCCGACTTCGTCGGTCATACGGTCATCAAAGACCAGCGAGTATGATCCCTCCAGATCGGCCAGTGTGTTGACGAGCGGCCTGAGGTTCAGGTGTCGGTTGGAAATATGAAGCGCGATAAATCCGTCCGGCGCAATCCGCCGGAAATAGAGTTCCATCGCCTCCCGTGTGAGCAGGTGGGTGGGGATGGAATCGGAACTGAACGCATCAACGAAGATGGCGTCGAACGGAGGTTCGCCGGCGACTTCCGAGCGTTCCAGCAGGAGTCGCCCATCGCCGAGACGGATCTCGAAATCCGCCTTGGCGTCGGACAGGTAGGTGAAAAAACGAGTGTCCTGCGCGATACGGGCTACCGCAGGATCGACCTCCATGAAAACGATCCGATCGTCCGGGCGTCCGTGGGCCACCATCGCGCCCGTGCCCAGTCCGATGACGGTTATTCGCATCGACTCCGGGCGGAGCGTGTGGAGCGCCCGCATCAGTGATCCACACGGGCCGTCGATGTGGTAATACCCCAGCGGCTTGGACGCACGATCAGGGTCATCAACAAGCTGCAACCCATGCTTCGTAGTGCCGTGGATCAGTGAGTGGAGAACATGAACGCCGGTGATGTCGGTGCTGCGTTCGACAAGATGGATGCCGAAGAAGGTTCGCCCTAGATACAGGGCTCGTGGGTCGAGATGCTGAGTCAATATGACGCCGATGAGGGGGAAGATCAACGCTCCCGCCGATGAGACACGGTCCCGCCAGCCCATGTAGATCAGAATGCCTGGCGGGACCAGCCAGATCAGCAGGATGACGGTCGAGACCCCGCCAGCCAGCGTGTTTTTTAGTGACGAAGCCTCGCCGCCGAACCAGCTCACGATGAGTTTGCTCAGGATGGGCGTCAGTAGGATAGCCGCGCCGTAGCACGCCAGTGAAGCCAGGGGGATGGTGAGCCGCCGCGCCCAATACCGGGCCGCCGTGACGCCGTCCGAGCGACTGCGCCCAGGGAGCATGAGCAGGGCGAGCACCAGTGTGATCTGGTACTCATAGTCGCTGCTGAAAGCGAGCGGCGCGAGAATCCCGTTGAACAGGCCGCCGAGCGCGCCGCCCACTGAGATGACCAGGAAATATTCAGTCAGGCGCGATGCGTCGGGGCGGTCGAGGGCCAGCCGGGCGTGGCCATACAGGCCCACGGTGAAGAGCACCGCGAACTGCACGCCCATGTTGGCCCCCAGCGGTGCCATCTGCTCCGAACTCGCCCACGCGACCAGCAGCACCAGGGCCGCGATGACGGCCAGCACCATCGGCCGGGCCATCCCCTTGACGAAGTACGCCGACCGACCGGAGAAGGCGAGGATCATCGTCAGCAGGTACAGCGACAGCGGGATCACCCAGAGCAGCGGAAACGAGGCCACATCGGTGGTGATGTGGGTGGTGATGCTGAGCAGCGTGCTGGATGGCACGAACGCGAGGAACATCCACCAGAACCGCCGTTTCCAAGTGATGGCTTCGGCTTTATCCCTGTGGCTCACCGCGGCGGCCAGTGATTCGAACCGGTCCTGTCGTGTCTTGCGCAGGCACACGAATGCCATCGCGCCGAACGCGGCGAACAGCCCGAGCCACAGCGCACGCTGGGAGTTCAGACCCAGTGTCGGCTCGAAGACGAAGGGGTAGGCCAGCAGTCCGATGAAGCTGCCCGCGTTGCTGGCTGCATACAGAAAGTACGGGTCATGCGCTCGGGCGTGCCCGGTCCGGGCGAACCAGCCTTGCAGGAGCGGGCCCGCGCTGGAGATGGCGAAGTACGGCAGCCCGGCGATCAGGAACAACTGCCCCAGCAGCCAGGGAACCGGGAACTCCGACGCGCCGGGCGGCGGGATCGGATCGGAGAAGATCCACCCGACAACCAATGCCGCGGCGATCACCGTGCCGTGGATGATGAACTGAATCTTCCGCGGGACGCGGGTGAGCAGCAGGTGGGCATAGAGATAGCCCGCGATGAGGATGCTCTGGAAGAAGAGCATGCAGGTGGTCCAGACGCTCGATCCCCCGCCGAAGATGGGCAGCAGGGTCTTGGCGACCATGGGCTGGACCCCGAAGAGGAGGGCCGCCGCGAGGAACACCGTGATGACGAAGATGATGACCAATGGGCACTCCGGCTGCACATGGGGGGGAGGTAGGGGGAGGGGGCGAGCCGTACAGTAGGGGCGTGAATAAACCCCAGTACGCAAGCCAAAACCGTCGGTTCGATGTGGTCTTCTGCGATGTGGACGGCTGTCTGCTGCCCGAGACCACCGAGCCGGCCGATCTGGCGGCCCTGGCCGCCCTCGCCGAGCACAACGCCCGGGCCATGCGGGATGGGGATCGACCGATCGTGGTCCCCTGCACCGGACGCCCTCAGCCCTTCTGCGAGGCGGTGTGCAAGATGCTCGGTTACCTGGGCGGCGTGCCCGCCATCTGCGAGCACGGGGGCTGGCGCTACTTCTTCGAGGAGCACCGCTGGGTGATCGAGCCGGGCATCACCCCGGCGGACCGGGCTGCGATCCGTGATGCGGAACGCTGGATCGAGGACGAACTCGGCCCGCTCGGATGCTTCCTGGAACTGGGAAAGCACACCAGCGTGACCATTCTCCATCGAGATGTGGCATACCTCCATGCGGACCTGCTCGACATGGTCCGTCGGACCGTGGCCGAGCGGGCCTGGCCCTTCCAGATCGCCACCACCTGGACCTGTATCAACCTGACGCTGGCGCATGTCTCGAAGGGCGTGGCCATCCGCCGTGTGATCGAGGAGTTGGGCCTGGATCGTTCACGCTGCGCCGGCATCGGGGACACCATGGGTGATCTGGCGATCCGGCGCGAGGTGGAATGGTTCGGCTGTCCGAGCAACGCGCTGGACGAACTCAAGCCCCATGCCGATGCGGTGTCGGACGCTCCACTGGCGCGGGGGGTGCTGGAGCTGCTGAACTTTCTGAATGGGATATGACGATGACGGATCCGAAAGACCAACATCTGAACTGGCTTGCCGATTGCGATGGCGATGTCATCTCATTCCTGACAAACCTTGCTTTTCATGATCCTGATCGTCGTTCGGATCTGACGCTGGTCGGTATCGTCATTCCGCTGCTCAAGCCTGAAGCGCACCAGAAGCTGGGGACGAGCGAGGAAAGAGCCGAACTACTCCGTCGCGAAGATGCGATCACGCTTGCTCTGACTCCATGGCAAGCCCGGTGGGTTTCACACACGACCTGGCGAGGTGAACGCACACTGTACTATGCGATGCGTCGGAGTAAAGCGGATATGGAGGCCATCCGTTATGCCGTGAACAAGGAACTGCCGGAGTATGGCATGGTGGATATACAGGCGTATGCGTGGACGCAGTACGACGAGTGGTTGTACCCCCGCGAATCTGATTTTCGATGGGCTTCTGAAGCGGACTACATCAACAAACGGATTGAAAGAGGCGATCATATCGAGATTGAGCGCAAGGTGGATCACTGGCTTTACTTTTCCACAAAATCTGGAAGAGATCAGGCCCGTGATAAGTCGAAACGGCTCGGATACACGATTCTTTCAGCGGATGACGGGTCCGACGAACATGACGGACATCCGTGGGTGCTGCACATCGAACATTTCTCGGATGTTCAAGTGAACACGATGTTCCGCGTCGTTACTCAACTCGTTGAGTTGGCTCGGTCACACGACGGGTTTCACGATGGCTGGGGTGCGTTGGTTGAAGCTGCTTCTTGACCATGCTTTTTCGCACACCGATCAGATCACGCCAGGATTTCGGCTTGCTCCGCGTCAGATTGCGACATCACCCTCTTGCCCGAATACGACGGATGCTCCGTCGAAACGGACCGCGTCGATCGGCAGCGCGGGCGGCAGGGGCAGCCCGTACGAGTTCGCCGGGGGCGTGTAGGAAATCTGCGGCGCAGGCGGTGTGGCCGGCGGGGGATTGATGGAAGGCACGGAGGAAGTGTTGAGGCGCGGGAGGGGGGGTGAGGTAGGAGAGCGCGCGGGCTCGGGCGTGGTCCCGGTCACGGCGGCGATGATGCCGGCCGGGGTGAGCGGAGCCGGTGGTGGGGGGGCGATCGTGGGAGAAGGGGTGGGGGGGGGTGGGGGCGTGTGAGCGCTCGGTTCCATGCGTTGCCCGGTCTGCTCCGCCCGCAGGATCAGCTCGCCCAGCCAGCGTCCGGCCTCTTCCACGCGCCGTGACAGCGTGTGGACCGACCCATCGATCAAGGCTTTGAGCTGCGCGGACTGGTTGTTCAACTCGCCGGAGGCGTGCCGGGCGAGAGACACCCCGGCCTGCACCGCTTCGCGCAGGATGGTCTGTTCGAGCTGCAACTGATCGAGCGTGGTCACGGCGATCTTCAGATCGTCCGCCAGCACGGGTGAGACGCGCAGAACCTTCTCGGCCGCGGCGGTCAGGGGTCCTGCCAGTTCGTCGCGTCGGGCTTCCAGCCGGTCCAACTCCGCGGCCGCTTCGAGCAGCCAGTCGCTGAACTGCGTCCGCACGCCCTCGGCCTGTCCGCGTAGCTGCTCCATCTGGCCGACCACGCGCTGTGAACCATCGAGCGAGGCCTCGGCGCGTCGGACCAGATTGTCGAGCTTGTGCAGCACCGATCCCGAAGGGTCCGGGTCCGTGGGGTCCAGGCCGAGCTTGTCGAGCACGGTGTCGCAGGTCCGCTGCAGCGGCACGAGCCGCTCGGTGATCTGTCCGGCCTGCTGTTCGGCGTGCCGCCACGCACGGGAAAGCGCCTCATCGATCGAGGCGGATGTATCAGCCGCACGCGTCAGGATGGGTTCGAGTGATTGCTCTGCGGATGTCGCGGCGGCGCGGGTGCGGGTCTCGAACTCGATGGTCTTCAGGTCGGCCTGTTCGACCAATGCACCCAGGCGCAGTTCGAGCGAGGCAAGACGATCCTCAATCGCACGGCCCGCACGGTCAAGACGGGCGGCCTGTTCCTCGGCCCGGGCGCTCATCGCGGCCAGCTTCTGCTCGATCTCGCCCGCCACAGCACGGACACGCCGCTCGGTCTCCACCGTGATCTCCGCGGCCCGCTGCCGGGCGGACTCGATCGCACCGGCCACCGCCGGTTCGATCAGCTCGCGCACGCGTGCCTGGTCGGGCAGCTCGCGCCGCACGGTGTCGAGGATGGTCTCGGCCCGATCGGCCCGCTCGTCGATCATCCGGACGACCCGAGCCCCGGCTTCAAGACGCACGCGGATCTGCTCACCGGCTTTTTCACACCCGGCGATCATCTGGTCCGCGTCAGCGGAGAAGTCCTGCAGTTCACGCGCGCCCAGACGGGCTTCACCGATCAGGGACTTGAGCATCTCCGCGTACCGGGCGAACGCGCCGGCGTCCAGCACCCGCGGCGAGAGGAACATTTCCTCCGCCCCGGGCACATCGGGCTTCGGGCGGGCTTCCACGATCGACTCCGGCCGGGCCAGGCGCAGCGTGTCGGTACGGTTGGACTCGGTCCGAGCGTCGGGCATGACGGCCTCCGGGCGCGAGGGTGCGCCGCCCGCTTTGTCGGTCCGAACCGGTGAAATTCTGCACTTTCTGCGCCCCTCGATCCGCCGCAGCACCTCTGAGGCCGCGACGCGGCCCGATCTAGAATCAGCCATGCCCAACCCCAAACCCCGCCATGACTTCACCGACGCCGACCGTGGCGAGCGCCTCCAGCGCGTCCTCGCCGATGCCGGCATCGGCTCGCGCCGGGCCTGCGAGCAGCTCATCGAGGCGGGGGAGGTCGAGGTCAACGGCCGGGTCGTCGCCCAACTGCCCGCGTGGGTCGATCCCGAAGAGGACCGAATCGTGGTCCAGGGTCGTCCAGTGCCCCGGCCCGAGCGCCGCCTCTATGTTCTCCTGAACAAGCCCGCCCGTACGCTGTCCACGGTGGCCGATGAGCCGGGCGCCGACCGCCGGACCGTGACCGATCTGGTGGACCACCCCGGGGCCAGCCGTCTGTTCCCGGTCGGGCGGTTGGACTACGACACCGTCGGCCTGATCCTGCTGACCAACGACGGCGACCTGGCCAACCGCCTGACCCACCCCCGCTATGGGGTGCCCAAGACCTACCGGGTGGTGGTCAAGGGCCTGCTGGGTGAGGAGGCCGTGTCCGAACTCGAACGCGGCATTTACCTGGCCGAGCGCAAGGCCGGGCACACCGTCGGGGCCAAGAAGACCGCCCATGTCGAGATCAAGGTCATCAGCCAGAACCGTGAGAACACCACGCTGGAGATGACCCTCCGCGAGGGTCGCAACCGCCAGGTCCGCCGGATGCTGGCGGCGGTGGGCTACCCCGTCCGCAAGCTCGAACGCATCGGCATGGGCCCGATCCGGCTCAAGGGCGTGGCCCGCGGGGCCTGGCGGGAACTGACCCGGGATGAGGTGTGGGCTTTGAAGCGCGCCGCCGCCGACGGCCGGACCGAGGTGGACGGCGAAACCGAATCCGACGGATCCGGTGCACCCGCGCGGCCCAAGGCCCGATCTCAGAAGGAAGGTGGGCCGAAGCCCGCCCGGGATCGGAGCACCAGAACGGCCGTTCGGAAAACAACCAAGAAGACAGGGCGGAAGACCGGACGGGCCGCGGCCTACGAGCCCCCGCCGCTGGATCCGGGCGAGCCCATCCGGCGCCGGACGATGAAGAACGCCATCAATCGGGCGACCAAGGGTGAACCCATCAAGCCGCTTGCCAAGCCGCCTGAGGATCAGCCGACGAAGGCCAAGGAGACGACCAAGACCCCCGCTGACCGAAGTCAGCCCGCTGCGGCCAAGGCCAAGGCAGGCACACGCTCAAGCCAGAGGCCGGCTGGGCGGACCGGCACCACGCCGGGAGGTTCCCGTCCGGCCGCCGGACGCGGAAAGCCGATTGAGGGACGGCCATCGGGCGGAAAGACCGGCCAGGCGAAGAGGCCGGGGAATGCCGGGCCCGCCACGCGCGGCGGGAACAAGCCGGATGGAAAACGCGGATCGACGGACCGGAGACGCAAGCCCTGAACACGAAGCGAGCCAGATCGAAGCCGCCCGGATCGGGTACGACACCGAGCATGGCGGCGGGCGAACAGACCCGACGCATCATGGTGGTCGTCCGCCGTGGGCTGCAAGGGCTGTACCGCACCGGCATCACGCGGATGGCCGCGGCGTTGGCCTACCGCACCATCTTTTCGATCATTCCCATGCTGGCCATCGGCCTGCTGATCTTCGGGTCGGTGGTGTCGGAGGATCAGGTGGACGCGGGCGTGCGCCGCCTGCTGGGTTTCGCGGGCATCTCGCAGATCGCGGTCTCGGAAGATTTCATCGAAGCCCCCGTCATGGGCCCGATGCCGGCTCACGCGGACGGGGCCGATGCACCTCCGGACAAGGCCGATGTGGAGTTCGCCGCGGCCGAGGTGGAGGAGATCATCACCGACCTGGTGGTCCGGGTGAACTCCACGCTCAAGAACCTGCCCACGGGCTGGATCGCACTGGTGACGGGCCTGATTCTTTTTTATGCGGCCCTCTCCATGCTCATCGAGGTGGAGAAGTCCTTCAACGCCGTCTGCGGTGCGCCGGTGGGGCGGTCGTGGATGCGAAGACTGATCCTGTACTGGACCATGATCACGCTGGGCGGCGTGCTGCTGGCCGCCACTTTCTGGACCGGTGATGCCCTGGCGGCCTGGGTCCGGGGCAGCGGCGGCTCGGCCATCCGAGGCAGTCTCGCCGGGTACGGCGTGTCGGTGCTGATCTCGACCGCGCTGCTCACCGTCGCGTACATGGCCATCCCCACCGTGCGTCTCAAGCTCCGTGCGGTGTTGGCGGGGGCGTTTCTCGCGGCCGTGGCCTGGGAGTTGGGCAAATGGGGGTTCACCTCGTATCTGAAGTACTCCACCGGGTATGCCCGGTTCTATGGCTCGCTGGCCCTGCTGCCCCTGTTCATGCTCTGGGTCTATGTCACCTGGGTCATCGTCCTGCTGGGCTTGCAGTCGGCCTTCACCCTCCAGCACTTTTCCCGCCTGGTGGCCGCCGGGGATGCCGCCGATCAGGGCGGCCCGCGGATTGTGGATCCCGCGTCCGCCGTTGCTCTGGCCGCGGCGCTGGTCCGGGCCCACCACAAGGGGGAAAGCCCGGATGCTGGTGACCTGAGCAATTCGCTTGAGATGGACGCCACCGTGATCGAGTCGCTGCTGCGCCGGCTGGAGCGGGCTGGGCTGGTCCGGCGGGTCATCGTGGGCAGTGATGAAGAAAGCGGATGGGTGCCCGCTCGCCCGCCGGAGTGCATTGAGGTGGGCGAAATCCTGGATGCGGTGGGGGATCTGGACGCATCCCGGTCATCGGACGAGTGCCGCGGCCTGCTGTCCGAGTTGAGCGAGGCACGGCGTGCGGCGGCGGGCGGCCGAACCCTGGCGGATATGGTCCCCACCCCGCGCCGGTCCAAGGGGCGGGCGGGGAACGGCGGTGGTGAGGATCCGGCGGCCGGGCTTCAGGCAGGGTGAATCGCCGGACCCGGGCTGGATTTCGGTGATCGGCTGCTCGGGGGCGGATGGGATGCCTAGCATCCCAGTTCCCATGACACCACGCGAGTTCACCGAGTTTTCGATCTACCTCCAGCAGCGCCCCGGCGAGCTGGCGGGCGTGTTGGATGCGGCCCAACTGGCCGGGGTCGAGATCCTTTCCGTATCGACCACAGAGCACCTGGACCGGGGTTGCGTGCGGGTGATCGGTCACCCGGAAACGGTGCTGCGCGAGGTTTGTGAACGCCTGATCGAGGCGGGGGTCGGCCCGGTGGTGGAAGCCCCGGTGTTGGGCGTGGAGATCGACAACCGCCCGGCCGTGGTGCGGGACCTGGCCGTGCTGATGGCCGACAACCGGGTGAATGTCCGGTACTGCTATCTGGTGCCACCGATCGGCGGGCAGGGTTCGGCCCTGTGTGTCTTCCGGCTGGACGAGCATGAGCGAGCCATGGAGATCGTCACCAAGGCGGACTGGCCCACGGGTGTTCACGGCGGCGAATCGGCCGCCTGAAACGGGCCGGGTTTCCCGGCGAAAACGGGATGGGGACGCTACTGTTGTGCCGATGCCCGGGGCCTGCCCCGCCGGCGTGTGAAGGAGCAAGCATGGGCCTGGAAGCGGCGATCCCGACCGACAATGTGGTGACGACCCAGCTCCGCCGGGTGGTCAACTGGGCGCGCCGGTCGAGCATGTGGCCCATCCCCTTCGCCACGGCCTGCTGCGGGATCGAGCTGATGGCGACGGCATCGAGCCGCTATGACATCGCTCGGTTCGGCATGGAACGGATGAGCTTCTCGCCGCGTCAGAGCGACCTGCTGATTGTGGCGGGGCGAATCAGTGTGAAGATGTTGCCCGTGTTGCAGCGGATCTACGAGCAGATGACCGAGCCCAAGTGGGTGATCTCAATGGGCGCGTGCGCTTCGACGGGCGGGGTGTTCGACACTTACGCGACCGTGCAGGGGTGCGATCAGTTCATCCCGGTGGATGTGTATGTGCCCGGTTGCCCGCCCCGTCCCGAAATGCTGCTGGAAGGTTGCATGGCCATTCAACGCCATATCGAGCAGGAAGGCATGCCTCCCAAGGGCGGCAAACGGGTGCCGCTGGGCATCGCGGTGGCCCCCACTCATGGCGTGCGTCCGCAGCCCGTGCCGTTGGGCTTGCGGGGCTGAACTGCATGACAAGCCGCGCTGCAAGCGAGCGGCCGAGCGGCGCATGTGTCCGGCACCGCCGGAATCAATGGCAATCCACAGAACCCCGAGCGTGAGCAGGCGGGCGGGCGTGGGGGGGGGAAGGAAATCCACGATCGAAGTCGCATCGTGGCGTGACCTGAACCACCGTTTCCTGAACAAGTTCGGATGGCAACACTGAGCGAAGGCGGTGTGTGGTCATCGGCGTCTGCGTGCGGCGAAGGTCAGGCCGGCCATCATGACGGCCAGACTTCCCGGCGCTGGGTAGTTGATCATCAGTGTTCCTGAGAGCCAGACCGCATCGGGGGCACCGGTGATATCGTCGAAGGACTCGAAGAACTCGAGGTTGAGCATGCCGTCAGCGCCGACTTGGAAGGGGAAGGTGGGGTCGATGGAAGCGAGGTCAAGGAGGCCGTTCGATGTGTAGGGGCCGCCGGTGCCGGAGAAGCCGTTGGCGGTGCCGGGGGCGAGGTTCAGGCCGATGGGGCTGTTGAGGAAGTTGATGCGGGCCTCGGAGAGCCAGGAGTCACCGGCGGTCTGAATGACCACATTGTCCCAGCCGATGGCGGTGACGGTGGTGTTGGCGCCAATGTAAAGACTGAGGCGGTGGTTGAGTGGAGATCCAGCGGCATCCCAACTCTGGATGCCTGCCAGATCGATGGTGTGCATGGCTCCTCTTCCCGAGTTTACTATGGCATTGTGGGTGGCGGTTTCACTCGAGTGTGATGCGTTCAAGAATGGGTTGGCCAGGGCAGTGCCCGCGAAAGTAATCACAATGATTGAGGCTATGCGCATGAGTCCATTCCCTTTCAGTACTGCTTGAGATCAGCTCGAACAAGAGCGTGTTCATACATCCTAGAGGCCTTGCCGTTGCCCTTTGCAAGCAAAGCAGGAGGTCGCTTGATTTACATTGTACAGATTGGGCAATCGCAATCCAGAACAAAAACAACACCGGACCCCGAAGGGTCCGGTGTGTTTGACTCGAAAGTCTGGGTCGGGTCGAGTTGCGACAGATCGCAGATCAGCGACGGCGACGGCCGGCGACCAGGCCACCCAGACCCAGGACCGCGAGGGCGCCGGGGGTGGGGACATACTGGACGGTCAGGGTGCCGGAGATCCAGTTGGCGTCAACCGCGCCAGCGACATCGTCGTAGGTCTCAAAGAACTCGAGGTTGAGCATGCCGTCAGCGCCGACCTGGAAGGGGAAGTCGGGGTCGATGGAGGCGAGGTCGAGAATGCCACCGGAGCTGGCGGGGCCGCCGGTGCCGGTTCCAGAGGTGGTGACGGGGGTCAGCTGGAGACCAACGGGGCTGTTCAGGAAGCCGATGGCGGCCTCGGAGAGCCAAGAAGCGCCGACAGTGGTGATGACCACATTGTCCCAGCCGATGCCGATCACGGTGGCGTTGGCGCCGATGTTGGCCGAGACGCGGTGGTTGAGGGCCGAGCCCAGGGAATCCCAACTGGAGATGCCAGCGAGGTCGAAGGAAACGGTGCTGGCACCGCGGGTGTTGGCAACGGCGTTGCTCATGTCAGCGACACCGTTGGCGGTGCTGAAGAAGGGGCTGGCGGTGGCGAGGCCAGCGAAACCGGCGACAGCGGCGAACATCATGGTCTTCATGTCTCGTCTCTCTTTCTAAAATGAACAGACAGGCCGGCGCTCCGTACGCCGGGGTACACGATACTACGGAAAAGGCCGCAATAGGTTGTCATGTGAGAGTGGAGTTCTCTTTCTCTCTCGCACAGGACGGGTCGGAGACTCCGACCTTGGCATAGCCTAGTGTTTTTTGGGGTCGTGTCAATGCACTTCTCCCCCGATTCGGGACGAATTGAACAAATTGTCCAAAAAACCCCTGTAACCCGTTTGTGGATTCTGGGACTCTGGATTTGTTGGGGTCCGAGAACAACAAAAAACCCTCCGTGTGGAGGGTGAAAAATCGAGCTTTGGATAAAATTGCCTATTTGTGACAGAATCAATCCACATTCAGCTTGCGGCCGATGCGGCGACGCCGGTTGAGCAGGGCACGGCCAGCCTTGGTCTTCATGCGGGCGCGGAAGCCGAAACGACGGGCGCGCTTGATGTTGCTGGTACGGCGGGGGTAGTGGATGGCCATGGCTGGGGCTCCTTGGGGTCAGCCCGGTCCGATGGGATCGGTCGGGCCGCAACATTATCCCTTGTTCCTTGCTGGGTCTAGGGGCATCTGGCTGGAATCCGGGATGAGAATCTGTCATGATAGTGGTGCGGCGGAGACGGACCGGATCACGCGGCCTCTCGTTCGGCGTCTGTCTGGCAGACGGGGAACGAGCGTTCGCGACACTCCTGTTTGTTGAGCCCTGCCGCGGTGAAGCCGGCCCGGCGCCGGGGATGGAGTGACCGCATGGATATGACGCTGCGCGCGGAGATTGAGCGTGCGACCGGGCATGTGTTCGAGGACGAATCGTTGCTGGAGTTGGCCCTGCGTCATGCTTCGGTCACGGATTCTCGTCTGGACTCCAACGAGCGGATGGAGTTTCTGGGTGACGCGATCCTGGGGATGATCGTGTGCGAACGGATCTTCCGGCTCTACCCCAACTCGCTTGAAGGAGAGATGACGAAGATCAAGTCGCTGGCGGTGTCCCGCCGGACCTGCGCGGTGATGGCGCGGGAGCTGGGGTTGGAGCGGCACATCTCGGTGGGCAAGGGGATGCGGTCGCAGGAGCGGCTGCCCGCTTCGCTGGCGGCGGCGGTGCTGGAGGCGATCGTGGCCGCGGTGTATCTGGACGGGGGGATCGAGGCGGCCCGGCGGTTTCTTGAGCCGCTGGTGGATCCGTTGATCGAAGAGGCGGAGCGCAGCGGGCATCAGCACAACTTCAAGTCGGTGCTGCAGCAGCACGCACAGCAGGCCATGGGGTGTGCACCGGTGTATCGCATCCTCGACGAGAAGGGGCCGGACCACGCCAAGGCCTTCCGCATCGGCGTGGAACTGGCCGGGGTGGTGTATGAAGCGAGCTGGGGCCAGAGCAAGAAGCAGGCGGAGCAGCAGGCCGCGCTCAACGCGTTGTGCGCACTTGGCCTGATCGAGTCGAACGAGGAGGGAGAGAACCGGTTGGCGGCGTTTGGTGGTGGTGGGGGGGGAGGGTCAGCGGGTGAGATCGACGACGAGGGGGAGGTGATCGGTGGCCGCGCTGTCGTCGCGTTCGAGGCCGGCGCGGTGGCGCGAGGTTTCGGAGATGCGGCGGGTGTCAAGCATGAACGCGCGACGGATGGGCGTGCTGTCGGGGTCGATGAGGATCCAGTCGAGGCGTCCGGGTGAGAACAGGCTCTGGTCGTCCACCCAGGTGATGGCGGCGGCGTCGCCGAGGGTGACGGCATCAACGGGGATGAGGTCCGAGCCGCCCGCGCCGAGGCCGGCGGCGAGGGTTTCGAGCGGTGTCCGGGTGCCGACGAGGTTGTAGTCGCCGCCGATGGCGACGGCTGCCTCCGGGTGGCGGGCGCGCAGGGCGGCGACGGTGGTGTTGATGGAGGCGGCCTCGGCGATGCGTCGGGTGTCCTCGGAGGTGCCGGCCCCGCCGCAGCATTTGAGGTGGAGCGAGCCAGCGATGATGGGTCCGCCGGGCGCACCGATGACGGCGGCGGCGAAGCGGGCGTTGGCGCCAGGCCCGGAATCGGGCAATGGGTTGGGCACGGTTTCGAGGATCGGATGGCGGGTGGCGATGGCGATGCCGTTGGTGGAGGGGGCGTAGGCGGTCCAGTCGGTGCCGAGGTGGGTCGTGACCCATTGCTGGATGGCAGGTTGGGCGGTGCCGAACCATTCCTGGAAGAGGATGATGTCCGGATCGATGGCGCGGATGGTGCGTCGGAAGGCGTCAGGGTTGGTCAGCGGCGCGGAGTGGAGCACATTGAGAGAGAGCACGCGGTCGGCACCGGAAGCTTTCCTGGGCAGCACGGCGTCATCGCGTGGCGCGGTGGAGAGCGGGGGCAGGTCGGCGCGGGCGGCGGCGGACCAGAGCACGGCGCCATCGGGTTCGATTTGCTCAACGCGCACACGCACGCTTGCGTTGGGTGAGGGGAGGAGGGCGGCGCGGTCGATGCGAGCCTCGTAAGCGGGGGAGGCGTAGGTAGGCTGGAAGAGAAAGCCGAGGTCGGCGTGCCCGGTTGAAGTGCCCAGGCCGTCGGTGTGGTAGACCATCACCTGCGCGCCGATGCCGGTGCCCGTTTGATTGGGGGGGCTGAGCAGGACGGCGGTGTCGATGCCCAGGCCGTGCAGGGCCATGCCGGTGGCGGGGTTGTCGTCGGCATCGATCAGGATGCGGGTGGTGAAGGGGGCGGCCTGGATGGCGGGCAGCGGGTCGGAAGCGTTGTGAGGGGCGAAGCGGATGAAGAGATGGCGGTCGTCGGCGCTGGCTTCGACTTCGGACTGCTGCGGCCAGTCTGTGAAGACGCCATCGATGGTGACGGGGGCTGGCGTTCTGGTGGTACTGGTTGACTGGGTGGATGCGCATGCGCCGGTGAGGAACGCGAGGATCAGGGGCAGGGCGCGGAAGGGCGTGCGGAGCGCGGGGAGGGTGGTGGGGGGGGATGCGGGGGTCATGCTCGGAGGATATCGCCCGCGCGTCGTGCGGTGTCCGCATCCGGGAGGTCGATGGGGCGAAACTTCACAATCGTCCCGGCCTCGTCGTCGGCGAGCAGGGCGCGATTCACGCCGAGGTTGGCCGCGGCGGAGGAGTCGATCAGGGCGGCGGAGTCGGACGCGCCCATCTGCATGAGGGCTCGCAGGCCAAACTCGCGGACGGTGGAGCGTTCGACGGCCCGTTCCAGGTTGGTCAGCGTGTCGCACCAGGCCAGGGTCCACACACCAACATTGGGGCCTTCGCGGAGGATGTGGGCGAGTTGTTTGTCCGGGGCGGGGCTGGGGTCCTCATCGAGGGAGAAGGAGCCGAAGTCATCGCTCTTGCGCAGGTCGCGCAGGCGGTGCAGGCCGGCCAGGACCAGGAGCACGGGCGATTGAGCGGGCTGGTTCTGACGGTCATGAACGAGGGCGTCGATCTCGGCGACGATGCGGGCGGCGTCGCGGTGGCTCGCGGTTGTGGCGCGGATGCCCGCGGCGTTTGCGGCTGCGGCGAGGCGGCCGACAAGAGAATCGTCCTCGGGTGTGGGGTCGATGAGGTAGACGGTCGCGTTTGGTGATGAACCCGCCGAGATGGCCGCGCTGGCGAGCATGCCGATGGCTGGCTCTGGCTGGGGGCCGATGATGATCAGGTTCGCGCCCGAGCGTTTGCGCAGCGCGGCGGCCACGGGTGGGGCGATGGCGACAGGATCGCCGAGCAGGGCGAGCGGGACAGTGCGCTCGGGTGTGTTCTGGATGAAGGCGGCGGCGGTTGTGTCGAGGCGAGCGGGGGCGTTGCCCTCGAAGACCACGGGCGGCGGGAATGCGCGCGGTGGCGGGGGCAGGCGGGTAAGTTGCTGGTCGCGGTCGGTATCGGGCAGCCAGGCAGTCTGGAAGGGGCTGTTGCCCTCGACAAGGCCGCCCGCGTCGTTATAGATGGCCTCGCCGGGGCGGGAGAGCAGGCGGGCGGCGTTGTTGTCCTCGCCGAGAATGAGGTAGGAATCTGCCTCGGAGCACTGCAGGGCGATGCGCACGCCCATCTGACCCAGCGTGGAGCGTGCGAGCGAGTATGCGCCGCTGAGGGTCTGTGATCCCAGGATGACATGCACGCCGAAGGCGCGGCCCTGGCGGACGAGGCGGTCGAGCAGGAGGGAAGCGTCGGACGCGACGGTGTCGTCGGAGACGAAGAACTCCTGAAACTCGTCGATCAGCAGCAGGATGCGGGGCAGGGGCGTGTCGGGGGCGAGCTTGCGGGCGGCGGCGAGATCCTGCGCTCCCAGACGGCGGAAGAGTTCGCCGCGACTGGTCAGCTCGTCGTCCAGGCGTTGGAGGACGGAGAGGCCGAACTCGCGGTCGGACTCGATGGCGACGGCGCGGACATGCGGGACGCGGCCGTCGGTGTAGGCCTTGAACTCGACGCCCTTCTTGAAGTCGATGAGGTAGAGGTTGAGTTCGTCCGGGCCGTGCCAAAGGGCGGCGGCGGAGATCATCACATGGAGGAGCGTCGATTTGCCGGAGCCGGTGCGCCCGGCGATCAGGGCGTGCTGACGCGTGCCGCTGCCGAGGCGGAGGTGCTGGATCTTCTGGGCGCCGCTGCGTCCGAGGGGGATGGAAAGCTCGGCGGAGGCGGAGCGGGTCCAGATTTCACCGTCGTTGGGTGCGAGGCGGGCGAAGGGGACCTCGACGCGGCCGGCGTCGGTGGCGGCCTGGGCGGTGCGATCCAGGAGTTGGGCGGCGAAGGCGTCGTCGGGCGGAGTGGAGAGGACCACGGCGGCTTCATCGAAGCGGGGGTCGTTGATGCGGGTGGTGTTCTTGCGCACCGCCAAGCGGACGGCGTGCTGGGCGAGGACCTCCTTGGTGATGGCGGGCGGGAGTTTGGCTGACAGGTCGCCCGCGAGCAGGGCGTAAACGCCGCAGCGGGGGCCGGACTCGAGGATGCTGGCCAGACGCTGTGCGCCGGTCTCGGTGAGGGCCTGCGGCAGGTCGGCGATGATAACGAAGCGGTAGGGCTCGGCGATTTCACCGGCGGCTCGGTTGTAGTCCTCGATGGTGGCGTAATCAGCGCGCAGGTACTTCTGGATGACGGTCTGCATGTGCTCGGTCAGGTCGGCGAGCTGGCGTTCGATCTGGACAGGCTCGGACCAGATGCGCAGGCCGACGGGCGATGGTTCGCGGTCGGCCAGACGCATGAAGCCCGCAAAGGACTGTCCCAGGCCGATGGGATCGGCCATGGTGAAGCGGACCTTGCCGGCGGGGAACGCGGTCAGGATGCGGAGCATGATGGCGCGCAGGGTGGCCAGCGTGGTGTCACGGCCGGGGGCGTCGTGGTCGATGACGAGTGATTCAGGGCCGGGGAGCGTGAGAACGAGCGGGGTGTGCAGGCGGTCGGGAAGTTCGACGCGGGCGCGGGCCTCGGCATCCAGAGCCGCGAGGTGTGCGAGGCGGGGAGCGAGATCGAGTGTGAGGTCGGCGATGGGGAGCACGCCCGGGACACGAACCGGGTGGGGGCGGGCCAGCCAGGACGGATCGTCCCACGCGGGGGCGGCGTCGGTGGCGTTGGCGGCGGTGCGGGCGAGGGTGGCGGCGGCGGCCGCGCTTACCCGGGTGAGTTCATCGAGGGCAACGCGCCGGGTCTCGTCGTGCTCACGGATGGCGGCGGCGGTCTCGTTTTCGCTGCGGGACTCGGCATCGGCGGTCTGGGATTCGGCCGCGGCGTGGGCCTTGGCGGTCTGCTCCTCGACCCAGCGGGCGACCTCGGCGAGGTCGCGCTCGCGTCGCTGCGTGGCCTCGGCGATCTGGGCGGCGGCGGCCTGCTCGGCCTCGCGGATCGTCTGGCCCGCGGCGCGTTCGGCCATCGAGACGATCGTTTTTGTGCCGCGTGCGGCGTGGTCGGATTCGCGGTCGCGCTTGGCGGCGAGCCGGGCGATGGTGTCGTCGCGGGTGTGGGCGGCGTGGGCCATCACATCCTCGGCCAGACGCCGGGCGGTGGTGATGCGGTCGCGTGCCTCGGTGCCGAGTTGCAATGTGGCGGACTTGCCGCGGAGGAGCTTGAGCGCGCCGCCCTTGCGCACGGCGTTCAGCGCATCGCGGGCGGCGTCCCGGGTGCGCAGCAGGGCTTCGAGGGTGGGGTCCTCGGCGTGCGTCTCGGGGGGGATCGGAGCGTCGGCGACGACAGCGGCGTTGGCCGAACCGAGGACACGGATGAGTTCAGCCTCGAGTGTTTCGAGTTCCGAGAGGATGGGGGCGACCTGGCCGCGGGTCTCCTCGTAGATGCGGCGGGCTTTCGGCGCGCCGGATTCATACACGGTGTCGGCGAGCCAGCGTGCTTCTTCCCGGTCGGCCTTGGCCTTGGAGGCTTTCCGGTCGAGTTCGGCCTTGGCGCGGGCCACGGTGTCATGCCTCTCGCGTCGGATGGGCTCGAGGCGGGCGGCGTGGCGCTGCTCGATCTTCTGGCGTGCCTCGGCGGCCTGTGCATCGACCTGGGCGAGGGTGGATTCAAGCGTGCGGGCGGCATCGGCCTTGGCGCGGTCGCGTTCGCGGGCGGCGCTGGTCAGCTTGGCATCGCGTTGCTCGGTCAGCTCGCGCAGGCCGGTGGCGGCGGTGTCTAGTGCAGAACGCAGAGCGGTGAGGGCATCGGCCTGGGCCTGATGGCTGGGGGGGAGTGATTCAGGGTTGGGGTGGGGTGCGTCGGTCATCGTCCGTGGGATCATTCGCAGGCGCGGCTGGCCTCGTCGGCGGCAGCCCGGAGACGCTCCATGGCCTCCAGGGCCTGGCGGGCGGCGGGGTCGATCGGGGCGATGAACTCATCCTCGAACCGCTGGGCGGTGCGATCGTCCCAGGACTGGCGGCAATCGCGCCAGTGCCGCCACAGGGCGCGGACGGAATCCGTGAGCATGCCGCTGCCGCCGCCGAGACTCATTCGGTGGCCTCCGTGCGTGACTCCGGAGGGGTTGGGGCGGGATCGGTTGGCGTGCGCGGCTGTTGCGTCTCGGGCTTGCGCTCAACGGCGGTGTACGCGTCAAGGGTGGTGATGGCGTTGTCCAGCGTGGCTACGGCGGCCGGGATGCGTGCGCGGACCATACTGGCCATGGCCTGCACCGCGGTGCGGTAGTTCTCGATCTCCTTTTCCAGCGTGCGGATCTGGCGTTGGACGGTGGCGTGCTTGTCCTCGGCTTCCTGGACGGCACGCTTGGCGGCCTCGTAGGCCTTGCGCGCATCGACGGAGGGGCGGGCATCCTGGCTCGCCGTCTGCTGGGTCAGTTTGGTGTTGGCCCGGACCGCCAACTCCGAGCGAAGGCGGATCTCACGCTTCCAGTGGGGAAGCCGTTCGCGCCGGAGGGTTTCCAGCACCTTGCTTGCGCCCGCGCCCTCGCTGATCAGGGCGGTATTGGCATCCTCCGCGAATCGGATCAGCGCGGGCCGGAAGCGGCGAAGGGCCTCGGTATCGTGGACGCGTGCCTGTTCGGACATGGGGCGAGTGTGGAGGTGTGGGTTGGGGGAGGGTGGGGTGGGGGGGTCAGCGCTGGCGGAGGTATTCCTCCAGCCGGTCGGCCTTGCGGAGAAGGAACGGAACCTGCTCCTCGACGGCTTCATTGAAACGGGCGATCTGGCGCATGGTCTGTTCAAACTCATTGGTGAACTTGGCGTGCTCCTGGTCGCGCCAAGTCTGGCCCAGGCTGGTCATCTGCCCGTTAATCTGGGCCATCTGCTGGCCCAACCCGACGCTGAATCGCTTGAGCAGCTGGGCGAAACGGCGGATATCTTCTGGATCGGCGACAGCCTTGGCCATGTGTACTCCTTGCCGGGCAGTGTATCGGCACGCCCGCCCTCTGCTATCCGGGATCGGCGGGTGTCCAGTTCCCTCCCCTCTCTTCTCCCCCCACCCGGAACGGAAAGCGGGCGGCCCGATGAGGGTCGCCCGCCGGGGGAGTGGGGGGGATGGGATGGGTGGGATGGATGAGGGGGTTGGGCTTATCGACGCCGGCGGTGCAAAGGGAGGGCCGCGCAGCCCATCAGGGCCAGCACGCCCGGCGCCGGGACGGCCCGAGAGACGGTGATGTTGTCGAACATCACTGCGAACCAGCCGGATGGGTAGGCATAGTCGGGGTGGTAGTTGCTCAGCGTGATCATGTCCACATTGCGCATGATGTCCGCGAAGGTGTAGTCGGTCACGGGGTCGAGGTTGTTGTAGAAGAGCCTCCAGCCGTCGGGGGTCTCGGTGGAGGTCACATCGATGTCAAGGCTGTGTGTGACCCAGCCCTCTTCCGGCATGACGCGGTAGAACTCGTGGGACGCGATGATCGAGCGCCCGTTGCCGAGGTTCATGGTGAACTGGAGGTGGAAGGCGCGGCCGGTCCATCCCTGGAAGAAGTCCAGCGACGCATTCCGCTCGTCGAAGCTGAAGTTCAGAACATCGCCGTGGCGGGTGTAGTCGCCCAGGAATGCCTGGTTGGTGGTGTTGCGGAACTGAACGCCCCAGTCGTTGTGGATGTGTCGAAGGACAGAGCCTTGGCCCGGGCCGCCGTCGACGATGTGGTCGCCCAGGCCGCTCGGGTCGGACATGAACACCGCGCCCCAGCCCTCGAACCCGTTGTCGAAGGTGGTTTGGGCAAAGATCTCTGCGGCGGCGGGGGCAACGGCGAGACCGGCGATCGCGGCCAAGGGCAGGACGAAGCGGTGGTTCTGGCGCACGGAGTTCTCCTTTTCTCGAAACGGGTCTTGTTCAGGACAGTTCAGAACAGTACCATGAAAGGGGGATGCCCACAAGAGCAAAGATCAAAATTGTCACTGAAGTCCTGTCCGCACCGGATCGGGGCTATGGTGCCCGCTCAATGGCGATTGAGCCGTTCAGCCCGGGGGAGTTGAGCCGTGCGACCCGCGTGGCGGGTGGGATGCACGCCGCGTGGCGGGCATGGTTAGGGTCTTTGCCAGCGGATTGGCGATCCGCCAGCGGGCTGAGTCGTGGGCTGGGGGTGGACCGGACGACCTGCCAGCGTCTGGTCCATGCCGTACGGGGGGGGTTCGACGGGCCGGTGCTTTTTTCAAAGGTTCCTGGCATTCCTGGCCTGCGGAGCCTGCTCGAAGCGGGGGAGGGGCGGGTGCCGGAGGGCGTCCACCTAGCCGCGGCGGAGGCTTTGGCCGCGTTTGCGAGCATCATTGATGACTTGGGCGGGAGCCAATCCCGGCTGATCCGCCGGCTTGATGCGTCCAACGCCGACTCCGGGCCGGGTTTCGCGCCGGGTGAGGAGGATGAGGCGGAACGCCGCCAACTGTTTGAAGCCTCATCCCGGGTGACGGGCCGGTGTTCCGACCTGTGGTTGGCGGTCTACCTGTTCCAGGCCGATGCGTCCCGGGAGCGGATGCGGGCATCCCGCGTGTACGGTCTGTTGGGCCACCGGGCCACGCCGGACGCGGTGCCGCTGGTGATCCAGAACTTCGGGCTTGGGCCGCTGCGTGAAACGGGGGGTGAGGGCGCGGGGCCGCGCACATTCGATCCCAGGGCGGCTGGCCTGGTCGAGTCGTTCTCGACGGACACCTCGGTGCTGGCGCGGGACGCCCGCGGGGGGGGGCTGCTCGCCCAGCGGATCGATACCGAGGGCGGGGGCATCGCCGAGCCGATCGACCTCATGTTCTCCGCGGCCGGCGACAATCCCCACCCGCGCCTGAGTGATCCCGCGGTGGCCAATCTGTGGGCGATGATCCACTTCCCTGCCCGGGCGATGTTGCTTGATGCGTATATGCCCGCGTCCGAGGCACGCCAGTCCCTGCCCTCGGCGAGCGCCCACCTGTGGGGCCAGGACATGGACCTCGGCACCCGGCCCGGCTGGACCACGAGGTTTCCGAGCAACCCGAAGCTTGAGATCCTCGGCCGCGGTCTGGAGGGGGCGTATTCACCGCTGCACCGACGACACCGCGAACTGACCCGCATGGCCTTCGAGACGGTCGGCGCCGACCCGGACGACTTCGTGGGCTACCGCGTGGCGGTGCCGTACCCCATCTGGCGGGCGGCGTACTGCCTGAGCTTTGACTTCGATAGCCCCCATGCGGGGGCGTGATCGGTTGGGTCATGGCATATCGGTGGGGCGCCGGGAAACCAGGGCCGCTGCGTACAGCAGGCTCCCCACACCCAGCAGCGCGGCGGTGGCCCAGACCGATTCCCAACTCGCCTGCGTCAGCAGCCCGATGCACGCGAGCATCGCCAGCCCGGGGATCAGCGGCCCGCCTGCCAGGCGGAAGGACGGCGGATTCGGCGCGACCCGGGGCAGCCGGGCCATCGACGCGATGCAGGTCATGTAGATCAGCAGGCGCGTGAAGACGCTGATGACCGCTAGCCACGCGAAGCCGCTGCTCATGGCTAGGAAGACCCCGGCCCCCGCGAACACGAGCACCGACACCCACGGTGTGTTGTGCGTCGGATGGACACGGGCGAACGCGCCGGGCAGCTTCGCGTCCAGCGCGAGCCGGTAGGTGATGCGCGAGGTGGAGAACATCGAGCCGAGCAGGTTGGCTCCGACCGAAGCGATGATCGCCACCACGACAATCATCTCGCCGGTTCTTCCCAGCAGGACGCGTCCGGCCTCGACGAGTGGGCGGGGCGTTGTCGCAAGATCCGGCACGAGGCGCTGGGCGGCAACCTGAATCAGTCCGTACAAAGCCGCGACGATCAGCAGGGAGAGCATGAGCGCACGCGGGATGTCACGCTGGGGGCGTTTGGCCTCGCCCGCGGGCACCAGGCCGGATTCGAAGCCGACATAGGCATAGATTGTGAGCAGCAGGGCTTGGCCCAGGTCGGCTGGGCCGGGGGGGCTGGAGGGAGCCGCCGCGGACCCAAACAGGCCGGTGTCCAGCCGGGTCAGGCCAAACAACGCGAGTGCCATGAGCGGGAGCAGTTTTAACACGGTGAGAACGCCCAGCGAACCGATGGCTGCACGGGCACCGACGATGTTGATCCAGGCCATGATCCCGCAGACAGCGAAGGCGAGCGCGATCCTCAGGTCGGGGCTGATCTCCGGCTGCCAGAACGCGATCGAGGTGACGAGCAGATTGAGGTTGGCGGCGAACGCGGTCAGCCGCGCAATGTAAAAGGCCCAGCCGACCTGAAATCCAATGAATGGCCCGAAGGCCGCCCCGGCATAGAGCAGCGGCCCGCCGGTGCCGGTGAATGCGCTGGACAGACGCGCGAAGCTCAGCATGATCGGGGAGATGAGCAGAGCGCAGATCACGAAGATCCACGGGCTGAAATCGCCCGCGAACTCCTGAACCTTGGCGGGAATACCAAAGATTCCGGCCCCGATCATGCCGTTGACGACGATCAGCCAGAGGCCCATCAACCCCAAACGCCGCGCGAGCGGTTCGGCGACGGAAGGTGTGTTCCAAATGGGGCCGTCTGGCTTCATCGGGGTCGGGTCTCACGGGATCGGCATGCCCAGGCCAGTCTACCCGGTGCCCGGCTTGCCCTGTGGGGAATCTCATTCTTCTGAGCGTGGGGGCGTGATCCGGTGGACGGGGCCGGATCACGGTGCCGGCCCACGCAGCGCACAGCAGCCAGCCCAAAGCAGCCACATCCTCTTGATACGGCATCGAGCACAGGGACTACCGGCCCCCCCTCTATTGGCCCCTCCCCGCCGTCTCCTGCCCTCGCGCACTTCCTCTCACAAGACTGTCCAACCTCCCCACCTTCCACAGCTCTTGAAAAGTCTGGGGGAGCGCCTATCATCACATCCTGATTGCGGGATGGAGCAGCCTGGTAGCTCGTCGGGCTCATAACCCGAAGGTCGTAGGTTCAAATCCTACTCCCGCTATTCCCAAGCCGGTTGCGAAAGCAGCCGGCTTTGTGGTTTTTGGGCCGGGCCGGTGAGAGACACCCCCGCGTGTTGGCCCCTTCAGGCCCCGTTCCCGCGTCCGTGGGGGCGGTGGGCCAACGGTCCCCAACCGTGACGCGGTCTCTGGTCTGGACGCTCGGATAACCGGCTCGGCCACTCGGCGGCCACGACTTCGCCCGAATCGCCCCGAAGTCTCTGCCGCCCGCGGAGAGACACCCGCCGCGGTGAACTCTCTGTTCGACCGGGTGAGCGGGTTTGACGGGGGTGATCAACTGCAAGGGCTGCTCGCGACATTGATCCAATCGATGCGCCGCGGTGAAGCGGGCGCGCACCGTTGATGCGCCGCGTCATAGGTCACCCGTGGCGACGATGCGATGCACGCGGGTCGCCTTGGAGCGACCCATGCCACGAGCGAGCGACGACAGCCGGCGCAACCCCGAAGCGATGACATCCGAAGAGCGGCAGGACGAGATCTCGCGCATCCTCGCGTGTGGTCTCGTGCGCGCTGTTCGCATCGAGCGAGACGCCGCATCGCGGGCGTTGCGCGAAGTTGAAGAAGGTGCCGCGACATGCCTTGAACTTCCGAGCGATCCGAGCCTCACTGTGGCGACGCGATCCAAATCCCGACCGGCGGGTGAAGGAGATGCGTGATGGAGACACCAGCCACAGGAGGCCGCATGAAGCATGCGACGGCAAGACGGATCGAGGACGAGATCGACTCGCTCAAAGACATGTCCACCAACGAGCTCGTGGAGCGGTTTGTCGAGCTGCACGGCTACCAGACGCGGACGCGTCACCGGACGTACCTGATCCGCAAGATCGCCTGGCGGCTTCAGGCCAACGAGGAGGGTGACCTCAGCGAGCGGGCGAGGAAGCGGGCCGAGGAGCTCGCAGACGACGCTGAGGTGAGGGTGATGGCCCCAAAGACGCTTGTCACGCCGCCACAGACGGGGCGGTCGGCCACGGTGACGCGGGGCCTCGACCCGGAGGCGGCGCGTGACCCGCGCGTCCCTCCGCCCGGCTCGGCGATCGTCCGCGAGTACCAGGGCCGGACCATCCGGGTGCTGGTGCTCCCCTACGGCGAGGGCTTCGAGTGCGATGGCGAACGATTTAAGACGCTCAGCGGGGTGGCCAAACACATCACCGGGAGCCACATCAACGGGTTCCGGTTCTTCCGGCTCGGCCAGGACAGGAGCACGCGATGAAGGTACGCAAGCGCGATCGACCGAAGGAGGCCGCCGCCCCGGGCAGACGCATGCGGTGTGCGGTGTACACCCGCAAGTCCAGCGATGAAGGGCTCGATCAGGAGTTCAACTCGCTTGATGCCCAGCGCGAGAGCGCGGAGGCTTTCATCGCCAGCCAGAAGACCGAGGGTTGGGTCTGTCTGCCAGACCGTTACGACGATGGTGGCTTCTCCGGCGGGAGTATGGAGCGGCCGGCGCTCGAACACCTGCTACGCGACATCGAGGCGGGCAAGGTTGACTGCGTCGTGGTCTACAAGGTGGATCGCCTTAGCCGCTCGCTGATGGACTTCGCCCGGATCATGGAGGCGTTCGACCGCAAAGGCGTGTCGTTCGTCTCGGTGACCCAGCAGTTCAACACGACGAGCTCGATGGGCCGTCTGACGCTGAACATCCTGCTCTCGTTCGCGCAGTTCGAGCGGGAGATCATCGGCGAAAGGATCCGGGACAAGATCGCAGCCCAGAAGCGCAAGGGCAAGTGGGCCGGCGGCGTACCGGTGCTGGGCTACGACGTGGACCGCTCCGGACCTAGCCCACGGCTGGTGGTGAACGCCCGGGAGGCGGTGCGGGTCCGTGCCCTGTTCGATCTGTATCTGGAGAAGCAGTCGCTGTTGCCGGTCGTCCGCGAGTTGCGACACCGCGAGTGGACCAACAAGAAGCGGGTCACGAAGAAGACAGGCAAGGTCATCGGCGGGAAGCCGTTCAATAAGGCCACGCTGCACAATCACCTCATAAACCCGGTCTACGTCGGGAAGATCACCCACAAGGGCGAGATCTACGACGGCGTGCACGAGGCCATCGTGGACCCGGAGATCTTCGAGCGGGTCCAGAAGCTGCTGCGCTACAACGGGCGGACCGGCGGCTTTGAGGTCCGCAACAAGTACGGTGCCCTGCTGCGTGGTCTGATCACCTGCAAGGCATGCGGGTATGCCATGACGCACACATTCACGAAGGACAAGAAGGGTGGACCACGGTTCTACCGGTACTACCGGTGTACGCACGCCATCAAGAACGGGGCAGACGAGTGCCCGTCGCGGACGCTGCCGGCGGCGGAGATCGAGCGGGTGGTAGTCGACGAGATCCGGGGATTGGGCTCCGACCGAGCCTTGCTCAAGCAGGTACTGGCCGATGCCCACGTCACGATCGCCGAGGAGCGCGAGGGTCTCGTCACGGAGCGTGCCGATCTGAAGCGGACGATGGACCGTTGCCACCGCGAACTCCAGACGCTCGCGGCCGGAGGGCTCGCGGATACAGATGTCTCCCAACGGATCGCAGAATTGCATGAGCAGATCACCGCCGGGGACAAGCGCCTGCCCGAGGTCGAGAAGCGGATCGGCGAACTGGATGCAGAGACGATCACTCAAGCGCAGGCCGAGGCCGCATTCAGGGACTTCGACCCGGTGTGGGAGAACTTGATCCCGCGTGAGCAGGCTCGGCTCATCCGGCTGCTGGTCTCGGCGGTGGAATACGACGCCGTGAAATCGAGCGTGAGCGTGACCTTCCGCCCAACGAGTATCCGGGCCTTCCTCGACCGCATCAAGGAGGACGCGGCATGACCACCGTCACCCGGCCCATCCACTTCCGCGTCCGCCAAACCCGGCGGCAGATCGTCACTGAGCCCGCACCGCCCCCGCCACCCGGGCGGGTGCCCCGAGTCGCCCGCCTGATGGCCCTGGCGATCAAGTTCGACAGGATGCTTCAGGATGGTGTGGTAGGCAGCCAGACCGACCTGGCGGCTCTGGCTCGCGTCACTCAGCCACGAATGACACAGATCATGAACCTGCTCCATCTGGCCCCGGACATTCAAGAGGAGATCCTGTTCCTCCCGCCGGTGACGGAGGGGCGGGATCCGGTGACGGAGAGGGAGCTGCGGCCGGTTGCCGCATGCTCTTCATGGAACAACCAGCGGAAGGCTTGGCAGAAGTATCTCAGTCAAGAATCTCTTGGATCGCGCTCAGAGGGCTCCGCGCCTCCAGGACGGTCGAACCATGACTGCGGGTTTGATCGCAAAGACCGGGCCTGCTCGCGGTCGAGAAGACGCAAGCCAAGATCGTAGAACAACTGCGTCATCCGCCCACGATCGTCAAGACAGCTGGCGGGAAGCTCAAACACTTCATATCCCTTCGCACGGAGCGCTTCTCTCAGCGCCCGATCCCGTTCGGCGGTGACCGGATTGCCATGCAATCGATCACTTAGGCCGTCGAGGTACAAGCAGATGCCCGGATCGAAGGAATCACTACCCGGCCAAAAGCAGTCAGGATACGTCTTGCCCAGCGGTTGGCCAAGGTCGATCGGCTCGTGACGCTGCGCTTCCGGAAATCCGGCTCGCAGCAACTGCTCACGGAGCCGGTTCTCGTCGACATTGACCGGACGATAATCACCCGTGGGTGCCGCATCCTGCATCTTGGCCGGGATGGGATGCGTTGCGCGCAGTGAGTCACCGTTGGCCGCAAATACATCCTCAACGAGGTGGCGATCAAGCGACGCATGGTAGAACGCGTTGCGGAACGTGCGAAGGCAGTCGTTGCAGCTGCGTTCGCAGCCCGAAGGGCAGCTCGACACGATCGGCTTAACGGCCTCAGCGATCTCTGAGAACCGCTCGCAAAGCTGCTCAAGCAGACCAGATCCGCCAGACATTGGATCAAACAGAATCGCTGTCGCTTCGTCACTTCCCGGCGTGCCCAGAACCAATACTTGGAGGTCATCCCGCTCCATGTCCAAAACTCTCGTCGCGCCCGTACGGATCGCTTCCGCGAGAGAGTAGGCCTCTGTCTTGTCGGCACAGGCTGGCAGCGAGAGAACATCGGCGACAATGTCGGCGTAGAAGCCGACGTTCACGGGCGGCTTACCGCACCGCTGAGAGTGGTCCGCTCCGAACTTGTCGAGTTCTGCGACCGACGCGAAAGGCGTTCGGCTTTGTCCGCATACCTGGCACACCGGGTAACCGAGCTCACCCTGGTCTACCTTCCTGGTCGGCCCGACATTTACCAGCCGAAGGTGAACGCCCTTTCTGAAGTGGACAGGCCGTTCACCCCAAGCGAAGGCCATGCCCGCTTCGTGCCGACCACGTTCGGTGCCGAACGTTGTGACGGGCATCTGGAATCGGAAGTCCTCCTCATCAGAAATGTGTGACCTGTGCGTCAGCTGAACGTCGCACACGGGTACGGCCGGGAGGGACGAAGCCCCGAGGTTGCCGGCAGCGTTGCCCGCACCCGCTACTTCCATGGCCGTCTCGCTTTCTACATTGACGTCAAAATAAGCGGGGTCTTGAGGATGAAGCTGGAAGTACCTCGCGACGAAGCGGTTGCCGTTCGCATAGATGAGATTGCCAGGGACATACTCTCGAAGCGCCACCGCAGGAGGACGCGGCAGAACGAAGTCGCCGCTACCCGTCTGCCAGCGAGGCAGCTGCGCGACTGCCCGAACGGATCCACTCTCGAGTCCGTAACCAGGCAAGAACCCCTCTGCAGCGAGCACGCCGTACGTCTCGACATCGTCGTAGCCTTCGGCATCGCCCCTTCCCCGCGTGTCCTGCCCCTTCATGCGTCTGACCAGCCGGTCGCATCGTTGATAGAGCGACTTGTCTTCTTCGTCCAGGGTACCGCGTTCTCTCCGCTTGGCTTCGAGCCGATCAAGCTGTGTGAGCGCCCACGCGAGTCGCCGACGAAGCACGCCGACAACGCGTTCCAATTCATCTGGTGTCCTGTCCGTCGCAGTCTCAAGCACCGCATCATCGATGACCGCGCTGTCCTCCGCTGGCCAAGTTGCAGCAAAACTCCGTTTGACTGATTGGAGTAAGTCAGACCGATGCTTGCTCACCACGGTTCGGAATTGCGAAGCGTCGAAAGATGTGGTTCGAAGCCGGCCGTCCGCCTCGAATAGGAAACTCTTGACCATAGGAGGAAACGTGATCGTCAGAGCCTCAGTCAACTCGGTCCGATCACCCTCCGGGATGGGCGATCCCGGGCGTGCTAGCTGACGCAGCCGCGTCAGGACGGCGGCATTCACATGTCGACCCACCATCAGCGGGTTCCGTAGATTGAAGCGCGGCGGGTCCACCCGGCCCGCGAGCATCTTCTGGGGGTCGTTGAAGAAGAAGCGGTCGTGAGTGGTCGGTCTGGCGTAGGTGAGGTCTACCGCCATGCGCTGGCGGCGGCCAGCCCGGCCGACTCGCTGCCAGTAGTTGGCCGGCAGCGGAGGCACGTTGCGCATAAGCACGGCGTCCAGCGCGCCAATGTCAACTCCGAGCTCCAGAGTGGGCGTGCAGACCAGTGTGTTGATCTGCTCACCATCACCCTTGAACTGACGTTCGATTAAATCGCGATCGAACGCTGGGACCATGGCCGAATGCTCGCGTGCTCTGACCATGTGAGATCCGTTGTCCAGAAGGTCGAGGTCGTAGCTGTCCGGGTTCTCCTCCTCGCGGACGAGGACTCCGTCACAGCGGAACGCTTGGCAAAGGCCGTGGGGCGTCGTGCGAGTCTGCGCGCGACGGCACGTACGACAACGCCACAAGCCCCGCGTCGGTACTAAGCGGACCTTATCACCATCGACCTGGCGTGCTCCGGCGCAGCCCGGCAGTGCGTTCCCTCGCTGGCCGACCAGCGTCACCGGCACCAGGAGCTTCAGGTCTTCCGCGAGGAATGCCCACAGTCGCTCCAGGAACTCCGCGGCCTGGTCCGGAGCGACCCCCCATTTCTTCACGGCAGCTCGGGCAGTCGTCTCTCCCTTGGCACTGAGCCACTGTGCGATACGGCCCGGCTCATCACCAGGCTCACGACTGAGCTTGACGGCCTTGGGGATGCCCACCATGTCCGGGAGATAACCACGCTGAAGTTCAAAGTCGCCGTCACCCCAGAACTTGCCAAAAATCCGTTTCTGGGAATCGTGAAGCTGGTATGCGCGTCGCGCTCGATCCAACAGGTCGGCAATGCCGTCGGCTAGTAGATCGGGGTCGACACCAAGCGCGGCCGCTTCGTGCTCGACCCAAGGATGCTCACCCGACAGGTTGAGGTAATCAATGCGCATCCGTCCCCACGGCTCCAATCCGACGCGCTGCTTGATGCCGGTGACAATCTCGCGGAGAACCTGGATCCGGAGGAAGTACTTGCGCTCCTCGACATGAGCCGTACCTGCAGCTTCCTTCGCGGCGACCTGCCACACCTCGGGCACCAGCATGCGTGATAGGTCGTCGTCCTGCTCGAGCCGGTCGTCGAGGAACTTCGTTAGGTCACCAACCGATACAGGGCCTCGGGTGATGCGCTCGTACATAAGCGAGCGAAGGCGGAAGCGCCGAGCATGGTCACGCATCCACCCAGCCTGGAACGCCGCCTCCTGGCGGTTGTCGGCGAAGATCAACAGCCGTCGACGCTCGGCGTGCTGCACCATGTCTTGAGCGAGCACGTGCACATCCGCGACAGGCACCGCCTTAACTGGGCGAGCAGGCTCGCGATACCAAGCGTTCCAGACGCGTCCACCCTGGCGACACGAGACGCAGCGCGTCAACTGACCGGGACGCTCGTCCTTTTCCTGCACCGCGAGCATTTCGACTAGTTGCCCCTGTGCCGCACATGCATCACAGCGATCACGCCCCTCGGGATGCACTGCTCCACAGTTGCGGCAGAAGTGCACCCGCGCTGTTCTCGGAGGATCATCATCGCCATCATCAGCAGAGATCACTGTGTCGGTCACGACCAGTCGCTTCCCGCCGGTCGATGCATCCTGGGATCGCCATACCCAGCGATCCTCCACAGCTTCGCCACCACCGGGTGCATTGGCGGTGAACTCCCAGCCCGCGGCGTGGTGCTCGAAGTAATGCTGGCCGCATGTGGTGCAGGTCAGGACGGGGAACTTGGCGAGCGCTGGCTGCTGTGCTGTTGCATCCTCGGCCGACAGCCACAGCTTCGGGCGATCTTGGGTCTCGGGAAAGGTCACGACAGCGCCGCCAAGGCCGCGCACGAAAGAGTGGATGACCGGCCGCAACAGCGCTCGCCCCTGCTTGCGGGCCGCCGCACCCAGAGCGAGATAGGCTAGGATTTCCTCTTCGCTCACAGCGCGATCGAGCACGCCGTTGAGGACGTGCAAGACCGTGTCGAGCGGGCGAGGCTGAAGCAGTTCGGTTGTCAAGCGAAACGCGACTTCGTTCTCGAGGAGGGCGTCGTAGAGGGCCGCACGCCAGTCGTCCAGGCGCGCTGGGGCGAGGCCCACACCGGTGAGCGACTTGAGCGCGTCACTCACCATCGCGCCGCCAGAATCGCCGACATCCACCGCCGCCAGAACCCTCTTGAGAACTTCCGCGACTCCACCGCTTCCGGTCGGTGCACCCGGGTCGCGACGGTTCTCTCCCCATCCCTGAACCTCGTACACCTCACCGACGATGGCGACATCCTCCTTCGGCACTCCGAAGAAGCGACGGGCGAAGTCACGTGGGGCATCGCCACCCCCGCTCGGGTCGGCGATCGTTGCGGAAGTTGCTACGCACACCGTTTTCGCACCGCTGACCGCGCTGCTCTCCTCGCAGAATCCACGCAGACGGCGGATGAGACACGCTGTCTCCGCGCCCTGGGCTCCCGCGAAGGTGTGCGCCTCGTCAAAGACCAGGAAATCGAGACGGGCGTTGTCGAAGAGTTCGACATCCTTGTGCCGGGTCAAAAGCAGCTCGAGCATCTTGACGTTGGTCAGCAGAATCCGCGGCTGCCCGCCAGGCTCGCGAAGTTCCTCGCGGCTGCATCGCTCTTCCGCAGGATGGACCGCGACCTGCTGCCCCTGATCGTGCGCTTTCTTCCGCGCGGCAAGGTAGTCCGCCCGACTCGCGCCAGCCCGCAGCCGCTGGCCTGAGACATCGGCTCTCTTCTCCGGTGTCTTGCCGACATACATAGCGAAGGTGATGCCCGTGCCCGCAAGAAGCTCACGGAGGCGACCGAGTTGGTCCTCGGCCAGTGCGTTCATCGGATACACCAGCACGGCCGAGATGCCCGAGGCCGCTCCCGCGTCTTTCAGCTGGAGGCACTTGCTGATGATCGGGTACAGGAAGCACTCGGTTTTGCCCGAGCCGGTGCCGGTGCTGACGAGCGTGTGCTTCCCGTCGTGGATCGCTCGCACGGCGGCTTCCTGGTGGCCGTACAGGTTCGGGTGCGACACGAGCGACGAGAGCGCGGGATGTAGCACGCCTTGTCCAGCGAGGGACGCGATCGATGCACCGTCGCGGAAGGGCCTGCTCAGTGAGACATAAGGTCCCTTCATGAGCGGCGTACGGCGCGTGTGATCGAGCGAGAGAAGTGTCCGCATCTGCGCGTACAGGTCTGCATCCGCGAAGGGATAGGTCGAGAGCTGGTACTTCAGGAAGGACCGAACGACCTTCTCGGTGTAGGCCACAGGATTCAACGCCATTGCTCACCTCATACTTCAGACGCAGCCTCGATGAATTCGCACTTGCCAGCCGTTGCCAGATCTCTCAAGCTCTGGGGCAATACACCAAGTAGCACAGAAAGGTATTGTCGAGAACGACTCGCTCCGACATACAAGCCATTGCGGAGCCGAAGGGGTAGCTCTGACATCTCGTCGCTCCACTGCGCTTGGGGATCGACGAAGATGACCGCGTCAAACTCAAGCCCCTTAGTCTGCTGAACCGACGCGATCACGATGGCATCGGTATCGCGAAGCTGCGCTCCTCGAGAACGCGGGTTCACAAGCTGCACATTTGGCAGCAAGTCTGCCAGTCTTTCGTCGAGAGCGTCGCGTAGCTCTTCCAGCTGCTTCGGCGGCAACTTCTTATCATACAGCACGGCGACCGTACACCCTGGCACAAGTTCCTTGGCCCGTCGACACTCCGAAGCACTCAATTCAGCAACCTTTTTCCATGTCTCGGATCGTGCAATGCGCGGCAAGGGGCCATGCCATCGCTGAGAGGGGGTCCAGACAGGCTCTTCGAGATACATGTGGCGATGGAGTTCGTGCACGAATCTGCCGAGCTCAAATGATTGGCGGTAGTTGACCTCAAAGGCCCGGCGATCAACCGAGACGCCGAGCTCGTCCCACCGTTGAATGCCGCCTGATGTGTTCAGGTTCTGGCGCACATCGCCCAAGATTGTCAGCGAGCCCTTGGGGTGCAATACCTTCGCGATGAGCGCGAGGTGAGCCGGCGAGAGGTCCTGGGCTTCGTCGACAACCACATGGGTCAGCCGGTTGAGAGAGCCACCGACAAGTGGTTTGTCTGGGCCCGTGACGAGCATCGTCTGCACACCAAGCCAGGCTGCAGCGACAGCATCGTACTCGCTGTACACCGGCTCGGGCCCATCGTACTGCTCCCGCCACCAGCGGAGGCCGCGTTCGATGGTGGCTTCCGGGACCCCGCTCGTGGAAGCCGCTTCACACAGCGATCGGAACTCGTCCGTGGCGAACATCGCGTTGGCGATCGACGCCCGGTCCATGATCTGTTTGAAGAATTCACCGAGCACGGCCTTGGCGTCACGAACTAGGCGATCAACAGCCGACCTGCGCGCTCGAGCCTCATCGTTGGCGGCTTGCACCCGGTCGCGTGCCCGGCCCGGCGTCGACGGCAGCTTCTCGATCTCAGGCACCGATCGGTCAAGGTCGGATCGCCAACGCGCGAGCGGATCCGCGATGTTCACTGCTCGCGGTCCGGCCTTCTCTTTCGGGCTCGCGTCCAGGACCCGCCCCACCCAGTCCTCTGCGATGCGGTAGACGGCTGCCCCATCGCCCCCGAAGGCTTTGAGATTCTGCTTCAGCGCGGCAAGTTGTCCGTCGGCACTGGACCGAAGATGGGAGACAAAGCCTGCCCAGTAGGCATCCAGCGCGAGCCGCTGACTCTTGAGTGCGACCACCGATCGCTTGTCCGCTGCCAGGCGGCCGGAGAGCGTCTTCGTTGCGCGACAGATCTCGAGTGTAAAGGATCGCGTCGTCTGGACTCGTGCTCCCTGAACGCCGGTGGACTGAACGAGAGTGCGCAGATATTCGACCATCTCCTCGTTGAACACGAGCACCCGCATCGACGATGGCTCATGAAACGGGCGGTCGCTTTGTCGGTCGAGGTCGAGCGCCTCCCACTGTTGGTCGAGCAGGCATGCAACCCGCATCAGTCCGATACTGGTCTTGCCACTGCCGGGAGGGCCCTCGATCAGGATGTTCGACTCGAATGGCAAGTGCATGGCCGCCCGCTGTCGGCCGTCCGCGGTCGCGATGATGTCGCCGAGGCCGATGACCTCGGCCGCTTCGTACTCCAGCGGAGGTGGCGTCTCGGTGACGGTCACCTCGGGTTGGGCGAGATCGTCCTCGCTCGCCAGGAAGAACTCGCCCGCGTCGAGCGTGTACTGCATGCCGGACAGCTTGGGCGCCACTGCATCGAAGCGGCCCACCGCCTCAACCACGTACTTGACAGGTGGACGCTTGGGAACCGGGAACTGCTGCTCGGCTCCGGGTAGCCGATCGACGAGGCAACTCAGAGGGTTCGTCCATGGCACCACTGCCCATGTGTCGTCTTCGGCGTCGACCATGCCGACCTCGCGTGCCTTCGTCACGAGCAGGCACAACGGCGCATCTTTGGAGAGTCGGTTGGTCACGCGTGCTTCAACCCGGGCGAAGAAGAGGTCACGGTTGAGCACTTCGAGGCCACGATGAACCTCGCGGCGCCTCTCGGCCTGCTGCTTGCCGGTGGATGGATTACCGGTGATGTCTGAGGCGGTGATGTATGCCGGCTGGCCCCGGACTTTGCGGATCTGCTTGTGCAACTCCACAACTCGTGAACGATCGCGCTCGACGTGACCAGCCAAGACTTCAACTTCATCCTTTGTGAGCACATGCTCGGCGGGCGCTTGGGTCATCGTACGGGTCTCCATCTCCGCGGTGCTCGCGGGGCGATCCTTCCTCTTTTAGTCGAACAGGCCGCCCTGCTGTTTGTCACGGCCGGTGTGCTTGGCTTCTCCATGGTGGGAGCGGGCACCCTCCGAATCCGCAGGATCAACGGCCCGCCCCTCCAGCTCCGCCTTGAGGCGTTCGAAGCCCTCGGCACCGAGGAGGTTGCGGGCGTGGAGTTCGCACTCGCGCCAACTCTCGGCGGGGTCCTGGGCGAGTTGCCAGTCGTAGAAGCGTGGGCCGAGGGCGGGGGCGACGGGCTGGGGGTGCTGGGCGCGGTCGTCGTGGCCGAGGCCGAGGTCGGCCAGGCGGAAGTGGTCGGGGAGCATCCAGCCGTCTTGCTCGATCGAGCCGATGAGGCCGTCGACCTGCGGGAGGGGCGGCTGGTCTGGGTGTCGCTGGCCGCAGAAGGCGGCGATGGCGTCGTCACGCGGGACGCCGGCGGCGA
Source organism: uncultured Phycisphaeraceae bacterium (assembly GCA_964640595.1). Lineage (GTDB taxonomy): Bacteria > Planctomycetota > Phycisphaerae > Phycisphaerales > UBA1924 > UBA6054. The sequence continues at coordinate 89,714 of CAZXGL010000004.1, read as the reverse complement.
TCAGGGCCTCGAGGTCGGCGAAGGCGGCGAGGGTCAGGACGGTGTGCCGGCGCTCGGGGGGCTCGGCCTTGTCCACCCGCCAGAAGCCCTTGGGATCGAGCTTGCGAGCGGACGCCTTGTTCGTGACCTCGGCCACAGGGTGGTCGCAGTCCTTGAGGATCCACTTCAGGTCGCCCTGATCCAACCCGTAGAGCGCGGCGACAGCGGCATCGAGGATGCACCGCAGGCGGAGGCGCTCGTGGGGAGACAAGGCCCAGAGCGAACGCCAGGAACTTTCGCCGGTGTCCCAATCAAATGCGAACAACACTGATGGAAGTCCAAGCCTCTTTGCTGCCGACACGAGTTGGGGTGGCGGCGCGGACTGCTGAATTAGTGGCGCTTCCTGAATGACGAAGTAGTTGATGGAGGTCGAACCCTGGCGGGTTCGGTCCGTCCAATCGAAGGTGAGTGAGTTGAGTGTTGCCGCAAGTGTTGGTGTGTCACTCAGAGTCCGCGGAACCAACACCGGGACTTTATTCCCGCACGCGAATGCAGGTAATGCGGCTGCGATCATCGTCCGTTGATCGGTCGAACGCGCGATATCCCGAAAACCGACGCGGACAGCCCTTCCTAGGCACGAGGACACGCCCACTTGGTGTTCCGCTATGAGAAACTGCGGCCCGAGCGCTTGTCGATCGCTTGAAGGATCATCCCACTTTGCGTTGAGTCCTGTCCCCGATCTCCAAAGGGCCCTGTTGAACTCATAGGCACCAACCATGACACCCTGAAACAGCGGTAATGCCACAGCCCGATGCCGCACCGACACCTGATTTCCACGCTTGTCCTTGATGTGCTCGACTTCCCAATGGATGTCCTCCTCACGGATGAACGCCGTCATATCGCGGGAGAGGACCACACCCGCCGGCAGGTCGGCGCGGGGGATTGGGAGTGACTGGTACGGCGGGGCGTTGCGGAATGGGGCGTCGTCGCCTGGGCCGCGGCGGAGGGGGGCGGTGCTCGGTGGCTTCAACTCCGCCCAGAGTTCGGCGACGGGCCGCCAGTCGCCCTTGATCCACCGGCTGTACTCATCTGGGCGGTAGCCGCGCTCCTCCCACTTGGGCCGCGGGGGGAAGAGGGCCGAGTCGGAGGTCATGTTGAAGTCGCCCTGCGCGTAGCGGATCCCCCAGCCGTCCGGGCCCTGGTCGCCCAGAAGGACGGAGTCTGCGTAGATCTTCTCGAGCACGGCGAGGTCGCGGGCGGAGCGGATCTCCAGGATCGCCTTGCTGCGCGGGCTGAAGCGTTCGACCTGTGCACCGGCGTAGGACACGGCGAGGGACTCGGCGGCGCCGAGAGCCCAGTCGTCGGGGTCGCGCTGCATGAAGGCGGTGCGGATGGCGTCGGTCCGGCCGCCCTTGACGACGATGATCGGGTTGAACTTGAATGATCGGTGGATGTCGAAGATGCCGTCGCGGTTCTCGAAGCCGAAGAGCCACTCCCAGCGGCACTTGGAGAGCAGGAGCGTGCGGAGGGAGGTGGTGCCGTGATCGGTGTAGAGGCCGCTGGGCACGATGAATCCGAGGCGGCCACCCGGCCGCAGCAGGGAGAGGGCAAGCTCGGTGAACAGCTTGTAGGTGTACGGCTTCCCATCGCCTTGAAGTCCGAATGGGTGCGAGGGGTCGGCGTAGCCAGGATCGTTGGCCCGTCGCTTGGCCCACGCGCTATGACGCGCCTTGGACGACTCGAGTGACGCCCGGCCACGATCGCCGAGCGAGAAGTCGTGCTTCTCCTTGCCGTCGTCGGCGACATTGAGTCGGTCACCAAAGGGCCGATCAGACACCTTCACCCAGTTGGCCGTGTCCTTGAAATAGGCGTTGAACTCGAGCCAATCCTGCTCCACCTGTTGGTTCGCGGTGAAGTACGAACGCTGCTTCGCAAGGGCTTCCTGCTTGCCATACGCCCGGTAGAGCGGGTCTACGTTGCTGAACCACTCTTTGCTGTTGGGCTGGAGGGTGTCCCAAGGGGGGTTTCCGAGGATCGCGTCGAAGCCGGCGACAGTTGATTGTTCATCCCCTACCTCGCCATTGACCGCGAAGACATCGGGAAACTCGAGTTCCCAGTGGAAGAAGCGGCGTTCGGCGGCGATGCGTTCGGCGGCCTCGATCGACTCGGCCCGGGGGTCGGCGAACTCGCTGGGCTTGGGGGCGGCAGCGAGGTCGTCGGCGGGCCAGAACCAGAGGGAGCACCAGAGGTCGAACGCCCGCTTCAGGGCGACATAGGCCGGGCTCTCGCGGAGCTGGCGGAAGAGTTCGGCGCGGCGGTGCTCGCCGTCCTCGCCGGGCGGGAGGTGGTGCATCTGCTCGAGGATGGCCAACGCCTCGTCGTGGACCTGCTGGGCGGACTTGCCCTCGGCGACGAAGAGGTCGTCCTGGCCGCGCATGCGATCGAGCATAGCGATGAGGTCGGGCTTGATGACATCGCTGAGGTGGGCCTTGATGGCCTTGGTGCGGGCGTCTTTCTTGAAGTGGACGGCGGTGGTGTGGCCTTTGTCGCCGCCCTCGCGGAGCCAGGCCATGATGGGGTAATGGCGGAAGCGATCGAACCAGCAGCCGACGAGGGCGTTGCCGCACTTGAACTTGTGGTCGAGGAAGGAGAACGGGAGTTCGCGGTCCATCGTCTCGATCCAGAGGGCGATCTTGGCGAGCTCGATGGCGAGGGGGTCGAGGTCGACGCCGTAGAGGCAGCGCTCGACGACATAGCGGCGGAGGCGGGCCTTGAGGCGGGGCTCGAAGTCGGGGTCGGTGGGCCGGCAGGGGAGGAGATCTTCGTCCAGGCGGCCCGTGCTCTCGCGGCCCTCGGCGAGGGCGATGACGGTTTTGTTGCCGTCGTCGCGGAGGCGGCCGTGGTGCTCGAGGGCGCGGTAGAGGGCGTCGGTCAGGAAGCGCAGGGCGGCGACCGGGAAGGATCCCGAGCCGACGGCGGGGTCACAGACCTTGATCGCGAGGATGTCTTCGGGCCGCTTGGGTGTCCACGCGGCGGTCGGGGCGTCGGGGTCGTCGGCCGGCGGGGTGTAGGCGAGGGGGCGGAGCGTGCGGTGCACCGTGGGGACGGAGAGCTGCGGGCGGGTGTAGAAAGTGCCGGAGCCCTTGCGGGTGCCTCCCCAGCGGACGAGGTACCACTGGCCGGGGAGGATGGCGGTGCGGACGAGCTTGCGGCCGGCGGCGTCGACTTGGCGCTCGTACTGGGCGAGGGCCTCTGCGTTCTTGGTGCGGGGCTTGCGAACGAGGCCGCCGACGGAGACGGCGCGGCGGGCCCACGCCCAGGCGCGTTCGCGGGCCTGCTGGACGGGGTCCTGGGGGTCTGAGGCGGAGTCTTCGGCGTCGGCGGCGTCGTCGTCCTCGGATGCCTCGGTGTCGGCTTCGTCGTCGGTGTCGGCAGAGTCCGCGTCGTCTTCGGGCTCGGCTTCTTCCTCGTTCTCGGCGTCGCCTTCCTCTTCGCTGTCCTTGGGTGCGCCCTTGACCTTGAACTTCTCGACGAGGTTCCTGATCGCGCTGTCGTCCATGGCCTCGAGTCGGGAGAGCGGGAGCGCCGGCTCGTCGCCGATGGCGAGGAAGACGATCGGCTCGTCGGGGCCGGCGCGGCGGAGCTCGAAGTCGAGCAGGCCTTCGTAAAGGATGCCGATGTACTCGGACTGCAGGTCGGAGAAGTCCACGGGCACGCGGGTGCGGATCCGGCCTCGGCCCTGGCGGATCGTCATCTCGCTGTAGGAGAGCTTCTCGAGGATCGCGCGCACATCGGCGTCGGACATGACGCTGGCGAAATCGGACTGGAAGCAGGCCGACTCGAAGATGGCCAAGGCCCGGGACATGCCCGAGTTTGGATCTGACTGGCCGGTGGTGAAGAGATCGCCGCCGTACTTGGGGACCATGAGGTCCGGGTGAGCGCAGCCGTCGCGGACGAGCGCGAACAGCGCGAGCACTCGGGGCCAGGCAGAGCGGCGTTGGTGCAAGAGTGCCGGGCCCCGGGCGTGGGCAGTCTCGAGCGACTCGCGAAGGCCGGTGAGCGAGTATGAGTTGAAATACAGCGGGCTGCGGTCAAGCGGCATGAGAAGCCGTGACTCGGCAAACATCAGCACGACCATCCGCATCACGGTTCGGACGGCGGCGGCGTAGATGTCGCGGCCGTCAACGGGCGGGAGGTCGCCCTCGGTCTGCGTGGTGAGTCGATCCAGAGCGGGCCCGTGCGATCGGATCAGGAGTTCCACCGCTTGGCGAACGCGCTCGCCGAGGACGGCGGAGAGCTCGTTCTGGCCTTTGCGGCTGTCGAGGATCGCCTGGAGAAGGCGGCAGTGCTTGGTCTCGCCCTGTGCGGGCGGAGGGGCCTTCCAGACGGCGGGCGCGATCAGCCTGCGAAGGGCTTCGACCTGCAGACCGGGCTCACCCTCGGCAAACCACAGTTGGGTATCCCACTCGCAGTGGGCGTCGTGGTCGGTTCCGGCGTAGATGAGACGCCACTGCCGGCCGTTGGTCAGCAGAGCGAGGTGCAGTGAGCGGGCACGGAGCCATTCGATGACCCGGGCGACGGAGCGACGGCCACGGCCGATGCCGAGTCGCGGCTCGTCATCAACAAAGACGGGGAACACGCCGCCTTCGTGCTGCCAGACCCGCCGGGGTTTGATGTTCTCGCCCGCCGGCGTGCGGGTGGACCACTCCGAACCAACCTGGGTGCCTTTGAACCAGCCGATCGTGAATCCGCATACCTGCTCGAGTACCACATCGAGTAGATCGGAAAGGTCGGACGACTTGGCCTCGGCACGGACGATCTCCCGCCGCAGTCGATCGCTGTGCTTGTACGAGAGCGATCCAGGGGCCTCGTCAAACGCTGCCGCGACCCGCGCCGGCGCAATAAGCATGCCGCCGTGCTTGAGGCTGTCCCACCATGCAAGAGGAGAGGCGTCGGAAGCTTCAGGCATGCTTCCCCCCTGGCAGGCGGATCTCGACCGCTACTGGGAATACCTGGGCATCGCCACGCAGGGCGAACCGCCGCGGGATGATTCGAGTGATCACCCGCTCACGCTCAATCTTCAACTGCTCGCGAAGCTCTTCGTAGTGTCCGCGGCGACGCCGAAGCTCTTCCTCCTTGGCTTGGATTGATCGGTCAAGCTCATCCAGCTGAAGCGAGCCGTCGAAGAGCAGTCCCTGCTCCTTTTCCTTCTTGAGGCGTCCAATCTCGGCCTCGATTGACTGGAGGCTTTGGCGCTGGATGAGGACCGAGATTTCGCCTTGACGACTCGCAAAGCGATCGTTCTCACGCTTCGTAGCTTCTGCGACGGCGGCAGAGAGAGCCGTTTGAATTGACTGGGTTAGGTCCGCGGCTCGCTCGCGGAGAAGCATTCGGATGTCGCCCTCGACCTCGACCCACACCGATCTTGCTTCCTCAACGGTTCGGTCATCCCACGACGCGGGCTCGAGACGGAGCTCGCGTGCGGGTTGGTGTGGAAGGGCAGTGGCGAGCTGATCACCCTTGACGGGGATGACGAGCGTGCGTGTCCACTGGTGGAATGGTTCACGAAGCTCGTTGATTGCGAGCTCCTCGATCGTGAGCAGAATGTGCGCCGTGTGCCCATTGGGCAGGGCGTCTCGTCTCACGCACCAGCGGCTCGCCTTTCCGGCCTCGTCCCCAGGAAATCTCGCTCGGGCAAGAGTCGCGATCGCACGCTGAAACAGCGGGTGGGACAGGTGCATCAGCACCGTGTCTCTGCGCGGCCGAAACACGGGACGGCCTGCGATGTTCTCGACGAGACGGATGGCGTCGAACACAAGGCCCGGAAGCGGGCCACGTTCTCGACCAACGCCAGGGCGACGCACGGTGCCGTCGATCGTCGGCTCCCACTGGCTCGGTAACGGGACGCGAAAGCGAACGCGACCGGGGCGATCATCCTCATCGAACTGGTATCCGGGCGTTCCGACGCCGAGCGATACCTCCAAGGTGTCGCGCAAACTCTCCGGATCGAGGTCCAACTCGCTGGCGAGCGCATCGAGTTGAATGGTCTCCCGCTCGGCGAGTTCCCCGTCTATGCGGACACGACTGTCGCGAGGGACATCCGAGCGGCCCTTCGCGCGGTCGATTCGAGTGTCGAGGTCTCGTTGAACGCTTGAAGACGACTCCCCTTCAATGAGACGGCGTCTGATCGCCTCGTCGAACACCTCGCCCGTCGCTCCGAGGTCCTCGCGGATCGCATCGACCTTGCGAACGACATGAGCGAGGAACTTGAGGTCAGCATCGTCGTCGCTGGCAAAGTGAAACACACTCACGTCACGGGCCTGTCCGTGCCGGTCGAGGCGGCCATTGCGTTGCTCGAGCCTCGCCGGATTCCACGGAACGTCGAAGTGCAGCACGTACCTCGCGGTCTCCTGGAGGTTCAACCCTTCGGACGCCGCGTCTGTCGCCAAGAGGATGCGGACCGGGGATTGCGGATCATTGAAGGCCGCTTTGACAGCTTCTCTGTCAGCGGACTCCATGCCGCCATAAAGCGTGACTAAACGAGACTGGTCCCCGAACTCTCGAAGCAGGATCCGATGCAGATAGTCCAGTGTGGTCTTGTACTCGGTGAAGACCACCATCCGCTCATCGTCGCGCCAGGCACCCTCCTGCCGGAGCTTCGTGTCGATGGTTGCAAGCAGTGCGACCACTCTGGCATCGGCCTTGGGGTCCGCCGGCTGGGGGTCGGAGAGCTCCAATCCTGCCAGTGCTGAATCGATCGATTCGATCTCCGCAGCAAGATGCGGGGCCAGTGGCCGCAACCACGAGCCGACCGTCGAAGACGCATGGGCGAGTCGACCTTCGGCCTCTCGGTCATCACTGATCTCATCACGAGACGAACGCTCTGCGGCCAAAACTTCAGAGTCAGATACTTCGATGTCCTCAGCTTCAAGTCCCAATCGGACCTTCGCCCAAGATTCGCTGAAGGCAACGGGACAAGAGAGCAGCCGCTTCCCAAGGATCTCGACGGCAAACCAACCGGCCATCCTACTGCTACGGGACGAGGAGGCGATGACCGAGCGAACACGTGATCTGAAGGCATCGAAGGCCGCCATAAGCGAGCTTTCGGCGGCGTCGAACTTCAGGTTGATGGCCTCTGGAGGAAGTCGCTCCGCAAATCGCGGTGGGTTCGTCCGCTGATTGATCTCTCGCTTCAGCCGTCGAATGAGGACGTCTTCGACGCGCTGTCGCTCGGACGGGCTAAACTCGTCAGTCTGCGTGAATCTCACAGGATCCAGCATCTCGAGCATGCCAGAGAAGCACCGCGTATGTCCGTTGTGCGGCGTCGCCGTTAGAAATAATCGGTGCTCAAACTTCTGGGACACCTGGCGGAGCATCTTCACCAGGTCGCTGTCCTCACCGAAGGCAGCAGGCGATAAATTGTGCGCCTCGTCGACGATCAGAAGATCCCATGGAAGCTGGCCGGACACCGGATCGAGCTTGAAGGCGGCGTTGAACTCCGCAATGACATCGGGTTGCTTGAAGTAGTGGTATGAAGAGATCAGCCGCGGTGATGATCGCCAGGGGTTGGCGTCCATTCCAAGCTTGCGCCTCAGTCGATGCGTGCGATCTCGGTCGACAATCTCGCAGTCGAGCGAAAACTTTTCGCGCAGTTCGCTCTGCCACTGACTTTGCAGCGAAGCTGGGCATAGCACGAGTACACGCTGAACGCGCCGGCGAACGAGCAGCTCGGAGAGAATGAGGCCAGCTTCGATGGTCTTTCCCAGGCCAACGTCGTCTGCCAGCAACAACGCGATGCGTGGCATGCGAAGGGCTTTGATCAAGGGGACTAACTGGAAGTCCTCGACCTGGACGGCGCTGTGAAATGGTGCGACTATCGGACTGGCAACTGCTGGTCCGTCTTCTCCGTCTGGATCTACAAACGGTGCGACTGCACCCCACCTTGCTGCTCGGACAACTGCATCGAACTGTCGGTGCGGCATCGGCGACGTTGAGCGAACCTGCGGCAAAGCAGCTGGCTCAACAAGCCAGCGGTTCGGTTCAAGCTCCCAGACCACCTCTTGATCCGCGTCTCCTTCGCCGTCGGCGAACTCGATTCGAACGCGGTGGAATCGGCCCCCGACACCGCTGTCGAACGGATCGACTGCGGTAAGGACACCGCGACGGTTCCTGAGGGTCGCCAGCATCCCAACGCGGGGCGTCTGGTCCGGGTTCAAAGGGGTCGGTGTCATATATGGGTAGTGGGCTTTGGTCCTACTCGTCCGTACCGGAAGTGCCACGGCCACGACGAACTGCTTGAAATGCTTGGCAGCTACGACGGATTGGCTCTTGACCCGCCGGTTATGTGCAGGATATCCTAAACGCCGACCCATGTCCGGGTCAAGCGAGCACATCGGATGAGCGACTCCCTCCAGCATTTCGGTGACGTCCTCCGCAAGCGGCGGGTAGAGAGGGGGTTCAGCCTCCGGAAGTTCGCCGAGCTCGTGGACATCAGCCCGACCTACCTCTCGCTCGTGGAGACCGGGAAGGCCGAGTACGCCCCGGCGGCCGAGCGGGTCCGGAAGATGGCCGAGTTGCTTGGGGCCGACCCCGACCAGTGGATCGGCCTGGCCGGACGGATGCCCGAGGACGTCAAGAAGATCATCCTTGAGGACCCGGAGTCAATGCCGGCGCTGCTGCGCGCGGCGAAGAACCTCACCCCCGAGCAGCTCAGGAAGCTGATCGCCGACGCAGAACGCGAGGGCAAAGGGGGTGGCGACTGATGGCCTCCGGCTCGAACCCAAAGTATCGCGTGAAGTACATGCACGAGAAGCAGATCGAACGCGAGGCGGATCTGCTTCTCGCCGAGTGGTCGGACCAGGGCAACGAGATCGTCGCGCCCATCCCGCTTGACGAGCTGGTCGAGATCCACCTGAAGCTGCCGTTCGAGATTGACGATCTCCGGTCGCGCTTTGGCGGGCACGATGTGCTCGGTGCCATCTGGTTCAACGACGGCACCATCCGTATCGATGCGTCGCTCGACCCCTTCGAGTACCCGCACCTGCGTGGTCGGTACAACTTCACGGTCGCCCACGAGGTCGGGCACTGGCGACTGCACCGTGCCCAACTGCTCGAAGATCCGAACGAACGCGTGTTGTTCGAGTCCGGCGGCAAGCCCGCGTTCGTCTGTCGGGACGGCGATAGCGTGCCCGAGGAGTGGCAGGCGAACACCTTCGCGGGGTGTCTACTGATGCCGCGCTCGCTCGTGCGTGCCGAGTGGGAAGACTGGCGCGGAGACGACGCCCCTGTGCAGGACGCCGACCTGGACGTGCGTCAGCTTGCGGGCGACCGCAAGCGAGACGTGGAGATCGCCCGAGAGGCGTTCTGTAAGCCGCTGGCTGAGCGGTTCGAAGTGTCGGCGGCCGCGATGCGGATCCGCCTCGAGAACCTCGGGCTGTTTGTGAAGGAGACCCAACCCGGGCTGTTTGGCTAGGGCGCGTTGCCCTCTCTATTTGCCCGGAATGTTTACTGTCTACGGGACAGAAAGGTTTGAGTCATGGCAAAGTCATTCGACCCCCGCAAGGCCCTCAAGCAGATCGCCAATCCCCTGCTCCGCGAGTTCTTCTCGCGGCGCGGTGAGTTGCTCGATGTGCCGTGGGATCAGATCACCGAGCACAAGATCGAGCCAGTCTTCGAAGGGTGGCAGGCCCTTCCCGAGCGGCAGCGTCTGGAGGTGCAGGTCATCCTGCGGGACATCAACGAGTTGGCGGATCATCGCGGGATGGCCGTGCTTGCCGAGGAGATCCTCGGGCACGCCCCGGAGCTCGCCGAGCAGTTCAAGGCCCAGATGAGCAAGCCCGACAAGGCGATGTGGATGTACCTCCACCTGCCTGAGCGGTTCTTGGAGGCGGCGATGTTCGCGCGGGCGGATGCGCTGGCCGCCGGTCGCCACTGGAAGCGCCGCAACAGCCTCCCGAAGATCGATCTCAATGTGACGCCCGAGATGATGACTAGCCTCGGTGAGGCGCTCACGGCCTTCTACGGACCGAAGCAGATGCGCGGGCGGTGCTGCAAGGTCGTCCACTACCGCCGCCAGGGTCGGTCGGACTACTTCTTCGCCTATCTCGACGACTACCCGGACAAGCACATCGTCTTTGACAGCGATGACAACGAGCCCATCGTCCGTTCCGATCGCTATGCCTTCGAGAACGTGTTCGTCTACAACGGCGACGACGGGTCGATGGAGGTGTTCGCCCACGGCGGCCAGACGGTGTGGGAGCCGCTGCAGCTCGCGTTCTGCAAGGCCGTCCTCGGGCGCGATGTCGACCCGGCCGACCCGCTGCGGCCGACCTTCAAGCTCGACCACCTGCTCAAGCCGGATTTCCCGCTGGCGATCGAGGCGTCCGACGGCATTGAGGAGGCCCGGATCACGAAGATGCGTGTGGCCCCGCGAGGAAGCGGAGGCTGGGTGGAGATCAAGGCCGACCCCAAGGCGTCCCCGAACGACATCTACCGCAAGTTTGAGCGGTGGCTGCGCACCGAGAACGTCACGGCCGAAGGGGCGAAGGTTCTCTCGGCTTCGCTCGCCCTGAAGTTCCAGCACGAGGGGCCTGGCCGGTCGCCGACGCTGCGATTCGATATCTCGGTGCCGAACTCGAGCAACCTGAAGAGCAAGCCGGACGAGCAGCGAGCTGTCGGCGAGCGTTGCCTCCGGCGCTGGGGGGTCACCGATGACCAGTGAAGCGATCCTGAATCTCCTGTTCGCGGCGGCCGATGACGTCGGTCGTACGTTCGACCACCGTGACCTCGCCGAGTGGCCCGCAGGGTCGCTCGAGGTCTTTCTGAACTTGGGCCTCCTCCGCCAATCGGCCGGCGGCCTGATGGCGTCGTGCCCGAGGTGCGATGACGGCCATGTCGAACCGGTCGCTCAGCGGCCGGGCCCGGACGGTCAGCCACGGCTCTACATCTACTGCCCCGAGCAGCTCCGCCTTGAAGTCAGCGCTGAGATGTGCCGGGGCTGGGAGGTCGATCTCGACGGCCTGGCGACCCTCGTGAGCTCTGCGATGGAAATCAAAGGGACGCCGAAGCCGCTGATGCCCAATCGGCTGTGGCGTCTGGGTCGTATCCCGTGGGAAGGCAAGACGAGGGAGGTCATGCTCGCCACACGACTGGCCGATCCCGACGGCAATTCTGTCGCGGCGCACGTCGGCTCGGGCGGACGGACGGTCGTGCTTGTCCCGAGGCTGGTGCCTGATGATCGCGTGTGGCTCGGCCGCGTTCCGGCGGTGGTGGCGCTGGAACGGATCGCTGAACTCGATGGCGATCGATTCGTGATCGACGGCGTGGCGCTGCTGGAGGCGGTTGCAGAGGCGGACGCCTTGGCGCTGGAACGGGGAGCGATCCCGCAGGAGCAACTGGCAGCCAAGAAGGTCCGTCGGCATGTCAAGAACACCATCGAGTCCATGATCACGAACGAAGGCCTCGTGCAGGCGTACCGCGTCCACGGGTCGTACCGCAAGGCAGCGGACGCCCTCGTCGCCGAGGGCCACATCACCGATCGCTGGGCAGTGGAGCGTGCGGTTCAGGCTGCTGGAGGGCCCAAGGCCGTGAAGCAGACCGCCGACACCAACTCTGTCGCCCGAAGTGTCGCGTCGCAAAGTCGCGACAGGGGCGAGAAATTCTCTGAACGTCGCTAAGTTCCTTTTCAACAACATCTTCCACGCACCAGGGCGGGCCAATGGCTCGCCCTATTTCTTGCGCCATCCGCGACACCCGGGCCCTCGTCCGAGGCCGACCGGCTCATAACCGGCCAGTCACGGGCGCACCTGTGCATCTCCGCGGCATGTCGTCGCGGCACAGACAACGTTGTGCGACTCCGTGGCTGGATGGTGAGCACGGAGGTCGGCCTCGGAGTTTCCGATGGCCGATCGCCACGACGTTGTTTCTGACCCCTTCACCGCCACCCTCATCCGCATCAAAGCCGCCCAGCTCTGCCGGCGCACCGACTTCTCCTGGTCGGACCGTGACGACTTGACCCAGCAGATGCTGCTGTATCTGCTGGAGAAGGCCCACCTGTTCGATCCCGCCCGGGGGAACATCGAGGCGTTCGTCACGAACGCCATCGATTCCTGGGTGGCGATGCAGCTGCGATTCCGTGGCCGCCACAAGCGGCGCGGCGAGTACGAGGCGATCTCCCTTGAGGGGACGCTCGTCGAGTGCGACGGAGACGCCGTCCCGCTTCGCACGGTCCTCGGTCCTGCCGACCAGCAGCGCCGCCACCAGGCCGCCCCCGCTTGCCAGTTCGATACCGCCGAGACCGCTGAGGCCGTCGCGGCGGTCATGGCCACCTTCGACCCGAAGGACCGGGACCTGCTTCGGCTGGTCGCCGAGCACGGCAAGGCGGCGGCCGCGCGCGAGTGGTCGCGCCGGTCCGGCGCTCCGGTGAGCCGCCGGCAGATCCAGAACGCCCTCGAACGGTTCCGCGCCCGCTTTGAGGCAGCCGGGTTTGGGCCGGCCTGACCGCGCACCGGCGGCGGTGGCGGCATAGGTGACCCAAGAAGCGCCCCCCGACCGCCGGTTCTCTCTCTTCCCTCCGGAGGCCCCGGCCCCTCGACCACGGTGTACGCCGCGGCTCGAGGGGCTGGGTCTCACGGGTGGCGGTCGGTGCGCCCGCGAAAGGAGCTCCTGATGTTGACCGATGTGTTTCGATTCCGATTCGCCTCCCCTGCCGCTCTGGCGGAGGCAGAGGCCACGCTGCACCTGTCGATCCTGGCTGCGGAGGGCCTCTTCGGTGAGGCCCGGACCCGCACCGATGTGTCCTACCACGCCGATCCGCCCCGCGCTGCGCTGCTGGTCGATGGCGGTTCGCCCTGCGGGTCGGCCGTGGTCCGGATCTTCACGGCATTCCTGATCAAGGAGTTCGGAGCCGACGGGTTCGCGGTCCGGCGGATGCCCTGCGGCGGGCCCAGGAGCGGTCAGGCCCGCGCACCGCAGGGGGTGGCCGCCTGATGAGCGCGATACTCCAGAAGACAGACGACCTCCAATCTTGCCTCGCCCGCGTGCTCATCCGCGAGCCCGCCGAGACCTACCACGCCCGTCGCGGTGATTGCCTGACGTCGCACCGCCTGGCGGAGTTCCGCTCGTGCCCGCTGCTGTTCCGGCGCAAGGAGATGGGGCTGATCCCGGATCGGGACAGCCACGCGTTCCTCGTCGGACGGGCGGCGCACACGCTGATCCTCGAGGGTCGCGGGCGCTACGAGGGCGAGTACGCGGTCGGCGGGCCGATCAACGAGAAGACAGGCAAGCCGTACGGCTCGAGCACGAAGGCGTTCGCCGAGTGGGCCGAGAAGCGCGGCAAGCCCGTGCTGGCCGACACCGACGCCGCGACGGTCGAGCAGATGGCGGCGAGCGTGCGCGAGCATCTGTTCGCTCGCGAGTTGCTGGCCGAGGGTGTCGCGGAGGGCGTTGTGCGCGGCCGGATGAACGGCGTGCTGTGCCAGGCCCGGTTCGATTGGATCAACCCCAAGGACGGCCGCGGGCTCGTTGATCTGAAGACCTGCGACTCGATCGACTCGTTCGAGTGGCACATCGACGCGTTCAAGTACCTGCACCAGCTCGCGTTCTACCGGGCGCTGCTCGCCGTCGTGAGCGGTGTCACGTTGCCCGTCCACATCATCGCGGTCGAGAAGCGCGAGCCGTTCCGCTGCGGCGTGTGGCAGATCGCGCCGCGGTGCCTTGATGCCGCCCAGACCGACAACGACCGCGCCATCGAAGAGCTCATCCGCTGCCGGGAGACCGGCCAGTGGCCCACAGGGTTCCAGTCCCTGCGGCTGTACGACCGCCTGCCCAACTGACCGTCGCACCAGGGCACCCAGTCCTGAACCCGCAACACCAACCGCAAGGAGATCCATCGATCATGACCGCACTCGCACACATCCAGAAGGGCCGCACGCTGATGCCGCGTCGCGTGATGCTCTACGGCGTCCACGGCGTCGGCAAGTCCACCTTCGGCGCGATGGCCGAGACGCCCGTCTTCATCACGACCGAAGAGGGTACGAACGACATCGACTGCGACCGCTTCCCGCTGGCGACCAAGTACGCCGACGTGCTCGGGGCGCTGTCGGCGCTCTACAGCGAAGATCACGGCTACCAGACCGTGGTCATCGACAGCCTCGACTGGCTCGAGCGGCTCATCTGGGCCGAGGTCTGCGCGAAGCGCGGCGTCGAGACCATCGAGGACATCGGCTACGCCAAGGGCTACATCTTCGCGCTGACGCAATGGCGCGAGGTTCTGGCGGGGCTCGACGCGCTGCGGACCGAGCGCGGGATGCAGGTCGTCCTGATCGCGCACGCATCGATCGAGAAGTTCGCCAACCCCGAGACCGACACCTACGACCGCTACGTGCCCCGCCTGCAGAAGCAGGCCTCGGCGCTGATCCAGGAGTGGTGCGACGAGGTGCTCTTCGCCACCTACCGCGTCCACACGAAGATCCAGAGCGAGGGCTTCGACCGCAAGCGCACGCAGGGCATCGGCACGGGCGAGCGGATCCTCCGCACGACCGAGCGGCCCGCCCACGTCGCCAAGAACCGCCTGAATCTGCCCGACGAGCTGCCGCTGGATTACCGCGTGTTCGCGGCGCTCGCGCGCGGCGAGGGCGATCCCGGCGCAGCCATCGAGAACGCCAACCAGAACGAGACCAACCAGCAAACCCAGCAGCAAGGAGCCTGACCCATGGCAGACCTGAACGGATTCGACGCGACCAACGTGGAGCCCAATGCCGGCTTCGACCCCGTCCCCGCCGGCAAGTACGTGGCCGCCATCACGGCCAGCGCCATGAAGCCGACCAAGAACGGCAAGGGCGAGTACCTGGAACTCGAGATGGAGGTGCTGGAGGGGCCGTTCAAGGGGCGGAAGCTCTGGGACCGCCTGACCCTCAAGCACACCAACACCCAGACGGTCGAGATCGCTCGCGGCACGCTGTCGGCGATCTGCCGGGCGGTGAACGTGCTCCGGCCCCGCGACTCGGTCGAGCTGCACAACCTGCCGCTGGTTGTCAGCGTCGCGATCAAGAACCGCGAGGACAACGGTGAGCCGACCAACACCATCAAGGGTTACGCGAAGCGGGACACCGGCGTCGCGCCGCAGCGCCCGATGGCGGCCGCCTCGGGAGGGACGCCGCCGTGGAAGCGCTGACCGCCGCGGCGGCTGACGACGGCGCGTTCGTCGTCGAGCTGCCGTACCCGCCCAGCGTGAACCACTACTGGCGTCGCGTCGGCGATCGGACGCTGATTAGCCGCGAGGGACGGAAGTTCCGCAGCGGGTCTGCGCCCGACTCGCCAGGCGAACGGCCGAGCCCATGTCGGGCCGGGTAGCGGTGCATGTCACCGCCCACCCGCCCGACCGGCGGCGGCGGGACCTGGACAACGCGATGAAGGCTCTGCTCGACGCCCTCGGGCATGGCGGGGTGTACGAGGACGACGGCCAGATCGATCGGCTCGAGATCGAGCGCGGGCCGGTCGTGCCCGGGGGCAAGGTGGTCGTCCGGATCACAAGCATGGAGGCGACGAACTGATGGGACTCAGGCCATACCAACGCGACGCGGTCGACGCCGTGTGGAGCCACATCGCCGCCAGCGATACGAACCCAGCCGTCGTCCTCCCGACCGGCTCGGGCAAGACCCACGTCATCGCCGAGCTGTGCCGCGACGCGGTGCAGAAGTGGAACGGGCGGGTGATCGTGGTCGCCCACGTGAAGGAGCTGATCGAGCAGGCGGCGGGCAAGCTGCAGGCCGTCGCGCCGGACCTGCCGGTGGGCGTGTTCAGCGCTGGGCTCGGTCGGCGGGATCTCGGGTACGCCGTGACGATTGCGGGCATCCAGTCGGTTTACCAGCGGGCGCACGACCTCGGTCCGCTTGACCTGGTCATTGTGGACGAGGCGCACCTGATCCCGCCGGACGGCGAAGGCATGTACCGCCGCTTCCTGGCAGACGCGCGGGACCTGTGCGACCACCAGCGCGTCATCGGGCTGACGGCGACGCCGTACCGCATGAAGACCGGCACGATCTGCGGCCCCGAGTCGGTGCTGCACGAGGTGTGCTTCGAGGCCGGTGTGCGTGAGCTCATCGTGCAGGGCTACCTGTGCCCGCTCAAGAGCCGGGCCGGGAAGGCGGTCGCCGACACCAGCGACATTCATGTACGGGGCGGTGAGTTCGTCGCGGGCGAGCTCGAGGACCGCATGGACGAGGACGGACTGGTCGAGGCGGCGTGCGCCGAGGTCATCGCCGCGACGACCGACCGGCGCAGCGTGCTGCTGTTCTGCTCGGGCGTCCGGCACGGCGAGCACGTGGTCCGGGTGCTGCGTGAGAAACACGGCGTTGAATGCGGGTTCGTCGAGGGCGGGACGCCCGCGAAGGAACGCGATGCGCTGATCGCCCGCTTCAAGTCGGGCGGTGCGGGGGGGCTGAAGTACCTGGCGAATGTGAACGTGCTAACGACGGGCTTCGACGCCCCGAATGTCGACTGCGTGGCGATGCTGCGCCCGACGATGAGCCCCGGGCTCTACTACCAGATGGTCGGGCGGGGATTCCGCCTGGCCGAGGGGAAGATCGACTGCCTCGTGCTCGACTTCGGCGGCAACGTGCTCCGGCACGGCCCGGTGGACGCGATCCGGCTGGCCGACACCAAGGACGCCTCGGGTGAAGCCCCCGCCAAGCAGTGCCCCGAGTGCGATGCGCTGATCCACGCGGCGTATGCCGTCTGTCCCGAGTGCGGGCACAAGTCCCCGCCGCGGCAGGTCAAGCACGCGGCGATCGCCTCGGACGAAGAGGTCGTCACCGGCTCGGAAGGCCCGGCCCGGCGCGACGAGCGCGTCATCGAGGTCGCGTACTACGTCCACCACAAGCGCAACGACCCGCTCGCCAAGCCGACGATGCGCGTCGAGTACCGCATCGGCTTCAACCGCTGGGCTCGCGAGTGGATCTGCTTGGAGCACCCCGAGGGCGGATACGCCCGCCGGAAGGCCGAGCAGTGGTGGCGAGAGCGGTCCAATGACGCACCCCCGTCTTCGGTTGAGGAGGCCGTGGAGTGGGCGAACGCGGGCGCGGTGGCCCGGACCGAGCGCATCACGCTGGAGAAGAAGCCCGGCGACGAATGGGAGCGGATCGTCGGCTACGCGTTCGGCGACAAGCCGCCGCGTCTCGAGGATCCGGACAACCTGCCTGATGTTGGGCCTGAGCACGCCCTCGCCGCGTACGGCTACAGCGACGACGAGGTGCCGTTCTGATGCAGGATGCGCCGCACCCATCCGATTCACCCCGTCGCAACGGCACGCTCGCTTCGCACGCATCGGCCTGCGTGGCCGCGGGGCTGTGCGCCCTGCCCGCGATCCGCCGCGGCGAGGAGAAGCGCGTCGCCCTGTCCTCGTGGAAGCCGTACCAGACGCGGCTGCCGTCTGGCGACGAACTGGGATCGTGGTTTAACCCCGAATCGTCGCCGAGCGCGATGTGCCTCGTGTGCGGCGCGGTCTCGGGCCACCTGGAGATGATCGACTTCGACAACTGGGACGGCGGCGGCGGCGAGGCCTTCGAGGCGTGGCGCGAAGCGGTCGAGGCGGCAGCGCCGGGACTGCTGGAGCGGCTGGTCATCGAGACGACGCCGTCGGGCGGGAGGCACGTGGTCTACCGCTGCGAGACGCCCGTGTCGGGCAACACCAAGCTCGCCCAGCGCCGAATCGATGTAGACACCGAGGAACCGGTCGTCGTGGGCAGCAAGGAGTACGCGCCGAGGCGCGACGCGGCGGGCGCGTGGGTGGTCACCGTGACCATCATCGAGACGCGGGGCGAGGGCGGGCTGTTCCTCTGCGACCCCTCGCCGGGCTACGAGGTCGTCCAGGGCGACCTGTGCGAGCCGCCGTTGATTAGCGCCGACGATCGGGATGTGCTGCTCGGGTGTGCGTGGGCGCTGGACGAAACGCCCCAGCCGGTGGTCGGCGGTCATCTCGCACCCTCCAACTCTTCGGCATTCCCGAATAGTTTCCCCTCCCGCCCCGGCGACGACTTCAACGACCGGGGCGACCCGCGCGAGGTTCTGCTCCGGCACGGCTGGACGCTCGTTCGCTCCGGCGAGAACGAGCACTGGCGTCGGCCCGGCAAGTCCGCGGGCACGAGCGCGACGCTCAAGGACCGGGTCTTCTACGTCTTCAGCACCAACGCCGCGCCGTTCGAGGCGCACAAGGGCTACTCGCCGTTCGGGGTCTACGCGCTGCTCGAGCACCACGGCGACTTCGCCGCCGCGGCGTCGGCGCTCGCGATCGAGGGCTACGGCGCGCGCGAGCACACGACCGGCGTCGATCTCTCGGCGTTCATGACCGACACGCCGCCAGCGACCGGGCCGCTCGAGCCATGCCCCGTGCCGGTGGGCGAGCTCGTCGCGGCGTACCCGCAGCTGCGCGAGCCCGTGATCCACGGCCTGCTCCGCGCCGGCGAGACCATGAACGTCATCGCCAGCCCCAAGATCGGCAAGAGCTGGCTCACGCTCGACCTGGCGATCGCCGTCGCCACCGGTCGGCCGTGGCTTGGGCGGTACGAGACCGAGGCCGGGCCGGTCCTGATCATCGACAACGAGCTGCACCGCGAGACCAGCGCCCACCGCCTGCCGAAGGTCGCCCAGGCCCGGGGCGTAGCGATGCGCGAGATCGCCGAGCGGATCTTCGTGGACAACCTGCGCGGGCGGCTCCAGGACATCTTCACGCTCGGGCCGTACTTCGAGGCCCTCGAGCCAGGGCGGTTCAAGGTCATCGTGCTCGACGCCTTCTACCGCTTCATGCCCGCCGGGGGCGACGAGAACGACAACGGCACGATGGCCAACATCTACAACCGGATCGACGCCTTCGCCGACCGCCTCGGCTGCTGCTTCGTGCTCATCCACCACTCGACCAAGGGCAGCCAGGGCGGCAAGAGCGTGACCGATGTCGGGGCCGGGGCTGGCGCGCAGAGCCGGGCGACCGACACGCACCTGGTCCTGCGGCCGCACGAGGAAGACGGCGTGGTCGTGCTCGACGCGGCCGTGCGGTCCTGGCCGCCCATCGACCCGACCTGCCTGCGCTGGGACTTCCCGGTGTGGTCGGTCGACGACACGCTCGACCCGGCGTCGCTCAAGAACGAGCGGCCCGGCAAGAAGAAGGACGCCTCGCCCAAGGCGGACAAGCCCGCGGAGCCGTCGTGGGGCGTGGAGCGGTTCGTCGCCCGGTTCATCTCCGCCGAGCCCGTCGGGAAGGCCGAGATCCGCGAGGACGCCAAGGGCGAGCCCGGGCTGTCCTGGCGTCGCGTGGCGGACCTGCTGGACATCGCCGAGGGCGAGGGGCGGATCGAGCGCGTCCGCCTGCCGGGCCGGGGCGGGCGCTGGGGCTACGCACTGCCGGGCGGGGAGGGGGCGTCATGACCCGCCGATACTTGTTCGATCTGGGCTCGAACTCGGAGCGCCGCGAACTCGGAGCGCACGGAGTTCACCCCGAAATCTGTGCGCGCTTCAAGTTGAACTCGAAGCGCGCGCACCCCCCCATACCCCCCCGCGGGCGTGCGCTCACGCTTCGCCCGCGGGAACTCGAAGTGCGTGCGCGCTCCAAGTTCGCGCTCCGAGTTCGGGAGGGGCGGGGCCAGGACGGGCGGCGTAGGTACTTCCCAGGGGGGATGGCCAGCCGACGCCCGCGGGAACAGCCGCAATCCCCGACTGAGTTTGTTTCGCCTGTCCGGTCCGCCCCGCAAGCCCTCGCCCGTCCGGCCCCGGGTCGGCCCACGTCCGCCCGTGTCGCGCCCGGCGGCGGGCCCCCGACCCAACCCCCGATCTCGCCAGCCGGCCCGGCACGGGCGAACGTCGCCCGCCGGTCCGCCGGCCTGTTCACCCCGATCCCCAACCCCGAAGCACGGAGGCTCCTGCCATGAAGATTGAACTGCGTCCCCTCGCCGACATCACCCCGTACGAGAACAACCCCCGGATCAACGACCAGGCGGTCGACGCCGTCGCTGAGAGCATCGCCCGCTTCGGGTTCCGCCAGCCGATCGTCGTGGACGAGGCCGGCGTGATCATCTGCGGGCACACCCGCTTCAAGGCCGCGACGAAGATGGGCCTGGCCGAGGTGCCGGTGCATGTCGCGACCGACCTCACGCCCGAGCAGATCCGGGCGTACCGCATCGCCGACAACCGCACGGCCGAGTTGTCCGAGTGGAACATGGAACTGCTGCCGCTCGAACTGGCCGACCTGCAGGACGTCGGGCTCGACTGGTCGCTCTTGGGCTTCGACGACCGCGAGCTGCAGAAGATGCTCGATCAGGGCGCGAAGGCCGGGCTGACCGACCCCGACGCGATCCCCGAGCCGCCCGACGAGGCGACGACGGTCCGCGGCGACATCTGGATCCTGGGCGAGCACCGGCTCATGTGCGGCGACTCGTCGCTGCCCGAGGACATGGCGCGGCTGCTCGCCGGCAAGGCGGTGCAGCTCGTGAACACCGACCCGCCCTACAACGTCGCGGTCCAGCCGCGGTCCAACAACGCGTTCGTCACCGGGCAGACCAACTTCGCCCCCAAGAAGCAGCACGCCAGTAAGCGCGACCGCGGGCTTGACGCGAAGCGCAAAGCCGGTCCGAGCAAGGGCACCACCACGAAGCTGCGGGCCAAGGACCGCCCGCTGGCCAACGACTTCGTTTCCGATGAGGAGTTCGACCGGCTGCTCATGGCGTGGTTCGGCAACGCCGCCGATGCGCTCGAGCCCGGGCGGGCGTTCTACATCTGGGGCGGCTACGCGAACATCGCCAACTACCCGCGGGCGCTCGAGGCGGCGGGGCTGAAGTTCAGCCAGCAGATCATCTGGCACAAGATGCACCCGGTGATCAGCCGCAAGGATTTCATGGGTGACCACGAGTGGTGCTTCTACGGCTGGCGCGAGGGCAAGGCCCACGTGTTCCTGGGACCGAACAACGTGCCGGATGTCTGGCAGGTCAAGAAGGTCAACCCGCAGAGCATGGTCCACCTGACCGAGAAGCCGGTCGAACTGGCGGTGCGGGCGATGCAGTACTCGTCCAAGCCGGGCGAGCGGGTGCTCGACATCTTCGGCGGCTCGGGCTCGACGCTGATCGCCGCGGAGCAGACCGAGCGAAAGGCTCTGCTCATGGAACTCGACCCGCTGTACTGCGACGTGATCGTGCAGCGGTGGGAGCAGTTCACCGGCAAGAAGGCCGAGCGTGCAAATGAGGCGCAAATGGATCAGGCATAGGCCATGCCTCTGTCGCGTACGCGCTTCCGCAACTCAGCCACCGAGAGACCAGAAGAATGCAGCACCGCATGACAGCTTGGACATACCGGCACAAGGTCACTAATGCGTGTGACTCGTGTTTCAGTGTTGCCCCCGATAGCAATGTCGTGATGTGCGTGAATCACGCCAAAGCCAGCGTCGCCATACACCTCAGCCATAGACCAACCACAGACCGCGCACGCAGGGCTCACTGTTCCGCCGTCGGACCATCGCACCTTTGCTTTGCGGACGATCGCTGCATTTCGTTTGGTGCGAAGGTAAGGCTGACGGTCTCCGCCTTCGAGGCCTCCGGGATCTGCCTCCTCCGGCAGCTTGGCCTGGCCGAATGTCTGAACTGCTTGGTACCAGAGGACATCCAGGACTGGAAGAGAAAGCCCCGTTTGCCGCGAGCACGTGATGACGGCACTGTTGATGAGCATGTACTTCTCAGCAAACGTCATGCCGCGATCGAAGTGAGGCCAAAGGCCGAGCGCTTGGAGACCCGCCTCCGAGGTGCCATTCCACACGCAGTACCTGCTGGGCGACTGAAGATGCAGGAATGCGGTTATGACTGCCTGGCTCAAGTGCGGTACCGGCGGCGAATCCTTCGCTGGACGCAGTTTGTCCAGTCGGCTTCCCAACGACCGGCGATTGTCGGTGAGTTCGACCAACGCCCTTCGGACGGGGCCCCACGCTTTGGGACTCGTGAGACGCCCAGTAAGGCGTGCTACCCCTCGCCAGCGGTTGCGATCCCAGTCAAGCAAGATGTCGGCAAAGCCATCAGCGGTCAACTTCGTCAGGGATTTCGCGCTGAGCTTCTTCCGCATCAACGGCTGCCATTCTTCTGCAAACCACTGCTCGTGCGCCTTCAGATCCCGGCGGCGTGTGGCGTATGTGTTCAACAGCCAGTCGGAAGCGTTCGATGCGGTCATGTGCGCATTCTATCACACCGAACTCGTACCTACATCACCTTAATGCTGCTCGCCAGCAGGCAAAGAGAAAGCCCCGGCGACGGCCGAGGCGTGAGGGAGGGGGACGCGATGCGGTCAGTCGCTCGGGCCCTTCTCTCGGAGGGCGTGGTATTCAGTCATCCCGTCGAGATGGACATCGGTCGTCGCCGGGAAGTTCCGCCGGCGCTCGGTGGTGACGACGCCACGCTCGAGCAGGAACGCCAGCGCCGTCGCGGCCTGGGTGACCGGGATCTGCGCGGCGGCGGCGAGCGTCTCGACGGTGTCGCCCTCGCCATGCTCATCGAAGCGCCAGCAGACGCGCTTGAAGGCCCACATCGTGCATCGGTGCTCGTAGGGGGAGCCGACCCTGGGGACGACGCTGCGCACCAGGCTGCCGTCGGCGTCGACGCGGAACGACTCGGTACGCTCGGGCCGGGGTTCTTGGTCGGGCCGGTACATTCAGCGTCCCCCCTTCGCATCCGCCGCGACGAACAGGCCGCGGTCGGTCTTCTTGAAGCGGGCCGCGTCGCCCTTCTTGGAGATCTCTCGGATGATCGCGGCGTAGAGCGTGGCGTGCGGCGTCTTGCCGCTGGTGGTCCAGCCCGCCGCGATCGCTCGCTCGGCGATGGCCTTGGCTGCCAGCGGCTCGCCCGCGTCGGAGAGGACCTTCGCGGCGAGGTCGAGCCCGCTCGGCTTGCGATCCGTCGCGGGTTTCTTCGGGCGCGGCTGCTTGGGGGCTTTGCCCTTCGCGTACGCCTCCAGATTCGCGTCGTTGGCGATCTCCTTCGGGCTGGGCACCTCGTGGTCCTGCGAGACGGCCTTGGCCTGCCGGGCCCGCTTGGTCTTCGCCGCGCCCTCGGCTCGGGCGGCGCTCGCGGACATGCGGGGCGTCTTCTTGGCCGGGGTCTTCTTCGGGGTCGCCTTGGTGGTGGCCTTCTTGGCGGTGGTCTTCTTCGTGGTCTTCTTCGGGGTGGTGGTCATGTCGGTACTCCTTCGTGTTCCAAAAACAGCGAAGCCCGCGACGAGCGGGCTTCACAGGGGTCGGATCTCGATGTCCCGGTTGCACGCCGGGCAGGTGGTTCGTGTTGGCGGTTGGGGGGGTGCTGCCTTGCGGCCCGCTTCGTACGCCCGTTCGAGCGCTTCCTTGATCGACCAGACCGAGAGGTCGTGGAAGTCGAGGCTGTCCATGTTGCGGGCGTCGAGGGTTTCGAGGCCGAGGGCCTCGCGGGCGATGCGGTTGATGATGGTGTCGCGTGCTTTGCTCATGGTCGTCTGCTCCTTCGGGGTGCGATGCGTTCAGTTGGCGTCGGAGTCATCCGCCTCGGCGAGGAAGTCCTCGATGCGCTCTCGCTCCATCCCGCTCATGCTCATCACCAGCTCGATCAGCCCCTCGCGGATGCGGCCGAGGTCGCCCGGGTAGCCCCAGTGCGTGTCAGCGAGCGCGGCCCGCTTGGCGTGGGCGTCGAGCTCCATCTGCAGGACGTCGATCAGGCGGGCGATGTCGCTGCGGCGCTTCGCGTAGGCCTGGCTGGCGGTTTCGTTCGTGGTCGTCATGGCGTGGTCTCCTTCGGGTGGTCCCGGCGTTGGTTGGGGCCGCGGGGATCCGCCCCGCGTGTGACACATGAAGCCATGACATCCGGCAGAAGGGAAGGCGTATTAGCCTGCATTGGCAGATGTTTTCGAGATTTTGCGGCGATGTGGCGGCAAGGTCCGGGAGGTGCGCGATGACTCCCGAACACGCGCCTAGCGACGCCGGGCCGCAGCGCCTCAACCCGGCCGCGATGTCCTCCGCCGATGTGGCCCGGGTACTCGCCCGCTTGGGCGGTAGCCCCGTCACCGAAGACATGCTCCGGGCGGACATCGACGCGGGCGCGCCAACCAACGCGGACGGCAGCATCAACCTTGTGCACTACGCCGCGTGGCTTGTGCAGCAGATGAGCGCTGGGGGTGGGCGTGGCGAGTGATTCGAACCAGCCTGTCCAGCCGAGGATCGACCCGCGCTCGCTCAAGCCTTCCGAGACGTGCCGGCTCCTGAACTCGACCCCGCTGGGCGAGGTGATCAACGAGCGGCAGCTGCACCGCCATCGCACGCGGGCCGGGTTCCGGATCGGGGACGGGAAGACCGTCGACCTGTTCCGATACACCGCCTGGCTGGTCTCGACGCGGCACGAGCCAAAGCCCGATCCAGCGGAGGACGAACTCTCGGGCTACGACGCGGTGCGCGAGCGGGCCCGCGAGAGGAACAAGGCCCTCTCGCTCTCGGGCCGGAACATCGGCGAGCTTCCGCCGGTCGGCAACCCCGAGCGCAAGCGACGCTGCACGGAGTCGTTCAAGGCGTTCTGCGACACCTACTTCCCGCAGACCTTCCACCTGCCGTGGTCGGACGATCACCTCAAGGTCATCGCGAAGCTGGAGACGGCGGTGCTCGAGGGCGGCCTGTTCGCGATGGCCATGCCGCGCGGCAGCGGCAAGACCACGCTCTGCGAGACGGCCTGTCTCTGGGCCATTTTGATCGGGGCCCGGCCGTTCGTATGCCTGATCGGCTCCGACGAGGAGCACGCTGCCTCGATGCTGGAGAGCATCAAGAGCGAACTGGAGAACAACGACCTGCTCGCCGACGATTTCCCCGAGGCGTGTTACCCCATCCGCTGCCTGGAAGGCATCCACCAGCGGGCTTCGGGCCAGCTCTACAAGGGCGAGCCGACGCACATCGGTTGGACCGCCAAGGAGATCGTCCTTCCCACCATCGAAGGATCCGCTGCGTCGGGCGCAATCATCGCCGTTGCGGGGATCACCGGACGCATCCGGGGCATGAAGCGCAAGCGCCCGGACGGCCAGAGTGTCCGCCCGTCGCTGGTGCTCATCGACGACCCGCAGACCGACGAGTCGGCCCGGAGCCCCAGCCAGTGCGCGGCCCGGGAGCGCGTGCTCGCGGGGGCCATCCTCGGCCTCGCCGGGCCGGGCCAGAAGATCGCAGGGCTGATGACGGTCACGGTCGTTCGGCCCGACGACCTGGCCGACCGGCTGCTCGACCGCGACAAGCACCCGCAGTGGCAGGGGGAGCGGACGAAGATGGTCTACGCCTTCCCGGCCGACGAGGCGCTTTGGGCGAGGTACGCCGAGATCCGGGCCGAGGGCCTGCGGGCCGACCGGGGGCTGGCGCAGGCGACGGCGTTCTACAAGCGCAACCGCAAGAAGATGGACGCGGGTGCATCGATCGCCTGGCCGGCGCGGTTCAACCACGACGAGCTGAGCGCCGTCCAGCACGCGATGAACCTCAAGCTCCAGGACGAGGCCGCGTTCTGGGCCGAGTACCAGAACGAGCCGCTGCCCGAAGTCGCGGCGGACGACGACCTGCTCACGCCCGAGCAGATCGCCGCGAAGACCAACGGCATGCCGCGGGGTGTTGTGCCCATCGGCTGCACCCGGGCGACCGCGTTCATCGACGTGCAGGGCAAGCTGCTGTTCTGGCTCGTCGCGGGCTGGGAAGACGACTTCAGCGGCTACGTGCTCGACTACGGCGCGTGGCCGGACCCGAAGCAGCAGTACTTCTCGCTGCGCGACGCTCGGCGGACGCTGCTGACCGAGTTCCCGAGGGCGGGCCAGGAGGGCGCGATCTACGGCGGGCTCGAGGCCCTGACCGGCGACCTGCTCGGCAAGGCGTGGCGGCGGGACGACGGGACCGACCTGCGCATCGAGCGCTGCCTGATCGACGCGAACTGGGGCCAGTCGTCGGACGTGGTGTACCAGTTCTGCCGCCAGTCGCCCCACGCCGGGATCGTGATGCCTAGCCACGGCCGGTACGTGGGCGCGAGCAGCATCCCGTTCAGCGACTACAAGCGCAAACGCGGCGAGCGGGTCGGGCTCAACTGGCGCGTGCCGCTGGTGACCGGCAAGCGGGCCGTGCGGCACGTGGTCTACGACACCAACTACTGGAAGAGCTTCACGCACGCGCGGCTGGGCGTGCCCATGGGTGACCCGGGCTGCCTGTCGTTCTTCGGCCGCGAGGCCTCACGGCACCGCCTGCTGGCCGACCACCTGACGAGCGAGTACCGGGTGAAGACCGAAGGCCGCGGCCGGACGGTTGACGAGTGGAAGCTGCGGGTCGCGGGCATCGACAACCACTGGCTGGACTGCCTGGTCGGCTCGGCGGTCGCGGCCTCGATGCAGGGCGCGGTCCTGTTTGGGACGGATCACAAGATGGCGCGAAGGCCGCGTATCAAGCTCTCTGAACTCAAGGCGTCTACACGTTGATCAAGACTTCCAATCGTCTTCCCAATCGTCGAGAAACATTGGAGGCGTGATCGCATCGGGGCCACGTTTCTCGGCCCGGAGCTGTTCCTCCCTGTTGACGCTAAGGGCGAGTTGTATGATCGCAGAGCGCACCATTCGTAGAAGATGGAGCGTCATTTTCTCGAACTCATCCCGAGGCAAAGACATAGCCAGGCTGTCTCTGAAGAAGCTGCAGTCGGGTCCCGCCCAAAGATCGCCATGAAGTTTGAGATATTTGTGTTCCAACTGGTTGCGAACATCGGCCATCTGTCTGGCCAGTGGGTCAAGAGCCTCCCGAAACCCAGGCGTGTCTTCGTAGAGATCCTTGGTGAGCCAGAAGAGCCCTCGCATCATCCAGTTTTGCCTCGCACTGAACTCGGGTCGGATGCCTCGTTTCCGGTCTTGCTTGATGTACCAGAGCCCCCTCATCGATACCCTCTTTTCAGGTATGCCGAGGCCAAGATACGCGTTGAGAAAGAACGCGACTTTGTCGAACAGTGAGTACAGCCCACGGAACGCCAACTTCAACTGCTCTGTGCGCAGACCGTAGCTTGGATAGTCGAGCGTGTTGTAGAGCTGCACATCGCGATCGGACAAATGGGGTGCATTTTCGTGTGTGGCTTCGTAGATCAGCCATCGAGCTGAGCAGTATTCTTGCTTGATCTGATTCATGTAGTCGTGAAATCGAGGTCCTTCTCCGATTGCTGCTACTACGGATGGGCACGAAAGGACATCTTGTGCGGCCACCGATACCTCGCCGATTTCGTTGAGCGGGTTCAGGAATGCTCGCTGTCTCAAGCACCAGCCCCGATACTGCTTCTCGGATTCCGACTCTCCGAGTGGGAAGCCATCGATATCAAAGTCAACAGAGAAGGCCTCAGGTCGAACGGCTGCTTCGATCTGTGTCCGGACACGACGGAATTCTGCATCTGTCCCCGGTTCGAGCCCTTGTAAATGTTCTGGATTGAGCGCTCGCCATGCTTCTCGAGCGAGCACGAGTTGGTGTCCCGGGTCGTACTGCGCCGTAGCGTACGTCCAAAGGCCGACGCCTCTATTGGCACGAGCCATTCCGAACGTGGGGACGGCGCGCAGTGCTTGATCCCAATGCCAAATGGCATCAATCACGCGACCAGTTGTGCTGTAGCAGTTAGCCAAGTTGGTGAGAATCTGGCATTGTCTAGCCTGAGGCTGTGCAAACAGACCTTCGTCCTGAGCGGCCCGACGAATGCAAAGCGTCTCTTGCTCGAGAACTGGAGACTCCCATTCCCAGCCACCCCCTGGATCGTCCGAATCCAAGAACTTGATCCCATTCCACGCGTTGGCTGTGAAGTAGTCGAGTTCTGAAAGCTCGGCGGGCGTTGCGTGTGTCCTGCTGATGGTTGGTAGAAGTACATCCGTGATGTGGCGAAGAAGGCTCACGTCTCTGTGGAGCCATGCGTCATCGACTGCCGTTCCAATCAAGTCGGCGCTCGTCCGAACAGGCAAATCCGCCAAGGTCGTGCGGGCCCGAAAAGCTTCGCGATCCTCATCCGACCATGTCATCCAGTAGTTCCTTGATTGAGCTGGCTGGGGGGACGTGATGGCTACGATACGGGTGCCTGATCTACGCAGACGGTCAATAGTGGCGGCAGTGTGAAACTATTGGTCTGATCCGGAAGGTATTCGCAGCCGATGGGCAGCAGCGATCTGCTCTGTCTGGTCGGGGTCGACATCGGCTTCAGCCGCGAATTCTCTCCATCGGGTCACTGCGTCGAGTACCTCGTCGAGGATAGTGTCGGACCGGCCCCGCTTCATCGATGCGGTCTCCGCGAACGCACGGAAGTCGCTCCGAGTAAACCCGTCGCGTTTGCGGTTCATCGACATCTGGTGGGTGGAAGTCCATGCCCCTGAAGGGTTGTAGCTGTAGGACACGTCAAATGCCGGAGACAGCGACCATTTCCCTTTCTTGTCCATCAGGAACGCGATGTTCTTCACGTGGTCGTCCTGATTACGAGCCACGATGTTGAAGGCCATACGCCTGAACTGCTCCTCGATGTCATCCATGGACAGCCCAAGCCGCCGAATGACCATGATCGCCTGCTCGTAGGAATGCGACCCCGCATCGTTGAAGTCGAAGTGCCCGAGCGCCCCGAGCGATTGCATGTGGAGCTTGTCGCCCCCGTTGGTGCGATCAAAGCGTTGGGTCATGAAGTGTCGGCGGCCGTTTTCCTCGAGCAGGCGACAGTCGGCCATACGGATACCCGCGGCTCGTGCCATGAGCGAGTATGCGTACTCGATCGCGCCGTATCCCTGCGGGTCGGCAAGCTCTTTGTCGCGGTTGTTCGACACGCCATCAAACTTGAGGAGCCAGTACTCGAAGCCCGGGGGGGCTGTGATCTGTCCGGAGAGGATTTCGTTGGAGGTCGGATTCCACGCGATGAGTGCCTTTGCTCGCGCACCACCCGCGGAAGCGCTGACTTGTAGGATCTGGCGTAGTGCGGTCGCTTCGCGGCCATCTTGCCAGTTCGTGCTGAAGCGTTCCCGATCCGTGAGCACTTGCGATGCCAACCGCACGAGTGCCGCGACTTCCAACGGCACGGCTTCATCGGCTTGTGGTCCCTCGGCGGGTTCGAACTCGAGTGCGCCCATGCCCCGTTTGCCGGTATAGCACAGGCGCTCGACCGCATCGATCTCGTATGGCAAACGCCCTTGGGCAGCCAACCAGGCGTCGATGACGGCGTTACCGAACTTGTCGGGAAGCGAGTCTGCGAGCATTCCTGGCAACCCGTGAAACGATCGTTCGGCGAGACCCGGGAACCGGTAGACCTTGGAGGAGAGGGGCATCATCAAGGGCGCAACTTCGATGCCGCTGCGGCGGAATGGTTCGGTGTACTGGAACGAGGCCACGCCACCTGGCCCGTCGACTGTGACCGCACCGATCTGCCGCCGCCACATACGGACTTCGGCGACGGTCATGAGTCAGTCCCTTCCTCGTCGCCCCAAGTCCACTCCTCGGATCCCTTCTCGCCATCGGACTCTGCGCGTCCGCTCGCTCTCTTGCGTCGCTTCTCCTTCGATCGCAGCAGTTCGAGCGGACTCGGAGTTGGCGGTGGCAGCAGCTCATCGATGTTGGCGAGCAGGTCGAGCGCGCGGAGTATCCTGATCAGGTTGGTCAGCTGGGTGGATTCTCCTCCCTCCAATCTGACCACCGTGCGTTTGGAGACACCGGCCTCCTTCGCGAGCTGGGCCTGTGTCCAGTCGAGCTGAAGGCGGTGCTGCGCGATCCGTTCGCCGATCGCGGTTAAAGCCGCCGTATCCGTCATGTACTTGGGGGTGTCCATAGGGCGTCCGTAAAGTGCCAATACTGGCAACTATATCGTCAATTCGCCCATAAAGCGACAGAATTGGCACCACAAAGTGGGCCGAGAATCGGTCCTGAGGCCCGAGAACGCCCTTTTCTGACCTCCTGCTGCCCGTCCCGGCACGCTTGGCCTTGCCAACTCGCGCAATCGGCTCCTGAACGGCATAGGTGACCCGAGAGGCCCCCGCGAGGTGCGGGGCACGCGAGGTTGCCGTGCCGGATCCCAACCCCAATCTCGAACAGGCGATCGCCGACAACGCCGCCGGGCCCGCCAAGGCCTCGGTGGACGGGCAGTCGGTCGAGCAGCACGCGATCCGCGACCAGATCGAGGCGGATCGCTACCTCGAGTCCAAGCGAGCCACCCGCAAGCGCGGGCTGGGGATCCGGCTGTTCAAGATCGTGGCAGGCGGCACCGGCGGACAGGGGGGCGGATGCTGAAGCGCCTGCTCGCCCCGCTCTCGCGCCAGGCCGATCCGGTCCAGGCCGCCTCGGCGAACATGCCCCAACGGGCACGGATGGTCCGGGCGCGGTTCGACTCGGCCCAGACCACCGCCGACAACCGACGTCACTGGGCCGCGGCCGACGGGCTCTCGCCCAACGCGGCCGTCAGCCCCGAGGTGCGCCGCATCCTGCGCAACCGCGCCCGCTACGAGGTGGCCAACAACTCCTACGCCAAAGGCATCGTCCTCACGCTGGCCAACGACACCATCGGCACCGGGCCGCGGCTGCAGATGCTCACGCCCGATGCCTCGGTCAACGCCCGCGTCGAGGAGGTCTTCGAGGCCTGGTCGGCGGCGATCGACCTGCCCGGCAAGCTCCGCAGCATGCGGATGGCCCGGGCCGAGAGCGGCGAGGCGTTTGGTCTTCTGATCTCTAGCCCCGGGCTCGACACACCCGTCAAGCTGGACCTGCGTCTGCTCGAACCTGATCAGGTCTGCACGCCATGGTTCGGGCGTACACCCACCGGTCAAGCGGTAACCGATGTCGACGGCATCGTCTTCGACGCCAGCGGGCTGCCGGTGGCGTACCACGTGCTGCGGCACCACCCCGGCGACGGCGCATGGCATGCCGTTCGAGACCACGACACCTACCCGGCCGCCTCCGTGCTGCACTACTTCCGGCCCGACCGGCCGGGCCAGTGGCGCGGCATCCCGGACATCACACCCGCCCTGCCGCTCTTCGCGCAGCTCCGCCGCTACACGCTGGCGGTGATCGCCGCCGCTGAGACGGCCGCGGACTTCGCGGCGGTGCTCTACACCGATGCGCCCGCCAACGGCGAGGCCGACCCGCTCGAGCCGATGGACGAGGTCGAGCTCGAGAAGCGGATGGCCACCGTGCTGCCCGGCGGCTGGAAGCTCGGACAGGTCCACGCCGAGCACCCATCAACGACCTACGGCGAGTTCAAGCGCGAGATCCTCAACGAGATCGCCCGCTGCCTGAACATGCCCTTCAACGTCGCGGCCGGGAACAGCTCGGGCTACAACTACGCCTCGGGCCGCCTGGACCATCAGACC
Source organism: uncultured Phycisphaeraceae bacterium (assembly GCA_964640595.1). GTDB lineage: Bacteria > Planctomycetota > Phycisphaerae > Phycisphaerales > UBA1924 > UBA6054. Next base: position 58,397 of record CAZXGL010000004.1, on the reverse strand, counting down.
TACTTCAAGAGCATCCGCGTCGAGCAGCACCGCCTCCAGCAGACGGTGCTGGACCGCTTGCTCCGCGCCTGGCTCGACGAGGCCGCGCTGGTCGAGGGGCTGCTGCCCCAGGCGATGCGTGTGCGCGGCGCAGCCACACCGCACGTGTGGTTCTGGGACGGTGTCGAGCATGTCGACCCGGCCAAGGAAGCCAGCGCGCAGGCGACGCGCCTTGCCAACCACACCACAACGCTCGCGCACGAGTTCGCACGCCAGGGACGCGACTGGGAGGACGAGCTCCGCCAGCGGGCCAAGGAACTGGCCCTCATGCGCGAGCTCGGGCTGCCAGTCACCGACAAGCCTGGCGGCACCGCGGGCGAAAGCGAAGACACCAACCCCAACCCCGACGAGACCGTCACCGACGAAGCCACCAAGGAGGCCGCGTAGCGATGTCACACCACCGCATGATCCAGGCGTCCGCTGCTCCCGCGCAGCCCACTGCCCTTGCCCACCCGAACCCCGGCTCGCACCCCAAGACGCTGGCGCTCACCGCGCAGGCGGAGTTCGAGATCGAGGGCGCTGACACGGTCAGCGGCGACGGCGGCGCTGCCGCTCCCCTGCCGCGGTTCCGGATGATGGCCTACAGCGGCGGGCCGATGCGCGTCGCCGGCTGGCGGCACCCGGTCGTGATCGACCTGGCCGGGCTGGCGATCCCCACGCCGTCGCGCCCGATCCGCTTCGGGCACGACGCGACGGCGGGCGTCGGGCACACCGACCAGGTGATGGTCGAAGACGGCCGACTGGTGGCCACGGGGATGATCTCCCGCGACACGCCCGCGGCTCGCGAGGTCGTGGTCTCAGCGCGCAACGGCTTCCCCTGGCAGGCATCGGTGGGGGCGAGCGTCGAGGCGTTCGAGTTCCTCCGCGAGAACCAGACCGCGACGGTCAACGGCCGCGAGGTCGCCGGCCCCTTGAACATCGTGCGCAAGTCCACGCTCGGCGAGATCAGCTTCGTCGACCTCGGGGCCGACGGCTCGACCTCGGCGACCATCGCCGCGGGAGCTGCCGCGGGGGAGGATGCATCCGATCCCGTCCAGGCCGCGGGCAACCCTGCGCCCGAAGCGAACCATCCGGCGATCACCGATCCGGTGCAGGCCATGCGTCAGCAGGTCGCCGCCGAGAGCGAGCGGATCGCCGCCGTGCGACACCTGTGCGCGGGCCAGCACCCCGAGATCGAGGCCCGCTCGATCCGCGAGGGCTGGGACGCGACCAGGACCGAACTGGAGGTCCTGCGGGCCAGCCGACCCAAGGCCCCTGCCATCCACGCCCCCGCCGTGCCGGCGGTCAACCAGCGGGTGCTCGAAGCCGCGTGCGTGCTGTCGGGCCGGTTGGCCACTCCCGAGCGACACTGCGCCGAGCAGGATCTCGAAGCCGCGACGAGGGCCTTCGGGCAGTCGATCGGGCTCCAGGAACTGCTGCTGCACGCCGCCTGGGCCAACGGCTACACCGGTCGGACCTTCCGCGACTGGCACGGCGTGATGGACGCCGCCTTCGGACGCCCCCCCGGCGGCATCGAAGCCTCCAACAGCACGATCAGCATCGGCGGCATCCTCTCGAACGTGGCCAACAAGTTCCTGCTCGAAGGCTTCTTCAGCGTCGAGCGCACCTGGCGGAACATCACCGCCGTGCGCAGCGTGACCGACTTCAAGGCTGTCACCAGCTACCGCCTGACGGGCAACGACCAGTACGAGCGCATCGCGCCCGGCAGCGAGATCAAGCACGGCACGCTGGGCGAGGAGACCTACACCAATCGGGCCGAGACGTACGGCCTGATGCTCTCGATCGACCGCACCGACATCATCAACGACGATCTGGGCGCGATCACCAGCGTGCCCCGCAAGCTCGGCGCGGGCTCGGGCAAGACGATCAACGACATCTTCTGGAAGACCTTCCTGGCGAACTCGGGCTTCTACACGGCGGGCAACAACAACTACCTCGCCGGCGCGGAGACGGCCCTGTCGATCGACGGGCTGACCAAGGCCGAGGTGGCCTTCATGGACCAGGTGGACTCGGACGGCAAGCCGCTGGGGGTGATGCCGCAGGTGCTGCTGGTGCCCACAGCGCTGTCGGCGCTGGGCAGCCAGCTCTTCAAGAGCATGGAACTGCGTGACAACACCTCCAGCGCTAAGTACCCGGTGACCAACCCGCACCAGGGCAAGTTCCGTGTCGAGGTCAGCCGCTACCTGGGCAACGCGGCCTACCCGGGCCAATCGAGCAAAGCCTGGTACATGCTCGCCTCACCGGCGGACCTGCCGGTCATCGAGGTGGCGTTCCTCAACGGACAAGAAGCCCCGACCATCGAGACCGCCGAGCAGAGCTTCAACCGGCTGGGGATCCAGATGCGCGGCTACCACGACTTCGGCGTGGCGCTGCAGGACCCGCGTGGCGGCGTGAAGAGCAAGGGTGAGGCATGACTCAGTTCGGCGGCGGCGGGTTCGACCCTGTCGACCCCGTGACACAGGCAACGGCAACGGAGGCATAGCGATGGCAACCACATTCGTACAACAGGGCGCGGCGATCGACTACACGCCGGGGGCGGACACGCCCGAGGGCACGGTCGTCGTGCAGGGCGATCTGGTCGGAGTCACCCGGGTGGATCTCAAGGCGGGCCAGCTCGGTGCGCTCGCGGTCGAGGGGGTCTTCGACTTCCCGAAGGCGACCATCGCGGGCACCGGCTTCACCGGCGGGCAGCTCGCCTACTGGGACGACACCAACGACGTCGCGACCAAGACCGCGACGGGCAACAAGCTCATCGGCAAGGCGGTGCGGGCCGCGGCGGAAGCCGACGCGACCGTCCGCATCCGGTTGTCGCAGTAACTGGCCGCATCGATCGGAGGCTGAACCGTGGCGGACCTGCTCGAACAAGGCGCATCATTCCTGGATACCCAGCGGCACACGCACATGGCGCGACCGGTGGTGTACCAGCGGGGCGCTGCGCAGGTCGAGGTGAGCGCCACCATCGGCCGCACGGAGTTCGAGCAGGCCGACGAGGCCGGGCTCATCCACCGGATCGAGTCACGCGACTTCCTGGTCCGCACGGGTGATCTGGATCTGGGCGATGGCCCCGCCTTGCCCAAGGCCGGCGACCGCGTCCGCGAAACCGTCGGGACACGTCTCTTCATCTATGAGGTCAACGCCCCTGGCGGTCAGCCGCCGTGGCGGTACAGCGACCCGTACCGCAAGGCGCTCCGCATCCACACCAAGCACATCGCCACCGAGGAACTGCCGTGACCAGTGTTCCCACCAATGGACATTCCGCCAGGCCCACGCCGCCGCCGAGTGCAGGGCACCGCTGGGCCGCGATCGCGCTGACCGTGGGCATGGCCGCGCTGGCCGTCACGGTCCAGTGGGGCGTGGTCACCACCAAGCTCGACCACGTCGAGCGGCGGCTGGACGAGCTCATCGTCGAGGCCCGGTCGCTGCGGGCCGAGTACCAGGCGATCGAGCGCCGGGTGTCCTACCTCGAAGGCCGCTTCATCGGAGGGTCGAAGGGACCATGAGCACGATCACTACCCTCGCCGACGCGGTGGCCGAGCACATCAACGCGGGCACCTACGCCCAGCCGGTGTCGGCCGTCCGCACCTACCAGCCCGCATTCACACTCGAGGAACTGGGCGAGCTGCGGGTATCAGTCGTGCCGAGGACGACCACCGTCGCGGCTGCGAGCCGCGAGAGCAGCACCTACGAGCATGTGCTCGATGTGGGCGTGCAGAAGAAGCTGCCGGCGGAGGACGATCAGGCCGCGATCGACCAGCTACTTGAACTCACCGAGACCATCGGCGACCGCTTGCGGCACACGCGACTGGCGGGCTTCCCCGAAGCGGCGTGGGCTGGCCTTGCGCACGAGCCGGTCGTCTCCAGCGAGAGCCTCGAGCAGCACCGCGTATTCACCAGTGTTCTGAGCGTCACCTACCGGGTGAGGAGGTAACCGATGGCAATCAAGCTCGGCATGGAAGCCAAGCTGCTCTACCTGGTCGGCGGCCAGGGCGGGGCCGGCACGTGGACGGCGATGGACAACGTCCGGGACGTGACGCTCAGCCTGGAAGCGGGCGAGGCCGACGTGACCACCCGTGCCAACGCGGGCTGGCGGGCGACGGTCGCCACGCTCAAGGAGGCGAGCGTCGAGTGGGAGATGGTCTGGGACACCGCCGACGCGGGGTTCACCGCCATCAAGAACGCGTTCTTCAACAACGACCTGATCGGGCTGCAGATCCTCGACGAGGCCGACGGCCAGGGGCTGCAGGCGGACTTCTCGATCACGAACTTCAGCCGCAACGAGGCGCTCGAGGAAGCCATCACCGTCTCGGTAACAGCCAAGGTGACCTACTCGGACACGGCACCGAGCTGGATCGGCGGATAACGGATCGGAGGCATCGATGCACACGTTCAAGGACAACCAGGGCCGCGAGTGGACCATCGAGATCACCGTCGCGGCGATCAAGCGCGTGCGTGGGCTCGCGGGCGTTGACCTCATGGAGGTGCTCGAAGGCTCCAACGGCCTCATCGAGAGGCTCGTGCGGGATCCCGTCCTCTTGTGCGACGTGATTTACGCCGCGTGCAAGCCGCAGGCGGACGAGCGTCAGATCAGTGACGAGGCATTCGGCGCATCGATGGCCGGGGACGCGATCGAGCACGCGACGGCGGCGCTGCTGGAGGAACTGGTGGATTTCTGCCCGAGCCCGAGGGACCGGGCCAACCTCGGGCGGGTGCTCATGGCCACACGCGAGGTGATGGACAAGGCCCGGGACGTGGTGGAACGCCGGATCGACGAACTGATCGACGGCGGGGCGTTGGAACGGGCGGTGCTCGAAGCGGTGCCGCCCACGGTCGAGGCGGCGGCTGGCGGCTCGTCTGGCAGTGCGCCGGCATCCTCGGCATCGATCCAGCCCCCCTGACGCTGCGCGAGCTGGTCGCGATGGCCGAGGCCCGGCAGCGCGACGAGTGGAGCCGGACGAGTTCGGTCATGGCGCTGGTGGCCAACACCCAGCGCAACCCCAAGAAGACCCGCCCCTTCCGACCCGGCGACTTCGACCCGTTTGCTCGGGCCACAGACAAGCGAGCGAAGGTCATCCCAGCCCCCGTGTCGGTGCTCAAGGACGTGTTCATCAGGAACCAGAAGCAGCAAGGAGGCACACGTGAAGATTGATCCCAAGCATCTGGCCTTCGGCTTCGGCGTAGTGATGCTCTCGCTCGGGCTCGGCGCGTGCGCCGGCTTTGACCTGGGCGACGTCGTCAAGGTCAAGACGCCGAGCGGCATCCAGCAGACCCGCGGCCTGCCGCGCACCACCACGCTCAACGAGGCCGAGGCCGAGTACCGGGCGTGGTTCGAGGACACCCAGCGGGTCGGGGCCCAGTGGAAGGCGTCGATCGAACGCGGCGGCGAGATCCGTGGCCTTCTGGGGCAAATCACCCTCTCGGCCCTCGACGACTTCGGCCCCACGCTCGCGGGCGTGCCCATCGCGGGTCCGGCCCTGCCGGCGCTAACCGGCCTGGCGGGGCTGTTCATTGGTGCGGGTCGACTCCGCAAGGAGAAGGAGGCGTCGTTCAACAAGGGCCTCAAGGAAGGCCGCGTGGTGCCCAGCGGAGGATCGGCCGCGTGATCACCATGCGGATCAAGGACATGTTCTTCGACCGGCCCGCGGTGAAGCGGTCGGTGGACGCCGCCAAGCGCCGTGTGCTGAGCAAGGGCGGCGCGTTCATCCGCACCGCCGCCCGGACCAGCATCCGCAAGCGCAAGGGCTCGGCCCCGCCCGGCAAGCCGCCGCACTCGCACGAGGGCTCGCTGCGGCGTCTGATCCTTTTCGGCTACGACCGCAGGTCCGACAGCGTGGTGGTCGGACCGGTGGGCTTCAAGAAGAGCGTCGCGCCGCGAGCACTCGAGCACGGCGGCGCGACCGTCGTCGTCTCGCGCCGCCGTGGTCGCGTGCAGAGCCGCAAGGTCAAGATCGCAGCCCGTCCCTACATGGCCCCGGCGCTTGAACGCGAGCGCCCGAAGCTGCCAGTGCTGTGGCGCAACAGCGTGCGGAGGGAATCGTAGATGGCCGACACCCGAGGCATCCGGGCCGGGCGGGCGTTCGTCGAGCTGGGCGTCAGCGACAAGCTGTCGGCCGGGCTGCGGCGCGCCCAGAAGCGGCTCAAGGCCTTTGGGGACGGGCTCCGCAGCGTCGGCACAAGGCTGACTGCCATCGGGGCCGGCGCGGTCGCCTCGCTGCTGAGCACGGTCAAGGTGTTCACGGCCATGGGCGACACGCTCGACAAGATGAGCAAGCGCACCGGCGTGAGCGTCGAGTCGCTCAGCGAGCTCGGCTTCGCCGCCGAGCAGTCCGGCGCGGACCTGGCAACCTTCGAGAAGGGCGTGCGGTCCATGCAGCGGTCGATCAACGATCTCGGACGCGGGCTTTCCACCCAGACAGACGCGTTCGCCACCCTCGGGCTGACGATGGCTGATCTCGATGGGCTCTCGCCCGAGGCTCAGTTCAAGCTCATCGCCGAGCGGCTGAGCCAGATCGAGGACCCCAGCCGACGTGCCGCGATCGCGATGCAGATCTTCGGCCGCGCCGGCTCGCAGCTCCTGCCGCTCATGGAGGGTGGGGCCGCGGGCATCGAAGAACTCCAGGAGCAGGCCCGCCGGCTCGGGCTGACCGTCTCGACGCAGACCGCCAAGGACGCCGCGGAGCTCAACGACACGCTCAACATCCTCTGGCGGGTCATCAAGCAGGGCGTGTTCGTCATCGGCTCGGCGCTCGCGCCGGTGCTCAAGGACCTGGCCGAGCGCATCACCCGCGTCATCGTCGGCGCGTCGGACTGGATCCGCCAGAACCGGGCCGTGGTCGTCTCGGCGCTGAAGATTGCCGCCGCGATCGCGCTGGCGGGCGTGGTCCTGATCGGGCTGGGCGTGCTGGTGGCGGGTGTCGCGGCGACCTTCGGCCTGCTGGCCAGCATCATCACCGGCGTCGGGGCGACGCTGGGCATCGTCGGCGCGGCCCTGGGCGCGCTGCTCTCGCCCATCGGGCTGGTGGTGGCGGCCGTCGTCGGGCTCGGCGGCACGCTGCTGGTCACCTCGGGCAAGGGCGGCGAGGCGCTCGCATGGCTCATGGAGCAGTTCACGCGCCTGCGCGACTGGGTGTCCAAGGTCACCCGCGGCATCTCCGACGCTCTCGCCGCCGGCGACATCGCGCTCGCGGCCGAGATCCTCTGGCTGTCGCTGAAGGTCATCTGGCAGAAGGGTGTGGCGGCGTTGAACTCCGCGTGGCTCGAGGCGCGTCGGTTCTTCGTCTCGACCGCCCAATCGATGTGGTACGGCGCGCTCGCAGCCGCTCAGATCGTGCTGCACGCGCTCGAGGTCGGCTGGATCGAGACGACGGCGTTTCTCTCCAAGACATGGTCGCGCTTCACGGGCGGCTTCCAGAAGGCGTGGGAGTCGGCCTCGTCGTTCGTCGCCAAGCGGATGCTGGAGATCCAGGGGCTGTTCGACGATGGGCTGGACGTCGAAGCGGCCAAGAAGGCCGTAGACGAGCAACTCGATCTGCGGCTGGGCGAGATCGACGACCGCACCCGCGCGGCCCTGGCCGACCGCGAGGCCCGGCGATCATCCGAGCGCGACCGATCCAGCGATCTCAACGACGCCACGCTGTCGGAGATCGGCAAGCAGTACGAGGACGCCCAGAAGGCGCTCGATGCCCAGACCGACGAGCGGGTCACCGATGCGCAGCGCGAGCTCGAAGAAGCCCGCAAGCGGCTCGACGACGCCATCGAAGAGGCCCGCAGGCGTCGCGAAGAATCCGAGGCTGAACCCGACAGCCGCCCGCGCAACCTACTTGCCGAGTTCGAAGACCGCCTGCGCGGCATCGGCGACCTTGTGGCCGAGGGCATCTCGGTGCGTGGCACCTTCAACGCCAGCGCCGTGCAGGGGCTGGCCTCCGACGACGCCGTGGCCGAGCGGACGGCCAAGGCCACCGAGCAGACCGCCAAGCACACCCGCCAACTCGCCGACGCCGCCAAGAGTGGCGGCCTGACTTTCGCATGAACAGGACCTTCGCGTAGGAGCAACACCCCGTGCCGACCACCGTGACGGAGAAGTTCGAGAGCCGCCGGTCCACGAAGGGGGACAACCCTTCGGCGGAGCTCGTCTACACCGTGCGCGGCACCAACGACGACCTCGCGGCCCGATCCGCCGCCGAGGCCGAGAGCCCGGGCACCTACGACGGCCTGCCCCGGCAGACGGTGTCGGTCGAGCCGGTGGGCTTCGAGCTGTGGGAAGCGACGGCCCGCTACGCCCAGGCCCAGGGCGGCGGGTTCCCGCAGACCGGCGAGAGCGTCTTCAGCTTCGATACCGGCGGCGGCACCCAGCACATCACCCAGAGCAAGCAGACGATCTCGAGCCACGCGGCATCGGGGACGACCGCGCCCGACTTCAAGGGCGCGATCGGCGTGACGGGTGACGGCGTCGAGGGCGTGGACATCACCGTGCCGGTGTACCAGTTCAGCGAGACGCACTACCTGCCCGCGAGCCAGGTCACGCAGGCGTACAAGGGCACGCTGTTCAACCTGACCGGGAAGGTCAACAGCGGGTCGTGGAAAGGCTTCAACGCCGGCGAGGTGCTCTTCCTTGGCGCGTCCGGCTCGCGACGCGGCACGGGCGTGGACTCCGACTGGGAGATCACCTTCCGGTTCGCGGCGAGTCCCAACGCCTCGGGCATCTCGGTCGGGCCGATCAGCGGGATCAGCAAGAAGGGCTGGGAGTACCTCTGGGTCCGCTACGCCGATGCCGAGGACGCGGGCTCGCAGGCGATCGTCAAACGCCCCGTCGCGGCGTACGTCGAACGGGTGTACGACGAGGGCAACTTCTCGGCGCTGGGGATCTGAACCATGACCGACGCCTTCCGCAAAGTCCGATCCGGCCAGCCGCTGGTGATTCCCGCACGGGCGTACAACGCATTCGTCGATGCGGCTGTAGCCGAGCGCCGGCGCGAACAGACCCAGGGCGGTGGGCCTCTGGCCGACGCCATGCCACGCGGGCTGGTGCTGGTGCGCAACGACTCCGACCAGACCATCGAGCCGTACCACGTGCTCGCCATCTCGGGCGTATTGGTCGAGCCGGGTGAGAACGACCAGGAGCGGACGTTCCACAGCCGCACGCCGCTGACGGGCGTGGTCGCGACCGAGGGCTCGAGCCCGATGGCGTTCGTGCTGGCGACCCAGCCGATCAAGGCGGGCGAACTTGGGCGGTGCGTGCTGACGGGCGTCACGCCAGCGCGGGTGTTCGTCAACAACGAGCTCGACACCACCTGCGACCTCGCGCCCGACGAGACGGTGCTCACCAGCACGCCCATGGGCGGCGTGCCGATCCTGTGGAAGGAGGAAGGCGTCGGGGAGAAGTGGGCGGTAATCGAGATGGGGCGGCCGTCATCGGGCCGCGTCACTGCGATCCTCGGGACAGCCCAGCCGATCCCCAGCGAGCACAACCGCTGGCGCTACCCATGGCAGGAGGCCCGCCTCGACGGCGATCCCGGAAGCGAGACCTACCTCCGCTACGTGGCGGTGCCCGAGGGTCTGTCGTCGCAGCTGCCCAGTGGCGGCGAAGACCCGACGCTGCTGGCGATCAACCGCTTCGAAGCGCACCACATGAACACGGCCGAGCCGGGCTCGGGCTTCGAGGGCCTGCTGGGTCTTGGTCCGGTGTGCGACCTGCCCGGCGTGCTGCCCAAGTGTCCTCCCGCGCGGTCGCTTCGGCCCAAACTCGTGCCCATCCCCGAAGGCGTGTGCGTGCAGCTCACCTGCGAGCGCAACAGCAAGGGCCGTCCTGTCTGGGTCTTCGAGGCGATGGCGCTGATGGAACTGGCCGACCCCGCCGACGGCGACCGCAAGTTCAACCTGTTCGTGGAGGGCGGGGCATGAGCACCGCCGCGAACGACCTCGACGCCCGCCGCGACCACGAGCGGGCCAAGTACCTCGATCTGGCCGCGCGGCCGGGCTCGGCGTACGGCTCGACGAACCACGGCCGGCACGCGGTCCCGATCGTGCGTGCGTGGAAGCCTCGCTTCGTCGTCGACTTCGGCTGCGGCCGCAACGACTTCATCCGTCACCTGCGCCGGCTGGGCTTCGACGGGCTTGGCGTGGACTTCGCATTCGACGACGCCGATATCGTCAAGCCCATGCATGCGACGGGGCTCGTAGAGGGCGTGGCCGATGTGGTCACCTGCTTCGACGCGCTCGAGCACCTGCTGCCCGAGGACGTGAACCCGGTGCTGGCCGAGATGCGCCGCGTCGCCCGGCCGCGGGGGTGGTTCTGCGTCTCGGTGTGCACACGACCCAGCCGCATCACAGCGTTGGGCGAGAACCTGCACCCCACCGTGCGGCCCATCAACTGGTGGCTGGACCGCATCGGGCGCGTGGGTACGGTCACCGATCGCCGTGCGGCCGGCCGCTACATCATCGGGAGGTTCACCCGCTGATGCGCGAGAACCAGTCGGACATCGCGGCGCTCCAGCACGGGCTCAAGTCACGCCGGCCCGCCCGGGACGGGCTGCGCCTGTATACCGCCGACTTCGACTCGGTCTCGCTCGCGCGGTTCTACCGCGGCCGTTCGGCGTTCCTGATCCTCTCCGGGCCGTCGCTGAACCAGGTTGATCTCTCACTGCTCAATCGCCGCGGGATCGTCTCAATGGGCGTGAACAACTCGTGGACGATCCACCGGCCGACGCTGTGGACCTGCGTGGACGACCCGGGCCGCTTCATCGACACCGGCTGGAAAGACCCGGGCATCCTCAAGATCGTGCCGACGTGCATGTGGTCCAAGCGCCTGCGCATCCAGAACCCCGATGGCACGATGCGCGACAGTGCCTTCAAGGTCCACCAGATGCCCTCGGTGCTCTTCTTCCGCCGGGCCGACCACTTCGACCACGAGCGGTTCCTGACCGGCGACTCGATCCCTTGGGGCAACGACGGCAAGACCGCAGACTCGCTGGGGATCGTCGGGAAGCGGAGCGTGATGCTGGTGGCCCTGCGCCTGCTGCACTACCTCGGTTTCGGGACGGTGTACCTGCTCGGCTGCGACTTCAAGATGGCCCCGGACCAGCGGTATGCCTTCGACGAGCACCGCTCCAAAGACGCCATCCGCCATAACAACGTGCTCTACGACTCGCTGGCCCGGCGCTTCGATGCCCTGCGGCCGCACTTCGACCAGCACAAGTTCCGCGTGGTCAACTGCTCGCCGGGCAGCGAACTGCGGACGTTCGAGACGATGACCTACGAGGACGCGGTGGCCGCGGCGAGCGCTGAGTGCGCCAAGCGCGTCAGTTCGCAGGGCTGGTACGAGCCGAATCCCTCGCCCGAGAAGACACCTGCGAAGGAGGCCGCCCGATGAGCGACGGCCCGACGCGCTACTACCTCTACATCCCCGTCTGGGCGACGGGTACGCCGCCCCAGGGTGGCGGGTCGAGCCAGTACTCGTCGGGCTCGGGCTCCGCGCCCAGCGAGACGCCCTCGTCCACGCCCTCGATGCCCTCCAGCGAGCCGTCCAGTTACTCGACCACCGGCGACGTGATCTACACCACCGGGCCAGGCGGCACGCCCACGCTGACGACCTACACGACGGATGCGTTCACCACCGATAGCGGCACAACGCAGTCGGGCAGTGGCACACCGACCGAGACCGCCTCCAGCCAGCCGACCGAGTCGAGCGGCAGCGGATCCGGTGGTTCGTCGAGTGGCGGCGCGAGTTCGTCGGCCGGCAGTTCCGGCCTCAGCAGCGGGCAGTCGTCGGGCGGTTCGTCCGGGGGTTCCTCGGGTGGCTCATCTGGCGGTGGGTCGAGCGGCGGCGGCTCCAGCGGGGGCGGATCTTCGGGCGGCGGGGGTTCCTCCGGCGGTGGCGGCTCGTCCGGAGGCGGCGGGTCGTCGGGCGGAGGCGGATCCTCTGGCGGCGGTGGCTCCAGCGGCGGAGGCGGTTCGTCTGGGGGCGGTGGTTCGTCGGGTGGCGGTGGCTCCTCCGGGGGTGGGTCGAGCGGTAACTGCCTGCTCTTCGGCACCCTCGTCCGCCTGGCCGACGGCCGCGTGACGCCCATCGAGAACCTGAAGCCCGGCGATCTGGTCGCCTCCGTCCGCGTCCCTGGCCTCGAGGTCGATGTGCCATACCGCGCCCAGTACAACTGGCTGTCCCACCACGGCTTGCACGGGGCCGATCGCACCGAGGCCCGCGTCGCCAGCGTGACCCTGGGGGAGCACCAAGGCTTCGTCGTCATTAACCGCCGCATCAAGGCGACACCCGAGCACCCGATCCTCATCCGCCGCGGCGATGAGTGGGGTTTCGCATCCGCCGAGTTCGTCCAGCCGGGCGACCGCCTGGTCGACGAACAGTTCAACGAGGAGCCGGTCGAGCGAGTCGATCGGGTGGAAGCACCCACGAGGACCGTGGCCATCCACATCCCGGGCACCAACACGCTGCTGGCCGAGGGCGTCTGGGTCCACAACGACCTGCCCGCCACCGCCGCCTCCTCTGGCTCGGGCAGCGGCATCTCGGCGTCCGCATCCGGCTCCGCATCGGGCTCCAGCAGCGGCTCGGGCTCGTCCGGCAAGTCGAGCGGCTCCTCTTCCTTCTCCTCCTCGGGCTCCTCCAGCGGCTCCGAGAGCCAGTCCGAATCCGGCAGCGGCCCAGGCATCTCGGCGACCGGCCCGCAGACGGGCAACACGATGAGCGGTATCGTGACCTTCTGGACGGGGCCGGGGCAATCGGTGAAGGAATGAAACCAGAACTTGCCCGCTGCATTGAGCACCGCGATGCTTGTCCAATCGCATATCCCAACCGGGACAGGCCTTGAGAGTCGGGAGCACGTTTCCCACGCGATCTAGATCGCGAACGCTCGACCGCGAGATTCGGCTTACACTCATCGTCTGTGAGAGCACCTGACACCATGACACCCAAGCCTCAAGTCAGCGAGCCGATGAAGGCCTTGAACGCTGTCTGCCCGTACTACACGATGTTCCCGCTGGAGTTCCCTCTTCGAGTACTCCGGGGACGGGCGCAATCTACCGATTGGGTTCTGGACCCATTCTGTGGCCGTGGGACCACGAACTTCGCGGCTCGACTGCTTGGGTTGCCGTCGTATGGGGTGGATAGTAGTCCTGTTGCTGTCGCGATTACGCAGGCGAAGCTCGCAGAAGCAAGGCCAGCTGATGTCATTCGTGTCGCTTCGCAGATGCTTGAATCGATGCCCTCACGTGTGAGCGTCCCCCGCGGAGAGTTTTGGGAGATGGCCTTCGAGAAAACAGTGCTTCGACAAATTTGCTGGATTCGAAAGGAACTTCTCCGAAACTGCAAAAGCGACTCTCGAGTATTGCTTCGTGCTATCCTGTTAGGCGCACTGCACGGACCGCGGACCAAAGTGGCGGCATCGCATCTATCTAATCAGTGCCCACGCACCTTCGCGCCGAAGCCGGACTACGCAGTACGGTTCTGGCGCAAACATCGGCTGGCTCCGCCGCCAGTGGATGTACTAGATGTAGTTGCGACACGTGCACATCGGTATCTTGGTCATCGGGCGGCACACACCTCGACCGTGGTGACGCTTGGTGATAGTCGCGGCGATGGGGTCTTTGGCTTACACAAGTTCAAGTGGATCGTCACCTCTCCTCCCTACTACGGCATGCGGACGTACATTCCAGATCAGTGGCTGCGAAGCTGGTTTCTGGGCGGACCGTCGAAGGTGGCGTATCGCCCTCCACCGAGGGAAATCGCCCACAGCTCGCCAGACGTCTTCGCAGCTGACCTTCGAAGGGTTTGGCAGAACGCTGCTTCCAGTGCAGAGAGCGATGCTCGATTAGTGGTTCGATTTGGCGGTATCGCCGACAGAGATGTAAACCCGATGACCCTGCTGAAGTTGTCGCTCAAGGACTCTGGCTGGAGACTCCGGACGGTCGTATCCGCCGGTGACGCCAACGCCGGGCGGCGACAGGCGACGCAGTTTGTCCATCGCGGACCGGCACCAAAGGAAGAGCACGATTACTACGCCATGCTCGCCTAGCCTACTTCTCCTGTCCCTTCACGATCCACACAAGCGTCTTCGAGGGCTCATTCTTCTTCGGTCGACGCTCTCGGTGCCATGCAATGCCCTCCTCGCCGGCGACTTCGGAAAGCACTTCGGTCACCAGCTGCAAGGCAAGCTCATCGCGGTCCGTCATCGTTTCCGGCAAATAGCCTGACAGCTTGCGCTGCAGGACAAACCACGGCACGCCAATTGGTCGGTCGAATTGGTCAATGAACTCCTGGTCCTCGCGAAGCTTGGCTTTCGCGACACGAATCGCCTCCGCACGGAAATCGACAGGTGTGCCTTCCTCCTCATAATCAACACCGGTGTCTAGTTCGCCCGCAAGGTCTGGCCTGGCAGCAGACGCTTTGGTTGGCGACGATGCAACCGCAGCGACCTCCGCGCCCAGACGAGCGCGAAGGTGGCTGGCGTATGTATCTACTGCAGCCGCCGAGTAAGTCGGATCAACGGTCTTGTAAAGACCCTCGAACAACATGGCACGGAACGGGATGGGAAATGGGCGACCGCCGACGCTGCTCCAGAACACGCCATGCCCGGGAATCGGTTCGTTGAGCAGAGAGCTCAAGAGGTCATCACTGTAGTGGGCGTTCGCCCCCTTCACGCTGCGAAGGTCAGCAGCGGACAACAGGTGGAAGATGAACCAATTATCGCCTTGACTCAAAATCTCCCCGGGGATGCTCCCTGGCTGCTGAGTGATCAGCATTGCACCGAGGTCGTACTTTCGACCTTCCTTCACCCACTCGATGTACGGTTGGGCGGCGGAGGCCTTCTCATTGAGTACCGACTGCGCTTCCTCGACAACTGCGATTGTCGGAATGCTTTGGGGCGACTCCTTCGTGAACTCCTCTTGATTACGGTCGAAGATTCGTCGAAGAATCAGCCCACTCAAGATAAGCGCGGGGCCGCCGCGGAGTTGCGAGACATCCACCACGCAGAGCTTGCCATCCTTCAAAGCGGCTAAGAGGGCGTCCATCAATCGACTGGCCGGATCATGGAGCATGTGCACGATGCGGGTCAGATTTGCCCGCGCGGCGAATACCTCCATATCGCTCATGTCTCGGGCATTAAGCAGCCGTTTGATGTCGTCGACGCTGGCGGAGTTTCCATCCTGGGAGATGAGATCAACCAGATCGGACCAGTTCTGGCCGCGGACGGACCGCAACTTCGCCACGTTCTGTTGATCCTGCTTCTCTGGAGACAGTGCCAAGGTAATGACATCACTCGCACTAAGCGTGCGGATGTCCAGCTTCACGCCTGCGGCGACGAACGACATGTAGTACTTGCTCTCAATCTTGCGCGAGGTGAAGACGACCAGCCGGTCCTTCAGGTGTGGCACGTCTGCAAGGCCTGGCCGGTCTTTGTCATCCGGCCAGAAGTATTCACCGTCGGGATCAAAGATGATGGTCCCAACCGGAACCGTCTTGCCTGCACGCTTGGGTGCGACCGGATCGGTGCGGTAGAGCTCGGAGAAGAGAAGCTTGTTCAGGTTGGATTTGCCGAAACCAGCGCGTGCAAACACGAACGTGCGGCGTGACACGAGGCTGCTGGCCAGGAACTTGACTTTGAGCTCGGGGCTCAAATGTTGGACCCACTCGTCTGGTGCCAGGGCGGTATTGCCCCCTGTGAAGACGTACTCGCCCATGGCGTAGTGACCAATGGCCGCGCCATCGCCGTTGTGCCCCAAGAGTTCTTTGAGGATCGCATCGCCGACGAAGGCGACCGGGCTTCCTACATGCGGCAGCCGCCGATGCGACGCCACGAAAGTCAGCTTGTCATCACCATTCACCCGGAGTACACCGAGGACGCGGATATCCACACGGTACTTGAGGTAGTCCTCGCGCAGCTGCTCCGGCACGTTCCGCGACTCTCGCATCGCGCGGATGTTGAAGTCTTCACCCGCTGCTCCCGTCAGCCGTCCGTCCGACGACAGCGAGGTGATGCGCCCCAGGACGGCCTCATTGGGTGTCTCCAGCTGCACGAGCACCAACTGCCCGTGCATCGGGATGTTCTGGAAGGTGCTTTGGTACGGCAGCGCCAGGTCGGCGTGAAACTCCAGGCCGCCTTCGCGGAACCCTCGGAAGATGCCGATCGTCTTGTCTTTCGGAAAAAGCTGCACGGGTTACCTCCAATAGATCAGCGATAGCGGGCCGACGCCGGGTCGCCCGGCTGCAACGACATCTCATCGAGACGCCCGGCATGCTCTGCGAGTATGCCGCGGACAGACCTGACCACTTCGTCCTGCAGAATCGTCATGTCAAAGTCCACGAGTGCGGCGTTCTCGTGCGCACGCTGAAGACACTGCGGGTAGAACGGCACCGGGAACCCATCGATGGCATCGGCGAGCATGTAGCCGAGGACCGTTGCGGCGTCCTTCGACTGGGGCAGAAAGATATCGATCGGCCAGATTGGATCGTGTGGGCGCGAACCAAACTTCACGAAGAACATCTTGCCGCCGACGAACTTGTTCGCCTCGCCCTTTAACTTTTCGGCTTCCTCGTCGCCCCGAGCATACTCACCCCACACATATGACTTCTCTTCGAGCTCACGCGGCACCTCGACATACGCGGGGTAGTCCGTTCGCAGAACTCCCTCGATCCCCATGGCGAGGCGGTACCGCTGTAAGACCTTGCTGTCCTTGGAAACGCCGGCCAGATAGATGTTCCGCTTGTTCTTCTTCTGCGCGTCGATCGCATCAGAGAGCAGCTGGCGGTACTTGATGAAGAGCTCGCCCTTGAAGACCTTGCTCCGCAGGTTCCCGTCCGCGATGATCACTGTATCGGAGCCGTACTGCAGCTCACTGATCAGCTTAAGCAAGACTGCCCATTCGGTCAGCTCGCGGTACACCTGCACCCAGCTCGGTGAGATCGGTTGCACCTTCTCACCCGACTTGAGAGGCCTCGGGATCATCGTGGACAGATTCCAGATGAATCGTTCCCCCTCGGGGAGGAGTTTCGCGACCATCTGGCCCAACGCGGTCTTGGGTGCTCCCGACTCATCGAAGTGGCGAGCGTTCACCGCCGCGCGGTCCGTTGTCGGAGTTACAGCCTCGAGGCAGTACTCGTTGTTGCTGGAGTCGACCACCCGCACCAGTTGGACCATGAACGGATCGAACTCAATGCGATTGTTTCCGCCATCAGTGCCGACAAGCGAGATCGCCGTCGTGCTCCGGGGCTGGATGAGGCGGGTCTGCGACTTGAGCGGCCGCACCTCTTCGCGGAGTTCGTCAAGCACCCGGCGGTCGCCTTGGATGCTGGAAGCCAGCTCGACCCGAAGGGCAGCGATGCTTTCTGGGTCGATCACCTAGGGTCTCCTCAGGCAGCCGCCAACCGGCGGGCGAACTCAGATAGTGTATCTGAGTGACACCTAACACGCTCATCCGCCACTGCTCGGTGGCCTGCCGGTGGGTCACGCAAGGCGTAGTGGTCCCGGCAGCAGCCAGCTCCTCAGCTGGTGCTTTGACAGGCGATACCGGACTTGGCTGTCCAGGTCACCCTAACCGCGGCAAGCCCCATGCCGCGGATCCGACGAGATCGGACGCCTTACTCCGTGATGTCCGATAATCGGGCATGAACACGAACGCCCGATTTCAGATCACGCGCCAGCAACTCTACGAGCAAGTGTGGACTACCCCGATGCGTGTTCTGGCGTCGGAGTACAACCTTTCAGATGTGGGACTTGCCAAGGTATGCAAGAAGTACGCCATTCCCAGGCCCCCAGTCGGGTATTGGGCGAAGGTGGAGCATGGCAAGAGGGTCAAGCAGCCGAAGCTGCCCCCTGCTCCCGAAGGGGTCGGAGAGGTCATCTCATTCGCGCCAAAGCCTCTGATAAGCGAGGAGCCGATACCGAGTGGCACCGTCTTCTTTGATGAAGCGATGGGTGCTCTCGCGGCGCGTATCCAGAGTGGCAATGTGGTCCACACGGTCGCCGTGGATCTGCGGGGCTGCTCTGCTGTCACTCGCAGGAGTCGCGAGGCGCTCGTTGCGGCTGACCGCAAGCCAAGGCGAGACAGCCGTGGAATCCTGATCAGCGAGCCGCGATTCATGGAACCGCATGTGACCGTATCGACTTCCAAGGAGCTGCGCCAGCGCGCGTTGCTTCTGGTCGACGCCATTGTGAAGACGCTCCGTGAACTGGGCTGTGAGGAACACCCGCCAAAGGACGAGTGGAATCGCACGGTCATCTTCGGTTTGGGTGGCTTCAGGTTCCAGCTCCGCGTCCGCGAGCGGACCAAACGAGTCGATCATGTGCTCACGGCTGACGAAGAACGCGACAAGAAGCGATACAGCTACAGCTTCGCACCAAAGTATGATCACCTGCACACTGGCGAATTGTTCGTCGAGCTCTTCCGTGCGAAGTGGTCCCACAGCTTCTTCCAGATCAAGGATGGCAAGCGAGCCGGGCTGGTGGACGACCGAGTTGCCGAGATCGTCACGGCGGTGGTTCAGGAAGCAGACAGGGATCTGGAGCGGGCGTATCAGCAGAAGTTGGCCGCGGAACGGGAACGGGAGCAGCGTCGGCTTGCCGCGCAGGAAGCCGAGCGCCGGCGTCTCGAGGAAGAGCGGTGGAAGGCAGAGCAAGCGTGTCGGAACCGTCTGGCCGGAATGGCGGAAGACTGGCAGGTGGCCGGTTCGGTGCGACTGTTCCTTACGGAAGTCCGTCACCGCCTCGCGGAGCAGTCGCTCGGGCCAGAGGACTCGGACTTGATGGAGCGTTGGCTTCGGTGGGCAGACCGCGTGGCGGACGATCGCGATCCGTTCAGTCAAGCAGTCGGAGAACTTCCCGAACGCACCCATCCAGGCATCAAGGAACAAGAACGGACCGCTCGCGCAGCGCAAGTATCAGAGACGCAGAGACCTACGGATGGGGCGTGAATCGGGAATTGAGGCTGCCGCTCCGCTGCTGTAGAAGGCTGGAACAATGCTGCTGCGTTCTCCGCCCCGACCAAAGTCCAGCCAGCACTCTGGTTGGACAGTCTTCGAAGCAGCGTTTATGGCGCGCTGTTCGGGGGCCAGGATGGGGTGGTCTGCTACGGGTTGCCTATGCCATCTGCAGGCGATTTGTCCGCCTGATCGATCAACATGCAGAGACCGAGAGACCTCGGAATCGCGCGTCATCCGTCCTTTGAGCGTGCCGAGCAGTCGAGCGGACTCGTTCGAACAATGCTTGAGAGGTCTGAACCCCGACCAAAGTCCAGCCAGCACTATTCCCAAGCCGGTTGCGAAAGCGACCGGTTTTGTGGTTTTGAGAGGACGCTGCCCGGAGATCCGGGCGGCGTTTCCGCTTTCTCCGCACGATTTTTCGAGTTCGGCCGCCGGGTGGGGAGTCTCTGGTTGCCGCATGGTCATCACGAGCGGGGCTGCCGGTGGGGCCATCAAGCGACCAAGTCGGGACAAAGTCTCTCGGTCACTTTCTATCTGTCTCGGTCTCGGTATGGGACCGCTGTCCGGGTTATGAGGGGGTTGTCTCCGCTATAGCGCGAACAACCGGGGAGGTTGCGAGCCGAAGGGACGAGCGCAGTGTTCGAGACGCGATGTTGGTAGTGAACACGCTGCGTCCCGAACGGTCGAAGCATCCGTCGGCCTCGCGATCTGCGTCCAAGCTGCGCACCGCAGTCGGTTACACCGTGTATCGCTTGTTCCAACTTTCCGGGAAGGTGAGCCCGTTCGCGTAGACAAATCGGATAAGTTGGCCGTGATGCTGAACCTCATGCTCCAGCAGCCCGAACACGAGATCGAGCCGCGCGTCGCCCAGATCAGTGAAGTCGACCTTGGCCAGACGCGAGCGCGTCGCTTCCAAGGTGGCAAGGACGGACCGCTTCACGCGCGGTGTATCGAGGGTGCATGAGAATCCCTTCCAGACGCCTGCCTCGATCGCCTTCGTGTAGCTCTCACGCGCTCCAACGATGCACCATGCCTGATCGGCAATCCGATTAGACGGCACCCCGGGCAAGTCCAGGTCGAGGGCGGCCTCGTCGAGATGGGCCACAAGATCGTGTGTCAGCTCGAACGCACGATCCAGCTCCGACTTCAGTTTCTGATGCATTGCTCCCTCATTGTCGGAAGAGTGGCATGGTCGAAGTGATCTTCCTGCGGACACTGACAGGACAGGCATCTCTTATGAACTCGGCCGGAGCAGGATGTCCGTTTCGGTCTCCGCCACTGTATCCGAATGGCCATCCCTTCGTTCACGCACCTCGATTACCGCTCGGCACTTTGAACCCAAAGCGGCAGTGCATTTGCCGCTGATCGCTCGTGGACCCGCCGGTGCCGTTGTCGAGGCCTCGCCGTGGACCGGACTCGTGATCCCGAGAGCATGATGGCCGACGAGCGTCGGGACGAGGTGGCGGGGATCCTGGCCAGTGGGCTGGTGCGGGCGGTCCGGCTGGCGCGTGCGCGGACATCGCACGCGAGTGAAAAACCCGAGGAAGACTCCCGCCCATGCCTTGAACTCCCGTCATCGAGAGGGCTCACTGTGGCTCCGCGGCCGCGAGGTAGGGCTGCGTCTCGATGCACCCCGCGCCAGTGACGCGGCAAAAACCAAGCAGCGTAGATCGCGTTCGGCCCAAGAAGTCGCGTGATGGCGAAGCACTAGCCGGCGTGAGCGTCGCCGCGTTTCTTACAGGAATCCCAGGAGATAGAACACGATCAGGAAGATCAGGATGGTGCCGATAATGCCCCCGCCCCATTTCCAGGCCGCAAAGCCTGCAATCCCGCCGCGAACGATCTTCTTCATGGCGATGCTCCTTAGAGGCACGACGACGCATCGCTGTGCCTGCGACAAAGCATACCCGATTACACGCATGGGGCACAAGTTCAGTAGATGGCGAATGTAGGTTAAGTTTTATTCATCTCAAGCAGTGTCTTTTTGATCCACTGCCGCATGTGCCAGAGGCGGGTACCTCTTCGCGGTTTTCTCGGCGTGACGATCAATCCGAGTCGCCCGCATCGTTCCCCTGGTCACGAACTTTCGGCAGCAGTTCACGCACTTGGGCGAGTGTATCCGCGTCGTCAGGCGTCTTGTCCGTTCGCCAACGCAGCATTCGGGGGAAACGCAGTGCCAGTCCTGCTTTGTGGCGATCGCTTGTGCCGATTGCCTCGAAGCCGATCTCGAAGACCTGCGCCGGCTCAACGCGACGAACCGGCCCAAAGCGTTCGAGCGTGTGCCGACGGATCCACTTGTCAAGCCGCTCGATCTCTTGCTGGTCCAGCCCGCTGTACGCCTTGGTGATCGTGACCAAATCGCCG
The DNA here is from genome assembly GCA_964640595.1 of uncultured Phycisphaeraceae bacterium. Lineage (GTDB taxonomy): Bacteria > Planctomycetota > Phycisphaerae > Phycisphaerales > UBA1924 > UBA6054. The sequence continues at coordinate 37,072 of CAZXGL010000004.1, read as the reverse complement.
CCGGGGCCGTCCATCCAGACACTGAATGTGTAGTCGGTCAGCAGGTTCGCTCGTCGCCCGCTGCCCGGTTGAGCATAGGTGAGCACGGCATCGATCGTCAGCGGCTCGATCTTCCACTTCCACCAGTCCCCGCGAACACGGCCGACGCGGTAGGGCGAAGCGAGGCGTTTCAGCATGAGTCCCTCGACACCGCGTGATCGACTCTCCGCTCGACGCTTCGCGATCGTCTCCCATGAGCCGCCCACAACCGCCTCGGACAGCACGATCCCACCGTCGGCACCTCGATGTCCGCGAAGCAGTGCCTCGAGCATCTCTCGGCGTTTGGCCAGCGGCTTATCGCGTATGTCTTCGCCCGCCAGCTCCAGCAGGTCGTATGCAATGAACGCGACAGGTGCCTCACGGAATGTGCGTTCGCTGAGGCGTGTTCGGCCGATCCGTCTTTGGAGCACCCCGAAAGGCAATGTGCGGCCTCCCTTGAATGCGATGAGTTCCCCGTCGAGCACAAATGCTTCTGGCATGCGCGAGGCCGCGTCGATGATCTCGGGGAAGCGGGTGGTCAGGTCCTCATCGCCCCGAGACCAGAGCGTGATCGCAATGTGGCCATGGCTCTCACTGCCGGATCGCTTGATCAACTGGGCGCGGATGCCGTCCCACTTCCATTCCGCGAGGAAATCCCGACGCTCACCAAGCAGTTCAACATCCACCTTCTCGTCACTCCTTGCGGCGAGCGGGCTGGCCAAGAAGAACGGGTATGGGCGTAACAAGGCTAGATCGTCTGTTTCGCCGGGTGGTACAGTGAGCCTGCGGAATCCTTCTGGAGTGGGCTCAAACCGTCCCGCCAGTCGGTGGGCTACCAGATCACGGTCAAGCTCGAACGCCTGAGCGATTGCTCGCACGACTAAGGTTTGGCTCACGCCAACCCGCAGTGCTCCGGTCACCAGCTTGTTTAGTATGAACTTCTCGCGTGAAGGCAGCGAACGCCACCATACGGTCATCCGGCGCCCCTGCTCGGACGGGGTGAGGTAGCGAAGGACAAGCAGTCGTTGCTCAATCCAGTGCGAGAGCGGTAGCTCGCCGTCGTCAAGCAAATCATCATTCTTGACCATTTCCATGAGCAGCAAGGGATGCTCGACTTCTCGGTGCACCCGCTCGGACACTTCCCGTTCTGGAAGTAGCAGTGCGATCGTCTCCGCGAGATCTCCAACCGTCGCGTACGATTCACGGAATAGCCATTCCGCAATGCCAGCTTCGGCCATCGCCCATCGTCGCAGATTTCCCGACTTGACCAGACGCTTCAGTTTCTCCCCAACCAGAAAGTACATACCCCATGCGGCATCCTCGGGTGGCGCTTGGACAAAGTAGAGCGCCATCGCATCGACCCGCGCATTGGTGGATGTTGTGCGATCGAGTTGTTCGAATAGGTCGGCAAACCGGCGCATCACTCGTCCTCGCTGCCGGTTTCATACGGTGTCGCCAGCTCGGCCGCGTCGAGACCCTGCTCTTGAAGGTACCTGGCGAGTGTCCGGCTGGAACCGTGTGTTGCGAGCACGCGACGGCAACCAGTTTCAGTGATCGTTCTTATCAGATCTGGCCAATCAGCATGGTCGCTCAGAACAAAGCCGCGGTCGTAGCCGCGGCGCCGACGGATGCCCCGAAGATGCATCCAACCGGAAGCAAAGCCTATGCTGATCTGTGCCGGAGCGCCGAAACGACGCATCCATGGCGATCCCTCGGCCGAGGGCGGCGCAAGTACCAAGTGCCCAGATGCATCGAGTCTTTCACGCGGTTTGTCGTCAGCCTGTCCTGTGATGTGTTCCGACACGAGTCTGGTTGGCAACAAATCCACGCCCGCTTTGGCGTAGGCACCGTTGAGCAGGTTGGTCGCCCCGTGCACCCACGCAAACTGCTGCGGCAATCGTTCCGACCGTGCATGCAACTCGGCCAAGAGGCGTTGGGCCTTGCCGAGCGCGTAACAGAACAGCACGCTGACGCGCCCATGCTCGGCGTTGTCCCGCCACCATTGAACAACCTCGTCCATTGTTCGTGCTGGGGTTGGGAAGCGGTAAACCGGCAGAGCGAAGGTCGCCTCGGTGATGAACACATCGCACGGCACGGGCTCGAAACCCGCGCAAGTCGGGTCATAAGCACGCTTGTAGTCGCCAGCGGCCACCCAAACTCCGCCCGAAGATGACTCGACCCGTACCTGGGCCGAGCCAAGCACATGCCCTGCCGGGTGAAAGCTCAGACGCACATGTCCGAAATCGAATGGCTGGCCATAGGGTACGGCGACGATATCCGCGTCGGCACCCAATCTTCGCTTTGCTACTTCCAGCCCCGGCTCGGCACACCAGTACCGTCCGCTGCCAGGCCGCGCATGGTCGGCGTGAGCGTGGGTGATGACGGCATGCTCGACAGGCCGCCATGGATCGATGTGGAAGCGTCCCGCCTCGCAGCGGAGGCCACGATCGTCAACGGCGAGCAGATCAGTCGAGGAGAGCGACAAGTTGCAGCTCCGTTCCGCGTAGTCCCCGAGAACGCACCAGAAGTGTAGGGATTCGCGTGGGATGGAGCGGGCCACTCGGCTGGGCTCGGCTGGTATCGAATGGATTCACTTCATCCCAGCGGGAGAGACGAGGCGGAGCGTTCGCCGCCTGGAGCCTCCACTTCGATCCAGAGTGCGGACTCCGCGGTCAGGGTGGAAGGGATCTGGGCATGGCCGTGGTAGCGACCGCTGTTGCCGGTGGCGCGGTCCTTGATGCTGCCGGTGGCGGATTCGTCTCCAACCCACACCCGGATGGCTGCCGGAGTGGGGCCTTCGATATGCTCGATCTCGATGTGGAGTGTGGCATTGGGTTGGATATCCCCGCTGATCGAAACATTCAGGACGGCGTCACCGAGCGTGACGGATCCGAGTGGGCGCTCGTCGTGGCCGGCGTGATCATCATCATCGTGGCTGTGCCCTGCATGAGATCCGCCCGTGTTGCGTGTTTGATTGGAGGTATGGCCGTGGGTGTCGTCCTTGCATCCGGTTGCGAGGATGGCCGCGGCGAGCAGGATGGCTGGGGTCTTGATTGGAAGCATGCGTGAGACTCCTGGCGGTGTGGGCGGTGGAAGGGGTCCACCGCTCAGTTCGTGGGAAATGATACGGGTTGTGTGCCAGATCGGGCTTGTTGACGGAAAACCAGCGAGTAAGCAGCGGGAACGACGAAAAGGTTCAGGAATGTGGAGGAGATGAGGCCGCCGAGCACCACGATGGCGAGCGGGGCCAGCAGTTCGCTGCCCGGCTTGCCCCTGGCAAGGGCCAACGGGATGAGGGCGAGCGCGGCGGTCAGTGCGGTCATCAGGATGGGAACAAGGCGTTCCATCGAGCCTTGGATGATCGAGTCGCCCAAGGATTTGTGCTCGTAGCGCTGGAGGTGGTCGTAGTGGTTCACAAGCAGGATGCCGTTCCGTACCGCAATGCCGAACAGCGTTACGAATCCCACCATGCTTGCGATGGAAATGACCGGCGCGATGTAGCGTGCGGACGACAGCCCAAAGAGAGCCAGGGTGTTGCTGATGACCCCAGGGCTCTCCGTGATATAGATCGCGACGATGCCACCGATGAGGGCCAGCGGCAGGTTGAGCATGACGAGGAGGGCCACACGGCTATTGCCGGTCGAGAGTTGCAACAGCAGGAACATGAAGACCGCCACGCCGGCGCCCATGATGTAGATAGTTCGGCTGGCCGACTGCTGGGCCTCGAACTGGCCGCCGTAGTGAACGGTGTACCCCGCCCGCTGCACGATCGGGTCCACTCTGGACCGCACCTGTGCCACAAGCTGGCCGAGGTTATATCCGTCGGCGATGTTGGTTGAGATCACGGCCTTGCGTTGGGCGTTCTCACGGGCAATGAGGTTGCTGGTCCGCTCCGGGCCGATGTCCGCGACATCACGCAGTCGAACAGTTGCTCCGCCGATGCCGCGGAGCTGGAGATCCATGATCTGCTCGATGCGTTCGCGTTCGCCCTCGGCAAGGCGGACGACCATCTCGTAGCGACGGACGCCCTGGTTGACCTCCGCGACTGTCTCGCCGTATAGGGCCTGACGGACCTGCTCCGCGGCGTTGGCGGGTGAGAGGCCGGCGGCGGCGAGATCCTGGGCGCGGTAACGGATGGGCAGTGAGGTGATCATCACTTCCCGGTTGGCCGCGACATCGCGGGTTCCTGGGATGGACTTGAGTTCCGTCTCGATGTCCCGGGCGATGCCGCGCAGGACATTCAGATCATCGCCGTAGACATTGATGGCGATCGCCGCCGGGGTGCCGGAGAGGATGTGGCTCAGGCGGTGCTCAATGGGTTGGCCCACCATCGTGGTGATGCCCGGGATGTTGGAGATGATGCGATCGATCTGGGCGCGAACATCATCCTGCTTCACGCCGGTTTTCATGGTGACCTCGATCTCGGAACTGCTGACGGGTTCGGCGTGCTCATCCCGTTCGGCCCGTCCTGTCCGGCGGGTCACGCTCTGCACACCATCGATTTGGGCGAGCTGGGCTTCGACTCCGACTGCCAGACGGTTGCTCTCGACGAGCGAGGTGCCGGGCGGGGCCATGAGGAACACCGTGAAAGTGCCCTCCTTGAAGGCTGGCAGGAAGGCGGTGCCGAAGGTGGACATGAGGGCGAGGGAGGCCGCCGTGAGCAGACCGGCGATCCCAAGCACCATGCCTCGGTTTCGCACGCTGGCACGAAGGGCTGGCTCGTAGCGGCGTTTGAGCCAGCGGACGAGACGGCCGTCGTGATCGTCGTGGCCGCCGGAACTTTGACCACGCTTGGAAGCCTTTCGGAATGCTCCCAAGAAGAACCACTTGCACAGGGCGGGGGTGACGGTGAGCGCGACAAGCAGTGACGCCATGATCGAGGTGATGTACGCGATGCCGAGCGGCTGGAAGAACCTTCCTTCCAGTCCCTGCAGGAATAGAAGAGGAACGAACACCATGCAGATGATGATGGTGGCGAAGACGACCGACGAACGGATCTCGTTGCTTGCGTTGTAGATGACCTCGACGGGTGGCCTTCGCGCATCCTCAGGGAGTGCAGAGTTCTCTCTGAGCCGGCGCAGCACATTCTCAACATCGATGATGGCGTCATCGACGAGTTCACCGATGGCGACGGTCACGCCTCCGAGTGTCATGACATTGATCGACAGTCCCCATGCCCAGAGGCCAAGGAGAGCGATCGCAAGCGAGAGCGGGATGGCCGTGAGCGTAATGATGGTCGCCCGGGCATTCATCAGAAAGAGGATGACAATGACCGTGACGATGATGCTCGCCTTGATGAGCTTGTCAAAGACATTGTGTACGGATCGTTCGATGAATCGTGAAGCACGGAACGGATCCCGATTGAGCACCATGCCATCCGGCATGGCCTTTTCCACCTGATCCAGCACGGCATCGACCTGGTCGGTGAGGCTGAGTGTGTTGGTCCCGGGTGATTTCTGGACGCTGATCACGACGGCGGGCATGGCGCGGTCGGTGGCGGTGCCACGCTTTGGAGACGGGCCAAGATCCACATCCGCCACCTGTCCGATGGTGACGGGGGCACCATCATGATACTTCACCAGGGTTCGGCGGATGTCGTCGGCGCTGGTGACGCGGGCCATCTGGCGGATGGGCAGTTCCTGGTTCTCGACATTTGGAAGATATCCAGCGCTCGCGGTCGAGTGGGCACCCCTGGCGGCCTCGACCACATCGGAGATCGTCAGGTCATAGAGGGCGAGCTGGTCCTGGCGGACATGGATCTGGTACTGCGGAAGTTCTCCACCGATGGCGACCACCTGGGCGACTCCGGGAACGGCCAGCAGCTTGTTGCGCAGATCGAACTCGGCGAACGAACGGAGTTCCAGCGGGCTGATGGAGCCGTCCGGAGACGAGACCGCCATCAGCATGATCTCACCAGTGATGCTGGTCACGGGCGTAATCTCGGCGTGCGCATCGGGCGGAAGGTTGCCGCGCACGGACGAGAGCCGCTCGCTGACGAGCTGGCGGGCGCGGTAGATGTCAGTGCCCCAGTCAAACTCCACCCACACGATGGAGAGGCTGGTCGCCGACGCACTCCGGACCCGCCGTGTTCCGGGAAGGCCGTTCACCGCGGTTTCGATCGGGAATGTGACATTCAGCTCGACTTCATCGGCCGCAAGACCGCCCGCTTCGGTCATGACGACGACGGTGGGGGCGTTGAGTTCGGGAAAGACATCCACCGGCATGCTTTTGACTTTGATGCCTGCGAAGACAAGCACCAGACCGGCCATGACGACGACGAGTGATGATTGTTTGAGCGAGAACGCGATCAGTTTGGCGAGCATGGGTCAGTGCTCCCCGTCATGGAAGGTGCCGTCGGAGTGGAAATGTCCACCCTTGGCGGCGGTTCCGCTGGTGGCGAGCATGAGCTGAAATGCGCCGTCCAGAACGATCTCGTCGCCCTCTCGAACGCCGCTGAGGATGGCGACCCACCGGCCGTCGTCCTTGCCAAGGTCGGCCTCCATGCGGATGACCTCGTTGGGATTGCTCGGATTTCTTCGAAAAATCACGGGGGTGAGTCCGTCACGCTGGATGGCCGCGATGGGGATGGCGAGGTCGGTTGGGGCCGTCGTGTCGGTGATGACCTCGAGCCGTGCGGATACGCCCGCGCGTGCCCAGCTCCGGAGAGCATCGGGCGTCACAAAGAGATCAATGGTTCGATTGTTCGGATCACCCGCAAGGCCGAGAGACACCGTGCCACTCATGCTTTCATGCGGCGGGATCGTCCGACCGCTGGCGGTGGGAGATGGTGACACAATGCGTGCCGACAGGCCGTCACGGAGCGTGCCAAGATCACTTTGCAGGCCGGAAGCGCGGAAGCGGATGTGATCTGGTTGAACCGTGCTGAGGACGATGGACTTTTCGTCAGCCCAGGACCCGTTCGTCATGGCTAAGTTTTCGATGATGCCAGGTGAGGCAGCCATAACCTGAATGGACCCGATCGTGGCCCATGTGGGCCGGTTCTGTGGGTCATTCGGAGCGGGTGCTTCCAACCCGGCCCGATCGCGAGAGAGAATGGACGCGGCGCTGTCCAGCAGAAAGGATGATCGCGTTCTGGCTGAAGTGAGATCGGCGATGCTTTGCTGCTGGTCGGCATGGAGTTCGGCCTTCTTCTCAATGATGCTGGCCAGTTCGGCCCGTGTGCTGGCCAGTGATGCCTTGGCCTGGGTCAGTTCGTCCACGCGCCCGCCACCCGCCTCACGGATGGATTGAAGCTGCGCGACCCGTTCTTCCCACACGGCGACGCTCTCCTGAAGGCTTTCCTCGTGCTGCTGATGCGCGGCGAGCAGCGGTGTAAACACATTGATTCGAGCGGAGATCCTTTCCACTGCGGCCTGCTGCTCAACAATCTGCATCTGCAAGTCGCGCCATGCCGGCGAATCGATCCGATAGAGTGGCGTGCCCACCTCGACCCGGTCGAACTGATCGACCAGGATCTCGATGCGGCCGGGGAGGGCCGTGCTGTACTCCCGGCGAGCGGTCGGGAGATACTCAAACCGGCCGGGCACGCGCAGCGTCTTCTCCACGGCTCGCCGTTCAACACGGATGAATGTGATACCGAGGTTTGAACGCACGGAGGACGGAACAGCGATCTTGTTTGGATCGGTCGGTGTCGTTTCCTCGCTGTGCGATCGTTCGTCGGTTGCCCCGTTTTCTGACGAGCTGTTTTTCTTGCCACATCCAATGGTGATCGGCGTGGTCAGGAGCAGGATGGCCATGAGAAAGCTTCTGGTCATGTTGTTCATCGCGACGCCTCCTGGGCGTGGATGTCGCCGCTGGGAAGGGTGGTGCTGTTCGGTGATGACGGAGCGTTGATGGTGATGGGGGGGGTGGGAAGGGCATCCTCTCGCGGCCCGAGCAATCTGCGGATCTCGATGGCGGCTTGAAGCTCACGCTGTCGCAGATCGAGCAGCGTGCTCTTGGCCTCGTACCGGCGTGTCACGGTTTCGAGCAGGAGAAGGGTGTCCACCTGGCCAAGCCCGGCCAGCCGCTCGATCTCGCTGATCTGCTGGTCCAACATCGGGACAAGTTCGGACTCAAACGCGGCGCGCTGTGCTTCCGCCGCGCTCAGGTCGGCACGGGCGGATGCGAGCCGATGGAGCAGACGCTCGAAGGATGTTTCCGCGGCAACCCGGGAGACTTCGCGCCGGGCGCGAGCCTCGGCGATGCCCGCGCGGTTCGCGTTCAGAATCGGAATGGGCATGGACACGCCCAGCAGCAGGCGGTCACCTTCCTCATCCCCGTAGCCGGCCCCGATGGTGATGTCCGGGTACTGCTTGCGGATCTCAAGCCGGAGCGACTCCTCCGCGACCTGATACTCGGCCCGTCGCACGGCCAGCTCGGTGTTCCTTCTGATGATGGCTTCCGTGTCCTCGGCATCCGCGTGGGTTTCTTCGCGTGCGAGTTCTGGATGCAGCAGGATTGTGGCATCCGGCAGCAGGCCCATCAGCCCAAGCAGCTTGAGACGGGCTTGCGTGGCGTCCCGCTCGGCGGCCAGCAGCTGACCGCGGGATGTCACCAGCTCGGCCCGCACAAGCCTTGCCTCCACGCGCGTCAGCTCGCCCTTTGATTCGAGCCGGTCGATCACGGTTGCAATCCGCTCGACCCGGCCGACAACCTCGCGTAGAAGTCCGACTCGCTCGGAGGCCGCGCTCCAGGCACCCCACGCGGTGCGCACCCGGGCGCGGACGCCCCATTCGGCATCAACGATGCGGCGGAGTTCCACTTCATACGCCGCGTTCGCGCGGGCTTTTTCCACACCCAACCGCCCGGAGATTGGGATGGTCAGGCTGAGTGTCAGGCCATACTCGAATGGCCCGGAAGGGGAAAGCAACTCCGCACCGTCGAAGCCGAACTCAGGATCCTCCCAGAGGCCAGCGGTTTCGCGCGTGGCCAGGGCGATCCCTGCTTCCATGCGAGCCAGCCGCAGGTCCGGGTTGTAGAACAGAGCGAGAATTTCACCCTCGGCGGCGTTCAGCCCGTCATCGAGGGTAAACCGGGCAGGGACGGTCCAGCCACCACTGGCAAGCCGGTCGACAAACGCCTTGAGAGATTCGGTGTCGGCGAGCCGTGTCTGCACGACGGCGCGGTGTCGGTCCAGATCAAGCGGGGCGGCTTGATAGCTCTGGCAACCCGCCAGCAGGCACGCCATGCCGACAAGGCCCGCGGCCCGGATCGATCCCGGTCGGTGGGACCGAGGTTCTGAGTTGTTCATGATGCAAGAAACTCCAGTCGGATTCACATGGCTCGACCAGCCATCGGCGGCGACACCGCCGTGGCACGGGGCATGAAATCTGACCGGATTCAAATGGTGAGGCGGATGCTCGCCACGACCTCAAGGCGTTGCGCTTCCCCCGGATCAAACCACCACGGGGGTGGAACCGGTGGGCCGCGGCGGCCAAGCCCGCACTCAACCGACACCACGGTCCATGCCTGGCTCGGCAGGATCAGGTACGGGGAGAGCAGCCCGGGGTCATTGTTTCGCGGCGCGGCCGTCAGATCCGCAAGCGTGAAGGAAACATCAGTGCACGCACACTCCGACCCATGATGGTCGTCGGGGAGTGGCATGGGCCACGGGGTATCGTGCGGGCAGGTTGATTCGCAGTGGCTGGTCTGGGCTTGGGAATGCTGGTGCCCACCACCCAGGCACAGCATCACCACACGACCCCCCCCGCCGAGGACGGCGTTGAAGGCAACGAAGGCGGCAACCAGAATGGCGAGCTTTCGGACCTGCACTTGGCGACTCTATCGGTGAGAACCCGGGGGGTCTACACCTTGTTCCCGCCATCGAAAGTGACTGAGGCTGCCAAAGTGATGAAGTTCGGACGAACAGGCAGGTTCTTCCGCTTCTCGGCACTTTGAGACACATGAAATTCTTAGCGGGTGGCGGGCTGATGCGGACCGAGGCCTGGATCGCGGTGTGCTTGTGCTCAGGGGCTGAGCCTGCTCCCGCCCGGGAGCGGAAAGCGCCCGGTCGACCTCAGGCCCAGATCGGGTGCAGTGTCTCAGTTGGGTTGCTGTGCCGGGTAATCTTCGACATGGGTATTTGTACCAATGGGTGCAGCAGTGGGTTGCCTTGAACAGGTGTCTCAGTGCGGGCGTCGCTGCGGCAGGACCAGGGCCAGCAACTCGCCTTGGCTGCGGACGCCCATGGTGCGGTAGAGGGGTTTGGTGTAGGCCATGACCGTCGCGGGGCTGAGACCCAGTTCTGCCGCGGCTTCCTTGATGGTCAGGCCTCGCAGCAGACACTCCGCCACACGCCGCAGTCGGGGGGGTAAGCCGTCGAGTGGGTCGTGGGCTTCCGCTTGGTTGACCAGATAGAGCGGCACCGCGGCCTCGTTGAAGGTGCGCAGGATCTCACGGTGACGGGGCGTGAACGGGGCATCCCCGGCGGGGCGCACCAGACACATGCCGAAGTTCCGCTGGGTTTGCGGGTGGGTGATCCGTGCATAGACGGCATCGTCGAGCCGACCGACGGCACGGAAGGCGGTGAAATGGCTGCTGCGGTACCAGACGGAATCCGGGATCAGTTCGCGGCGCAATGAAACCTGGGACCGTGTGTCGCGGTGGGCGTCCAAGGTCAGGCCGCAGGGATCGAAAGGCAGCCGCCCGGCGAGATAGTCGTCCAGGAGCGGGCCCATCCCATCCATACCGGTGGTGACGGGCTGGAAGAAGGTGTAGCGGCCGCCGACGATCCCGGTTTCCGCAAAGAAGCCAGCGGACGCTCCCAAAAGCGAGGACAAGCGTGCCAGCGCATGGGCGCGCCGGGCCGCGGGGTCGGGCGGGAGTTCCGCCAGTTCACCCACGGTCCGGAGCATGACTCGATAATCCGATGTGCGTACCACGCCCGAGCGATCCATCCGGCCGCCTCCCGACCCCCTCGACCCGGTTCTTGTTCAGCGTCGTCGGCGACCGGCGGCGGCCACGCCGAGAGCCAGGAGCGTCAGTGTGCCGGGCGGGGGGACCACCGCGATGCTGACAAACAGATCATCCAACTCCATGTCCATGGTGCCATCGATCAGGCCGAAGTGGACGGTGTCGAACCGGAAAACACCCCGGGGCAGCAAGGTGTCCGTGGCATGGAGCTGGCCGTCGATATACACATCAAATGTGATGAAGGTTGCGTCTCCCTCCTCCCGCAGGACGAGCCGGAAATCATGCCAATCCCCGTCGGCGAAGTTGAACGGGTTGATGGCACGCCCGGACTCAATGTCCAGACGCGGGCCCGAGAAGTCGGTCTGCACAGATGATTGGATCGTATCGCTACCGCTCAGGTATAGATGATAACCCTGATCATCCAGAGTATTGATGTAGGAGCCGATGGAGTCATCCACGACCCTGGTGAACATGCTGTTGTGGAGGCCGAAGGCGAAGGTCGGGATTCCCCCAGCCCCACCCGGAACGGTTGCCCGCATGGAGAAGCCGAGCGTGACCTCTGTCAGATGGGAAAGGAAGACCGGCTCAACCAAGGACTCAGAAGCGTAGAGACTCCGTGATGATCCAGGAGCCGACAGCGACGCGGCGAGCACTCCGCCCCGGCCTTCAACCTGCCGGACCTGCAGGGCGGGGGCATCGTGCATGGCGTGGAAGCCGAGGTCAGTTGGGTCGTTGGCGTCATTGCCTGGGGTGGCCCCGGGGCTGTTGAATCCGTCATAAAAGCCGAACTGGGCCGAGGCCGTGCCGGTGAGCAGTGCGATGGCGGGAACGCTGACCAGTCTGAGCATGATGTTTTCCTCCGTCGATCGGCGGGGGTGGGTGGGGGCTGATGGGAGTGTGGGTTGGGTCGGGCGGCCATAAACGCAGTGGCCGCCGACTCCCTGGGAGCCTGATCGACGGAGACATGATGGACCGCTCGGGAGCATATGGGTATGCCCAGCGGTATGGGGGGGGGGAGGAGAGGGTGGGGTCAACCGCCCGCGCTGAAGGTCCGTGCGAACGCTTCGACCTGGGGCTTGACGCGCTCGGCGACATCCGGAGTGGTGGTGACCCGGACAAACCAGGTGCGGCTGGCGGCGGGTTCGTGGATGCTGGCGGCCAGCATGTGCTGCTGCGGACCCTTCAGATGCATGAACGCGCCGACAAAGCCGGGATTCTCAAAGTGTTCGAGGAGGGCGGGCAGATCCGCCTCGGACACGGGGGCAAGCCCGATCTGGCCGCGCCAGCGGTTGACATTGGCCAACATGCCACCGACACCCCCGGGGAAGCGCGTGATGGCCACTTCAACCGGGCCGTTGGTATCCGGGATTTCGTATGTGGCCAGACGCATGGGACGCTCGCCCGGCACGGCCCGCCAGGATTCGGGCGCGGTCCAGGGGCAGGCATCGCCGGTGGTGGCTGGCGGAGCTGTTGGAGCCGATGGGGGGGATGCGGGCGATGCACTCCCCGGAGCCGGAGTGGCCGCGGACTGTTCGGGCGCAGCGGCACCCTCGTGCGCGGAGTCTCCGCACCCGCCCGAGGCGATGAGCAGCAGCACGGATGCGGTCGCGGTCAGCACGGTGTTCGTCGGCGTGTGCATGGGAGATGGTAGCGGTGTCCGCTTGGTAGCTTTCATGGTCGGTTATCTTCGTGGGCGGAGGGCGCGGATCCTCATATCGCGGAAGCGGACTTCCAGCGGGGTGGTTTCGCGGCCAACATCGTGGACCTGAAAGCCGATGTGCCCCGTGGGGCTGAGCGCATCGAAAATCTCGGCGGCGGGCACGCCGTTGATCCAGGTGCGGATGATCGGCCCGGTGGCCACCACGCGGAACTCGTTCCACTCATCGGGTCGAAACGCGCGCCGGGCGGCTGGGTTCGTGTGGAGCGGGTGCAGCCAGGCGCGGCGTTGCTCGTCGTAAATGCCGGCGGAGTACGAGCGTTCGGACGGATCGATCTCGATCTGATACCCGCGGAGGCCACCGTCGCGGTTGTCAAAGCCACCGATGACCGCGCTGCGGATCTGCACGCCGCTGTTGAGTCGTGGATCGACCTTGGCGTGGTAGACCAGTTCGAAATCCCCGAAGGCTTCGCGCGTGGTGAAGAACGAGTTGGGTGTGCTGGGGACGGTGGTACCGACCAGCTCACCGTTCTCCATGCGGAATGTGGCCTGCCCGCCGCGCGGAACGAAGTCCGCCGGGTCGGAGAGGGCCTGCCACGGACCGGCATCGAACCCGACGGGATCGAGCGGTTGGATCCAGATGTTCCGGTACCGCACCGGGCCTTCCGCGGCGGAGGCATGGTCCTGCAAACGCAGCGGGCCAACCTGGAAGTCGAGCCCTTCGGCCGCGGACTCGCCCCCGGAACGCGAGGAGCCGGTGGGGTGCGGGACGGGTACATCGTTGTGGACCAGACGGCCGTTCCAGTAGAGGGTGATGCGGGCGTCCTCAACCTTGCGGCCGTCACGGAAGCGCGGAGCGCGGAACCAGATGTCGTAGGCCTGCCACTGTCCCGGTCCGGTCGAGGCGTTGTGGTCGGCGGCCTTGATGTTGTAGATTGCTCCGGCCTCGTTGGCCGCTGGGGGCGTGTCGCCCGCGTGCGTGCCGAGCACTTGGATCTCGTAGCGGTTCTGGAGGTAGACGCCGCTGTTGCCCGCCATCTGCCCTGTGCCGCCGGGCGGGCTGAGCCATTCGATATGGATGCGAGCATCACCGAACTCGGTGGCGGAGACCAGGTCCTTGCTGCCACTCCCGACGGTCAGGAAATCCTGGCCACGGATGAAGTCATCCTGGTTCATGCGTGCCGGGGAGAAACTCTTTCCATCATCCGGCTTCATGACGGCGGTGGAGTTGCGCCCGGTCATGGTCACCGCATCGCCGGGCGGCAGCACGCCCACGCCGAGCATGTCGGGTTTCAGGGCTTGCCCGCCGATGCTCGATGCTTCATTTGCCATGGCGCGGGGCACGACATTCATCGTGTACCACGCCTCGGTTGACCAGATCGCTTCGCCCGCAGCGTTGACCGGATCCGTCCGCAGGTGATAGCAGCGGCCCGCCTCGATCCCCTCGATTGTGAGGTGGACAGTGAGCCCGTCCTCGGATGCCGCGGCCCTCAGCACTTGGTGTGACCGATCGTCTACCTTCGGTCCTCCATAGTCCCCGGACGGGCGATAAGTCCACGAGCGGACGAGGTAGTTGGCTGGGTCTGCGAGCCAGGCGGGATCGACCGGGTGTGTGAAGGCAACACGAAGACCATCGTGCATCGCAGTGACGGTGTGCATCTCGAAGACGGAACGCCCATTGGGCGTGAGGCGTTGCAGGCCAAACTGGGTGCCGCGCCAGTTCCAGTTGCCGCCCGCGCCGATGCCGCCGACATACAGCGACCCGTCAGGCCCCCATGCCATGCGATTGACGCCGGACTCAAGGCCCTGCGTGAATCGGAAGAGCGCCCCCTGGAGCTGCCCGTCGATCCGCTCGAGCGCGACCCGGCGCACCCCGCCCGCGGTCAGTTCACCCACGAGGAGTTGGCCCTTGTAAGGCCCGTGCTCGATGGCCAGGGGCTGGGTGGGTGAGTTGTTGACCTCGTTCTGCGGCATCAGCACCGTGGCGGGGGTGCGTGGGCGGTCGGCGAACTCGCTGGGGTGTCCACCATTCGGGAAGCGATCACCGAGCTTGGGTACGAAGCGCGTCCAGTTGTAATGCCCGTAGAAGCGCCCGGGGATGATCTCGGAGAGCTGGTTGGCGGGCATCCAGGTGCCCTGGTTGTCTAGGTAGATCAGCGCGCCGTCGGTGGTGAGTCCCAACCCGTTGGGCGTGCGCGTGCCGCCCGCGATGACGCGGGTGTCGCCGGTGGCGGGGTCAATCTCGACAATACCGCCGCGCATGGGGCCGTTGGGGCCTGCGTTGTGCTCCATCCCTTCCCAGCCGGGCGGAGCCATGGCGGTGGAGAGCGCGGTGTAGAACAAGCCGTCCTTGTACACAAGCCCGAAAGCAAACTGGTGGTAGTTCCAGCCTTCCCAGCCTTCGCCGACCGTCTCGTGGGTTTCGAGGAAGCCGTCGCCATCGTTGTCCAGCAGGCGGGTGACGGCTTTGCGGTGGGCGACATACAGCACGCCGTCCACCATGCACAGGCCGGTCGGTTCGTACAGGTTGCCCGCGATGGGTGTGACGGTGATGTCCGCCGGGTTGGTGGCGTCCAGATTGCCGAGCGCATAGAGCGAGTCGGGTTCTTTGGAGTCGATATCCGGCAGCTGGATCTCGTCGCGTTGCAACGGATCGAACAGACCAACCACGAGGCGTCCGTCAGGTAGAAAGACCATCGAGCCGACCTTGGGCTCGAACCCGGGAGGGCGAATGTCGGAGAGGGTCCACGCAGGATGGACGCCCGCGAGGGGTGCGCCGTCACCGGGTCGGTGGCCGTCCTCCACCCGTTTGAAACCGGGTGAGGTGACGCGGGTCGGGTCGGACTCGGCCCGAAGGTGCTCGGCGTTGAGGATGATGAATCGGTCTGAGCCGGGACGCTTCCATTCGAGGCGCAGAGCGCGGGATCCGCCCGCGTCGAAATGCTCGATCAGTAGGTCGTGTGCGCCAGCGTCGAGCATGACCGGGCTGCTCTCCCGTGCGGTGGCCCCATGGCGGCCGTCGTGGTCGATCAGCAGACGCCCGCCGATCAGCAGCCGGGAGCCATCATCGCTCGTCAGGCGAAAGGTGTAGGCTCCCGATTCGGGAACAACCAGTTCGCCCAGCACCTTGGAGACGAATGGCGCTGGCACGCTCCCGAAATCATCCGGGCCGAAGTCGATCGCATGATGGAGCCGGTCCGCGTTCGGGGTCTGGTCCGGCGCGATGCCGGGGATGCGGTCCGGCGTCGCCCGCACGCTATAGACACGGAGGGTGACCCCGGGCTCGCTCGGGGCCGCAAGAGCTTGGGCAGAGAGTGTGAAGGCGAGAACAAATGAAAGGCGATGGTCCATGCGTGGATCCTACCAGATATCACCCGCCTTGGGGTCTGGAAGTCCACCGGTGTGAGTTTTGCTTTCACATGGATTCATCAGGTTTGCATGTTCAACGGATACAAAGGCGTGTCGGATCAAGATTTTCAAGGAGCACACGCGATGAGCCAGAAGAAAGAAAAGGATGCCAGAACGCCGCAGCCGGTTCCCACAACACCCGATCGGTGCGAGCCGGTCCCGATGGAAGATACGAAATCGGGCCGCCGGGTCAAGCCCTGCCCGGAGGGATATCCGGAGACGCAACCCACGGACGAGCCAAAGCAGAAGCAGAGTGGCAACCCCGTGCCCGCGCGCAGCCAGGGGGCTTAATCCCGATCCCCGTGGATATCGAAGTACTTGTTGCGAGATGCCCAGTCGCCGATGACCACCATCTCGTGCCCGGGTCTGAGCACCACGCCCGCGCCCGGGTTGGGAAGCAGACCCTTCTCATCACGGTATCCGATGATGGTGCATCCCGTTTTCTCTCGGATGCCAGACTGTGCGATGGTCTTTCCCGCGAGATCATCGGGCACCGGAACGCGGAAGACATCCAGACCCTGGGCGACGGTCACAACCCGGCTCTTCTGGAGCAGGTTGAAGATGCTCGTCGCGCCGATCGATGCATACGACTGCACAAAATCCGCTCCGGCCTTGTGCATCGCGCCGACATGCTTGTCCACGGTGCATCGGGTGATGATCTCGACATCGGGACGCAGGCGCCGGCAGTGCAGAGTCAGGTACAGGTTCGTGTCGTCATTGTGCGTGGTGATGACCACCGTGGGCGCTCTGGACAGCCCGGCCCGTTCCAGCACTTCCAGATCGGCGGCGTTGCCGATGATGGTCTTTTCGGGAATGGTCACTCGTCGCTGGCTTTGTTCGACAATGCGGAAGTCGATGCCGCGCTCCGCGAGGGCGGCCGCGGTGGCTTGCCCGATCCGCCCGTTGCCGAGGATGACCACCGGCTCACCGGACACTCCGTAGATGGCGAAGTGCTCGTCATAGTTCTGGAGCTGCTCGGCCGAGCCGACCATCATCAGCACCGTGTTCGGTCCGATCATGGTGTCCGGCGTGGCATGCCGGAACTGGCCGCGGTCCCACACGCCGATCACGCTCACATCCAGGTCGCTGAGCCGGTTTTCGCGCAGGGTCTTGCCGACGAGGGGGGTCCGGGCCGCGTTGGCTTCCGCGATGAGCAGGTTGTCGAAGCGTGCGACCACATGGGTGACGGCATCACCGCCCGAGATGCAGCGGGCCAGGGCGTGGCCCATGATGTCCGGGAAGCGCAGCACGGCGGTAGCCCCGGCCATCTCGAGGATCTGGGCGGAAACAGTGTCGTCGATGGTCGCCACAACGGGTGTGGTTTCTGAAACACCCCGCGCGGTGAAGGCCACCGTGGTGTTCTGTGCATCGCTGAGTGTGGTCACCACCATCGCGGCATCCCGGACACGGGCCGCTTCATAGGTCTTGGGGTCGTCCAGGTCGCCGACCATCACCCGGATGTTCTGGTCGTTCAATCTCTGGGCTGTCTCCATCTCAGGCACGATGACCACATACCCGTGCCCGAACTGGCTGAGTTTCTGGATGAGTGAGTCCGTGACCGGATCGTGCTGCGTCAGGATGACATGCCCTTGCTCGTCCTCCGGCAGGGACCGGGGCGTGCGGGCCTTGGCCTGGGCCTCGATCCACGGTGCGTAGAAGAACTGGATGAAGGTGAACGGCAGCAACGCGAGCAGAAACACCGTGCCCGAGATCAGCACCACGATCGAGAAAAATCGGCCGAGATCACTCTGAAAAACGATGTCACCAAATCCCAGCGTGGACATCACTGTCAGGGTCCAATACAGGCCCGTGAACCACGAATGCCGCTGCCCCTCCATGGCCATCAGGGCATGGAACAGCACGCTGTACAGAATGATCATCGCCAGCAGCACCAGCAGGAACTTGGCCAGCACCTTGAGGCTGCGGCGTGATTTGCGTTCGCCGGCGAGGGTTCTGATCTGGGAGGCGATGAGCTTCATGGGTCCGGGCGGTCCTCTTGGGTGTCCAGAGCGTAGCGGGAAACGAGTGGGTCCACCCCGCCGGGCCACACCAGCCCAGCCAATTCTCTATACCCCCAGCGAGACATACTTGACCTCGCAGTATTCTTCCAGCCCCCACCGTCCGCCCTCCCGCCCCAGCCCCGAGTGCTTCATCCCGCCGAACGGTACCTGGGCGGTGGAGGGGGCCGCGTCGTTCGCCCCCACAATGCCGTACTCGAGCGCCTCCGCGACCCGAACGATCCGCCCGGCATCCCGGGTGAAGAAGTAGGCCGCCAGCCCGTACTCGGAATCGTTGGCCATCTCGATGGCTTCCTCCTCGGTGCGGAACGCGGCCACCGGAGCGACCGGGCCGAAAGTCTCCTGCCGCCAGAGACGCATGGCGGGTGTCATGCCGGTGATGAGGGTCGGGGCATAGAACCGGTCCGCCAGACCCTCGAGATGCACTCGGTGCCCGCCCAGTACGATTCTTCCGCCGCGCTCGACCGCGTCGGCCACATGCTCCTCCACCTTGCGCACGCCATCGTCGTTGATAAGGGGCCCGATGCTCACGCCCTCTTCCGTACCACGGCCGACCTTCATGGACTTCATCCGGCCAGCCAGCCGCTCCACGAAGTCATCGTGGACCGATTCATGCACCAGGAACCGGTTGGCACAGATGCAGGTCTGCCCGGCATTGCGGAGCTTGCACGCCGCCCCCGCGGCCGCCGCCTTATCCAGGTCCGCATCGGCGAAGACGATGAAAGGGGCGTGTCCGCCCAGTTCGAGCGAAAGCCGCAGCAGGTTCTCCGCCGCCCCGCGCATCAGCACCCGCCCGACCTCGGTTGAACCCGTGAACGAAAGCTTCCGCACCCGCGGATCGGAGAGCATCGCCCCGCCGATCTCCTTTGCATTCCCCGTCACCACATTGACCACGCCTGGCGGGATGCCAACCTCGACGCACAGCTTCGCGATGGCCAGGGCCGTCAGTGGCGTGGCCTCCGCGGGCTTGATGACCACCGGGCAGCCCGCCGCCAGTGCGGGGCCGAGCTTGCGGGTGATCATGGCCGCGGGGAAGTTCCACGGCGTGATGATCGCGGCCACGCCCACGGGCTGGCGAAGCACCAGAATCCGTTTGTCGGCGGAACTGGCGGGGATGATCTCGCCCCCCATGCGCACGCCTTCCTCGGATGCGTGCCTGAGGAACGAGGCGGCGTAGCGGATCTCGCCCACGGCCTCCGACAGCGGCTTGCCCTGCTCGGCCGTCATGATCGATGCGAGCCGCCCCTCATCGCGGAGCATCGCCCGGCCGAGCGCGGCGACCAGATCGGCCCGTTCTGGCGCGGGACGCGCACGCCAGCCTGGCCAGGCACGCTCGGCGGCCCCGATCGCCCGTTCCGTCTCAGCCGCCCCCATATCCGGCACATGAGCGATGACCTCGTCGGTCGCCGGGTCCCGCACCGCGAAAGACCGACCGCCGTCCGCCCCGACCCATGCGCCGTCGATCAGGCATTCGCTCCGCATGACGAAGTGTAAGGGCGTGGCCAAGGGGGGGGCGGGGGGGGCGTGACGGCGACCTTCCCGTTTAACGATTGACGGGCTGTTGGGCCTGCTCCCACGCCAGAAACCCGCCCTTCAGGTTGATGGCATCCTGCCCGTGCCGTTTGAGCAGGGAGATGGCCCGCGCCGAGCGATACCCGCTGCGGCAGTTCACCAGCAGCGGCTTCTCTCCCGCTGGCACCTCGTCCATCCGCGCGCCCAACCGGGTGTGCGCGATGTTGGTGGCCGCTGGGATGTGGCCCTCCTCGAACTCGGTCAGCCGTCGGACATCCAGCAGCCGGACGGCATCCCGATCAATCAGATCGGCGGCCTCTTCGACGCTGATTTCCTTCACGCTGTCCAGTGGGTGTGATGCGTCCGCATAGCGGGCCATGTCCGCGGGGTCGAACCAGCCGCGGATGTCATCCAGGCCGATGCGGATCAGGTCGCGGACGGTCTCGTCCAGTCGCTCAGCGGCCACGATCAGCACGATCGGCTCATCCGTCATGATGAGCGACCCCGCGTCCGTATTGAAGGACTTGGCCAGCGGCAGGGAGAGCACGCCGGGGATGTGCCCGGTTCTGTATGCATTCCACTCCCGCGTGTCGGCAATCGCCATTGATCGAGCGTCGATCCCCCGCATGGTTTCCACGCTGAGGCGATCGGGTCGTGGCACGCCCCCGAGTACCCGTGGCCCGGCCTTGTTGACCCGCTTCATGTTGGCGAAGTACAGCGGCGGCTCGGGCTGGCCGCTGAGAATGAAGTTCACGAAGGCCCGCTCGTCGCTCGCCGCCCGGATGGCGGGGTTGAAACGCTTCTCGTAGCCGATGGTGCTTGTGGGCACGGCGCCCAGCGCCTTGCCGCACGCGCTGCCCGCGCCGTGGCCGGGCCAGACCTGCACGAAGTCGGGGATGCTATCCAGCGTCCGCACGGTCCTGAACAGCCGGCGGGCCGAAGGCTCCATCGCGCCCGCCTGACCGGCCGCGGACTCCAGCAGATCCGGGCGTCCCAGATCACCCACGAAGACGAAGTCGCCGGTGGCGATCCCGATCGGCGCATCCGCCCCCGCGCCATGGTCGGTGATGAGGAACACCAGATGCTCGGGCGTGTGCCCGGGCGTGTGGATCGCCTTGATCCCAATGTTCCCGATGCGGAACGAGTCCCCGTCCTTGAGCAGCCGGTGGTCATACGACCCGCCACCCGTCTTGCTGCTCAACCACTGGTACTTCCAGTCCGCGTCCCCCTCGTCGGAGAGATAGACCTTCGCCCCCACCCGCTCGGCCAGCTCGCGCGTGCCGGACACGAAGTCCGCATGGATGTGCGTCTCGGCCGCCGCCACGATCCGCAGCCCGTTGGCCTTGGCCAGATCGATATACCGGTCCACATCCCGCTCGGGGTCGATGACCAGGGCCTCGCCCGTCTTCTCACACCCGATCAGATAGGCCGCCTGGGCTAGTTTCTCGTCATAGACCATCCGCATGAACATCGCTCATCCTCCACACCGGGCGAGTGGACAATACCCGGCCAATATTCTCCCGGCTGTCCCTCTCCCCGATTCTCCCAGCCGAGTCACTTCGACCGTGGGCGAGCCGTCACGCCGCGATGAAAACAAGTTCTCTGTGATACCCTAAAAATCGTTGGTCCGGCAAGAACCGGCTTGGCAGATTCATGCGATTCCCTTCGATGGTCCTGAATGCGTTGTCCAGGGTTCCGAGTGTCAAAAAATCACGGATTCGGGGTGAGAGTACGACTCGCAAATCAGTATCGAAGGTCATGAGGCCGCGGTCGAAGGCTCGGTCGTGCAGTGCGTTGAGACACACGCCGTTCGCGGGGTTGGCTCTTTCGGTTTCTGAAACGCTCCATGGCATGATGTGGCTCGCATTGAGCATGGACAGTTCGCTCAGTTCGGTCAGTGAGCAGCGGTTGCCGTAACTCGTGAGCACTGTCTTGCGGAAGAAGGTCTGGACACGCCGAGTTCGCGCGAGTGCCCAGGTTTCGGTTGGCCCCGCGGGTAGTTGGAGTTCGCCCTGCTCAGGTTGCGCCATCGCCGATCGGTTGAGTGTTTCGATTTCATCGGCGACCGCCGTGCTGTCGCGTTGGAACTCGTCCCATATCTGCTCCACGAGTGCGGCCCGGTTGCCGAGTCCCAAGACACCGCGGCTTTGGTGCGTGCTGTCCAGACTCGCGAAGTTGCAGGCTTTCATCGCCACCGCGCCCGGGGTGCGTCCGAGCGTCTCGGCAAGCCGGCGCACATCGGGGTTTTGCTGATGCAACTGTCCGAACGGTAGCCGGCAGTAGAGATCAAACGCCTGTAGCGTCTCGTCCCGGGTCCAGTTGTGGCCCTTTGGCGGCATCAGACACACATTACCAGCGATCATCCCAGCTGTCACGGGAGTCATGCCGCTCTAACGGAGAGGGGGGGATTCGAACCCCCGTCGACGGAAACCGCCGAACCGGATTTCGAATCCGGCGCATTCAACCGCTCTGCCACCTCTCCACGCCCGGGCCATCCCGGTCGGGGCGGAAGCATATGCCTGCTGCCGCCGATCGTCAGGGGGCACGGTTGGCCCAGCGGGACTCTTCCGCGGCGACCACTTCCGGCCACTTCGGGCGTGCGGATGGCCCCTTCAGCCGCCAGATCCGGTCCACCCCGCGAACCCCCCAGAACCCCCCGACCGCCAGTTCGGCCATCAGCCAGCCCAGAGCCCCGCCGACAAGGACATCCGAGAGGTAATGGGCTCCGAATGCCACCCGCGCCAGGCCCACCACGCACGACATGACCACACAGAACCCGGTCAGCGCCGGGTACAGCCGGGCCAGGAAAACGGACATCACCGCGGCCATGGCCGTGTGGCTCGACGGCATGGACCACAGCCCGCTGTCGATCACTCGGCCGACCTGCCACGCATGAACCGCTCCGGTCGGTGGGCCGAAATCCCAGGTTCCCCAAGGCCACAGGAAGCCGTAGGCATCCTCCAGCCGGGGGCGTGGGCGACCCACCAGAATCTTGGTCAGGAATACGACCAGCCAGGTCGCCCCACCGGCCGCTCCCCAGTCCAGCAGCCGCCGCCTCCGGCCCGGATCCAGCAGCCAGATCAGAACGCAACCCATGACCACGGCCCCGCCCTGGCCGTACTGCTGCCAGGCCTCGATTTCGCGCCAGACATCACCCCGCTTGGGCAGGCCTGCGAACCAACTCGTAATCCCTCCATCCAGCGGCATGACAAGCAGGGCGGTCAGCACAAGGCCCGCGCACCATGCTGTGGTTCGCCGCAGGCCCGTAGAGTCATCGCGTCGGAATCGTGGAGTAGCGTTCATGAAGGGCATCACACCAGAAGGCCGGCCGTCTGCCGCGATGGAACGGACCGCGCGGTCCATCCGGGCCGGTTTGCTGCTGGTGGCCCTGCTGCTGGCAGTCTATGTCCCCGGTCAGATTTCCATCCCCGTGGTCGACCGGGACGAGGCCCGGTTCGCGCAGGCCAGCCGCCAGATGTTTGAATCGCTGTTCGGGACGGCGGATGCCCGGGAGACCCGCCCGATCGAGCGCACATCCACCCGGGCCCTTATCGGTGGACGCCACGCGGGCGGCTGGGCCGTGCCGATGGTGGGGGAGCGTCCCCGCCTGGCCAAACCCCCGCTGATCTACTGGATGCAGTCGACGTCGGGCGCGGTGCTAACCGGTTTCGACCCGTTGGCGGACCGCATCTGGCATTACCGCATTCCGTCCGTGCTCAGCGCCATCGGAGCCTGTCTGATCACCTGGCGTCTCGGTGTCGGCATGGGCCATGCCCGTGCGGGTTGGCTCGCCGCTGGGTTGCTCGGTGTCAGCCCGATGGTGGTCTGGGATGCACACCAGGCGCGGGCAGATCAACTGTTGCTGTTCTGCACCACGGCCGCGATGGCGGCGTTGATGGCTTTGAGGATGGGCTCAGACTCCGGGCCACGCGCACGGTGGTGGATGCCCGCCGTATTCTGGATCGCGCTCGGCGCGGCGATCCTCACCAAGGGTCCGATCACACCCATGATCGCGGCGCTGGCGGCGGTCACGGTGTCGTGGATCGCCCGTGATTGGCGCTGGCTGCGTCGGACCCGCCCGTTGCTCGGAATGGTGATTCTGACATTGATGCTCGCGCCATGGATGGTGGCATCGGCGCGGATCGTCGGCTGGGACACACTGACCTCGATCTGGTTCGATGAGACCATCGGGCGGTCGGCGGAACCAAAGGAAGGCCATTGGGGTCCGCCGGGCTATCACCTGGTGTTGCTGGCCGTGCTGTTCTGGCCGGGCTCTTTGGTCACGCTGCACGCCGTGAAGCGGGCATGGGGCCGGGCCATTGAACGACCCCAGGGTTTGCCCTTTCTCGCTCGCTGGCGCGGGCGTGCGGTGGCCGATGATGCCGGACTGTTCCTGCTGGCGTGGGTCATTCCATCGTGGCTGGTTTTCGAGATGGTCGGCACCAAGCTGCCGCACTACACGCTGCCGCTGTACCCACCGCTCGCCCTGCTCACGGCCCGGGCCGTGTTCGATCTGGCCGATCGCGTGCATGTGCCGGGCAAGCCCGTCCCGCCGCGTGGCGGCCTGGTGGCCTGGGTGCTGATCGGTGTGGCGTTGACGGTGTCACCCCTTCTCGTGGCGCGGCTGGACGGCTCGGCGGGCCTTGTTGTGATGGCATCGGCCGGTGCGTTGGTCAGCCTCGCATTGATCGTGTTGGCCGCCCGGTGCGTGCGTGCCTCCATCCTCCGCTCGCACGGTCTGGCGATCATGGCCACCGTGGCGTTCGCGGCCACGCTGTTGGGGGTGGTGCTGCCCCACGCTCGTCCGCTGCATGTCACCGAGCAACTAGCGGGTTTGATCCGGCGTGGTCCCCCCGGCGCGCCGGTGGCCAGCGTTGGGTATCACGAGGACAGCCTGACCTTCGCCACACGCGCCCGCCTGGTGCGTTTGTCGCCCGATCGCGTGGTGGATTGGGCGGATCAGAACCCGGGCGGCATCCTCATCCTGCCCGCGGATGCACTTGCTCCTGCGGGTTGGACCGAGCTGGGCCGGGTGGACGGCATCAACTATTCCAAGGGCGATCGGGTCGAACTCGTGGTGTACCACCTCGACGGACTCTGGTAGGCCAGCACTCCGTGCCGACTCTTCAGCCGAGTTCCTGGTGGCACACGCATCCCGCTCGGGCCGCCGTTCAAGCGGGATCCATTTGCGGTCAGCCCCGCGTCGCCAGATCGTGCTGCATGACCAGCGAGATCGGCATGGCCGGGTAGCGCACCACCACGCGGAAGCCGTGGAAATCCTTGGCATCCCAGCCCATCCGGTCGTGGACCCGTGCGACCATCTCGCCCAGACGCGGGGCCAGCGGTGTCGCCACCACGGGCGGCCCGTGCCCAATGGCCTCGATCTCCTCGGCCATCGGCAATCGATCGAAGCCGGTGTCAACGGACGGCGCGGGGCCTACGGCCAGCTGGCTGAGCATCATGGCCCGCGGGCGCATGGCGAACGACAGTGAGCGGTGGACATACAGGTCGCACAGCAGCCACTCCGCCGGGATCTGCACCGGTGCCGCGTGCTCGCCCACGCGGTTGTGTTCGTCGGCGTAGATCGGCGCGAACGCCCGGATGCACTCGCCGGAAACCCAGGTGTTCAGGCCGCCATTGCCGATCGGACCTGGCGCAAGCTGGTAGCGGGTGAATCCGTTGCCCTCGACCGACACGAACTCCGGCCCCGGCTTGGAACTGAACTCGGGCATCAGCATCAGCGGGTCGCCGGCGCGGGCCGGGTCGATCGGTTCGGCGGCGGGTCCGGTCCGCACCGTGCCGTCGTCGTTGTACGCGAACCGCATCATCAGCGGCACGCTGGCCTCGTTGCGCAGGCGTCGGACATCCAGCAGCCCCATGAGGCTGGCGGTGTCGAGCATCTCCGGATCATCCGCGTTCGGCGCCAGGAAGAACGATGCAAGCCGCACGCGTGCCTGGATGCCCCAGATCGAGGAGTTGCCCTGGAAGGCCATCTTGCGGGTATGGTGCAGGTGCTCGGTGGGCACCCGCTCCGGGGCCTTGCTGGTCAGGACCAGTTCAAGGGTGGATCGGTCTCCCACATGCACCTCGACCATGCGGTCGAAACGCTCCACCGCCCCACGGGCGGCATGGATGCTGTCCGCCGGAGCTCCTGCCGACTCGAACGCCGCCAGGATGGTGTTCATACCCGTCGGCCCGGGCAGGTTGGAGACCACGGCGTGTGGGTCGGTCACCGTCACGATCTTGCTGACCTTCCAGGCCAGGTTCTTGTTGATCCGGAACCGTCGGGCAATGTCCTGGGGCTTACCCGGATCCGCACCCACGGCCACCAGCAGCTCGGTCAGGGCCCCCCGGACACCTTGGAATGCGCCGTCCAGGGCTTCATCGAATCGTTCGGGTGGTGATTGGGTTGTGCCGGCGAGTGTCAAGTCAGATCTCACGAAATGGAGCGGGGGAGGGGGGGTGGGGGGGAGGGAAGCGGGCGGGATGGAGGGGGGTGGTGCCCGATCCATTGTAGAGCAAACTCTGGGCACCCACAAGCTTGCCCACAGATTTTCCCATGGGAAACTTGACGGGAAGGGATATTTCCGTTATCTTCTCCTGATCGAGGGCCGCGGTTGATCGCGTCCCGTCCGTAAAATCAGCCATGACAGGCTCTTGTTTGAAAGAGGAGACACCCATGACCAAGACCATGATCACCGCGGCTGTGCTGGCCGCCAGCACGCTCGCGGCCAACGCCACCCCCGTCCTCGTCGAGATCCGCGGCGAGGTGTACGGCAATCAGATCAACGAGGGCGTGCTCGGCAATGTGAACGCCGGCGAGACCGTGACCTACTCCTTCACAGTCGATTCCGGGAACTTCGTCAACGGGTTCTTCCCGACGCGTGGATATGTCATCAATCAGGATTCCTTCACCCTGAACTTCAGCGGCGGCACCAGCATCGGCCTGAACCCCGGCTTCGCCGGTCCGGCTTACTTCGTGCTCCGCGATAACGATCCGGCCGTGGACGGCTTTTTCCTCTCCCAGGGCCTTGATTTCCCCAGCGGCATGCCGCTGGCACAGGCCGGTCGCTTCGGTGACTTCGAAGCCAGTTTCAGCGTCGCCTATCCGCAGGACTTCCTGCCCTCGCTCGACATCCTGGATGCCGTGGGGTTCTATGACTTCACCGGTCTGTCCGTGTTCGGCATGGGCATCGACGACGGCCCGATCGAGGGTGTTCTGGGCATCGACTTCGTCTCGATGACCATCAGCGTGGTGCCTGCCCCCTCGGCGATGGCGCTGCTCGGCCTTGGCGGCCTGGTCGCCGTCCGCCGTCGTCGCTGATTGAATGTGAACGCTCTCTGTGGCAAGCCCTGGGCATCACGCCCAGGGCTTTCTTACGCGCCGAGTTCCTCGGCGAGCGCGCCGGCGAGATACTCGTACTGCCCGATGTCGTTGTAGACCTGCGCGCTCAGCCGCAGCAGTGTCGCTCCGCCCGGCGTGGCCCACACCGGGATCTGGATGCGGTGGCGATCGTACAGGCGCTTCCAGAGTTCCATCGCGTCCACGGGGCGTGGCAGTGTGATGGTCGCCATCGGCCCGATCATGGAATCGGGCACCGGTGGTGCCACGCCTAATCGGGAGCAGACCAGATCACGCGCCTGGAGGCACAGGGCGTGATTGCCCGCCATCACCGCCTCGACTCCCCCCGGAAGAACCGATGCCATGAACGCCGCCGCGTCCGCGACCGAGATCCGGGCGGTGGGGTCGTCCGTGCCGCAGTAATCGAACTCGTGATGCCAGCGGGGCCGCCCGGTCCGGGCGGCCGCTTCGGGCAGTCGTTCCGCGTCATTGGACAGCACAAGCGGGCGGAATCCATTCTGCCGGTCCGGGCGTACAGACAGGAACGCCGCTCCCTTCGGGGCGCATAGCCACTTGTGGCAGTTCCCGGTGGCGAAGGTCGGGTTCCAGCGGTCCAGATGCATCGGCACGCAGCCCGGCCCGTGGGCCGCGTCGAGGATCGTGTCGATCCCCCGGGCGTGCAGGGTGTCGAGCAGTTCTTCGACCGGCAGGCGCGTGCCGGTCGCGCTGGTTACCAGCGAGAGCATCGCCACGCGTGTGCGCGGTGTGATCTTGGACAGAACGGCCTCGACCACGGCTTCCGGCCCCGGCACGGGCCATGGCAGCGTGGCCGACACCACGGCGGCCCCGGCACGGGCCGCGACGGCGCGGCAGTTGTTCAGGCACGCCGTGTACTCATTCCCGTTGACGAGGATCTCGTCACCCGCCCGCAGTCTGAGGTTGTGCAGCACGGTGGTGACGCCGGTGGTGGCGTTGGGAACAAAGACGAGGTTGGATGCGGCCGTTCCCACGATCGGGGCGAGCGCATCGCGTGAGCGGTCCAGCAGGCCCCAGATGTCTTCCACAAAGAACCGGACCGCGTCGGCTTCCATCCGGTCACGGTGGCGGGCCTGCGCTTCAGCCACTGGCGTGGGGCATGCGCCGAAGGATCCGTGGTTGAGATACACGGTGTTCGGATCAAGCCGGAAATGCCGGATCAGTTCGTTCGGCTTGGGCAGCGCCCCGGCCATGCGGTCAGCCCCTGATGTCCAGCGAGCGTCCCAGCGCGATGGCGGTGGCGGCCTGATTCCGGTCCGCCGGGTGGCGGTACATCGGCAGGGTGCCGTCGGTCGGGCGACCGCTGATCTGGGCGACATCGTTGGAAAGGTCGATGGGGTCCACCTGGGCCGCGACGAGGCGGGAGGGGTCCGATGCGGGCTTCGGGGAAGCGATGGCCGGCTGGCCGATCCGCGCGAGGGGTTCGGTCCGGGTCGTGCCCTGGCCGGGCTGGATGGCGGGTGTCACGGACACGGGACGCACGCCGTAGGCACGCGCCGCCATGTGGATGCCGGCCTGGAACGGGATGGAGCTGGAGATGCGGTCCATCATGCCTCTGGTCTGCCCGCGGGATGCACACACGCGGTGGGGAACCTGGACCGGCCTCCGTGCCGGCACCGACGATCAGTCTATCACGCATTTGCCGAGGGGAAAGCGGGTGTGGATGACTTGCGGATTGTCAGGGTTATCCGGACCATTCTCCATCCAACGCGGAGCGGGGGGCTTCCAGCCCCCCGCTCGTGCGAAGCTCAAACTCCGAACGACGATCAGCGCACCACACCCGGCCCTTCGGGCCGACGGAGGGCAGGATGCCCCCCGCTCCGACAATGGCTAATCGTCCTCCTCCCCATGCCCCGCGAACTCCGAGATCACCTGCTGCTGCACATGCGGCGGGGTGTTTTCATCGTGCGAGTACTCCATGGAGAAGCTGCCAGCCCCCGCCGTCATGCTCTTGAGCTGCGTGGAGAAGTTCTGCAGCTCGCTCAGCGGGGCCTGGGCCACCACGGTACACATGTCGCCGGGTTGGATGCGGGTGTCCTGCACGCGTCCGCGCTTGTTGGACAGATCACCCGCGATGTCGCCCATCCTGGAAGCGGGGACGGTCACCTCCAGCGTGACGAACGGCTCGAGCAGGACCGGGTGCGCCTTCTTGATGGCGTCGATGAACGCCCGCTTTCCGGCCGTGATGAACGCAACTTCCTTGGAGTCCACCGCGTGGTACTTGCCGTCGTACACCTCGACGCGCACGCCCTTGATCGGGTAGCCAGCCACCGCCCCACCCGAGAGCACCGATCGCACGCCCTTCTCGATCGCGGGCATGAACTGGCGGGGGATGGTCCCGCCCACCGTGGCGTTGACGAACTCGAACCCGCTCTCGTGATCGGGTGGCAGCGGCGCGACCCGCAGGTAGACCTCACCGAACTGTCCGGCACCCCCTGTCTGTTTCTTGTGGCGGTGGTGGCCCTCCGCCTGGGATGTGATGGTTTCCTTGTACGCGATCTTCGGTGGGGCGGTCGTCAGCTCGATGCCGTACTGTTCCTTGAAGCGTTCGATGATGACCCGCAGGTGCAGCTCGCCCAGTCCTCGAAGCACGGTCTGCCGGGTGGCGGCGATGCGGTCCAGACGCAGCGACGGATCCTCAGCCAGGATCTTGTGGGCCGCGGTGGAGAACTTGGTCTCGTCGGCGTGGTTTTTCAGTTCGATGGCCAGGCCGTACATGGGCTCGGGCATGGGCAGTGGTTTGAGGTGCAGGCTGTCCAGATCGTGCCCCTCGTGCAGCACGGCGTCAAAGTGGATGTCATCCACCTTGGCGATGGCCCCGATGTCGCCCGGGCCGAGGGCATCGACCTCCTTGCTCTCTTTCCCTTGCCGTTTGAGCAGGTGGCCGATGCGGACCGGCTTCTTCTGATCGCCGATCAGCAGCTCGCTCTTGGCGCGGATCGTCCCCTGATGGACGCGGAACACACCCAGCTTGCCGACGAACGGGTCGGTGGCGACCTTGAAGATGTGCGCGATCACGGGCTTGCTCGGGTCCGGATCGGCATGGAAGGTGTGCTCATCGCCTTCGGATTCATCCCGCTTCAGGAACGGGCGCGGGTTGCCCTCCGGCGGGCTGGGCAGCAGCGAGGCCATGACATGCAGCAACTGCGGGCATCCCGCGCCGTTCTTGGCGCTGACGAAGGCGATCGGCACGAGGTGCGCGTCGCGCAGGGCGGCCTCGAACGCGTCGTGGAGCTTCTGCTTGTCGAGATTGGCATCGTCGCCTTCCTCGAGATACTGGTTCATCAGGTCGTCCTGCATCTCCACGATCTGCTCGACGATGGCCCGATGGGCATCCGCTTCGCTGCTGAACAGGGTCTTGCCCGTTTCCTCCCGGTCGAAGACGGACACCACGCCAGACCGATCCGGCGTCGGCAGCGAAACGGGCAGGCATTCCGGCCCGAACTCGTCGCGGACGGCTTCGACCAGCGATTCCAGGTCCGTCTGCTCGTCATCGATTTTGTTGATGATGATCATGCGCGGCAGGTTGCGGTCCTTGGCGATCGACATCATCCGGCGCGTCATTGGCTGCACGCCCGTGCTCGCGTCGATGACCACCGCGACCGTCTCGACCGCGGGGAACACGCCGATGGCGTGACCCGCGAAGTCCCCCAGCCCGGGCGCATCGATCAGGTTGATCATGTGCCCTTCGTGCTCGACATGCAGCATCGTCGTGCGCAGGGAGCGTTTGTGGTGCTTCTCCTCGTCCGTCCAGTCGGAGAAAGTCGTTCCCTCCTCGATGGTTCCCATCCGCTGGATCACCCCCGTCAACAACAGCAACCGCTCGGTCAGGGTGGTCTTGCCGGAACCGGTCTGACCAACCAGGGCGATGTTGCGGATGTCGGCGGGGTTTCGTACAGCGGCCATAACGGCGGCCCTCCTTTCAGAGGGCGTCGGCCCGGCCGTCTGGTCGGGCAACGACGCCCGGACACAGGTTTCCCGCCGGCTTATCCCTTTGAGGTCGGCGGATCGGTCATGGTATCAGAATCTGGAAATGGAACAACCGAAATCCGCGCGATCTTGCGCGAACCGCGCAAGGAAGGAGTTTCCTCGGCGTTCAGGGGGTATTGGACTCAAACCCGCGCAACGCCCTTTCGATCGCGTCGGGCGTTGTCCACGCGGATCCCAGGCCGTGCGGGCCATGGCGGGTCTCGATCCGTACGGATTGCAGCACGGTCTCGCTCGGAGGCCAGTGCGGACGGGCTGGCGACTGCCCCCGTGTGTCCACCGCCCGGATGACCAATACCGCGGTGTCCTGCTCGATGAGCCGGGACAGCCAGTCCTCGGTGAGCCGCCGTGTCAAGGGGGCGGTCATGGTGTACTCGTTCAGCGTCCACGGGCCGATGTCCCACACGCTGTCCTTCTCATACCGATCCGCGATATGCATGGGACGCGGGATGAACAGTCGACCGCCCGTTTCGGTCAGTTCGATGGTGGTTCCCGTGGCGATGTTGACATAGCGGCCTGGCATGGTCGGCTTCGGGGGCGGCGAAATGACGGTCTTGTTGTGGACAAGCACCCCGTTGGCGAAGAAGTTCTCATCCGGTTCGACGGTCAGGTCCACCACCCGATCGCCGCGGCGCCGGTCGATGCGGACGACCGCCATGTCCGCGTCGCCGGTTCGGATGGTGTCGCCCGGTTGCAGCCTCCCCGCCGCCAGGAACCGCCCTCCCGGCACCCCGACCGGATGGTCCGGCGTCACCCACAACTCGCGCCCATCGCTGATCGTCACGGCCAGCATGGTGCTCGAACGGGCGTGACGCACCGCGATCACCCGACTCATTCCCAAGGAACCGTCCGGCCCCAGGCTTGTCACCAAGTCGCCCGGTTCGATCTCCCGAGCACGAACCTCGCCGCCGGGTGTGGAAATCGTGCTGTGCCAAGACACGCAGCCATTGCGCCCGTCGTAGCACCCCGGCAGGAGGATCATGGTGCCCAGCAGCACGAGGAGGAAGGTTCTGGACATGACCCCAGTATGTGCCCGATCCCAGTTGGATGCCACCGCCTTGGGAGGGGAGGCCGACTAGAAGTCGGCCCCATCGGGGGAGGGGTGGGGGGTGGGGGGTGGGGCGCGGCACTATCATCCCCCACAATGTCCCCAAGCCCTGTCGTCACCCGTTTCGCCCCATCTCCCACCGGCCGCCTCCACATCGGGGGGGCGCGCACGGCCCTGTTCAACTGGGCTTTCGCCCGCCGGCATGGGGGCCGGTTCGTCCTGCGCATTGAGGACACCGACCAGCGTCGTTCTTCGGATGCCGCCACGGCCGGCATCCTCCGCGCCCTGGCCTGGATGGGCATCGACTGGGACGACGGTCCGGTCTTCACCACCCCCGACGGCCGCACCCTCGGCGGCGAGAAGCCGGGCGTTGGTTCCTACTACCAGTCCGAGCGGCTGGAGATCTACAACCAGCACCTCGACCGCCTGATCGAGGCGGGCCTGGCCTATCCCGCCTTTGAAAGCCCCGAGGAGCTGGAGGCCAAGCGTCAGGCCGCCATCAGCGCCAAGGTGGGCTACAAGTACGACCGCTCCGCCCTCAGTATCCCGCCCGCCGAGCGCATCGCACGGATGGAGCCGGGCAACCATGTCGTCCGCTTCCGGATGCCCGACGAGCCGATCACCGTGCACGATCAGGTGCTGGGCGATGTCACCGTCGGCCCGGAAGAGATGGACGATTTCATCATCCGCAAACGCGACGGCTTCCCCACCTACCACTTCGCCGTGGTGGTCGATGACGCGGCCATGGGGGTGACCCATGTGCTGCGCGGGCAGGAGCACCTCATCAACACGCCCCGCCATGTCGCGCTGCAGCGGGCGCTGGGCGTGCCCACACCGACCTATGCCCATATGCCGCTGATCTTCAATGTCGATGGTTCCAAGATGTCCAAGCGGGACAAGGACAAGACCGCGAAGGCCGCGGTCAAGGGTGCCGGGTTGGATGCCCCGCCCATCGGCTCGATTGATGCGGCGGAGTTCGCCGAGTGGCTGGACGACAAGACCCGCCAGCTTGACACCGACCGTCTGACCGAACTCGCGGCGGCCCTCAAGGTCGATCTGCCCGAGATCGACGCCGAGGACTTCGAGGCCGCGGGCTACCTTGCGCCCACGCTGGTCAACTTCCTCGCCCTGCTCGGCTGGAACCCCAAGACCAAGAACGCCGACGGCACCGACCTGGAACGCTTCGACGCGGCCTACCTCGCCGAGAACTTCGACCTGGCGGGCCTGGGCAAGACCGCGTCCAAGTTCGACCGCCAGAAGCTGCTGGCCTTCAGCGCGGACGACATGCCCAAGATGTCCGATGAGGCGTTCGCGCGGGCTTGGCGAGCCTGGGCCGAAAAGTTCGACCACGCCCTCGCCGCCCGCTTCACCCTCAACGACATGCGGATGCTCGCCCCGGCCGTCAAGCCCCGTTGCAAGACACTCCGCGATGGCCGTTCCATCGTCGGCTTCGCGTTGGTGGATGATGCCGCCGTGGAGTTCGATGGCAAGACCATCCACAAGGTGCTTATCAAGGGCGACCGCAAGGGCCTGGAAACGCTGCGCGATCTGAAGCCGATCATCAATGCCATCGAGCCGTTCACGCCCGAGGCCATCGAAGCGGTGATCGCGTCTTACGCGGAATCGAGCGGCCTTGGCATGGGCAAGGTCGCCCAACCGCTCCGCGTTGCGGTGACGGGCACGAGCGTCTCCCCACCGCTGGGCCAGACCCTGGCCATCCTCGGTAAGGCCGGCGTGCTGGCACGCATCGACCGTTGCATCGAAACCACCGATGCGCAGGCCGCCGAGCCGGCATAAAAAGTTGAAACAGACTCTGGAGTGCGGCTGTCTATCTCTTTTTTAAAACGGTGGGGGTGGGGCTACTGTTTTTCGGCCCCTTCCAACAGCAGCAAGCCCGTCATGGAGACCGAGTACCATTCGCCCCATGACCTCCCGAATATACACAGGCGATGATGCAGCGGACCGACTCATTTTGATCGAGGCCCTTGATGCCGCCTGCGGGAATGGGGTGCCGGACAGCTTCGAGGCCAACCGGGAATGGTCCGAGTGGGTGGCGTGCGGCCAGCGTGGCAGCCGTTCCGGACTGCTCAGGACGCTCTGGCGGTACGCCCGGTTTATCGCCTTTCCCGCCATCGAGATCGTCCGATCGAACCGTGGCGAACGCCCATTGGACGCATGCATCAGTGCCGTGTTCTTTTCATTCTTTTACGCGATCCTTGCCTTCCTTCCCGTGATGGCCTTCATCCAGATTTTCCATGTGTACGGGTTATTGATCGTCCTGGCCTGGTTGCTGGTTCAGTGCCTCATCCTCGGTGTTTCGGTCATCCGGCGGCTGGCTCGGCGCGGACGATCCGTCCCCATGCTCCGAGAGCACCCGCGTTCACGCTGCCGGGTGTGCCTGTACCACCTCGAAGGCTTGACCCCGGCCTTTGAGGATGCTCCGCGGGTTGGAGCGGCCCGTTGCCCCGAGTGCGGAGAACCCTGGCCCGGGCTGGCCTAGGGATTGACCGAGGGGTCGGGCTTTCTGGTCGTCCGCTCGAATACCCTCGCGTTGGCCGGCATCGGAACAAAGAAGGAAGACGGGGTGCCGGTTTGCTTCAACCGTCCCCGGTATGAAGCGGTACATTTCCCTGCCGGATGGGTGAACCCGGCCGCTCCCCCGCCCGCCACCCGGAGACCCCCCTTTGCCCACACCACCCGGCCAGGTCATCATGGAGTCGCGTCTCTGCCGCGGGTGCGAGTATGACCTCAAGGGTCTGCGCATCGGCGGCAAGTGCCCCGAGTGCGGCGAGCCGATCCGGCCCAAGCACAAGTCCTACGGCCCGCGCGAGGGCACCATGACCGATGCCCCCCCGGCCTATGTCCGCCGGCTGGGCTTCGGGTTCACCCTCATGTCCGTCGGCATCGTGCTGACGCTGCTCGGCGTGCCGCTCGCTTGCTTCATCCGACACGCGATGCTGGTTTCGACACTCCTTGGCTCGTGCGCATGGATCGCCGGGGTATGCATCGTTTCCATGCCTCGGCCGCCGGAGTTCGCCGAGCAGGACAACCCGATCATGGACAGCCCGAAGTGGCGATTGGGGGTACGCCTGGCCGCGAGCATGTGGCCCCTCTTTCTGGTTCTGACCATCGTGGCCGTCGCGACCGATGGCATGGGCTTGCTCGGAACCGTGTTCAAGGTGCTCGCGGGCCTTGCGGGCTTTGCGGCCTTCGCCGGGCTGGTGCCCATCAGCATCTATGTCGCCGAAATCGAGTTCTGGATGTCCGACGACACCGGCGGCTGGCAGCTCCGCGGCACCGCCTGGCTCCTGCTGGTCTTCGGCACCGCCTTCATCGTTCTGGGCTTCGTCGCAACCTTCCTCGCCGTGTGGTGCGGGATCGTGCTGGTGGGC
This sequence comes from uncultured Phycisphaeraceae bacterium, assembly GCA_964640595.1. Classification (GTDB taxonomy): domain Bacteria; phylum Planctomycetota; class Phycisphaerae; order Phycisphaerales; family UBA1924; genus UBA6054. Next base: position 1,740 of record CAZXGL010000004.1, on the reverse strand, counting down.
GCTGCGGTGGTGCTCGGCTGGCACATCATCGGCTGTGCGAATCGGGCCAAATGGGTGCTCCGATACCAGACACAGAACGAAGGCCGCGCCGACCGCATCACCGAACGCCTCCGCGATCGCTCCGAACGCGGCGGCACCGTCGCCGGCTCCACCCCCTGTCTTGGGTGTGGGTACGACCTCCGGGGCCTCCCCTTCGGCGGCCGTTGCCCCGAATGCGGGACCTCCTACGCCGACCGCACCCCCTTTCCCGCCATGCCCGACCCCATCAAGGACGAGACCCCCATCGAGATCGATGAATCCGGCCCCACCCAGACCATCCGCCCGGCCATCCAGCACATCGGCAAGCCGCCGTCGCCGCCTCGCCCCAAGGACGACAGCCCCATCCCCCTCGATGGTGATGAAGACCTGCCCGAGGATTTTCAGGATCCCCCGTCCGCTCCCGCGTCAGATACCCCTGCCCAGCATGAGTCGGATGACGGCGGTTCCATCCCGCTGGAGGGCGACGACGGGCCCTGACCGTCGTACGATCAGGCGTGCCAAGCACTTCCGTTCACCTTCGCCCCTCCTCCCCCCAGCCCTGGGCTGGCCGGAAGGTGCTCGTTGCCATGTCCGGCGGCGTCGATTCCTCCGTGGCCGCCGGCCTGCTCAAGGAGCAGGGGGCTGAGGTGGTCGGGTGCTTCATGCGTCTGGGCTCTCCGGGCGAAACACTCGACGAACTGATCCCCTTCGATTCCGCCGGGGTGTCCTGCGATCCGGCCAAGGTCCGGATCGGCCACCAGGGCTGCTGTTCGATCAACGACGCCGCCGACGCCCGCCATGTCGCCGCCGAACTCGGCGTGCCGTTTTATGTCTGCAACTTCAAGAAGGACTTCGGCCGGATCATCGACTATTTCGTGGATGAGTACGCCCGCGGCCGCACTCCTAACCCCTGCGTCCGCTGCAACGACTGGCTCAAGTTCGGCAAGCTCCACGAGTACGCCCGCCAGATCGGGGCCGGCTTCGTCGCCAGCGGCCACTATGCGCGGATCGACCGCACCGGTTCCGAGCCGGTCCTCCGCCGCGGCCTCGATCCCGACAAGGACCAGTCCTATGTCCTCTTCGGGGCCCCCCGCGCCCGCCTGGCCGAGATGATCCTGCCGATCGGTGAGTACGAAACCAAGGCCGAGGTTCGCGCCATCGCCGAGCGCATGGGCCTGCCCGTGTTCAACAAGCCGGACTCTCAGGAGATCTGCTTCGTCCCCGACAACGACTACGCGGGCCTGGTCGAGCGTCGCCGTCCGGAGCTGAGCGTTGAGGGACGCATCATCGACCGCCAGGGCAACCAGCTCGGCACCCACGCCGGCCAGCACAAGTTCACCATCGGCCAGCGTCGCGGCGTGGGCGTCGCCCTCGGCCATCCCATCTATGTGGTCGAAAAACGCCCCGAGACGAACGAGGTGGTGGTGGGGGGGCCGGAGGATCTGCTGGCCACCACCTGCGAGGTTCACGAGGCCAACTGGCTGATCGACCCGCCCGAGCCGGGGGTGTGGCATCCGGTGCTGGCCCAGCATCGGTACAACGCCCAGGCCGTACCCGCCCTGGTGGCCCGGCTCGCCGAGCCGGGTCTCAATTCTTCTGGTAGCACAGGCGTCCCGCCTGTGTCTCTTGGTAGCACAAGCATCCCGCCTGTGTCTCCCCCCTCCCTACTCAGTGGCACAAACATCCCGCCTGTGACTTCCCCCCCTCCCCCCCCTTCCCCCC